>JAFGLZ010000250.1 GCA_016927755.1 Phycisphaerae bacterium
CCAACGCGTACTGGAACTTCGAGCCCAACGACGAGTGGCCTCCCGCAGAGATCAGGGCCGGGGAGAGTTCGGGCGTGTGGAAAGCCATCGGTGACCCGAACGGCACCGACGGGAAAGGAACTTACTCGTGGTCGGCGCATCTCGGCACCCCCTCTTCCACTTCCGGGCGAACCTCCACGTTTCAGGCGGGAGGCACCGGCGGCTATGGCTGGTTCAGATGCTGGTACGCCTACCCGAACTGCAAGACGGGCACATCGGCGTACACCAGCATCGTCGTCGTCGAGGCCAAGGACGTCACGCCGGACCCCCTGGTCATCGCCGTGGGTTCACAAGGCTACGCTCAGGCGGTGACCGAGCCGAACGTCGCCTGGGACGATCCGTGCATGGTGACGATGAGCGCCGACGGGGTGACGACGGTCTCCTCCGACTGGGGGTGGATCCGCGTGACCAGCGCGACCCCGACGGAGGGCACGATCACGGCCACCTGCGGCAGCAGCACCGGCACCGGCACCGTCAAGGTCGTCGCCCTCGACGCCAACACGCCGCTGAGCGTCTCCAACGCCACGAAGTCGACCTGGGACCCGAATCACTACGTCGCGTGCTGGGAGGACGACGACGAGGCCTTCGTTGAGATCACCGCCAACCTGACCTCGAGCCTGACGGACGAGCAGGCCCGCACCGTGCTGCAGTGGAACATCCCACCGCGAGACCCGAACGACCCCTGGACAAAGCGATACGTCCCGCTGAATGCGGCCGGCAGGACGCCCGTGACCGCCACCGTCGGAACGACGCACGCCAGCGCGGTCGTGTTCGTCGTCAGGATCAGCTCCCTGAAGGTGTCGGACAGCGCCGAGCCCGACACGTTCTGGCGACAGAACCCGCCCGACGCCAATGACCTATACGTGCCCGAAAGGAAATACCTGGGTCTTCTGGATGGCGGGCTGGTGTTCGCCAACGTGTACTTCGCTCCGCCCGGGGCCGCCCACTATGTCGTCGCCGGATATGAGGGCGCGTACAGCGCCTTCATCCGCATGGACCCCAACACGGGATCAGGTCCAATCGGCGCCTTCCTCTTCACCCCGGATGACCCGAACGGCCGACCGAGCACGTACACGATCAAGGCAGGCGTCGACCGAGACGGCGTCGATCCCCCCGGCGGATTGGACGCAGGCGCCATCGACTGCGGCGGCATCTCGGTAACCACGAAGGTCGTTCAGGTCGACCCGCCCTTGGCCGTGGTTGGCGCGCCTTCGCATCCGGACCCCAACGAGATCGACACGTACTACATCGGCCATGCGGACGAGGGGCAGGTCGAAATCGTGGCCACGCTCAATCCAAGCTGCCCGGATCACGAGGCCTGGAATCTGCTCCATTGGGAGGGAACTCTACTCCCCGACGCGAATGACGCAACAACACGGATCCTGAAACGTTATAATTTCGGGAGGAATCTCGTGCGGGCGACGGTCGGCGATAGTGCTGCCGGCGCGACCGTTGACATCCTGCTGGCAACGGTGAGCGGCTTCTCCCGGTCGCCAACCTACGTTCTCGGCCCGGGCTGCGCCGACCCCAACCACGTTGTCAACCATGAGACGACCTGCCAGGCAACGATCGTTCCCTCGGGCTATGAGATCGTGTACTCCATTCAGGGCGACCACAAGGGCGCGACAATCGATTCCGCAACGGGCGTGCTCACCCCCGGCTCCAATGACAGCGGCACCGTGACCGTCCGGGCGGCCCCCGCCCTCTGGCCGAGCTCGGGGTACGGTGAAGCCAATCTGCTAATCAAGGCGCGACCCGTGGAGATCGTATTCACGGACTGCCAACAGCTCCCACTGGAGGGACAATACTGCCGAGACGTCTACTATGGGGCGTTGTATACGCACTTCTTCACGAGCACTGGCGGCGACATACAGGGAGAGCAGATCAGTGAGACCGTGGCGATTACTCGCCTGGATTTCGATATTCCATACCCAGGAGTTCCATCGCCCGGTCAGTACGTTTGGCCTCTCGGGGTGAACTGGCAACTGCTCCTCCCAGATCACATCATCATCCAGCGTAGCGAAGTCGACGTCAACGACTTCCTGCCGGACAGCCTGCCGGCTATGTCTACTTCCACGCAGGACTTGTACTGGAAGTGTCCGCTGTGCAACGCTTGGAGGGAGATCGTGTCAGACATCCCGCTGTCAACCAAGCTCATGGAAGATCCGCAGAACCCAGGGGCATACATCGTCGTAACGAGCAGCAGAGGCTTGGAGTTCACGGAACCCTATACTGGGCCAGAGCCCAACCAACCTTAGGGAACGGACCGAAGGAGGAAGTCACAATGAACCTGGGCGTCCTAGCTGGCAGCCTGTTCATAGCGATTGCTCCAATTGGCGAGAGCGCGCCGCCTGCCACGGAAGACGGGGGCCACCCCGACACCACGACGTGCCACGTATCCCCGAGACTCCTCGCGCCGATCGGCGACTTACGTCTCGTGGACGGCTCGATGCTCGACGGCGTTGACGCGCTGCGCAAGAAGGGCATTCTTGTGTCGCTGGAGAGTGTCGCTGTCGAGAAGAAGGACTTCTGCCCGGGCCCAGGCCGCGTCTACCCCTACCGACACAAGACGTTCTCGGTCGACCTGACGAACGCTACGCTGGAAGACGCCCTCGCCGCCCTCGTCCAGGCGGATCCACGATATACATGGTCGTTCGATGACTCCACCAACATGGTCCACGTATTCCCAAAGCAAGGGTCGCGTCTCAATTGGAGCTTCAAGGAGCTGAAGATCGTCAACAGACCGCTGCGAGAGCTTCTCATTCGCTCGGACGACGACCCCCTGGGACTGCAATCCCGCGGTATGGCGTTGGTGCTCTTGAAAGGGAACCTTGCGCGGTTCGAACGACGAGTCTCGTTCGAGATGAGCGATGCACAGATACGGAATGTGCTCGGGCGCGTGGTTCAATGCATGTCACCCATGGCATGCTACATCGTGCTCGTGTCGCCACGAGGACCATCTCTCGGCATCGCTTATGCCAGCTCTCCTGCCACGTCGCGAAAGACAGCAGGTGAAGGGCAAGCCGAGAAACGGCAGTAGAACGCAAGCTCAGGTCCACGGCTCCCCGAACCCGTCGCCCGCACGCCAGAACCGCGTACCTCCCATGGCCCAGCCCCGCCCCACAGTAAGGCGGCCTCGCTAACCAGGTGTCATCCACTGACCCGACCTATCAGGCTTGAGCTCGCCGAAGATCCGCAGAACCCAGGGGCATATATCGTCGTAACGAGCAGCAGAGGCTTGGAGTTCGCGCAACCCTACACGGGGCCAGAACCCAACCAACCCTAGCCAGCGGACCGAAGGAGGAAGTCACAATGAACTTAGGCGTCTTAGTCGGCAGCCTGCTCATGGCGATTGTTTCGACAGGTGGGAGTGCGCCGCCTGCCAGGGAATCCGGCGCCCGCTCGGAGGCCACGACATCCCGCGTGCCACCCAGACTCCTCGAGCCGATCGGAGACTTGCATCTCCTGGACGGTTCGATGTTCGATGGCGTCAATGCCCTGCGCAAGAAAGGCGTCCTTGTCTCGTTCGAGAGCGTTGGTGTCGAGAAAAAGGACTTCTGCCCGGGCCCCGGTCGCGTCTTCCCCTATCGAGAGAAAACGTTCTCGGTCGACCTGACGAACGCCACGCTGGAAGGCGCTCTCGCCGCCCTCGTCAAGGCGGATCCGCGCTATACGTGGTCGTTCGACGACGCCATCAACATGGTCCACGTATTCCCAAGGCAAGGCCCATGCCTCAATTGGACCTTCAAAGAGCTGAAGCTCGTCAACAGATCGCTGGGAGAGCTCCTCATTCGCTCGGACGACGATCCCCTGGGACTCCAATCCCGCGGCATGAGGTTGGGCATGTGGATAGGAAATGCCTCGTGGATCGACCGACGAATCTCACTCGAGATGAGGGATGCACACATACGCAACGTGCTCGCCCGCGTGGTTCAATGCGGATTCCCCGCAGCATGCTACAGCGTATCCGTGATCCGGGGGCGTCCGTCTCTCGGGATCGCCTTCGCCAGCATTCCCACCACGTCACGACCGGCACCAGACAAAGGAGCAGCCGAGAAACGGCAGTAGAATACTAGCTCAGGTCCACGGCTCCCCGAACCCGTCGCCCGCACGCCAGACCGCCCACCTCCCATGGCCCAGCCCCGCCCCCAACCAGTCCCCCGTTCCCCCCATTGACTCCCAACCCCCACCAGCTACAATAAGGTCAACTGGTCATATGAGCATATCAGGTGCCCCCATGAGCTCCGTACTCAGTTCCGTACTCACGCTAAACGTCGAAAAGACCGAAACCCTCGTCGAGCGCATCGCACAAGAGCTCATCCGCTACATCGCCGCCAACCGCCTCAAGCCCGGCGACCGACTCCCCTCGGAGCGTGAGCTCATGGCCATGGCCGGCGTCAGCCGACTGCCCCTCCGCGAGGCCATCTGCATGCTCAAGGGCCTCGGCATCCTCGAGGCCAGGCACGGCAAGGGTATCTTCCTCAACCCCATCGACATCGCCTCTCTCTTCGGCATGCTCAGCCCGCTCCTGCGAACCCACGCCGACATCAACATCAGCCACATCGTCGAGGCCAGATACCACCTCGAGGCCTCCGCCGCAGAGCTCGCCGCCCTGAATCGGACCGACGAGAACCTCGAAACCCTCAGAACGCACCTGCAAGGCATGCGACAGCACCTGAACGACGTCCCCGCATTCACCGAAAACGACATGGCCTTCCATCAGGAGCTGGCCACAAGCACCAGAAACCCCATCTTCGAGGCCGTCATGGCCACGATCGCCGATCTGCTCGGCGAGGTCCTGCACATGTACCCCGACAACCTCGAAGATCGCCAGACCTCGCTGCACTATCACGAACGCATCCTCGAGGCCGTCGAGGCCGGCGACGCCCCCCTCGCGCGGTCCGTCATGCAAGAGCACATCCGCGACGCCGGCGACAAAACCCTCCGGCGTCCGGAGGTCTCGTAAGGAGCCCAGGCGGCCCCCGGGCCGCCACTGGAATCGATAGCCAAGGAGTCGGTAGGATGAACGGCGAGCCGCCGTTCGGATCGCCACAGGAGGTCACGATGAACTCGCTAATCCACGTCGGCAAGCTCGCCGCCCCGCTCGCGGTCGTGCTGATGCTCTGGTCCCGGCCGGCGTTAGCCGAGGATCCCCCGATCCGCCCGGACAAGCCTTACGCCGTCTCGTTCCCCGCCCAGCCCGCCAAGTTCGTCCGACTCGTCATCCAGGCCACCAACTCCAATGCGGCCTGTATCGACGAGCTCGAGATCTACGGCGACGACGCCAAGCGGAACCTGGCCTCGGCCAAGTCCGGCGGCAAGGCCTCCGCCTCCTGCTGCCTGCCCGGCCACGCCATCCACCAGATCAAACACCTCAACGACGGCCAATACGGCAACAGCCATAGCTGGATCGCCGGCGGCCAGGGCGAAGTCTGGGCCCAGATCGAGCTGCCCAAAGTCGCCAACGTCTCACGCGTCGTCCTCTCGCGCGATCGCGACCGCTTCTTCGGCGATCGCGTCCCGACGAAGTTCGAGGTCCGCCTCTCGACCGACGGCAACGCCTGGCAGACCGTCAAGCGAATCAGCACACAGATTGCCCCGGTCGCCCTGAGGGCCCAACACGCCGGCGGAAGGACTCCCTCCATCCCCGCGCCGCCGCCCCCACCGGGCGCCAACGACGCGCCCCAACCCGCCGAAGACATCCAGGCCCCCCGCAAGGACGATGCCGGTTTCGAGAACCTCGCGCTCAATCCCCAGGCCAAACCCGCCGCCTCGTCCGCGCTGCCAGGCTACCCGATCCACAAGATCGCCCACCTCAACGACGGCCTGCTCGGAAACGAGCACAGTTGGATCAGCCAAGCCGACCCCTCCTGGGCCGAGATCGACCTGGGCGCCGTCTACTGGGTCTACAAGGTCGCCCTCGGCAGTGACAGCTCCGGAAGTCACGCCGATCGGGCCGCCTCGGTCTTCTCCATCCGAGCCGCCGTGCAGTACAGCGCCGGCTCCGACGCCCCGACCTGGAAGACCGTCTACAAGCAAACGGGCGGTCAGCCCGCCCACCGCCGGACCGAGCTGAAGTTCGAGCCCGTCCAGGCCCGCTGGGTCCGAGTCTGCATCGACGCCTCCAGCAGCAACCAGGTCCGCATCGACGAAATCGAAGTCTACGGCCAGAAGGAACCCATCCCCGCCGACAAGATCGGCGCTGTCCGCCCGACCGTCGTCACCAAAGCCAACGTTGACGAGGCCGAACAGCTCCGCTACGCCTTCATCGGCGAGGAGCACGCCTGGGTGAAGACCTACGGCCGGGCCGATCTCAGCCCGAGGCTCGTGCCCTACAACGGCCGCGTCACCGTCTATCCCCGTCACGTCGGTGACGACCGCGTCTCCCTCCCGCCGCTGCCCTCGACGCCCAAAATGGACGGCAAGTTCGATGACGCCTGCTGGGCCTCCGCCTCTCGCGGCGTGGCCCGAGTCGCCCGACCCGAGGACTTCGACGCCGGCCAGCTCGTCGAGCACGAGGTCTTCGCCGGCTGGCGAGACGACAGCCTCTTCCTGGCCGTCCACGCCGATCGCTTGCTGAGTCGGCACATCGCCGTCGTCTCGACCGCCGACTGGCGCGGCGGTGGCGTCGTCGTCTGGACCAAGGACGGCCTCACCTTTAACCGCTACAAGCCCGACGGCAAGCTGCTCAAGAGCACGCCCCTCGATGCCGCTTGCGACCAGTCCCTCACCCGCTTCGAGTTCCGCCTGCCGCTCGACCTCTTCCCCGGCTGCCGCGACGAAGGCATTCGCGTCGGGCTCGGAATGGGCGGCAAGCACACCAACGCCCTCGGCCGCCCCGTCAACTTCGCCTTCGCCCCGCTGGCCATCGCCGAGCAGACGCCGTGTCGCGATCGGACGTTCCGCGTCCGCCTCTCCGTCCCGTCCGGCGCCGAGAGCGTTTCCCTGCAAGGCAACGCCCCCGGCATCGAGCAGCAGATCAGCCTGGCCGTCGGCGAGTCGAGAGTGATCGAGATCCCAGCCAAGCGCGGCGCGATCGGCTCCGAGTACGCCCTCGAGATTCGACAAGGCGACAACCCCCCGTATCAGCTCCAACTGTTCCGATACGATCCGCTCGAGCGGACTCTGACGCTGATGCAGGAGATGATCGACCGCTTCGCCGCCAAGGGCCTGGACGTCGCCGTCGAGCGGAGCGAGCTGGCCCGCTTCAAGGCCACCCAGGAGCGGCTGCTAACGGCCGCCAAGCCCGACCGCCAAGCCGAGCGCGACACCTTCTTCCAGGCACGCCTGGCCAAGCGACGCCTCTTCATGCGCGAGCCCGACCTGGAACCGATCGAGAAGATCCTCCTCGTCAAGCGTCACGCCTTCCGCCCCTCGCACAACTACAGCGTCCTGCTCGATTCGCCGTATCGCCCCGGCGGCGCCGTCTGCATGCTCGAAATCCCCCGACGCGACGGACGCTTCGAGCCCGGCCGGGCAACCGTCTCGCGCCTCTTCGAGGCTGGCGGCGGCATCGCCCGGAACCCGATGGCCACGTTCGACTGCGCCAAGGTCTACTTCGGCTACCGCCCGTCCATCGACGGCTACTTCCACATCCTGCGGATGAACCCAGACGGCAGCGGCGTCGAGAAGCTCACTGACGGGCCGTTCCATGATTACTGGCCCTGCCCGCTGCCCGATGGCGATATCGCCTTCATCAGCTCGCGGTGCAAAGCACGGTATCTCTGCTGGCGTCCGCAGGTCTCCGTCCTGTTCAAGATGAAGCCCGACGGCAGCGACATCGTCCCACTCTCGTTCTCCAATCTCAGCGAGTGGGCCCCCTCGGTCATGGACGACGGGCGGATCATCTGGACCCGATCGGAGTACATCGACAAGGGCGCCGACTTCGGCCACACCCTCTGGGCCATCCGACCCGACGGCTCGAAGGCCGAGCTCGTCTTCGGCAACACCATCATCCAGCCCAACGGCTACGCCAACGGGCGACAGGTGCCCGGAACGAACGAGATCTGCTGCACGCTCATCTCACACTTCGGCGATCTCAACGGGCCGATCACACTCGTCGACATCGACCAGGGCCGATTCAACCAGAAGGCCATCCACAGCATCACCCCCGAGGTCCCTTGGCCCGGCATGTGGCCGATGCAGGAGTGCTTCCGCGATCCCGTCCCCGTGGCCCGCGACTACGTCATCTGCTCCCACGCGCCGCAAATGCGCTTCGGCATCTTTGTCATCGATCGCTTCGGCAACCGGGAGGTCCTCCACTTCGACGCGGATATCTCGAGCATGTGTCCGACGCCCTTCCGGCCCCGACCGCTGCCACCGACGCTGGCCCAGTCGACCAAGCCCGAGCAGGAGTTCGGTGAGATCGTCCTGCTGGACGTCTATCAGGGCATATCGCCCCCCATCGCCCCCGGCCAGGTCAAGTACATCCGCGTCGCCGAAGAGGTGCGATCCGACCTCGAGCGCCTCCCCAACGGCGAATACCGCAAGGACCACCCCGACTTCCTGAAGTTCTACGCCTCGCCCATCGACCTGGTCACGGGCCCCTCAGGATGGCCCACGTACGTGGCCAAGGCTTCGCACGGGCTCGTTCCCGTCGAGGCCGACGGCTCGGCGCGATTCGTCGTCCCGGCCGGCAAGACGCTCTACTTCCAGGCCCTGGACGAGAACTACAACGAGCTCCAACGAATGCGGAGCGTCCTGCAGGTCCAGCCCGGCGAGACCCGGAGCTGCATCGGCTGCCACGAGCCGCGACATCAGGCGCCCCAGGCCCATCGCCGAGCCCTCGCCATGAACGCCGACGCCCGGCAACCGCTCATGGCCTCGTGGGAGGGCCGGCCGTTTTCCTACGAGCGGATCGTCCAGCCCGTCCTCGACGCCAAGTGCGTCCGATGTCACGACGGCAATCACAAGATGAAGCTCGACCTCCGAGGCACGCTCGACAAGGATCGAATCCCAATCTCCTACAAGACCCTCATCCAACGAGGCCTCGTCCACTTCGCCGATTGCGGCTGGAACTCCGGCGGGTGCGAGAAGTATCCCCCGCTGTCGCTGGGAAGCGTCAAGAGCCGCCTCTGGAAGGTGCTGGACGCCGGCCACCACGACGTTAGACTGTCCCCCGATGAGGTCCTGAGAATCAAGACGTGGATCGACCTGAACTGCCCGCTCTGGCCGGACTACATCTTCCGTCCCGAGCGACCGGGAACCACCAAGCAGCTCACCAGGGCCGACCAGCGCTCCGTCGCGAGTCATTGGACGCACCGAGGAGGGAGGGCGAGGCTCCTGCCGAACCGAGCCCGCCTGTTCCCAGGCGGGTCCGACCGGGTGGGTGCCCCATCGCTTCAGCGGTGGGGGACACGAATTCGGTCCGTGAGCCTCGTGCCGTCGCAAACGCAGGCCGCGGACCTGTCCCTGTAACGCAGGCTTCCAGCCTGCCCGGCAACCAGGCAAGACTGCCTGCGGTACACGAAACGGTCTGACCGAAGATGCACGAATGACGGTGCGTCAATCCGCGCCACCCTAGCACGGGCGTCTCGCCCGTGACCGTTCATGGGCAGAATGCCCGCGCGTGCCCCGCAACCGGAACCACGAACCGCCTGTCGGAATCTGGATGACTATGCCGAACCACGCCCCCGACAAGACCGCCGCCCCAAGACGCCTCCACCCCCTCGCGCCGCTCCGCGCAACGGTCCGGTTCGTCACTCTCCTCGTATGGACCGCCCTCTGTCGATTGGTCGCCCTCCTGGTCACCCCGCTCGCGTGGTTCGCTCGCGACCGACTCGCCCCAGCCCGCAAGAGGATCTCGCGCGCCTGGATGCAGGGCGTCCGCCGCCTCATGGGCAATCGCATTACCGTCGCCCACGGCGCCCCGCCGAAGCACCCGTTCTTCCTCGTCCTGAACCACATGTCGTGGATCGACTTCTTCGTCGTCTACGACCTCGTCGACGCCGTCGGAATCGTCGAGGCGCCCGTCGCCGAGCTGCCCCTCGTCGGCGGATTGATGCGGGGGTTCAACCCGATCTTCGTCCGTCGCGTCAAGGAGGACACCGCCCGCGTCAACGACCTCATCGTCGAGGCCATCCACGCCGGTAGGAGCATCGTCCTCGCCCCCGAGACGCCCGAGACCACGATCCCCAGAGGCACCGGCGTCCGGATGTTCCGCGGGGGACTGCTGCGGTCGGCCATCCGGACCGCCAAGCCCGTCGACTACATGGCCGTCACCTATCGCACGCCCGAGGGATACGCCCCGGCCGTCGAGGCCCTCACCTTCGGCCCCAACCCGCTCCTGCTCGGCCCGGACGGAAAGATCCCCCAGCGAGAGATCGAGATGTGGGGACCGCCCCGCTCTTTCCTCTGGCACTTCCTCGGCGTCCTGGCCCTGCCCTGGCACGAAGTCATCGTCACCTTCGGCGACGAGCCCGTCCCGGCCGGCGATGACCGCATCGCCCTGGCAAATCGGCTGCACGATGAGGTCGAAGCCCGTTTCACTCCAATCGCTTGAGGAGTCGACCTGACAATAATCGCTGATGGCGCCCCTTACGTGGATCACTTGGCTTACCAGTTCCTGAGCGATCTTGAGTGAGGAACCGTCCCGGCAACAGTGACACGGGAGCCCGATCCGCCTACAATACCAGGTTTGGGGTCGCCCAAAGGAAAGCAATGAGCAGTATAAATGTCGTCGAAGTGAGCACCCGGCGCCAGCTCAAGGCCTTCATCCGCTTCCCGATGGACCTCTACGCTGGATGCCCATTCTACGTCCCGCCGCTCATCCGGGACGAGGCGGCCCTCTTCACGCCCGGAAAGAGCCCAGTCCTCGAGGACGCGGAGGCCAAGCTCTTCATAGCCACCGACGGTGACGCCGTCGTCGGAAGGATCGCGGGCATCATTAGCCACATCGCCAACCGGAAGTTCGGCGGCAACATCGCACGCTTCGGCTGGTTCGACGCCATCGAGGATAAGACCGTCGCGGCGAAGCTCTTCGATGCCGTCGAGGGCTGGGCCGGATCGCACGGCATGGAGGCCATGATCGGCCCGCTCGGGTTTAACAACTTCGACAAGGAGGGACTGCTCACCTACGGATACGATCGGGTCGCCACCCTCGCCACGTACTACAACTACCCGTACTATGTCGACCTCGTCGAGTCCTGCGGCTTCAAGCCCGAGGCCGACTACGTCGAGTACCTGATTCAAGACATCCGTGAGAACCACTTCCCGCCCCAGCTCCTCGAGCTGGCCAAGCGGCTCGGACAGCGAAGGTGCTATCGCATCCTCGAGTTCAAGAGCCGCAAGCAGCTCCTCGAACGTGCCGAGGAGGTCATGAACGTCCTCCAGGAGGCCTACGGCGACCTCTACGGCTTCGTACCCTTCACGAAGAAGACACGCGATTTCTACATCAGCAAGTACTTCCCCTTCGTCCACAAGGACCTCATCAAGGTCGCTGTTAACGAGCAGGACGAGGTCATCGGCTTCTTCATCGCCATGCCCAGCCTCTCCGAGGGCCTCCGACGGGCCAACGGACGGTTGTTCCCCTTCGGCCTCTTTCACCTCTGGCGAGCCCTCAACGGACGCAAGAAGGTCCTCGACTGCATGCTCGCCGGCGTCAGGCTCCCGTATCGCGGCAGGGGGGTCGACCTGCTCATGGCCGCCGCCATGTATCGCAGTGCCGTGAAGCTCGGATTCGAGACCGCCGAGTCCAACCCCGAGCTCACCACCAACTCCCGAGTCCAGGCCGAATGGAAGCACTTCGATCGCATCCAGCACAAACGCAGAAGCATCTACATCAGACCCATCCGCCGCTAGATTCTCCCTCGGCAATCAAGCCGTCTCGCCGCCCCAGACGCCCTTCTCGATCCCAAACGCCGGGCCGCTTCAGCGTTGGGCGAAGCACGTCGCTGTCGGGCGCAACCGAGACTCGAACGGAGGGAAAATGCCATGCCGCGACTTGGACGAATGTCGCTTCCGGTCGGATGCTTCCGTGTAGCGCAGGCATCCCTGCCTGCCTGCCGTGGTGCAGGCCGTAAACCCGCGGCGCCACGGCGCGAGACTCGCTCACCGGGAGCGGCACTAACGATCCTACCGTGCGTCGTCTCAACCCTCCTGGCCGCTGGCTGCGACCCGCTGAGAACAACCGTGCAGCCCGTTCGTCTCCAGGTCAGCAGTTCGGCCTCGGGAGAGCCCCTTGCCGACGCCCGGATATCGTTGACGCAGGATCTCGACCACGGCAAGCCGCCGCCCTGGAGAGACTGCGTATCGGACCGCCCATACCTGGCCAAAGTGAGCGAAGATCAGTCGCACGAGCAGCTCAGCCTCACGATGCGCCCAGGCGCGGTGGTCCGAGGAAGACGTTTCATCCTGAGCGTCCTCGAAATCCGAGAGCCGCGGTACGTCAACCAGAGCCGCTAAGCCCGGGCAGACAATCCGGCAGAGATCACGGAACAGCATTCTCGATTCGTCTCACTCGCCGATTGCGGCAGGAAGCACGAGCTCGGTCCGATCAACGACCCGTGCCCCATCACCGTCGCCGCCCCATCATGTCATTGTGTTCGGCGAACTGCTCGAAGGGGATGCTGAGGGTCAACTCGATCCCGGCGCCGTGGAGGCTCGAGACGGCAACCGTACCGGGACGGTCCAGCTCGGGCGTACGACTGTCCCGAGTCAAGAAAGAGCGAGCGATTGGCGGACCTTGAGCGCGAGTTCTCTCCTGGTGAATGGCTTCTGAATGAAGTGAACCCCGTCCCTGAGCACGCCGTGATGGGCGATCGCTTCGGCGGTGTAGCCGGACATGTACAGGCACCGCATTCTCGGCCGGACCGAGGACAATCGCGCCGCCAGCTCCCGGCCGTTCATCCCCGGCATGATCACGTCCGTCATCAGGAGATCGATCTCGCCCGTGTGCTCCTCGACCATCCGGATGGCCTCGGACGGGGAGGTCGCGGTCAGCACGTTGTACCCCAACCCGCTCAGGAGCCGCTTGGTTAGCGTCAGAATGGCTGTCTCGTCTTCTACGAGCAACACGGTCTCCTGGCCGTGCTGAGTGGTTTCTTCCAGGTGTTCCGCGGAGGGCGGTTCGGTTTCGGAATCATGCTTCGGCAGATAGATGCGGAAGGTCGTTCCCTGATCGGGCTCGCTGTACACGGTGATGAACCCGTTGTTCTGCCTTGCGACGCCGTAGACCGTGGCGAGGCCCAAACCAGTGCCTTCCCCCGATCCCTTGGTCGTGTAGAACGGCTCGAAGAGGTGTTCCATCGTCTCCTTGCTCATGCCACAACCATCGTCGCTCAGAGCCAGAACGACGTATTCCCCGGGCCTTGCACCGGGATCGCGGTCACAATCGGCTTCATCCAAGGTCACGTTGTGCGTCTCGATGGTGACCTTGCCCACGCCGCCGATGGCGTCGCGCGCGTTCACGCAAAGGTTCGCGAGAATCTGATCGACCTGAATCGGATCGATCCAGACCCGGTGCAGGCCTGGCCCCGGGATCCACGTCAGGTCTATGTTCTCGCCGATCAGGCGGCGCAATATCTTCAGCATGCCGTCGACGGTCTCGTTCATGTCGAGGACTCTTGGAGCGACGGTCTGTCTGCGCGCGAAAGCCAGCAATCGCCGCGTGAGATCGGCCGAACGCATCGCCGCCTTCTGCACCTCCTCGAGATCCGCGCGGATCGGTGACGACGGGCCCATCTGGTCGATCGCCTGTTCCACGTACCCCAGGATTACGCTGAGCATGTTGTTGAAGTCGTGCGCGACGCCTCCGGCAAGCCGTCCGACGGATTCCATCTTGAGGGCTTGGCGCAACTGCTCCTCCGTGCGTATCCGCTCGGAGATATCGACGGAGATTCCGAGGAATCCGTGGATGTTACCTCCCGCATCCCGCAGCGCCGTAAAGGACAACAGAACGGGAAGGCGGGAACCGTCCTTCCGGACGTACGTCCATTCGCGCTCTTCGCTCAGTCCGCGGAGCGGGCGCGCGCTGAACACCGCGAACCCGTCCGGCTTCGGAATACCCAGTTCGGCGGCAAGCTCGGCGGCTCCTGCATCTATCTCGCCGGCGTCGTGGAAAGCAACCACGTTCACGGTACCGATGACCTCCCCGGGACGGTATCCCAGCATCCGTGCGGCGGCCGGATTGAACGTGGTCACTACGCCTTCCGGGTCCGTGGCGATGATACCGTATCCGGCATTGTCTAGGATCGCCTCCTGGAGCACCGAGATCCGCCGCAAGGCCTCTTGTGCGCGCGCACGTTCATCGACTTCTGCCTTGAGAATGCGAATCTGGCTGCGCGTGAACCTCAAGCTCAACGCGGCAACGATGATCACGACGACCACGGAGAACAGGACCATGCCCCCGGCAACGTTCCGGACGAGCCGGGCATAATCGCTCCGCAGTTCGTCGGCGCGTTCCTTCACGGCCCGGTCCACGGCGTCGGCATAGGCGCCGGCGCCGACGAGCCAGTTCCACTCCGGGAGGTATTTCACGTAAGCAACCTTGCGGTAGCCTTCCTTGCTGGGCTTGCCGTCGATCACCTTGGGCCAGTAGTAAGAGACGATCCCTTCGCCCCGCGTTAGGGCAATATGGTTGATGACCTCCGCCACGTTCACCGGTTTGATGCCTTCGACACGGGGATCGTCCTTGGGAACGATCTGGCCCTCGTGATACAGATGCGTGACTCGCGACAGATCCAGGCGCACCAAATCATCTCGCGTGCCCATGGGATGAACTAGCATGGGCACCGTGCTCGCGGTATCTGGATTCACCTGCTGAACCCAAAGGTAGTTGCTCTCGCCGAAACGTGCCTCCTTGACCGCATCCATCGCCGCCTGCTGCGCCTCCTTGGCGGTCCTGGAGATGCTCTGGAAATGGCGGATCATGATGCAGACAGTATCGACTCGGCCACGCACCTCCGCGACGAGCTCCCTCTCCTGGTCTTGACGCAGAAGGGCCAGCCGCTTCGTGCTCTCCTCCTCCAGCACACGCACGAGATGCCACGTGAGGAGGGCGTTGCCCACCACAAGCGTCAGCACGATGCCCGCCACGGTCCCCAGTCTCTGCCGCATCAATTGACCTCCCGTGGAACGGGGTCGCCAAGAGTATTATAGTGACGTGGATCGCCTTCTGCGGCAAGGGACACAAGACGGCGCCCTGGTGTCAGGATCCGTGACAGCTCAGGCGGGCGCCGAGGCCAAGCGGCGCCCGGCCCCACCCCCGTTCACGGGGCCTTCCCGCCGTAGGAGGGCTGCCCTATCTCCGCCCCCTTCCGCCGCGGCCGCATCGAGCAGCACTGACGTCCGCGGCGAAGCCTCCCAGACCCACGCCCGCTTCACGCCTCGATTCCTGAAGATGACGGCGCCCGCAACAGCCCGTCCTCGAGCTCGTGGAGCGTGTCGAACACGTCCAACGCCCGATGGTCGTGCGTGACCACCAGCACGCCCGCGCCCCGCTCATGCGCCACGGTCCGAAAGAGCTCCATGACCTGCCGGCCCCGATGGCTGTCCAGGGCCGCAGTCGGCTCGTCGGCGAGGATGACGCTCGGGTGGTTCGCAAGGGCCCGGGCGATCGCCACCCGTTGCTGCTGTCCGCCCGAAAGCGCCGGCGGGTAGAAGCCCGCCCGATCGGCCACGCCCAACTCCTCGAGCAGCTCCATCGCACGCCGATGCGCCGCCCGACGCGACCACCCGTCCAACTCCATCGAGATCTGAACGTTCTCCCGCGCCGTCAGAAACGGAACCAGATTGCTCCGCTGAAACACGTAGCCGATGTGCTTGCCCCGGAACCGCGTCAGATTGGTCAACGGCCTCGCCCCGTCCATCACGAGTTGCCCGCGGATGAAGATCCGGCCCCTTGTCGGCGCATTCGTCAGACCGATGACCGTGACCAGCGTCGTCTTGCCCGATCCGCTCGGACCGAGCAGCGCCGCCACCTCCCCCCGTCGAACGCTCAGATCCACGTCGCGCAGAGCCACGACCTCGGTGTTGCCGCTCCCGTAGACCTTCGTCAACCCCTCCGTTCTGATGGACGGATCGTCCGACATGAAACGCACCTCAGCCGGCCAGGGCCTCCCCCGGCGAAACCCGAATCGCCCGCCAGACTCCCAGACCGCTCGCCGCGATCGACAGCGCCAGAACGATCAGCCCGAGCTCAACCAGATCCTCCGTCACCAGCACGATCTTTCGGGGGAAGAGTGGGAACAGCCGCTGCCCCAGAACGTACGCCAGCACATAACCCACCGCCCCCAGCAACACCGCCTGCTGCAGGATCAAACCCAACACGACGCGATTCGGCGCGCCGATCAGCTTGAGCAACGCGATGGCGCGCAGCTTGTCCAGCGTCAGCGTATACAAGATCAACGCCATGACGATCGCCGAGACGATGATCAGCAGGACGCGAAAAAGCCCCAACTGCCGGCGCGACCGCGCCACGGCCCCCTTGAGAATCAGATCCTGCTGGCCCTCATGCGTGATGGCCGAGACGTCTTCCCAGCCCCCAATCGTCGAGACCACACGGTCGCCATCCGCCCCGGGAGCAACCCACGCCATGATCGCGCTGACCTGCGGCGGGCCCAGCGCCGGAATCTCCGAGGCGGGTCGGAACGCTCGCTCCAGCAGCGCCGGCTGCGCCCGCCCGTAGTCCTGAACCTCCGCCCGAGCCTGACGCGCCGCCCGCTGCAGCCGAATCGCCTCGCCCGACTGGTCGAACTGAATCGCTTGCGCGTCGTTCACCGCAAAGAACGCGGCGCCGTCCCCCGCCCACGACGTCATCCCCCGCGTGATCCCCACCACCGTGTATGTGTCCTTCCCGAGCTTCATCCGATCGCCCAGCGACAACCCCAGAATCTGGTCGGCGATCATCTCATAGTGGTTCTGCCGAAGCGCCCGCCCGGCGATCAGCGGCAGCCACTCGCCCCGATCCGTCGGCCAGCTCAACCCCGTCACGATCATCCGCAGCACCTCCCCGCCGTGCTCCCGCTGCACCGGGTGCGTGACGTATTCCCTCGCCGCCGCCACCCCGGGCACCGCCGCCACGCGATCCACCAGAGACCGCGGCACCCGCGAGGTCTCCGCGAACGGACCGCGCGTCCCGCGCTGGACCACCCAGATGTCCGCGCCCAAACGGTCAATGATCAACGTCCCCTCCGTGATCAAGCCCCGATAGATGCCCCCCATCGCCATCACCACCATGAGCAGCATGCCGATGCCCAGACCGGTCAGCAGGAAGCGCCCGAAGTTGTGGCGGATGTCCTTGAAGGCGAGGTTCACTGGACCTTCACCCTCCTGCCCGACTGGAGGGTCGTGCCTTTGGCATCCCGCGCCCGGATGAGCGTGTCTCCCGGCTCAAGACCCTCGATGACCTCGACCACGTCCCTGCCTCGAAGGCCCAAGGTCACGCCTCGCCACTGGGACCGCCTCGCCGCCAGCACGACCGTCCCCTCCTGACCCTCCCTTCGCAGCACGAATGCGGACGGCAGAAGCGTGACAGCCGACCTGCGCGCCGTCTCGATGTAGACCTCCGCGCGCTGCCCGACCGCCCAGTTCTCCGGCAACCGACCGACCCGGACGTCCACCAGGAACTCACGGGTCTCCCGGTCGGTCTCGCGGCCGAGTCTCGCCACCTGCCCCCCGTACGATCGATCCGGCTCGGACCGGAACACGATCTTCGCCGGCTGGCCCGGGCGGAGCTGCGACATCGCCGACTCATCCACCCACGCGCTGACCCAAATCTCCTCCAGCGAAATCAGGACCATGATCGCGCTGCCCGGAACCACCACGTCGCCCGGGTCTCGATCCCGCCGAACGATCAGCCCCGCGAACGGCGCCGTGACCGTCGTGTCGGCCAGCCGCGCCCGGTGGTACTCCAGCGTCTCCTCCGAGGCGATCAGGTTCTTCTGCCCCTCGACGATGGCCGCCTCCGCCCGCGTCACATCCGCCTGAGCGACGCGGAACGCCTCCACCGCCTTGTCCACCTCCACGCTCGCCGCCGACTGCCTGCGGAACAGGTCGACGAGCCGTTCGTGGTCCCGCCCGGCCTGCTCCAGGACCGCCGCCGCCCGAGCCTTGTCCGCCTTCAGACGCTCCAACGCCGCCTGCGCGGCGGCAACGCTCGCCTCCGCCGCCTGCGCCTGCTGCCTCAGGTCCCGATCGTCCAGACGGGCAAGGATCTGCCCCGCCTTCACCTCGTCGCCCTGGTCCGCCAAGACCCCCGTGATCAGCCCCGAGATCTTCGGGCTGATCGTCGCCTGAACGCGAGCCTCCAGCGTCCCCGTCCCCATGACTTCCGCGACCACGTCGCCGCGCTGCACGACGTGCCCCACGACGGTGACCGCCCGGTACTCAAACCAGTACACGACCGCGATCACGACCGCTACCGCAAGCACCCAGCGCGCGACGCGCCATAACACTCGCCTTCTTGGTGAGAGATGGTCGTTCATGGATCGTCCTGAATCCGTCGAGTATTGCCGCCCGACAACGGCACTCACCCTTCCCTCTTGCCCGCGCAAGGATGCTTCTTCTCGCCACCATGGCACTTGCGAACCTGCTCGGGCGAGCACCCCCCCGGCTTGCCCTTCAGGTTCTCCGGCTTCCGGCAGCCCTTCTTCTTGCCGCGGTCGGTCATGACCCGGTCCTCCGTCTCGACGGCCCTCTCCTCAGGACTTGCGAGTCTGGCACCCGGCGTCGGACCGCCTGGCGCACCCACACCCCCGGCTCGGCCCGATCGTGAGCAGATCATCGATCTGCCCTCGCCACCTGGTGAGCGTCTTTTCGTTCAGGCGGTAGTGCACGTGGTAGCCGCGCTTCTCGTCGATCACCAGCCCCGCATCCCGCATGACGCGCAAGTGTTGGGACACGGCGCCCGCCGTCACCTTCAGCCGCGAGGCCAACGCGCCGACGCACATCGCCCTTCCCTTGAGAAGCCTCACGATTCGCACCCGCGTCTCAACGGAGAGAACCTGCATGATTCGCGCCAACTGACGCTCCGCACTCATGAATTAGTCCTTCAGTAAGTACTAAAATACTTATGAACACACGCCGCGTCAACCGCCCGTTTCGATACGCCGGAGTTCAGTCCCCCACCTCCAGCACCGCACGAACCGGAGTCCCCATCGCCCCCCGAATCTTCAGCGGAAACGCAAACAGCCGCCCCCGAACGAAATCCCCCGAGTAGATATTGCACACCGGCGCCAGCAGATACGGCACGCTCGCCCAAAACTCCGGCCACGGAAAACACGGCGAGGCCACACAGTCGAATCGCGGAAAGTCCGCCGCCAGGCACCGAATCCCATGCGAGAACAGCCACAGCGCCGCCTCCCGGCCGATGGTCGGGCTCGCCGAGACGAACAACTCCGGCTCCTGCCAGTGCGCGTCCCAGCCGGTCGCCAGGATCACCGCCTCATCCGGGCCGATCGCCACCCCCGTCGCCTCGAGATCCTCCCGGGATATCGCATCGCCGGCGCCCTTGCCCGGCACCCGAAGGATCACCGCGCTCATCACGAAATCCTCGATCGGACACTCGCTGACCGGCGTGGCCGTCGGGTCGACGTGCGCCTTCGTCTCGATGTACGTCCCGCTCTGCCCCCCGATCTCGAACCGTTGGCAATAGACCTTGTACGCCTCCGGAAGCTCCGGCGGGTGCGAACACTCCGTGATCCTCGCCCCGGGGTATGCCGACGAGTACGACCACATGCCGCTCTCTATCCATCCGGTGATGTCGACGTATCGCATCGCTGCCTACATCGTGTCCAGAAGCGCCTCGAACCGCTCAACCGCCGAGCCGAGGTCGCCGACCTGCCCGTTGCCCGCCGTCAGTACCATCGGTCCGTCGAAGCTGGCGCACCGGAGCATCGAGACCATCTCCTTGAGCTCCGCGTTCCCAAAGGCCAGCGGCTGAGCCGTCCCGTCGAAGCAGATGTCCTCGAGGTCGAGTTGGTCGATGAATTGCCGCAGCTTCTGCTTGTAACTGAACAGAAACGGCCTCTCGCCAGCCCGGGCGAAGCTCGCCGCGCTGAACGTGAAACCGACCTCCAGACCCTCCTGTCGCAACGCCAGCAGCATCTGAGACGCCTGCTCGCTGCCCTGAATGTTGTTAAACAGCGACAGCCGAAGCCCTCGCTGAGCCGCCAACGTCGCGTGCGTCCGGGCCTCCTCCGACAGCGGCAGCACGACCCGCGCCACGCCGCAGTCCCGCGCCATGTCCATCAACTCCGTGGCGCAATCCGGCGCCGACGCTGACCGAACGGACGAGACCCCCACCCCACAGTCGCGGAGCGCCCGAACCGCCGTCCGGAGCTGCTCATCGTTCAGGCAATGCGCCGGCTGGCCCTGCAGCATGTCCAGCTCGACGTGATCCAGGCCGTTCGCCTTGAGGTTGTCCACCATCTCTGCGACCGTGCGACCGGCCAGTCCGCTCGAGGCGACTAGCGTGAACGACTCACGGCTCAGGCGATCACGCCGAATGTCCGCCCGCTGCCCCACGCAATCCGTGCAGTTCGGGTTGTCGCACAGAGCGAACGCGGGATCGGCCCGACCCGCCTCCACGCAGACGTCGATCATCTCCCGGCTTCTCATCAGTCGAATCACCGCGCTGCCGATCCGACCGACACGCAGAATACCCCTCTGCCGGAAGAGCCGATCCAAGCCGATGAAATCGCGGTGCGGTCCCGGAAACCGACGGACGCTCCGCGTGACCTCGCCCTCCTCGGTGACGAACGTCACCGTCCGGTCCTTCATGTAGGGCACTCCCAGCAGCTCTTCCGCGGTGTGGAGCGTCGTGTTTCGGTCTTGGTCCACCCCGGCCAGGCATACGTACCCGCCTCGCTCGGCGATTCGCAGGTAAGGCGTCCCCTCGCCGTGGGCCGTCTCGGCCCGCCAGTGATCCTTGCAGATCTCCTCGGCCGCCGCACCGATCGCGGCAACGCCGGCGATCGGATGATTGCTCAGAACCGCCCGCGGATCCTCACGTACGACCTCCGTCACAACCCCCAGCGCCCCGAACGTCGGAACGACCAGCGTCCCCGATTCCCCGAGCACCGACAGGAACGCGTCAACGACCGCCCGAGCGCCCCCCTCGACCATGCCGAAGCTCGAAAGCGAGCTGTGCAGCAGGACGATGTCCCCCTCGCCAAGCCCGAGGTCTCGCAGCCCCTTCTCGATACCCTGCTGCGTCACGCGCGGCTTCATACCGATCGTCACTCCCGACATCCTGTGGCGTCTCCCAGGTGCCGCGCGCCGCGATGGGTCACGCCATAGTGGGTGGCCCGCCGCTTCAGCGGTGGGGGACACGAATTCTCGCGCCGGCGACCGAAACCACCAACCCGTGGAAGACGACCCTCCGAGTCGCCGCACGCTTCATCTTGATCTCTCCAAGTGCTTCCCGTCCTACCGCCGGGCACGCCCATTATCAAGATTGCCCCGGACGAGTTCAACGATCGCCCGACTTGCCGTAGAATCTCCGATCATGGAGCCTCGACCGGCAACCCGTCGGACGCTCCGGGTCTGCGAGGTGTCATGATTCCACGAAACGCTCCGAAACGCGGCACGGGTTTCTCAGTCCTGCTCGCCTCCGCCGCGATCGGCTTGATGGCCGCCTGTGGCGGGTGCGTCTCGATGGACGCCCACCCACAAGGCGCCAAGCCCGCGATCCAGGGCGCCGTCCAGCTCGTCTCCTCCCAGACCGCCGACGGCATCGGCAAGTGCCAGGGCGTCGAGGTCCGCGACGGGTTCGTCTACCTCTACGGCGACGCCGAAACCGGCGTGATCCGGCAGTACACGCTGAGCGACGGACCGCCAAAGCGCCTCGTCTACACCGGACTGGAGATCCGACTCACCCGCAACGGCCAGGACCTCATCTCGCACCCCACCGGCCTGACCTTCCACCCCCGCTACGGCGCCTTCCTCGGCGATTCCGTCAAGAACAAGGGCGTCATCTACCACGTCGACTGGCAGCGGATGCTGGAAGACCGTAACCTCGATCGCGCCGTCCTCAACGTCGTCGACGACGACCTCGCCGTCAGCGGAACGCGCCCCGAGTTCCTGCGGATCAACAGTACCTGGTACGTCGCCACCGCCGACTATCGAGACTGGGGCAACTGGGTCCGCCTCTACGATCCCGCCAAGCTCGCCGCCGCACACAAGACCAGCGAGCCGGAAGTCCTTCGAGATCGGTATCCCTGCGGTTCCCACGTGCAGAATCTGAGTTGGGTCGACGAGCGAGAGATCCTCATCCTCGTCCAGAACTGGAAAGACGGCAATCACTGGCGACTGACATTCGTCGAGCCCTGCTGCACCGCCGACTTCCGCGACAACAAGTCCTTCGACGCGTTCGCGCCCGTGGACGAGCTGGAAGGCTTCCACCCCCTGCCCGATCAATGGTGCGTCATGGTCAGCAGTTCGCTTACCGATAACGTCTGGTTCGGCAAGGTCACCTTCCCGAGCCGTGCGAGATGATCAGTCCGCTCACGTGACGCTCGGAATCCCTGGGTCGCCGCTGCCGTCAGCGTATTCTCCGCTTGGCAGGACGCGACGTGCGAGGGTTCTGGGCCTTGCGCAGTTCCCGCGCCGAGAAGATCGGGAACCGAAACCCCAGCGTCGCCACGACGCCCAACCCCGCCAGCGCCCCGGCAACCGCCGCCAGACCGTACCTGAGCGAGCCGGTCGTGAAATGAAGCACCAGACAGACCACCGCGCCCACAAGGCACCCGATCGAGAACGTGCATCGAAGCACCACCCACGCCGGCGCGGGCAGAAGCGCAATGCCCCTCGGGCGAAGCAGGCAGTCCCTGCAGACCAACTTCCCGTCCAGCCGAGGCACCAGCGCCCCGGCCACGCCGCAGGCACGGCACGCGCCGTAGGTCTGATCGCGCTCCGCCGCGGCGCGAGACTTGAGAATCCCCTCATACGCGGACAGAACGGCCGCGAACTTCCTCGTCTGCAGCTCGGAGTTGTTGCCGTGCCGATCGGGATGATACGCCAGCGCAAGCTGACGGTATCGCTTCCGTATCTCGGCCATCGGCGCGTCCCGCGATAGGCCGAACACATGGAATGGATCAGGGCTCTCAGACGCCAAACTCGGGTCCCCTCACGGCGAACTACGAGCCAATATACAGTAATGATGAAGGAACGCCGCCTGGAAATCATACGCTGGCGTGCCACGGACCTCCGATCAGTCTTTTGCCTTAGTCCATTTACCTTACCGAGCCGGGGTAATCGCCCAGCGCAGCACGAAGGGCAAAAACGGTTTGGGTCTACCCGACGGTTTGGGGGGATGACGTAAGTGATTTCTTGACAAATCCTTACGCTTGTCCTGGCCGGCATTTCCCTTGACTCCTCTCAACTGACGGGTGACAATACGTAGTTAGTGTGGGCTACGTGAGCCAGGCCCATTGTTGGGGAACACGAGAAGCGTGTACTGAGGGAGAGGAACGGGCGAGGAGCGACCAACACCACCAAGGAGG
>JAFGLZ010000251.1 GCA_016927755.1 Phycisphaerae bacterium
GATTGTCCAATGTCGACGTCTCACTCATAGTGCACATGCCGCTCGCCCACTTTCCAGTTGATCAGCGTCGCGATCAGGACGATCACGAAGAGCGCCAGGGCAATCGCCGCGGCGTATCCCATCTCGTACCACTGGTAGGCGCACTGGTAGATGTAGTAGCTAATCGTCGTGGTCGATCCGTCCGGACCGCCCAATGTCATGACGTGCGCCATCGCGAAGCCGCCCTGGAAGCCCCCGATGATGCCCATGATGAAGATGAAGAACGTGGTCGGCGTGAGCATCGGCCAGGTGATGTTGCGGAACCTCGCCCAGGATCCGGCCCCGTCGATGTCGGCCGCCTCGTAGAGCTCGGGCGGGATGTTTCGCAGGGCCGCCAGGTACAGGATCATGTTCGTCCCGCCGATGCCGCCCCACAGCCCCATGATGATCAGTGCCGGCTTGGCCCATGCGGGGTCCTGCAGCCAGCGCGGGCCCTCCCAGCCAACCCGCCAGGGCAGGTGAGCCAGTGCAAGGACGCCGTTCATGCCGTCGCCCATCTCGCGGATCAGCCAGTTGGCCAAGCCGAAGTCGGGCGAGTAGATCCACTGCCAGAGGATGAACGTTCCGACGCCGGCCGTGATGGACGGTAGGAAGAACGCGGTGCGGTATGCCCACATCCCCGGGAGGTTCCGCGCCAGGATGATCGCCAGGAACATCGAGCCGAACATGCTCAGCGGCACGCCGAGCATCAGGAAGGTGGTGTTGTAGAGGTAGTACCAGAACTTGTCGTCGACGATCAGGTCCTGCAGGTTCGCCAGGCCGCAGTACTCCGGGGGCGAGATCAGATCCCACCGCGTAAAGGCCAGCAGGAATGCCGCCACGACCGGCAGCGACGTGAAGACTAGGAAGCCGATCAGATTGGGACCGACGAACAGCAGCGCGATCCCGAGGGCCTTGGCGCGGCTCCGTCCGGCGATCATCCCTGGCCTCCCGTCGCGCGATAGCGGCGAAGCGCCGGGTTGAGGAGATCGACGAACTGCCGGCAGGCCTCCTCGGCCGTGATCACGCCGCGCGGGATGCGGTAGAAGATTTCCCACGCCTCGTAATTGGCTCGGCGTAGCTCGGCGATTTCGAAATCCTTGCTTCGGCAGTAGGCCGCGGCCTCGACGAAGACGTGGTCGCCGTCGGGCGGGGAGCCGGGATGGTGCGTGACCTTCTCGGCCAGGGCGATGTTCGACGGCAAGCCCCGCCCGCCGCTCACGCCGATCTCCTGGCTCCGCGCCGAGTGGAAGAACTTGGCCAGTCGCCAGGCGGCGTCGGCGTGTCGCGTATTGGCGTTGACCATCACGACCGAGCCGATCTGGATGGTGGATTTCTTCTTGCCGCGAGGCATGTGACACACGCCGACCTCGAAGCCGCCAAAACCCTTCATCCGGCCCAGGTAGTACCGCGTGCTCGTCAGCATCGCGACGCGTTGCTCGGCGAATCGGATGTCCCACTGCTGGCTCGAGACGCCTTCGAGCTGGTCGAGCTGCGAGGGCGAGACGTGATGCTTGAAGACGAGGTCGTACTGGAACCGGATGGCCTCGACGGCCTCGGGCGAGTCCAGGACGTACTTGTCGGCCACCGGATCGAACACCTCGCCGCCGTTCTGCCAGACGAAGATGGGCCAGCGATGGTACGACCAGATGATCTCGATGGCGAACTGGTCGATCCGTCCGTCGCCGTCGCGATCCTTCGTGAGCCTCTTGCAGGCGTCGAGGAACTCGTCCCAGGTCCAGTCGCCGGACGGTTCCGGGACGCCGGCCTCCCGGAACAGGCTCTTGTTGTAGACCAGGCAAACAGGCGAGAAGACGTGGGGCAGGCCGTAGAAGTGTCCGTCGTACTTGCAGGTTTCAACGGTGCAGGGGAAGCACGCGTCCAGCTTGACGTCGGGGCTTTCGGCGATCCGCTCGTCGAGCCGCATGAGGACGCCGCGTCTGGCGAAGTAGCCCAGCCGGGTGTGGTCGATCGTCCAGACGTCGGGCGGCACGCCGCCGGCGATCATGCCGAGGAGCTTCTCTTCGGGCGCGGGGACGAACTTGACGCGGACGTCGGGGTTCTCGGCCTCGAACAGCTCGATGATTCGGCGATTGGCCTTGGTCCAGTGGGCGTAGGGATGGTCCGAGAAGATGATCTCCGTCCGCCCGTCCTCCTTCTGGCGCGTACAGGCCGCGGCCCAAAGCGGCGCCAGCGACACGGCCACGCAGAGCAAGCCGCTGCGTCGTGCGAGGCTGGAGTGACACGTTCGGCTCGCCGAGAAGGACATGGGGACATCATATCAGAAGCGATCGCCCTTCGCCCCGCAGCTACACCGCCACTGCCTTGGCCGCGTTTTGTCATTCGCGAACCCTCTGCTTCATCGATGCGGAAGGAGGATAGGCGGTGCCCTCTCGGCGCCGACTGGTGCCCGCGAACACCGGGTGATATGCTCCCTTCTCACGAACCCGATGGACAGCCAGGCTGATGGTCGTTCGGCCGACAGTTGGGAGCCGACCCGATGGCGCTTGTACGTTGGATTGGACTGATTGTGCCTCTAGCAAGCGTCACATCGCTCTGTGCCGCCGAAGCCCCGCCCGCCACCGATGAATGGGTCGACAAGGACACCGGGCATCGCATCGTCCGGCTTTCGCGACGCGAAGGCAGCAACTCAGTTTTCTACTTCCACCAGAACCTGTTCACCGCCCCTGGCGACAAGATGGTCTTTGTAGGCACCACGCCGCAGGGACCGCGCGCGTTCACCGTGGACCTCCGAACGCGTGAGATCAGGCAGATCACGACGCAGCCCGTCGGCGGGCACGCCGTCGTCGCGCCCAAACGCCGAGAGCTGATCTACATGAGGGCAGCGGACGTCTTCGCCACTCACCTGGACACGGGCGAGACGCGGAAGATCGCCGACGTCCCGGCGCACTACCCCCACGGACGTGGCTTGAGCGTCAGCGCCGACGAGACTCTGTTGGCCGGCTGCTACGCCAAGGGCGAGGAGGAGTACTACCGAAAGTACCCCTACAAGGTCTTCATCAGGAAGATCTTCGAGGCGGGCCTGCCCAACGCGCTCTATACGATCAGTATCAAGACGGGCCGTGTCAATGAGGTTCACACGATCAACACGTGGCTCGGCCACGTGCAGTTCTCGCCGACCGACCCGACGCTGATCATGTTCTGCCACGAGGGACCCGAGCGGGAGCTTGACCGCATCTGGACCATCCGCTCGGACGGCACTGGTCTGAGGAAGATGAGAGAGCGAATGATCAGGGACGTCATGGTCACGCACGAGTTCTGGCAGCCGGATGGCAAGAAGATCTGGTTCGATCTGCAGATCCCCAGGTACCAGGGCGACGATCCGACGCAGCGGGCGTTGGCATGGGCCCGGGGGCCGCATTACTATCTTGCGAGTATCGACGTCGACTCCGGAACAGAAGCCCGATACGGCCTGCTCACGCAAGAGTCGTCGTGGCACTACAACGTCTCGCCGGACGGCAAGCTGTTCTGCGGGGGCGGCGATGGTCGGGACCCGCTTCGGGGCGGCGTCGGCAAGTGGCTCTATCTGTTCGAGCCGCAAGGCGATCGGATGAAGGCAACACGGCTATGCAACCTGGCGGCTCACGACTACTCGATTGCACCGATGGTTCGCTTCACGCCGGACAACAAATGGGTCGTATTCCAGGCCAAGCTGAAGGGAAGCATGCAGGTCTATGCCGTGGAGGTGGAGCGACGGGGAGGTCGCTAAGGCGCGTCATCGGACTGCTGAAGCGTGCTGGAGTCGGCCGTGTGACGCGGCGTGGAAGAGACGCTCTACGGCGGGCGCGATCCCAAGACGATCCTCGACGAGGTTACGATCAAGGCCCAGGCCCAACTGGAACACCTCATGGACCGTCGCTTCCGAAGATAGAAGGAGATTCCGCATGCAAGCCCTGGTGCTCGAGAAGACTGAGGAGCTGAGCATCCGCGACATCGAGATCGAAGAGACGATGGGCCCGCGAGACGTCCGGATCGCCATTCGCAACGTCGGCATCTGCGGCAGCGACGTTCACTACTACGAGCACGGGCGGATCGGGCCGTTCGTCGTCGACGCGCCGATG
The DNA here is from genome assembly GCA_016927755.1 of Phycisphaerae bacterium. Taxonomy (GTDB): domain Bacteria; phylum Planctomycetota; class Phycisphaerae; order UBA1845; family JAFGLZ01; genus JAFGLZ01. Next base: position 4,101 of record JAFGLZ010000251.1, read on the forward strand.
GTCCTCGGGCATGAGGCGGCGGGAACGGTGGTCGAGGTCGGCAAGGGGGTCACGTCGCTCGAGAAGGGGGATCGCGTGTGCATGGAGCCGGGCATCCCAGACCCGACCAGCAAGGCCTCGCGTCTGGGCATGTACAACCTGGACCCGGCGGTTCGGTTCTGGGCGACGCCGCCGGTCCACGGCGTGCTCCGCCCGACGGTGGTCCACCCAGCCGACTTCACGTTCAAGTTGCCCGACAACGTCTCCTTCGCCGAGGGCGCGATGGTCGAGCCACTTGCCGTGGGGATGCACGCGGCGAATAAGGCGCGGATCCGGCCGGGGGACGTGGCGGTCGTGACCGGCGCGGGGACGATCGGTATGGTCACGGCACTGGCGGCGCTGGCCGGCGGGTGCAGCCGGGTGATCATGTCCGACGTGGTTCAGCCCAAGTTGGACCTGGCCAAGACGCTCGGACCGATTCTGTCGGTGAACGCAAGCAAGGACGATCTGGCCGCCGTGGTGAAGAGGGAGACGGACGGCTGGGGCGCGGACGTCGTGCTGGAGTGCAGCGGCAACGAGAAGGCCGCCGGGTCGGCTTTCGGTCTGATCTGCCCAGGCGGGTGCGTCGTCCTCGTCGGCATGCCGGGCAAGCCGATCGCGTATGACGTCGTGGCCGGACAGATCAAGGAGGCAAGGGTAGAGCACGTGTTCCGCTACGCGCACGTTTACCCGAGGGCACTGGCGCTCATGGGCAGCGGGAAGATCGACGTAAAGCCGCTGATCACGGATACGTTCGCGTTCGCTGACGGGATCAAGGCGTTCGACTTCGCGCGGAAGATGCCGCCGACGTCGGTCAAGGCACAGATTGAACTGACGGGATGATAGAGAGAAGGGACGCGTTCCATGGACATTCGCTTTGAGGGCAAGCGAGCGTTGGTCACCGGCGCCGGCAAGGGGATCGGGCGTGTGATCGCCGGGTTGCTTAAGGACTGCGGCGCCGAGGTCGTAGCGCTGAGCCGAACGCAGTCGGATCTGGACTCGCTCGAGGCGGAGATCGGCTGCGAAACGGTATGCGTCGACCTGACCAACCCGGACGCGGCCCGCAAGGCCGCCGAGCAGGCGGGACCGATCGACCTGCTGGTCAATAACGCGGCCGTTGCGATTCTCGAGCCGTTCATGGGGGTGAGCGTCGAGGCGTTCGACAAGACGTTCGCCATCAACGTTCGGGCGATGATCATCGTCAGTCAGGTAATTGCCCGCGGCATGATCAGCCGAGGCACGGGCGGGGCGATCGTGAACCTGTCGAGCCAAGCGTCGAAGATCGGACTCGCCGACCATACGACGTATTGCGCGTCGAAAGGAGCGGTCGACCAGCTCACGCGAACGATGGCACTGGAGCTGGGGCCGCACAAGATCCGCGTCAACGCGGTGAACCCGACGGTGGTACTGACGCCGATGGGCGAGCGGGCGTGGAGCGATCCGGCCAAGAGCGGGCCGATGCTCTCGCGGATCCCCCTGGGCAAGTTCGCCCAGCCAAGAGACGTTGCGCATCTCGTCGCGTATCTGCTCAGCGACCAGGCGGACATGATCCACGGCGTGACGCTGCCGATCGATGGCGGGTTCTTGGCTCGGTGAGGGGAGGAGGACGGACGGGGAGAGAAGTGGACTGGCTCGAATGGCATGAAGCCAGTGACATGCCTGTGCTCCTTCCGGATAGCACCACGATCGTGGTTTGACCCGTGGACCGCGCGACTTGGGGCTGCGTTTGATGCGACGCGCTTTCCGCTCGCCGGAATTCACGTCGGCTCCGTCGTCCGAGAACGTCGTCGATCTTGCGGTTTGCCGGTGCGGCCGCTTACGGTTCATGCGATAGGTGACGTGCGTGTGAAGCGGCAAAACAATCAGTACGATTTGACTCGTCTGACTTTCTATCTTATGACTGAAGGTAGCAAATTGTCTTCGCCGTAGAGTGGGGAAGAATGCCATGACCGGCCTCTCATCGGTGGCCGGTGCTCCTGGAGCCGTTCCGTACCAGGTGAAAGAGGCTTTTCACGACGCTCAGGGGAGTACAGACCCCCGCGTGAAGACCGCCGCCCGAATCGCCGCAGTCATGCTGCGAGGGGCGGTGGCCAGGTCCTCCGCCGTGGAACCGAGGGCTCCACAGAGGGACGAGCATCCTTCTGAGCCTCCGCGAAGGGTGAGTGACCCGCCACGAACACGGGGTCGTGAGCTCGACGTGGTGGCCTAGCACTTCGGCCGCATGACATCTTGAGTGTGCGACGTTCTCGCGGACAGCCCAAGGCGTCGGCGGGGGTAGTGGACCGCTCATTCGCGGTTGCTCCGAAGCCCGTCGATTCCGTAGGGCGGCTGCCGCGCGGACACGGCCCATCTCAACCGGGTTAACCTTCAAGCACTTCGACCGAGGGTTGCCGGGTGGGGTCGTTCGCACGAACGCTTCGTATCAGAGCGTCTGCGCTGCGCGCGTGGCGTGGGGAAGGACCGACCCGCCACGATTCGCGCGGGCGTGGACGCTCCGCCTGCGCGTTCGCGACCTTCGCAATCAGTGGTTGGGATCGGAGGAGCGCTATCGCTCCAGGTCGACCGCGTCAGCGCCGGTGTACCGGGCCGCGCCGAGGCGACGAGGCTGTTCCTTGCCTTGACTCGCTTTCGAGTGGACTGGGTTCGGCAGCACGAGCGGCGGACCCTCGAGCGACGCGGTGGCCGTCTGGCCACCGGTGCTCGGTGACGAGAACTGTCGGCTCAGTCGCCCGCTGACGTCCTGACCCTCCTGTCCCGACCACCATCGGGCCGCTTCCGAGACCATGCGAGCGAGCGTCTTGACGCCGGCCTTTTGGGCCATACCGGCCTCGATCGGCTCGGCGAGCAGGTCGTTCGGGACGGGTCGCGACGTGGCGGCCAGCGGCGGAGCGGGGATGCTCACGCGTTCCGTCCGGGCGGGCTCCGCCGAGATGCGCTGGGCGGGCTTGGACGTTGCCAGGTCGATCTCCGACGGGCTCATCAGCGGCGGTCCCACGGCCTCTTCCTCGACGAGGCGGCTCTTCTTGGCCGGCTCGATGAGGATGGCCGTCGCCGGTTCCGCCTCGGCGAGCGACGGTGCCTCGGCGGACGCCTTGAGTGCCTCCGTGGGCTCGTCGGCCTCGACTTGCTCGCGCGGCGAGTCGGCGGCGGGTTCGGGTTGCGCTAGATCGAGCTTCTTGTTCGCCTGCGCCACACCGACGGCATCTTGGTCGGCGTGCTTGTCAGGCAGGCGACGCGACAGTCTGTCCAGCCCGATCTTGGCCGGTCCCATCTGGGGGTCGAGCGCGAGGGCCTGCGAGAAGGCGGCGCTGGCCAACTCGTAGCGGCGATTCATCTCGTACATCAACCCCAGGTTGTAGTGGGCGCTGGAGGCAGGCAGCACCAGCAGGAATTGCTTGAGCGCGTCGTCGTATCGCCCGGTTCGGGCCAGCACGAGCCCTAGATTGACGCGGGCCCGAGCAAACTCGGGTTGAAGCTCCAGAGCGACGTTCAGTTCGGTCTCGGCCTCCTTCCAGCGTCGCTGCATGATGTAGCTGTAGGCCAGGTTATTCCGGAGGTATGGCTGGTCGGGGGCGATCTCAACGGCGGCCGCCAGCGATTCGGTGGCCAACTTGAGATGCCCGAGTCGAGTGAGCACCAGTCCCAGCCGGTTTCGGGCGTCGACGCTGTCTTGATTCAGGGCGGCGGCCTTGCGGTACATGGAGACTGCCAGGATCAGGTCGTTGCGTCCTTCGGCGAGCCGACCGGCGGCCAGATAGGTCTCCGGCAGGATGCTGGGTTCCGGTTGATCCTGCACCTCGCTCAGGTCGGGCATGGGCGGGCCGACGCGTTCGTGGCGGTCGGCGCCGAGCTTGCCGGTCTGCCAGGCTTCCTGGCAGCCCAGAATCAACACGAGTGCAGTTCCGCAATAGGCTAGAAGCCGTGGCTTCATGTTACTTGCCTCCGCCAAGAAGCCCACCCAGAGACGACATCAGGCTGTCCTTGCCGCCGGACTTGGCCTTGGCGTCTGGGGCTCCGGAGATCGACTCTTCCTTGCCGGCCATGGCCTCGCGGGCATCCATGCCTCTGCCGCCCGGCATGCCCTGGATGACGTTGACGCGTTCCGGGGCGATGCTCGTCGTGGCGAGGTACCTGCGAATACTCTCCATCCGGCGTTCGACCATGGTCTTGTCGGTTAGGTCGGTCGAGTAGCGGATGGCGCCGCCGTAGACGGTCAGGAGCTTGGCATACCTCTCGAGCCGGCGGGCACCCAGCCCGTTGAGCTCGGTGGAGTGAGGAACGAAGTGGATGTCCGCCAGGGACAGGTCCTCGAGCATGGCGTTATCGACCATGTACGTGAAGGAGTCTTGGAGCGGACTTGGGTTTTCGGTGATGCCTTGCGGCGGCGCGTTGAGTCGCTCCGGGGCTTCACTGCAGCCGACCGAGGCGGCGATGAAGGTGCATGCGGCCACCAATGCGAATGAGCGACGCATCATCGGACTCCTTCGAACGACCGGTCCCGCCGGCGGGGCCCCGCTCTGCCAGCGTATGGGCCCAAAGGCTTATCTGTTGTCGGCAGAACGGCTTATCTCCGACAACAGGGCTCGATCCCCATTTACGGGGCGACCCGAGACGGTGCCGATCTTATTCTGTCTTATGTAGATACAATATGGGCGTAATGCGCCCTCGCTCTTGTTTTTATCTATCGGACGTTGCGGGGGCGGCTCAGCAGCCGGATTCTCAAGAAAAGGGAAGATGGGTTGGCTGGTGGCGGGCCGCGGGAGGGGCAGCGAGGCGGAATGCAAAACGTGAAGGACGGAGCAGGACCGACACGTCGCAAGGTCGTCGAGTCAACACGTCGACATCAGACGCGGGCGTGGCGGTGGACCGGGTTCCTGACACCTTTTTCACTTCGACGCTTCTCCTATGACTTCGACGTTGCTCCTATGAATGGAACCTTAGGCGGCGGATGGTCCAGGCGGTTCCTAGGATGCCGACGATGCCGGCTAGGGGGAGCATGAGGGCGCCTTCGCCTCCGGCGCTTCCGCCGCACTCGTACTGGGCGCCAACCGCGCGATTCTGGTCCATGAGGACCAGGGTGGGGTTGTTGCTGTCCACGGTGTAGTAGTTGGCGTCGCCGAGGTGGCTTCCGTAATCCAGGTTCGGGTCGTAGTGGTGGAACTCTCGGAAGTCGTATGTGTTTTCGGTGCCCGTGAGCGTGACCCACATGCCATTGGGGTACGTGGCGAGTTCCGGATCCCTGATGATGTGCTCGGCGCTGTGAGAGGTGCCGGTGGTCAGGGCGAAGTAGGTGGTTTGGCCGATGACGACGTAGAAGCCTTGGCCGATGTTGACGTCGTCGGGGAGTCGGCCGGTGGGGCCGGTGGCGAGGTTGGGCTCGAGGACGCTGACGATTTGGGGGATGATGTAGACGTGGTAGGTTCCGTCGTTTGCGGGGGTGGTGAGGGTTCCTTGGGCGACGACGGTGGTTTGGCCTAGGGCGAGGGGTTGGGCGGCGCTGTCGGCGGTGAGGTCCTGGCTGCCGCCGATGTCGGTGA
>JAFGLZ010000252.1 GCA_016927755.1 Phycisphaerae bacterium
GGCTTCCACACCCAGATCGTCTACGGCGACTACACCCGAGAAGTCGGCTACGCCCTCAAGAAGCTCGGCGGCCAGATCCAGTGGGACTGCTTCAGCGAACCAGCCTGAGCCCGGCCGCCGGGCTTAGTGCCACCCGTTACCTGACCTTGAGGCCTACAAGCCCAGCTTGGGCTTACGGACCACGGGAACAAACGCTATCATGTTGATAGGGATACCTCGGCTATGCCTGAGATCAGTCGATTCTATGGGATCGTCATTCGCATGTACTGGGCCGACCACTCACCGCCACACTTTCACGCCCAGTACGGATCGGACCAGGCGCAGATACGCATCGATCCCGTCGGCGTGTTGGCGGGGCATTTACCGCCGAGAATCCTGGCTATGGTGGTGGAATGGGCGGCTATCCACCGAGCCGAACTGCTCGCCGATTGGGAACTGGCTCTCTCTCGGCGAGAACTGAGCTCAATCGAGGGTCTGCCATGAGTCCCCACAAGAAATGGCCTGAGCAGCCGCCACGCGTCGTCGCCGTACGTCCGTTGGAGGAGTATCGCCTCGAACTCACGTTTGCTGACGGCTTCACCGGCGTCGTCGATCTGGCAGGATGGGTTGTCCCCGGAGACGGCGTCTTCGAAGCCTTGGGGAACAGAGCCTTCTTCGAGCAAGTCAGTCTCAGCAGTGAGGGCGGCACGATCGAGTGGCCCAACGGCGTCGACCTCTGCCCCGACGTCCTCTACAGTCGCGCGACCGGCATCCCGATCCCGTTTGCTCAGCCTGAGATTCCCGCTTCGAGCAGAACCTAGGACACGCGCACGGTCAACGCGATCTCCGCGCCGATCGCCCCGGCATAGCGATAGAGCGTGTCGAGCGTCGGGTTGAGGTACGCGCCGTTTTCGAGCCGGCTGATCGCCGAGCGATCCATTCCACAACGCTTGGAGACATCCGCCAAACTGAGCCCCTTCGCCTCCCGGTGCTTCTTCAGGGCCGCGAGCATCGCCAGCAAGTCGACGTACTCGCCTTGTCTCACGACTTCGGGCACGTCGCCCGAGGCACGCAGCTTCCGCAGGCTCGGCCGTTCCCGTCGGAGACGCTCGCGAATCGCCTCGATCTCCTGCTGATGCCCCCGCGTCCGCCTGATCTTGCGTTGAGCTTGCTTGGCCATGGGTCGCTCTTCGTCGGGCTCGTAGGCCGTGATCGGGCACACCACCAACGGATCCCGCTCGACGATCTCCCAGACAACGATCAGAGGCCGCCCAGCCGCCGTGTGTCCGAAAGTAATGGGCCGCCCGCTGGAACGGCTGTAACCTGTCTCACTAGCTCATGCGTTCAGGATTTCCTCGACCTCTTCTCGTGTGACACCGTGCTCGCCAAGGTGCTGGACGTTGCCCTTCGGGTCGTCCTCCAGGTCCCAAACAACCTCGATCATCAGCCCATCCTCGGTCTGTTGAAATATTATACAACACCTGCTCGAAACGATCAAACGGCAATCCCGGAGTGCTTTCCGCACCCGATGCCTCCCCGCCTGGCAGCAAGCCAGCACCGCAGCCCTTGAAATCCCCGTGCCCCCCAGCTATCACGTACCCTCCGGGCGTTTCGTCAACCTGCCCCCTCCCACAAGACCAGGAGCGACCACAGTGCACACCACCAACCGAACCGCTTACTGGCTAATCACCGCCGCCCTGGCAACGGCCTGCCTGCCCAAACTGGCCCTCCCGCAAACCCCGCCCAAGGGCGATACCGCACCCGCGCTCGCCCCCGCCGCCCAGTCCCCCTCCCCCCCGTCCAAGCCCATGCCCGGCTGGTTCTCCGTCACCGACTTCGGTGCCGTCGCCGACGACAAGACCGACTGCACCAAAGCCTTCGACGACGCCCTCAAGGCCGCCGACGCCGCCGACGGCGGCATCGTTTGGGTCCCCGCCGGCAAGTATCGCGTCCGTGAGCTGACGATCCCCCGACGCGTCACGCTCCGCGGAACGTTCGAAGCGCCCCCTCGCCACTGGAAGAGCGGCGGCACCGTCATCATGGCCGTTCCCGAAAAGACCGGCGAGGACGGCCGCCCCTTCTGCATCATGCACGAGTGCGCCGCCCTCCGCGGACTCACCATCCACTACCCCAATCAGAAGGCCACCGACACCCCCGACCCCTACCCCTGGTGCGTCCGCGGCATCGGCGACAACGTCACCCTCACCGACGTGCTGCTGAGCAATCCCTACAACGGCATCGACCTGGGCACCGAGCACCCCGCCGGGCGACACTACGTCAATCGCGTCAACATGCACGCCCTCCGTCGCGGCATCTACGTCGACAAGTGCTTCGACGTCGGACGCATCGAGAGCCTGCACATCTGGCCCTTCTGGCAAATGGACGGGCCCATCCGAAAGTTCACCATCGAGCACGGCGAGGCCTTCATCATCGGCAAGACAGACTGGGAGTACGTCACGAACTGTTTCTGCATCGGCTACAAGATCGGCTTCCACTTCATCAAGACCGCCCACGGCGCCGGCAACGGCGTGTTCACCAACAGCGGTTCCGACGTGGGGCCCCTCGCCGTCTTGGTCGACGAGGTGCAGCGCCATTCGGGCATCAGCTTCGTCAACTGTCAGATGATGGCAACGGTAAAGGTCGCCGCGACCAACCGCGGACCGGTCAAGTTTACGGGTTGCGGCTTCTGGCCGATCAAGGAGACCGGACCCCAAGCGATCCTCGACGGCCAAGACACCGTCAGCTTCAACGCCTGCCACTTCGCCGGCTGGGACGAGAACAAGTCGGGCCAGGCTTGCATCGTCGCCGCCGCCGGAAGCCTGATCGTCACCGGCTGCGACTTCCTCAAGGAAAAGGCCGTCAAACACGTCGTCCTGGGCGAGAAGCTCCAGTCGGCCGTCATCACCGCCTCGCGCTTCCGCGGCGGCGAAAAGATCGAGAACCACAGCCACGGCGACGTCCAAATAGGCCTGAACGTCGGACGCTGACACGCTTGCGACGTGACCTACCGCGGGAGTCCAGGCTGGGCGCGAATGTAGCACGGGCGTCCCGCCCGTGATCCATGGACAGAGTCCCGCGCGGGTGGCATGGGTCCGCACGGGAAGACCCTTCCGACCGAACAACCGCGAGCTGACGGAATCAACCCGTCTGAATCCGAACGGCGTTCCGCGGACCCGTGCTTCGCTCCATCTCAGAAGGTCCGTCTGAATCTGAGCCATGCCCCTCCGAATGCAGCGCGAAACCCACTCGCTGAAAACGGCACCGAATGACGCCGATTCCCCCTCAACGACCGCCGCTACCCCCCGACCTCCCCCCTCATCTTCATGATCGTCTCGACCGCCGCCCCCGGCGCGACCTTGTGCGCCTCTTCGGCGCAACGCGCCTTGATCTCGACGATCCCGTCCTTGAGCCCGCGCTTCCCGATCGTGACCCGAATGGGGATCCCGATCAGATCCGCGTCCTTGAACTTGAAGCCCGGCCGCGCGTCGCGATCGTCCAGCAGCACCTCCACCCCCTGTGCGGTGAGCTGATCATATAGGCCCTCCGCCGCCACCTTGACCTCCTCCTCCCGGACGTCCAGCGCCACGATCAGCACCTGGAACGGCGCGATGTTCATCGGCCAGGTGATACCGTTGTCGTCGTGCCCCAACTCGACCGCCGCCGCCAAGATCCGGTTCAGACCGATGCCGTAGCACCCCATGATCAGCGTCCGCGGTTTGCCCTCGGCGTCGAGCACCGTCGCCTTCATCGCCTGGCTGTACTTCGTCCCGAGCTTGAACACGTGCCCGATCTCGATGCACTTCTTGAACCGCATCGCCGCCCCGCACTTCGGGCACCCGTCGCCCTCGACGGCGCTACGGATGTCCGCCACGTCCGTCAACTCGAAATCCCGCCCCGGCTCGAGTCCCACCACGTGGTAACCCGTCTTGTTGGCCCCCGTCGCCGCGCCATGCATCACCGAGACGGCTTGATCGCAGATGACCCGCGCCCCCCTAGCCTGCAGCGTGTGCGGCCCGGCGAACCCGACCTCCGCCCCCGTCAGCTTGCGGATCGTCTCCGCATCGCCCAGCTCGATGCCGGTCACGCCCGCCGCCCGACCCAGCTTCGATTCGTTGATCTCATGATCGCCCCTGACCAGCGCCACCAGCGGCTTGCCGTCGCCATCGACGTAAACGAGCGTCTTGATCATGCTCGCCGGCTCGCGCTTCAGGAACCCGCACACCTCGTCGATCGTCCGCTGGTTGGGCGTCTCGACCTCCGTCAGCGTCGGCAGGGGGGCAGGCGCCGCCGTCTCCGGAATCGCCGCGGCCTCCGCCCGCTCGAGATTGGCCGCGTACCCGCACTCGCCGCACTCCACCAGCCAGTCCTCTCCCGCGTCGGTAACGGCCATGAACTCGTGGCTTGCGTCGCCCCCGATCGGCCCGCTCTCCGCCTCGACAATGGCGTACCGCAGCCCACAACGGTCGTAGATGCGGCAATACGCGTCGTACATCACCTGGTAGGTCTCGTCGAGCCCCCCCGGCCCCTCCTTGACCACGTGGAAACTGTACGCGTCCTTCATCTGGAACTCGCGCGTCCGCAACACCCCGCTCTTGGGACGCTCCTCGTCGCGGAACTTCGTCTGGATCTGATACAGATTCAACGGCAACTGCTTGTAGCTGTTGACGAACGCGCGGACCGTGTCCGTGACAATCTCCTCGTGCGTCGGGCCCAGGACCGTCCCCTTGCGAAACGGCTTGTCCGCAAGCTGCACCAGCGTCTGCCCCATGGCCTCGACCCGACCCGTTTCCTCCCACAGCTCGATCGGATGCATCGCGGGCATGAACAGCTCGACCGCCCCGGCCGCGTCCATCTCCTCGCGGATGATGTTCTCCACCTTGCGCAACACCCGATACCCCAGCGGCAAGTAGGTGTACGCCCCCGCCGTCACCTGCCGGATGTAACCGGCCCGAATCAGCAGTCTGTGCGAGGCCACCGTCGCGTCCGCTGGGACTTCCTTGACCGTCGGAATGAAGTATTTGCTCCATCGCATGAGATTGATCGCCTAATCAAAGCACTTGGTAACACAAAGATCCTCTATTCTCGGGCTTGGCGTCCCCGCTGGCAAGGGCCGCGCAGCGCGGGCGGTTGTCCCCGCCCCCCGAGCGGTCTATGATGAATCGCCACGGTAGATCTCACCCCGATCCGAAAGGCATCCGGAGGTCCCCCATGTCACACAAACAAACCCGTCGGGCTTTCATTCGGCGATCGGCGCTCGCCCTTACCGGCACCTGGGCAGCGGGCGCCCCCGCGCTGGCCGAGGGCGGCCCGAGGAAATCCCCGAACGAGCGGCTCGGCATCGGCGTCATCGGGTTGGGCGGACGAGGCACCGCGAATCTCATGGCGCTGCGCGGAGAGCACATCGTCGCGGCCTGCGATGCCGACGAACGCCAGGCCGCCGGACCGCGAAGATGGATCCCAAAAGCCCAGTTCTACACCGACTTCCGACGGATGTTCGATCGGAAGGACATCGACGCCGTCATGATCTCCACCCCCGACCACACCCACGCGCCCGCCACGATGATGGCGCTTAAGGCGGGAAAGCACGTCTACTGCGAAAAGCCCCTCACGCATTCGATCTATGAGGCCCGCAAACTCACCGAGCAGGCGGCAAAGACCAAGTGCGTCACCCAGATGGGAATACAGATGCACGCCAGCACCACCTATGCACGCGTCGTCGAGCTCATCCGTGCCGGCGCCATCGGCGACGTGACCGACGTCCACGTCTGGCATCGAAGCGGCTACGCGCCAGGCGATCGCCCAAAGGACACGCCTGCCGTGCCGGAGGGCCTCCACTACGACGAATGGCTCGGACCGGCCCCGTATCGTCCCTACAACCCCGCGTATCTTCCGGGCTCGTGGCGCGGATGGTGGGACTTCGGCAGCGGGCTCCTGGGCGACTTCGGCTGTCATCTGATGGACCTTCCGCATTGGGCCCTGGGCCTCCGGCACGTCCGTAAGGTCTCGGCCGAAGGTCCTCCCGTGCATCCCGAGAGCACGCCAAAGTGGCTCATCGTGCGCTACGAGTACCCGGCCCCCCCGGGCAAGCCCCCCGTCAAGCTAACGTGGTACAACGGCGGCAAGCACAAGGACGCCCTCGGTAAGGAAGAGTTCATCGACTGGGAGTTGGGGATCCTCTTCGTCGGGACCAAGGGCCGCATTGCGGCCGACTACAACCGGTACATCCTGTTTCCGAACGGGGGATCCGAAGGCCAGAAACGCTCCCAGACGTTTCTGCCCGACGCCATCCGACATCCCCGCGATTGGGTCGAGGCCTGCAAGACCGGCGGCAAGACCGCCTGCGGATTCGACTATTCAGGCCCCCTGACCGAGACCGTGCTGTTGGGCAACGTGGCCTATCGCGCCGGCAAGCCGATCGAGTGGGACGCCGCGAACCTGAAGATCACCAACGAGCCCGACGCGATGCGGTTCATCAAACGCCCGTACCGGAAGGGATGGACCTTGTAGCGGCCTGTCATTCACTGTGACGCAAACCGTGGCAAGAGGAGGCCTGCCAATGATCCAAGCGACTTCTGCGATTCGATGGTCCTTGACGCTCGCCTGCGCCGTTGTCGCTGTCCTGTCGCAATCCGCTTCATCGGCCGAGGCGCCCAAGCCCCAGTTCACCAAGCCACCCCAAGGCGCGATCATCCTCTTCGACGGCAAGGACACCTCCGGCTGGACGCGCATGAACGGAACCCCCTGCCCCTGGCGCCTCCAGGACGGCGCCATGGTCTGCATCCCCCTGGCCGGCAACATCCGCACCAAGAAGACCTTTGGCGATCACAAGCTCCACATCGAGTTCAAGGTGCCCTACATGCCGAGATTCAAGGGCCAAGGACGCGGCAACAGCGGCGTGTATCTCCAGGCCCGATACGAGGTCCAGGTGCTCGATAGCTACGGCATCGACCCCATCAAGAAGGACGACTGCGGAGCCCTCTATGGCATGATCGTCCCCAGCAAGAACGTCTGCCTCCCGCCCAACGAATGGCAGTCCTACGACATCACCTTCCGTGCCCCGAGGCTCGAAGACGACAAGAAGACGGTTCAAAAGGGCCGGATCACCGTCGTCCAGAACGGCATCACCATCATCGACGACAAGGAGATCCCCAAGTCCCCAAGGCCCAACGCACTCGGCAAGCCCGGCCCGCTGATGCTACAGGACCACCTCTGCCCCGTCGCCTTCCGAAACATCTGGGTCGTCCCGATCGACTAGAGGGCAGCCTGAGGCTCCAGCGACTTGACATATAACCATATCAATGATATGGTTAGCCATATGAAGACGACCCTCAACATAGACGCCACCGTAATGGCTGAACTTAAGCGCGAGGCCGCTCGGAGGGGTTGCACGATGTCCAAACTGGTGGAGAGCGCCCTCCGCATGCTGCTTCACGCGCGCGCTGAGCCGAGGCCGCTTCCCGAATTGCCTACGTTTAAGAGCGGCGGAGCGCTCGTCGACGTTGCCAGCCGCGAGGCACTCTACCAAGCAATGGAAGAGCGCTAGTGTTTCTTGTGGACACGAACGTGCTCGTGTACGCCGCTGACGAAGACATGCCGGAGCATGAGCGCTGTCGCGAGGCGGTTGAGCAGTGGCGCGGACTGGCCTCCACGTGGTACACGACCTGGGGGATCCTGTACGAATTTCTACGGGTCACAACGCATCCTCGCGTGTTGAGAAGGCCATGGCGCGTCGCGCAGGCATGGGGTTTCGTCGAGGCGCTCCTGGCGTCCCCGGGGTTGAGCGTCCTGGTTGAGACGCAGCGGCATTCGGCCGTCGCCGAACAAGTCCTCCGCGAGATGCCTCAACTCAGTGGCAATGTTCTGCACGACACGCACACTGCAATCCTCATGCGAGAACACGGCCTCAGACGCATTTGCACGCGCGACGCGGATTTCCACCGCTTTGATTTCATCGAGGTCATCGATCCGTTGAAAGGTTAGGCCAAGCGGTTCCCTGAAACGTGACCGGTCGGAGCATTGGCCCGAGACACGTCCGCCCCAACGCGCCTTCCCGCAATCCCCCCTACTCCCGAAGCCGCTGAATGTCCGCCCCCAGCCCCGCCAGCTTCTGCTCGATCCGCTCGTAGCCCCGATCGATATGATAGACGCGATTCACCCGAGTCTGACCCTTGGCGATCAGCCCCGCCAGCACCAGCGCCGCCGACGCGCGCAGGTCCGACGCCATCACCGGCGCCCCGATCAGACGCTTCACGCCCTCCACGATCACCACCGGGCCCTCCTTGCGGAGCTTCGCCCCCATCCGATTCAGTTCCGCCACGTGCATGAAGCGGTCCGGGAA
>JAFGLZ010000253.1 GCA_016927755.1 Phycisphaerae bacterium
GTGGCCGGCGGCGCGTCGTATCCCTTGATGCCGGTCCCGCGGAAGTGCCAGCCGATGCCGCCGGCCTGGGTCCAGAGCGGGAAGGGCCAGCCCTCGGCGTGGGCCAAGCCGTCGTGCTGATGCGTGTGGACGTAGCCTTCGGTATTCATCCCTCGACCGGCCAGTGCTCCGGCCCATCGGAGGCGCATGGACTCCAACTCGCGGCCCTTGCCGAGCGCCGGCCACAGCGTGGACATCGGCATCCACTCATCCCACAGGGGGATCAACGGTCCGGCGGGCTTGTAGTGCAGCCAGAAGAGCCGGCGGAGGCTGTCCATCTCCTTGTCATGGCCGGGGACGACGAAGCATGGGAACTCGTCGGGGATCGGTGCCGGCTTGTTCGGTTCGGCGGCGACGGACAAGGCGCTCGTCAAGGAGACCATCGCGACGGCCAGTAGAAGGTGCTGCCACATGGTATCGCCCTCGATCGTGGGTCGGAAATCGCGAAACAGGGCGTTACGGTAGCCGTCCGGGCGTCGTTGTGCAAATCGGACATACGATGAGCAGAGTGAGTTGGCGCGACGGAGCTTGGCTCAAGCGAGGCCAAGCTTCTTGACCGCCGACAGCGGCAGGTACAGGTGGCGCTCATCGTCGGTCAGTGGCGTGAAGCCATACTTCAGGTAGAAGCGCCTCGCGCTGTCGTTGATGGCAACCACCTCGACGGCATGGATGCCGATTTCGTCGGCGGCCCCGAGGATCCGGACCAGGGCGTCAATCAACAGATCCTCGCCCAAGCCCCGGCCTTGCATCGACTGTTTGACGGCCAGCCGGCCGATGTGAGCCACCGGGATCGGGTAGCGCGAAAGCCGTTTCTTCAAGTCATCCGGTACCTGATCCCAAGCCACCGAGCCGGCCGAGACTGCGTAGTATCCGAGGACCTCGCTTTCGCCGGCGAATTCCACCGCAACGAAGTGCTGGCTAATACCCGTCTTCTCGTTCTGGCTTGCGAAGCGCTGCAGGTAGTCGTCGAGCTCAGCAAGGCCACAGGAAGAGGCGGCACGGTCGTGCCGCTTGTGGAGCTTCTCGATGATCCACGGAGGTCGGTCAGGCACGACGTTTCGTGTACCGCCTGGCGGCAGTCTTCAGGGCCTTGTTGGGCTTGGCGTCGGACTCGATCCGCTTCAGGAAGATGTCTCGGTCACGGACGGAAAGCTGGGTCACGGTCGCCTCGGCGATCGCCCGGTGGGCAGCCTGCACAAGGCTGGCGACGGCGAAATCGGAGAGGGATTGCCCGGTCATCGTGGCGGCTTGCTCGATGACCCGCTTGTGTGTCTTGCTCAGGCGAACGTCGAGCCTTGCATTTCGGGTTGCTGATTTCAGCGTGGTCATGGGCGATCTCCTGCTTCCCATATGTACGTCGATCTACCGTACATAGTCTAACATCAAGTCGCCCCATGGGCAAACCTTCTGGCTCTGACATCATCCGTGAGTATCTGGACGTCTTGCGAAAGCCAGCGGCGGCGCTGGGGTCCAGGCCGCGGTTGCGGGGGTTGGTGGACGTGAGGACAATGCCTCGGGTGCTCATATCTTCATATACGGAGTACACGGCGCTATGGCAAACAATGGATCGTACGGCTCGCTTGGGCGGATCTGTGCTCTTGGGGTGCTTGCGGGGCTGACTCGGGCGGCGGGAGCGGGCGAGGGGTTCGTTCCCGTGCGGCTGCCGGATGGGAAGCTGTTTGAGACTTGGGAACGGCCGGTTTCGTTTTCGCGAACGTATCACGTGGCACAGGGGAAGGCGGAGGCGTCGGACAAGAATCCGGGGACGACGGATCGCCCCTGGAAGACGATCGGCAAGGCCGCGGCGGTTCTGCGTCCGGGCGAGCGGGTGGTGATCCACGCGGGGGTGTATCGGGAATGGGTAAGGCCCGCGACCGGCGGGACGGGCCCTGACGCGATGATCTCGTACGAGGCGGCGCCCGGCGAAGAGGTGGTCATCAAGGGGTCGGACGTGTGGCGGCCGACGTGGCGAAAGGGCCGTTACTTCAAGTTGCCGGACGGTGTGGTGACTTGGGAGGCGGAACTGGGTGCGAAGATGTTCAGCGGCGCGAACGTGTTCTGTCTCCAGAACTTCCCCGCGCAGACGGACATGAAGACGTGGAAGCTGTTCGACTCGTTCGAGCTTCGTCGGGGGCAGATCTTCGTGGATGGCGTGCCGCTGGTTCAGGTGGGCACGTTCGAGGCACTGAAAGAGGGGGGCGGGCGTTTCTGGGTCGAGGACAATGGGATGACCGTCCACGTTCGTCTGGCGAAGGATGCCGCGCCGGGCGGGCAGGTTTTCGAGATTACCACGCGCGAACAGGTCTTCGCCCCGACCGAGCGGTATCTGAACTACATCCGCGTGAAGGGCCTGCGGATGTTCCACGCGGCCAACGGCGTGCCGATTCCGCCACCGCAGCGCGGGTTGCTGAGCGCTACGGCGGGGCATCACTGGATCGTGGAGGACTGTGAGATCGGGTACGCCAACACGCTGGGGATCGACCTTGGGGGGCAGTGGTGGAGCTATGGCCAAGGCGAGCTGCAGGGCTGTCACATCATCCGCCGGAACCACGTGCACCACTGCGGAGTCTCGGCCATGTCCGCGTGGCACAATCGCGCGAACGAGTGGTTGCTGATCGAGGACAACTTGGTCACGGACAACTGCTGGATGCCGATCACGCACCACTACGAATCAGCGGGGATCAAGATCCATCGCACGGAGCATTCGGTGATCCGGCGGAACGTGATTCTCCGGACGATCAACGGGCCGTCGCTGTGGCTCGACGGGGAGATTCTCAACACGCGGATCACACAGAACGTGCTGAGCGGCGCGCGCGATCCGGGGGGGCTCGGCTCGTTGTTCCTGGAGATCAACCTGGGGCCGAATCTCGTCGACAACAACCTCATCGCCGGGAGCGGGGATCACGGGTTCTACGAGCATGACGCGGAGCGTGTGGTACTGCTGCAGAACCTGATCATCAACGGATCGGGGTCGGGGGTTCACCTGCGGTATGGGGATCCGAATCGGACGAAGCGGCCCTACGAGAACGATCATCGGATCTTCGGCAACATCATCGGGGGGTTCAGTCGATTCATCGTTCGCCCGAACGCGACGACGAGGTCGGACCGCAATGTGTTCGTGGTGAAGGATGGGCAGAGTCGCGAGGCGTTCGGCGACGGAGCGGGGCCCGGCAAGGCGGGCCGGTTCATGGACCTCAGCGCGTGGCGCGAGTTGGGGCAGGATCGCGATTCGAAGCTGGCGCACCTTACGATCACGTTCGACCCGCAGAAGCTTACCTTGGCGGTCAAGGCTGGAGCGCAGGAGGCGCTGCCGAGCTTTCCCCCGTTGGGCAGGCCGCTGCCGAACGTGGCGCCGGCGGGTGAGCTACTGACGCACGATCTGATGGGTCGGGCCAGGCCGAGCGATCGGTTTCAGGCGGGGCCGCTCGTGAACTTGCCTTTGGACGGGACGGCGGTTTCGGTCGATCCGCGGAGGAAATAGTAGGCGCGCATTTGTGCCGCGGGTGATTCTCGTTGCTGATGCCGGTATCCTCTCGGCGTTTGGACTTGCCCCGGGTGTCGACGTTCGAGAGGGGCAGTCTCGGGAACATGGCGACGACGGCAACGGGAGGTAGTGTTTCATGGCGGATGCTGCTCGACTTCATTGGGTGATGCTTCTCGGGCTCATCATTCCGGGGTGTGCTCGCGGTCCGGCGAAGTTTGTCATGGTGGGGATGGGCACGGCGCCGGATCTGGCGACGATCCGTGCGATCGAGACGGTTCGCAGGGCGGATATCGTGCTGCTTGGCGACGAGCAGGAGCGGGAAGACTTCAAGCAGTATATCCAGGGCAAGGAAGTCTGGATTGCCCCGCGATTCATCACGTTGTACATGGGGGTGGATCCCAAGGCGATCCGCGATGAAGACGGGCGTCGGCTCGCGATCGAGCACGCTCGGAAACGTCAGGAGATGCTGGATCGGATCGCGTCGGCGGTTCGGTCCGGTAGGACGGTGGCGTCGCTGGAGAACGGCGACGCCATGATGTACGGGATTACGTACTACCTGGAGGCGCTGCCGCCCGACATCCCGACGGAAGTCGTGCCGGGGGTGGGTGCGTTCGAGGCCGCGGCTGCGGCGGTCAAGAGGAGCCCTCCGTACGGGTGGGACACGAGCTCGGTGATCCTGACGATGTCGGACTGGCAGGGACGGGTAGACACCAACGAGCGTCTGATGGCGACGGGGACGTCGATGGTGTTCTACACGATGCACCTGGACTATCCCAAGTTGATGGAGCAGCTCGGGCGTCACTACGCGCCGGACACTCCGGTGGCGGTGGTGTCATACGCGGGGGACCCGAAACGTCAGGAGGTGATCCGCTCGACGGTGGGCGGCTTCCTGAAGGAGGTGGACCTGAGCCGCATTCCCGTGGACAAGCACATGCTGCTCGTGGGCAAGTTCCTGACGTGCGGCCAGGCTCGTGCGGACGGGTTGGAGGCCGGCCGACGGTACATGGAGCGGATGAAGTATCAGAACCGGGAGCAGGAGGCGAAATAGGGGGAGCGTTGGGCGGGCGCGCCGATCACAGGCGCGGGGCGACGGGCTCGCCCTCCATGGCCAGAGCGCATCAATCGCCGGTAATTCCGATCCGTCCCGTGGGAGGGGATAGGATCACTCCACGGCGAGCAAGCTCTCCACGGAGATGTCCTCGTCGATGGCCTCCCAATGGACACCGATGCCGCCGCCGATAAGGCGCCATTCGCTCCGCTGGGTCGGTGTGGCCTTGAGCAGGCGAGGAAACCAGGTCAGGGGGGCTGAGATCTCACGCCCGTCCGCCAACACCATGACGAGCGAGTGCTCCGTACACTTTGCGTCAACGGCGAGCGGCTCGACCTTTGGCATGGTGCCAGCCTAACGGGACCGGCAACGCCGTGTAAAGGACTTGTGAAAGCGTCAAACGGGTACGCAGCTAGTTCTGCGTGCCGCCAAGGGGATTGGCAAGGTCCAAGCCGTCGAGGCGTTCATAGGCGCGGGTCGACCGGCTCGCTCTCCATGGCCAGGACGGCGAAGACGCATTCGTGGACTCGGCGGAGGGGTTCGCGGCGGACGAATCGTTCGAGGGCCTCGATTCCGAGTGCGAACTCGCGGACGGCCAGGGATCGTTTGGTGGCCAGGCCACGATTGCGGAGGCGCTCGAGGTTCTCGGGCGCGTCGTACTCCGGCCCGTAGATGATTCGCAGGTACTCCTTTCCGCGACACTTGACGGCGGGCTGCTCGATGCCTCGCCTACCCCGAACGATGAAGTCGAATGGCTTGACGACCATGCCCTCGCCGCCTCGGGCAGTGAGGGACATCCACCAATCGACGCCCTCCTGACAGCTAGCGGGGTCGGTCAGATCGACAACTCTGTGGGCGGTGGCGAGCAGGACGTCGGGATCTTCCTTGCAGAGGGCAGCCAGCGTTTCCATGTGCCAGAGGTGGTCGCGGTCGACATGGACGCCGCTCTCCGTAGCGAGCAGGTGGAACGGCGCGAGCTTGAAGTCCTCCAGCCGTTCGACGGGCCAGCAGTACTGCCGATAGGCGGTGACGTACTTGTCAACGGCTCGCTGGCGGGCCTGAAAGCGATCGATCAGCGTGGTCAGCGCGGCGTCGGACTTGAGGCGTTCGGCAGCCCTTTCCAGCGCCGCCACGGCCGACGGCAGCGCCCCCCTTCCCGCAGCGCCGACGGCGGCGTACTGGCCTCGGAGGAGTTCCTGCGCCTTGGCTGACCAGGGCATTAACTCGCAATCGAGGCAGGCCCACGTGGTGTCGAAGGTGTCCCAGGCCCCTGCCGCGTCCATGGACCTTCGAATCCGATCCAGCAGCGCTGCCTCCAATTCGACGTCGTCGAAGAATCGTCTGCCTGTGCGGGTGTAGACGATGCCGGCCTGGCCGGTGTCGATTCCGAACCGTTCGCGAGCGGCGTCGGCATCCTTGCAGACGATGACGACCGCGCGGGAGCCCATGTGCTTTTCCTGGCAGACGACTCGGGGCACGCCAGCCGCTCGGTAGTAGGCGAAGGCCTCGGTCGGGTGCTCGAGGAGGTCGTCGGTCGCGTGGGTTTCGCACGGGCTCATGGTCGGCGGCAGATAGATGAGCCACTTGGGATTGGCGGCGAAGCGGGTCATCACCTCGAGCGCGGCCGTGGCGGAGGCCTCGCGGATGGTGATGTTCTGTCGAAGCCGGGTGGAGATGATGCGCTTGCCCAGGACGTCCTCGGCGTCGAGCAGGTCGTCCTGGATTTGCTGGGCGGTCAGCGCCGGGGCCTGTTGGTCTTCTGCCAGGAACGGACGTGCCGGCTCTACGTACGTCTTCTCGGCGGGTACGGAGACGAATTCCTTCTCCGGCCAGCGGAGGCCGGTGAGACGCCCACCGAAGACGCAGCCCGTATCGACGTTGACGGTTCGATTCAGCCACTCGGGGTCGGGGACGGGCGTATGTCCATAGACGACGTGAGCGGCGCCGCGGTACTCGGCGGCCCAGTTGTAGCGAACGGGGAGGCCGAACTCGTCGGTCTCTCCGGTCGTCTCGCCGTAGAGGGCGAACTCGCGAACCTTGCCCGATGCCCTGCCCTGCATCTCTTGTTTCATGCCGGCGTGCGCGACGACGAGCTTGCCGTCGTCGAGGACATAGTGGCTGATGAGGCCGTCGAGAAACGCTGCTGCCTCGTTGGAAAACGCTTCGCGGACATCGTCGGGGAGGGTATCGACATCGGCAAGCGACTCGGCCAGGCCGTGCGTGATCTGGACGTTCTTGCCGCCGAGCCTCCGCATGAGCTTCATGTCGTGGTTGCCGGGCAGACAGAGGGCGTGGCCGGCGGTCACCATGTTTCGGACGAGGCGGAGGGTGTCGACGATGCGTGGGCCTCGATCGACCAGGTCGCCGAGGAAGACGGCCTTTCTGCCTTCGGGATGGGCGTAGAGCGTCTGGCCCCAGACGTCGTCGCCGTCGGGCATTGGAGCCGTAACGTAGCCGAGAAGGCGGAGGAGCGTCTCCATCTCGTCGCAGCAGCCGTGAACGTCACCGATCACGTCGAACGGGCCGTGGTCGTCGCGCTTGTCGGGCCAGAGCGGGAGGCGCTCGAGCGTTGCCGTGTCGACGTCTTCGGGGGTTTCGAAGACGTGTATGTGGCGGAAGCCCTCGCGTTTGAGGCCGCGGAGACCTCGGCGCAGGGCTGAGCGTTGCTGGCGGATGACGTGGGGCCCGAAGTCGCGATCGGGGCGTTCGCGATTGCGCTGCTGGCAGACCTTCTCGGGCAGGTTGAACACGATGGCGACGGGGAGGCAGTGGAACTCCCTGGCGAGCTGGACGAGGGGCCTTCGGTCCTCGGGGCGGACGCTCGTGGCGTCGACGACGGTCAGGCGCCCCGCAGCCAGGCGCTTGCCCGCGATGTAGCGGAGCAAGTCGAACGCGTCGGCAGTGGCCGATTGGTCGTTCTCATTGTCGCTGACGAGGGCTCGGCAGGCGTCGCTACTGAGGACCTCCGTGGACAAGAAGTGCTTCCTCGCGAAGGTGGACTTGCCGGAGCCTGACGGGCCGATGAGGACCACCAATGACAACTTGGGGACGCCTACTCGCACGTGAACACCCCCATCTGCGTCGGCGGTCCGAGGGCAGGGTCATCGGGACCGACGGGTAGGAACCGGACGGCGTAGGCGTAACGATCGGCAACGCCCTCGGCCCAGGCCCGGAACTCTGCGCGAGTCCACTCGAAGCGGTGGTCGGCGTGCCGAAGCTTCGTGTTGGCGGGATGGTCGGGACTGGGCGGGTCGATGACGAGGCCGTCCCACATGGCGTTGTATTCGCGATTGGGCGTGGTCAGGACGACGGTTCGCGGTCGGGCGTGCCGGAACACGACTCGCTCGAAGGCGGCGAGTCGGGGCGGGTCCAGGTGCTCGACGACCTCGATCACCGCAGCGGCGTCGAAGCCTTCGAGACGGCGGTCGCGATACATGAGCGAGCCGTGCATCAGCTCGATGCGGCCGCGCTGACGATCGGGCAGACGATCCAGCCGGAGTCGCTCGGAGGCGATCTCCAGCGAGCGGATGGAGACGTCCAAACCGACGATACGGTCGAT
The DNA here is from genome assembly GCA_016927755.1 of Phycisphaerae bacterium. Lineage (GTDB taxonomy): Bacteria > Planctomycetota > Phycisphaerae > UBA1845 > JAFGLZ01 > JAFGLZ01. The sequence continues at coordinate 8,131 of JAFGLZ010000253.1, forward strand.
CTCCTTGACGGTGAGCAGCTCGCGCAAGAGCCGGCCCTCGCCGCAGCCCAGGTCGAGCACGCTGGCGGCACGGGAGGCCCTGATGGCGGCGAGGACGGTGCCGATTCGCTGGTCGTTCAGGCTGAGCTGCCGTTCGAGCACTTGCTCGTCCTGGTTCGGGTCAGGGCGTTCGTCGGAGGTCAGGGAGTCGGTTGTGTCGTCCTCGACGAGCTGGGCCAGTGCCTGCCTCGCCAGCGACGGCTGATACTTGAGATAGCGCTTGGCGATCAGCTCCTTCTCCGGGTGGGCGGCGAGCCATCCCTCGCCCTTGGCCAGGAGCTTCGTCAGCTCTTCCTGGCCGACGTAGTAGTGCTTGTAGTTATCCAGCACGGGGACGAGCACGTAGAGGTGCGTCAGCAGCTCTTGAAGCGGGCAGGTTCGCGCGAGCCGCAACGTGTGGTACGGGCTGTCGCCCCATTGTGGGAACTGATCGTCAAGGGAGTGACGCTCGATTGCGAGGTCATAGCCAAGGGGCTCGAATAGGCGACGGAGGAACGATTCGCCGCCGCGCGACGGCAGGACCGAGAGCCCCGCCTCCAGCGAGAGCGGTTTGGAGACGAGCTCCGGCCGGTCCTTCGAGCGTCCGGCCAGGGCGGTGGCGAAGACTTGGGCGATGGCCACACTCATGAAGCTCGACGCGACGAACGGGCGATCGTTGACGTACTGATCGAGGAGGCCGCCCTGGCGATTCTTTCCGCGGATGAGTCCGACGGGGTCGACGTCCAGGAGCAGCGCGGCCGTGCAGCGGTCGGCGGACGCCTCCGGATAGAAGACGTGGGCGCGTCCGAAAGAGAGATCAAAGGCCTGGACGCGGTCGGGGTGCTTGTGGAGGAGCCATCCGAGGTCGCGTGCGTCGGGGGTCGTGTTGGTGATCGTCAGTAGCACGGGGCGATCCTCAAAGGACGGTAGGATTGCCGATCGCGTCGTGGGTGGCAAGGGCAACCGGGCACGGCCGCCCAAGAGCGTGGGTAGCGGCATCACCTCGAACGGCACCTCTCGTTAGATCAGGGCGACTTGGCGAAGCGGACGGCTGCTACGGAGCATGGCGGGAGCTTCCATTCGCGGCGGACCTCCATGGCGCTGCTGACGCCGACGGATCGGGCGAGGGCCACGCGGGTGTCGGCCTCGGGCTGCTCGACGGCGGTGACCTTGGCGAAGAAGGCGTTGCTGCCGAGATAGCGCAGGAGCGTGACGCCCGAGGACTCCAGGGCCGCTCGCTCATCGGCGGTCGGGATCTTGTCGAGCTGGACGACCGTGTGCCGCGCCGCGCCGCGGGACAGTATAACGCCCGGGTCCTTCTCGATTGGCGCCTCCGGCTCGGGGATCTCGCCCTCAGCCTTCCACCGGATCGGCGGCGGGCCGGCCTGGGCCTGGGCTGGACCAGAGCCAGCCAGCCAAGTCAGCAGTAGCAGCAGTGCCACCAACCAACCGCAGATCCTGATCATCGCATTCGTTGACATCCCTAACTCCTCCGGGGTACCGCGCCGCCTAGAAGCGGTTTCAAAACTTGTTCTGACATAAGCTTGCGCCCGCATTTGGTTTATGTTCTACTTGGCCATAGCAAGCGAAAGGAGTCGCCATGGCCAAGAAGAAGCCGTTGCTTACGGACGAACAATGGGACCTAATCGAACCACTGTTGCCCCAGTCCAAGCCATCACCGAAAGGCGGTCGCAAGCCGATCGACAATCGGCGAGTGCTCGAAGGCATTCTGTGGATCCTTCGTACCGGAGCACGATGGAAGGATCTTCCAGACAAGTACCCATCGCCCAGCACGTGTTGGCGTCGGCTTCGCGACTGGGAAGAACAAGACGTTTGGGTCAACGTCTGGCGGACGTTCCTGGCCGACCTGGACGAAGCCGGGTGGCTCGACTGGGAAGAGGCTTTCGTCGATGCGAGCTTCTTTGCCGCGAAAAAAGGGGGCTCTGCGTCGGGAAGACCAAACGTGGCAAGGGCACAAAGTGCATGGTGGTGGCAGACGGCCAAGGAGTTCCTGTTGGCCTCCGGCTGGCATCGGCCTCGCCCGCGGAACTAACGCTCCTGGAGCCGACGCTCGATGAGACCCAGGTGCCGCCACGTGGCAGGCGTCGATCGCCGCGACATCCCAAGCGACTGATTGCAGATCGAGCGTACGTCTCGGACCAGCATCGCATTCGATTGGCCAAGCGGAAGATCGACCTGATCTGTCCTCATCGCAAGAATCGCAAACGGCCCGCGTTGCAGGACGGCAGGAAACTCCGGCGCTACAAACGACGCTGGATCATCGAACGAACGATCGCGTGGTTCGGAAACTTCCGACGTCTGGTCGTCCGCTGGGACCGCGATATCAACATATACCGGGCATTCTTCCACGTAGCATGTATCCTGATCACGATGAGGCAGTCTTGAAACCGCTTCTAGCCTTGTTGGTGTGCTCCTCAACTGGGCTGCGTGTTCGGTGTCAGGTGGAGATTCGACAGTTGGGGCCGGGCTTTCTGCAGTGCAGTGGCAACCCGCTCCGTTACCCACACATTGAATCCCAGTCCGTCAATTGTGAAGACGTCCGAGCCATCCCAGTGATCCTCGAAGATGTAGAACCCGTTGCAGGAGATAATGGCGTCACCGCTCTTCTTGAGCGGCTGCATCCTCTCTTCGTCGAGGGGACCTCCCCTGCCGGTCACAACCAAGCCCGAGTAGCCGTGAATCACACAACCTGTGGGTGCGTGTCTGAGAATGATGGGCACGGTTGTATAGCCTGTTGCGGCCACAGACTCAAAGACCGCCAACATGCGGGGCGACACGCCGGTCAGAAAGGCCGCACTCAGGCGGTCCGGCAACTTATGCCCTCCGACACTATCAAGCATAATGGCATCAGGCGGCGCAACCTCCCCACGAAAGGTCTTTTCCTGGTCGCGGACGCTAAGACCTTCGACCTCTATGCTGCCTTCCATGAATTGCTGAGAACCCGAAACTGATAGACTATAGAACAACATCCTCAGACTCCTAAACCACTAGAACCACACTTTCAAGCCATAATTCGTTGCTATCTCTCTTCCTTTGTCAAGAATCTGAGCGACGGTAGCATAAGGAAATCGAGTCATGAAGTCCATCCAAGCGCGATTGATCCCGGGATGGCTTGCCAGGTGGATTGAACCTTCCCACTCGCACAAGAAGAACTCACTATTCGGGTTGAGACCGCGACCTTTGAACCACTCACCAAGTTGCCCTCCTTTGTTGAAGAAGTGGTGAATGTGTGTGGTCGCCCTGAGCACGCCTACTCTCCCGTAGTATAACCATTCGTAGGCTTTGCGGTAGTTATCCGCGTAGGGACCCACGCCTCTGATGACCTTCTCGGCCCTGAGCAGAAAGTCAGTACCTCTCTGCAGCCCCATCCTATAGGCCATCTCGCCGAGGTAATTGAGGAATCTCATACGGGCGGCGACGTTCCGCAGGGCATAGGCCGCGTATCCACTTCCCATCACGGTCATCGGGAGCATCTGCATGCGCAGGTGAACGCTTCCTGCCACTCCTCCTAGGAGTTGGAGATATGGTGTTGCTTTCCCCGAGGGGTCGCACTGTGTAAGCGGATCGCAGAGAAACGCCAGATACAGATTGTAAGTATCCGCGTACTCGGCCGGGTCGCGCTGCATGAAGCGCCCGAGGATGGGGTCGTAGGCGCGGGCTCGGAAGTCGTAGAGCTGGAACCTCGCTCCCGTGGCGGCGTCCTTGAAGACGGTCAGACGCCGGCCCTGGGAGGCGTAGGGTTGGACCGTCGGCAGCTCGGGCGGGATCCGGGCGCCCAGGAGGTCGAGCAGGTCGATCTCGTCGTCGCCGTTGACGTCGCAGCGGGCGTTCTCGCTGGTGACGGCCTTGTGAAGATTGTTGCGGATGTCCACGAGCAGGTCGAGGTGCGTGACGATCTCGCGCTGCCGTCCGTAGACGTCATACGAGTAGCCGCGGATCATCCGTCCGCTGTCGGCGACCAGACCGATCACGCTGTACATGTCGTCGAGGGCGTATTGGGGCAGCGGTGTGGGAGGCGCGGCGAGGTGCTATCTCAGGGCTACTTGGCGAAGCGGACGGCTGTTACGGAGCATGGGGGGAGCTCTACCTCGATGGCGGGTTTGTCGGGACACTCGAGGGGGACGATCTTGACGGTGTCGGGCTGTACGAGGTTTGTGGACCAGGGGGCCGGGGCGGTCAGGCATTCGGCTTGGGCTAGGGTGAAGCCGTTCGGGCGGGCGAGTCGGAGCGGTAGCGGTCCGTCGAGGCGTTTGCAGATCAGGACGATCTCGATGACTGAGGGCGAGCCGGTGGTTCGTGAGGCGAGGACGGTCAGTTCGGGCAGGGCGCCGATGCGATCGGGGCGGAAGGTCTCAACTTCGATCTTGCCGAACTCGACTCGGCCGGTCACGGGGCCTTGGCCTTCGAGGCGGCGGGCGAGGATCTCGATTTCCTTGGTGTCGGGCAGCCCCGGGTAGTCGGCGACTATCGTGGTCCAGTCGGTGGTCCCGGTCAGGGGCGTGACGACTGCGCAGGAGCGGGTCGTGGTCCATCCTCTGGCGTCGCCGACCTGGATGCCGGCCGAGCCGTGCTTCAGGTCGATGGCTCGCGCGCGGATCTTGACGCGGTAGGCGGCGTTAACAGCCGCCGGCATGGTCTTCTTGGCGTGGTAGTAGTTGATGTCCTTGCCGCCGTCGAAGGTCACGGAGAGGACGCCGTCGTTGAGCGTCTGTTGGACTCCTTCGACCTGCGTGATCTGCCAGGGGCCAGCCGGGGGATTCATCGGGCGGAGGCTGCCGGACAGCTCGACCCGCCCTACCACTCCCTGGTTCTGGGTGAAGCGTGGCGCTGTTGTCGACGGGCTCGCGCTGCGATCGGCGCGAGGGTCCACTTCTGAAGGTTCGAGCAGGCCATGACAGCGTCGGACGCCGGTGCCGCCGGCGTAGGAGAAGCGATCGCACTGCACATCGGCGACGATGAGCTCTTGGCCGAGGTGGCGGTTAATCAGCTCGAAGACGAGATAGTTGGCCTGTTTGACGAGGGGCTCGTTCTTGTTGGGATAGCCGCGGACCATGCCCCAGTATTCGTTGGCGAACTGCCAGAATTGGGCGGAGGCGACGCGGTACTTGGGCAGGAGCATCAGTCGGATGGCGTCGGCGTTGTTGACGGCGTTGGCCAGGCACTGTCTGTAGGCGACGGGTTTGGCCTGGACGAAGTGGCCGTTGTACTCGGTGATGGCCAGGGGGATGTCGTCCCGGGCGGTCCGCTCGCGGAGCAGGCTTCGGATCTGCTCGAGCCATAGGAGGCGCTGGCCGCCGGCGGCCATGGCGACTCGGGCGATCTTGTCGTGGGGGGCAGCCTCGTCGTTCCGGTAGTAGGCGGGGGTGTAGGGGTGGTGGATGACGAAGTCGACTTCGCGACCGACGGCATCGAGCACGGGCCGGTTCCACCAGTCGAGGAGGCCTCCCGTACTGAGGATTGCGCCGAGCTTGACGTTGGGGTCGACGGCACGCATCCGCTTGCGGTATTCGAGATAGCGGCGGGCGTACTCCTGGGGCGTGAACTTCGTGCCCTTGTGGTCTCCGTGGTCGGATTCGTTGCCGTACTCGATCCAGCGGACGTTGCAGGGTTTCGGGTGGCCGTCACCGGCGCGAACGGCGGCCCAGTCGGTTCCGCCGTTGGGGTTGCTGCCGTCATTGGGGGTGTTGAGGTATTCGACGAGATCCGCGCCGTCCTCGGGCCCGCCCCAGTAGACGGCGAGGGTCAGCATGGGCTCGGCCCCGACCGCCTCGCAGAACGTCAGGAACTCGGGCAGGCCGAAGCGTTGATTGGGGCGCTTCGACAGGAGGCCGACCGTGTTCTTCCAATTGTACCGGTGGGCGATGCACCCGCCGGGCCAGCGGAGACTGACCGCTCCGGCCTGCTTGCAGAGGGTCACCATCGCGGGTTCGGGGCGGTGCCGGGTGGGGTCCCAGATTCCGCTGCCGAGGTTGCTGTACTCAGATCTGTCGGGATAGGCGAGCATGTTGTTGCCGAGGACGGCGCGGTTCGCGGGGCCGATGACCCTATCGGGGAAGAGAGAGACCGTTGCGGGTTGGGCGGATCGTGCCGGGGCGCAGGCGCAGACGGCGATGAACAGGGACGCAAGCCCGAAGAAGCACGTTGCGGAGGGGGTGGCCCACATCGCCGATGAGCGATGGTGTGCCTGTCTGACGCCTCTGGATTTCTCTTCGGCCGATGGTGACATCGATGTCATGATGCTGCTCCCGCTTTCGGACCGCCCCACCACCCTAGCAGCATTTGCCGTCGAGTAAATGGTAGCCGGATAACGCAAGACACGAGGAAGCGTACAAGCAGGTCGAGGCGGCGCCGTCAAACAGCGCTGCGGAAGATCGCCGGGTCGTACTCACCTCTGGCGATCATGACCTGTGCTTCTTCGAGCTTCTCAATCGCGAGGTACTGGTGGCAGGGATGCTCTGGCGGCCTCAGCATTGCCTCTATCTTCTCAGCGGCTTCTCGGAGCATTTCGCCTTCAAGGAGCCACAGGAAGTCCGTTTGCGCGCCGTCGGGAGCGAAGACTAGTCCTCGCGCGTCTTGATACGAAGCGGCGCATTCGACGATGAGGGTCAGCGAGCCACAGACCCTCGCGTAATCGAGTTCTGACACGTCGACCGTGGCGCCGGGCGCGTCCGCCAGGGACCAAAGCTCGTGAGAGAATCGTTTGAGTGCCGGATTGGGCCCGTGCATCAGGATGGTTGGGCCCCCTCGGAAATCGTTGAAGAAGCCAATCGTCAGCAGCGCGTCGTCGCTGATGTCAGCAGGCTTCGCCAAGGCTTTCTCCTCCACAGAACCCCAGTGCTTCGGAGCACGTTCGCATCCAGGACGACCTTCATGAGACGGCCTTGAAGACGTCATCGTCGGTGAGAATGCCGCCCGCCTCCGCGTATGGTCTGGTCCGGCCCCTGGTCTGCCGAAGCTCCTCGGCGACGACATACCGACGGAGAGACTCACGGACCACGTCGCTGGTCGGGCGCTGCTGCTGCTTGCAGAGCCTGTCGAGCTGTCTCCGAAGCTCGTCGGAGATACGGATCGATAGGACGTTCATGGATGAGATTGTGCGACGCGGATCTCCTGGAGGCAAGTGGCCCGGCGAGTCTCCTGGCGTCGTTGGCGCGGGCGAAGACGCCCGTTGCACGGTGCGCGGGCACTTACGTGGGCGCGCGGGTCGTGCTAGTGGAGGCGGATTGCGGTGGGCGTTGGAGGACGTCGGCATTGCGTGGGAGGGTGATGGAGAAGGTGGTTCCTTCGGCCTCGGAGGAGGTGAAGTCGACCTTGCCTCCGAGGAGGGACTCACCGAGTAGCTTGATGGCAAAGGTGCCCATTCCGCGTCCGTTGCCGGCTTTGGTGGAGTAGTAGCGCTGGAAGACGCGCAGGGCGACGGGCTCTGGGATCGCCTGTCGGTTCCAGACGCGGAACGTGACGCTGTCGTCGGTCGTTTGAACGCGGACCCGGACGTGATCGCCATCGGTTCCGGCCTCAAATGCGTTCGTCACCATGTTGGTCAAGACGCGGAGGAGGAGGGCCGTGTCGGTTCGGAAGGCGTGGCCCTGGCCCGGGGCCTCGAGGAAGAGGGTTTGGCCCTTGGCCGCGGGGTGGGAGGAGAAGATCAGTCGCAGACGCTGGAGCAACTCTTCGGGATCGGTATCCTCGAGATCGAGCCTCGTCCAGGTTGGTCGGTCCTCGGAGAGGAGGCGTTGGATTCTGACCTCCTTGGCCAAGAGTCGAGACGACTCACGGATCTGGTCGAGGAGATCCCGCTGGATCGTTCCGCCGTGCATACCGATCAGCTCGCTTGCGCCGGAGAGACTGGTGAGGATGTTGGCGATGTCGTGTAGGAAGGCCCGTTCGAGGGCCATGCGGCGTTTCTCCTGGCTGATGTCGCGCATGCAGACGAGCAGGAACTTGGCACCGGCGATATCGAGCGGGTGCGATCGGACGATGAAGTCGAGGTCCAGGTCGACCCCGTCTCGGCGCACGGTCATGACGCACTCTCGCTCCTGCGGCTGGCGCGAATCGAGCGAGGCAACGATGGAGATGGCCGCGCCGCACGTAACGCAGAATCGGCTCGTGCCGCAGCCGCCGGGGTGATCGTGGGCATGGACGCAGCCCAGCGCTTCACCGGGGCGCAGGCCAAGCGCCGAGGCGGGATCGGTCACGCCGAGCTTCTCCAGAAGCGCGTGGTTGACGGCCAGGACCTGACGCTGCTCGTTCAGGATGGTCACCCAGCCGCCCAGGGTCTCGAGGAGGGCGTCGAGGACGGGACTGTCGCTGACGAGTTGGACGCTCTGCTTGATTTCGTCCGCGGTGGCGCGTCGGGCGGGGGCGAAGAAGGTCTCGGGTAGGTCGGCCCCCGAAGGGCTCGGCGATGTGCGGGACATCGGAATGCCTCCGTGATCGGACGGGCTCCCTCGGCGCGGCTGAGATACATGCCCAACTGATTCGACATTGAGCGACAGGCTCTCTTCCCATCCGGGGTCACGTGGTTGGTGACCAAACAGTATTGTACCCGAAATCGGCGGATATGAAGAAGAACCATTGCGCCTGGTTTGCGGAAACGCGCGGGGACCCGCTGAAGACCCCCCTCCTCCCTTCTTGGCGCCCCCTCCTCGCGTCTACGCGCCGAGTTTCCAGGTGGCTTGGCGGAGGACGGCGTTGCTGGAACCCCTCATATTCTCGTACCAAAGGGTCAGGAGCGTGCCGCCGTCGAGTTCGACGGTGCTGGGATAGCCCAGGTCGCCGGATACGCCGTCGCCGGAGACGATGATGGGCTCGGACCAGGTGCGTCCGTGATCGGTGCTGACGCGGGCCTGGTTGCCCAACGGGGCTCTGCGGTGGCCATAGGTCATCAGGAGGTGACCGTTCCGCAGGCGCGTCAGGAACGACGGCAGGCCCCAGACGCCAATGGATCGGGGGACGGCCCACGTCTTGCCGCCGTCGGAGGATTCGGTCTGGAGGGTTTCCCTCGCGCTCTCCTTGTTGTGATTGCGGATCTGGACGAGGAGTCGGCCATCGGCCGTTTCGACGCCGTGGAGTTCGTGATAGTTCTCCGGCGTGTCGCCCGGGCGGGCGGGGATCTCGGCAAGCCATTTCCATGTCACGCCGTCGTCGGAGGACTCGCAGACGCCGACGCGCTTCTGCCCGGTCCACAGCTCCTTGCCAGGATAGAGAAGTCGTCCGTCGGAGAGCTGGACGGGCCCGTGCGGGCTGTTGACGACGCTGGGGTATCGGGCGGACCATGTGACGCCACCGTCGGTGGATCGGAGCATGTACTGACCGAGCTCGGCCTTGCGCTGCTCGGGCGTGAGGCGGTTGTGCGCGGCCTGCCAGTCTTGGAGCTTTGCGGCGGGCCAAGCGCCCTTTTCGCCGGGCTTGATCTGCTCGGCTTTGGCGAGGATGGGCTCGTACGCCAGGGAGCTGAAGGTGGTGACGAGGATGCTGCCCTTGGCGGTCTCGAGGACGCCGGCGTCTCGGTCGTCGATGCCGCTGTCGAGGAGGACCCGTGGCCAGGTCCAGGTCTTGCCGTTGTCGTTGGACGTCATGTACTCGACGCGGCCGAAGGGGCAGACGTGGCCTTTGCGTCCACCGGACCAGACGGCCAGGAGCTGTCCGTTTCGGCGGCGGGCCACGGTGGGCCAGCCGTGGTAGTAGTGTGGCTCGTGGCTGATGACCTTCGTCTCGATGATCTTGGCGGCCTGCGCGGCGTCAGAGCGCTTGGCAGTGCCGAGCAAGACGGCGGTGGAGGCCACGCCGCTTGTCTTCAGGAAGGTGCGTCGCGATACGTTGTTTCGAGTCTTGTCATGGGCCATCTGTGGATCTCCCTGTCAGAGTGTTGCTTCCGCGGTAGTCTAACGGCAGAACCGATCGAGGAAAGGGGTTCGGAGCGAGAAATGGGCGGGCCGAGCTCGGGGTGATAGAATGCGGGCCCACGTGTTGAATGGCTCGGGAGTTGGGGAAGGTCCAGGCATCTCATCGAAAGGACACGGCGATGGAGACGCACGCGGAGAGCGGATGCGGCTGTGGGTGCAGCAGGCGGGGCTTTCTGATCGGCGCGGGGGTGGCGACTGGCGGATGGGTCGCAGGCCCCCTACCGCTGCTTCTCGGGGGACAATCCGCAGACACGGGGCGCGCGAAGAAACCGGCGGTGGTGCGAGCGGCGTTTCTGTATCCGCCGTCGTCGACGTTCAAGGACAAGTCGGACGGCTGGTGGAGTTGGCCGGGGAACGAGTTCGACGCGGAGGGTCGTCAGAAGCAGTACACGATCGCGCTGCGAGAGATGGAGAAGAAGCTGGGCGTGCGGGTCGTGACCGAGGATCGCTGCGTCACCGGGGCCAAGGACGTCGAGCGCCTGGCACAGACGATCCGTCATGAGCGTCCGGACGGCCTGCTGCTGGTGATGTTCCACAACCGGAGCCTGCCGGACGCGGACGCGCTGCTGAAGGTGGCGGAGAAGGAGAACATCCCGGCGATTCTCTATATCGGGTTGGGCGTCAAGCACGGGCCGGTGACTCAGTACCGACGGCCGGGGATGTACCTGATCCAGTCGCTGGACAATATGGAGGCGATCGAACAGGGCTTGCGGATAATCCAGGCGCGTAAGACGGCGGCGCAGAGCCTGATCCTGAGCATCAGCGAGACGAAGGATCTGCAGGACAAGCGGGAGCCGTTCTTGGGCGTGACAGTTCGCCCGGTGCCCTTCTCGCGATATTCCAGGGCATTCGAAGAGGCGGTGCTCGACATCGACGCTCTGGAGTGGATCCAGCGGTTCACCGATCAGGCCCGGGAGAATCGGGGCGTGACGGCCGAGGCGATGGGGAACGCGACGCGCTCCCACCTGGCGATCAAGAGGCTGTTGGCGGAGGACCAGGCGGACGGTCTGACGATGAACTGCCTCCAACGCGGAATGCTGAAGCCGTGCATGAGCTTCTCGTCGCTCAACAGCGAGCTGATTCCGGCGGCGTGCGAGAACGATCTGCCGGCGGTGTATACGCAACTCTTGGGGCAGCTTCTGACGGGGCGTCCGGGCTTTCAGCACAATCCATGCTACGAGACGGAGAAGAACCACTACTACGCGTCGCATTGCACGTGCCCGACGAAGGTGTACGGCCCGGAGGGGCCGGAGCTGCCGTTCCTGATTCGGCGTTTCGCGCACACGAACGAAGGGAGCTGCGCGATCCAGGTGTTCTGGAAGGCGGGCGATCCGGTGACGATGGTCCGGTACTATCCGGGGAAGGAGCCCGCGCTCGACGTGTACGCGGGCAAGGTGGTCACGTCTCACGCGATGCCCCCTGCCGGCGGATGCACGACGAACGTGGAAATCGAGATCACGGACCGTCCGGACGCGTGCATGGTTCGCGGGCACCACAATCTGCTGTTCGTGGGCGACTTCGCGCGGCGGTTCCGGCTGTTCGCGAGGCTGCACAAGATGCGGCTGGCGCAGACGGGATTCGTCGGGATCGAATGATCACACCCCAAGGCGCCTGGTGGTTGACGATGGTATCTGGGTGGCCCGCCCGCGTGGAGGCGAGGGACGCGGACTCGTTTTCAGGCTCGAATTCGCGTCCCCCACGGCGGAAGCCGCGGGCCACCCAGTGGAATCCAGATCCCCAGGCGCTCTGTCAGCGCCCCTGCCAATGAGTCAGGACAACTCTCCGCTCAGGTTCTCTCCGACGGTCGTGCTCTGGAGCTGCAGGCCGTAGAGGTCTGCCGCGGTAACGGCCAGGTCGGCGATTCGGACCTCCCTGCTGGACGTACTGCCGGTCATGCCCGGGCGACGGATGGCCATGACGATTGGCTGCGTGTCGAGCGAGCCGTGTCCGCCCGGGAAGAGGTACAGCGGACCGATGAACACGCCGTCGGGGACGGAGATGCCGAGGTTGCCGAGTCCGGCGCCGTAGACGGGGATCTCCCACCCGTTCTTGGCGAAGACGAAGAGGTCCGGCCAGACCATGGTCTGCTCGGCGTCGGTCTCGATGAACCACTGGTGATAGAGTTCCCCCGGAAGGCAGACGCCGTCCTTGCCGTACTTCATCTCGGCCCGATCGACGATAAACCAGGGGCACTCCGCCTGGCCGGTCTCGGGGTTGACGGCGGTATGGGCCTCGAGGAGTTGCTTGGCCAGCGGAACCTGCTCTTTGCCCGCGCGCCAGTAGACCATGGCGAAGCCGCAGGCGCTGAAGGGGGTAACGGTCTCCTTGGTGCCGAGGCCCGCGTCGATGATGAGCTGATAGTAGTCGGTCGCGGCCTGCAGCTCGCACTGACGCTCCATGTCCGGGCCGCGAAGGAGCGTGACCATCGCGTGATCGCTGACGAGCATGACGGTCGCGTCGTCGAGGACGCCCTGGGCGCTCAGGCCCTCGATGAGGCGTCCGAATTGGATGTCGGTATCGCGGATGGCGTCGAGGATCGGCTCGACATAGAGTCTGGGGTTGGCTGTCGTGACGAGCTGATCGGCCGGGTCGTTGTCGCAGAACAGCTTGGGCAGCGGCGGACAGTCAGGCTCGGCCCGCGCGGCGGCGTCCCATGTGGCGCCGATGGCGTGGCCGGTGTCGTCCACTTGCGCGAGCAGGATGTACGACATATCCGGCGAGGCCTGCTGATAGACGGCCAGGGCCGCGTCGACGACCCAGGAGTCGGGCGGGAACTGCCGCGGCTTGGCCCGCATGGCCAGCGAGATGACGTTGAACTTCTGGAAGGCGGACTCGGCGTCGCAGTACGCGTCGTCGTCGGTCGGCGGGTCGCAGTAGTCGTGCGACTCGGGCTCGGGCACGTAGGACGGGCGGCTGCTTCCGGTGACGATGAGATCGACGACGCCCTGGTTTCGGAACATCTCGGCGACCCATCCCTTGCCGGAAATGAAAGCGGTGGTCGCGCTGGGGGATTTGCGTTTCCAGGCGTGGAAGAGTGTGTCGACGGGGCGGCCGAGATCGTCGCGTGCCCAGTCCATCGTGATCTGCGAGGGGATGGGCTCTCCGGCGGAGTCCCAGCCCATGAGCTGAGTGCTGACGCTGATGATGCCGGTCTGTCCGCTCGAGGTACCCGCGATGGCGTTGACGTGGTTCATGTCGGTGGCAGCCGGGAGGTAGTCCTTTGCATTGGGGAACCACGTTGCGCCGGTGAGGAAATCGCGGACCTTCGGCATCAGCCAATCGCCGGGAGAGCCGGGGCCGTCGCCGTTTGCGTTGAGTTCGAGATAGGCCGGGTGCAAGGCGTCGATGGCGATGTAGATGAGCTTGGTGGGCTGGCTCTTGTTCTTGGCGTTTTTCGGTTTCTTCTTCTTTGGGGTTCGCGCGGCATAGAGCAATTGTGAGCCGAAGGCGACGCCGGCGACGCTGGCGCCGGCGGTTTGGATGAACCTTCTTCGGGATACGGAACCCTCGCCCGTTCGGCCGTCGGTGTGGTCGCCGGGCGTCGCACTGCCTTCATTGCGATGTGGCATCGTTCAATCGTCCTCCCTCTGTTGTGACGGAAATGAGACTTGGTAACGGGACGTGATTGAAGTCCCTCGCTCGAGGCATTCACGTCCAGGGGAGCCCGTCCTTCCTGGTGATAGTGGCGGCGACTTGCCGGCTGGTTACAGGGCGCGGCTCAGAATCGTGACGGATTGTGGGCCTGAGGCTGTAACCTCTAGCGAGCATGCCGCTACTAACCTTGTGAATGGGGGCATGAGGACGCTCATGCGAGGGATCAGCGGGCGCTGAAAGGCCGTGCTTGAATCCGCACCCTATTTGCGCGGGCGTCTGGCCCGCGAGGCTTCCTGGGCAAGATGCCCATGCTACGTGATGAGCGGCCATGCTCCGATAAGATCGACCACGGTCCGAGTGGGAGGCGGGTGGGGGCATGGATGGCGACGGCACCGGGAGGTGGCGGGCATTTGTTGATGGATCTGGCCGTGTCGGGGTGCATAGAGTTCCCCTGAGGGGCTTTCTCCCCGGGGGGCCCTCCTGGCATGAGTGATCGCGTGGGCGAACCGGTTCTCGGCCCCGAAGACGCGTGGGACCTCCAAGCGAGCCTCAGCGGCGACGGTGAGGCGTACGGGCGTCTGGTGCGGCGGTATCAACAGGATATCGCGCGGTACATGCGGCGGTTCACACGGGATCGGGCCACTCACGAGGAACTGGTTCAGGACGTGTTTGTGGAGGCGTACTTCGGTCTGCGCGGGTATGCGGGTCGCGCGCCGCTGCTCCACTGGTTCCGCCGCATCGCCACGCGCGTGGGATACCGGTTCTGGCGGGATCGGCGGACGCGAAATGCGAGGTCGATCCGGTCGCTGGAGTCGTGGGACGACGTGCCGGTGGCCGGGGAACAGGCACTGGCGCCCGCCGAAGCCGCCGAGGCGGCGGATGCGATGCTGGAGCGCTTGTCCGCTCGCGACCGGTTGGTGATGATGCTGATGTACGTTGAGGAGCGATCGGTCGAAGAGATCGCCTCGCTCACGGGATGGTCTCGAAGCATGGTGAAGGTGCAGGCGCATCGCGCCCGAGCCAGGCTCCGGAAGGCGCTGCGGCAGCGGGAGGACGCATCATGACGCCTGAAGAACTGCTGACCCGACTCGGTCGTGCGTCCCGAGAAGAGCCGCTGACAGGGTTCGATGTGGCCGACTCGGTGGTGCGACGGCTGCATGCCCGGCGGCTCGACGTCAGCCGTCCCCTGGCGATCATGGCGGGCATCTCGGCGACGGCGGCCGTGATCGTTCAGGCCTTGGCGCTGAAGGCGTGGTTTGCCTGGCAGAACCCGATCGCCCAGTTGCTCTGGGAGACGAGTGGGGTGACGCGATGACGGGTTCGTCTTCGAGCGTGGGTTCGGGATCGGACGTGACGTTGCCGGTATTGAAGCGGCGGCGATGGCCGTCGGTGCTGCTGGGCGTCGTGCTGCTGGTGTCCGGGGGGGCGATCGGCTCGGGGGTGACGGTGCTGGTGATCGCGCACAAGGTCAAGGAGCATCTTCACCATCCGGAGCGAGCACCGGCGGAGGCGACGGCCTACCTGCGATGGCGGTTCGACCTGACGGACCAGCAGGCCCAGTCGGTCGAGACGGTGTTGCGGAAGCGGCGGCAGGAGATCCTGAAGATCCGGCGGGGATTCCAGCCGAGGCTCGAGGGGCAGATCGATCTGATCGGGGAGGAAGTGGGCGCTCTGCTGAACCCGGATCAGGCGAAGGAGTGGCAGGCGTGGCTGGCGGAGAAGCGAGAGAGTTGGCTTCCGCCGTTGCCGGACATCGTCGAGACGGCAGAGTCGCGGCCTTCGAGCTGAGTGACCGTGCGAGATCACACCCCGGGCGCGCGGCGGGCTCGTCGCATGGGCATCTTGCCCATGAGTCACGGGCGAGACGCCCGTCCTACGGCGGGGGCGATTCGTATACGGCCGCTTTGTCGGTAGGCAAGTCTTGAGCCGTGTCTCTCTGAGCATTCCGGGAAACAGCTTAGCCGAATCGGTAGTGTTTGCGGACGTCCTTGTTGACCTTCCACGTGCACTTCATGCCCTCGGGGAAGACGACCCAGTCGCCGGCGGCGAAGTGAAAGGCCTGGCCGGTCTCGTTGGTGACCGTCACGTCTCCGTCGAGGATGAGGCAGGTCTCCTCCTCGTCGTATTCCCAAGGGAACTCACTGGCCTCCTTGGTCCAGATAGGCCAAGCCGCGGCCGTCTGCTTCTCCTGGTCGGTCGGTCTTCGGATTTCGGGGTCCATTGGCATTGTCCTCGCGTTGTCCGCACTCAAGCGACGACAGGCTAACAGAAGCGTGAGGGTAGATCCACGGGGCGAACAGTTCAGGTGGAGAGTTCCGGCGGTGTCGCGCCGCATCCAGGACAGGCCAGCTCGAGCAGGCGCGCGGCAGCGTGCCGGACCTTGTGCTTGCGGTCATCAAGCGTCTTGTGGATCGCCGCGTCAATCTGGGCGTCGTCCAGGTGGGCGTATGCAGCGAGCGCCCGGAGGGTCTCCTGCCGGACCTTGGGGTGCTCGTCGTTTAGCATGGCCAGGAGCCTGTCGATGCCGTCCGGGACGCTGTCGGCGGGCCTCGCGATGCCCCAGAAGCCCACATTGGCTTCGGGGTGGATCGCCGCGGCAAACCAGACGATGGCTGCCCGACGGACCTTCCAGCTCTCGTCGCTCAGCATGCGGACGAGGTGAGCCCTGCCCCGGTCATCGCCCCGGAGCCCGAAGTGGAGGGCGGCTTCGGCTCGTAGCTTGGCGCTGGGGCTCCGTGACAACTCGACGTCGAGGCGGAACCCCGCCTCGCCCGCGGCCAGGATCTCGGCGGTCTGGCGCGCCCTGCGTTCGGTCCACTCAGAACTCATCAGGTCCTTGGCCGGGCCGGTGGAGGCATAGACCTCGGCCGCCTTGGCGACGCGTTCGGCGAAGGCATCGTCCGGCGCATGCGATCTCATCTCGTCTTCAACCATGGTCAGCAGCCTCGCCTTCAATCGCTTTCTCGCCCTGTGGAGCCTAGACCTGACCACCGCCCCCGAGACACCGAGGAACGCGGCGATTTCGTCCTGAGTGCAGCCGTCGACGTAGAACAGGGCCAGTGCGGTTCTCTCCTTCTCGGTCAGTTCCGACATGGCGGCTTCGATACCGCGACTCACCTCGCGGGCCTCAACGGCATCCCCCGGCAATGGGCCGTGGCTAGACACGTCGGTCGTCTCGGAGATCGGCTCGGGTCTTGCGCGACCGCGGCGGATGATCCGATCGCAGTGCTTGAAGAGGATCCGCCTGAACCATCCGGGGAAGGCCTCTGGGCGGCGAAGGTCGCCGAGCTTGGCGAAGCCATCGAGGAAAGCCTCCTGCGTAGCGTCCTCGGCCAAGTGGAAATCGCTCAGCAAGGAATAGGCGTAGGCGACGGCCATGCCCTGGAAGCCCAACACGATCTCCTCGTACGCGGCGGTGTCGCCGTGTTGTGCGAGCTTGACGAGTACGGTCAGTTCGGTAACCAAGCGTGGTCCTCAATCGGGTTCGCATGGAACAGTCTCGGTTCAGACGCCACCGTCGGCAAGGGCGATGCTGGATTCGAACCAGCGACCGTCGGACTCCTCGGAATCCGCCGCTCCGCCTCTGAGCTAATCGCCCGGCTCGCAGTAGAGACCCGGTTCAGCCCTGCCGCGTTACGCGGTTCTCCAAGAAACCGTCCCTGGTGTGAACCGACCTAGGCACGAGGCTGGCGGACGGTCGAGCCCCTCGGCGAGGTCCCGCGCGAAAGGCGATGCGGTTTTACCAAACCCAAGGCACGAGTCGGTAGTGAACCTTCTGGGTGTACTCTTCGTATCCGGGCAGGCCGTGACGTAGGGTCCCCTCCTCGTAGGGGATGCGAACGACCAACGCGATTGCGCTCAGTCCGATCGGCAAAAACGCCCATGCGGAACCCAAGACCAGGGGGATCCCGGCGAATAGGAAGATCGTTCCGAGGTACATCGGGTGCCGGACCCAGGCATAGGGGCCCGTCGTGACCACGTGGTGATCACGGTCGGTCTGGATCCTTACGACCTTCTCCAGATAGGGATTGGCCACGAGTGTCCAGAGCGAAAGGGCGTTGCCGACGACGTGGAGCGCAAGGCCCAGGTAGACGCACCCCATCGGCAGTGAGGACCACCCGAAACGGACGGCATCAAGCCCCGCGACCACGGGCAAGGCCAGCACGGCCAGTAATAGCCAGGCGAGAAGGATCTTGTCGAACGTCTCCGTGACCGGTTGCCGCTTCATGCGTGCCT
Organism: Phycisphaerae bacterium; assembly: GCA_016927755.1. Classification (GTDB taxonomy): domain Bacteria; phylum Planctomycetota; class Phycisphaerae; order UBA1845; family JAFGLZ01; genus JAFGLZ01. The sequence continues at coordinate 25,905 of JAFGLZ010000253.1, forward strand.
CCAGGCCAGCCCGATTGAGGCAGAGGAGTACCGGCAGGTTGACACAGAAAGTGGCGAGCCAAGTGCCCATATGGATCCATCCCCTGACCCACGAGAGGGTTCCCGCCGCGCCGAACAATAAACCGGACCAACAGGCCGACATCAGGACGATCTGAAGCGAGGCCGTCAGCATGAGCCCACGTGCACTCCGGGTCTCGTCCGTATTGGTGTCTGCTTGCATCGCGAGAATCCGGCGAGTCTGCCATCCCCCATCTCTCCGCGACGGGCGCCTATCATACAACAATCGGGCGATGCGTCGCTTAGTCGAAATCGCTCGGCCAATCGGGATGGGCGCGGTGCGCGAAGCATCGCCGGATCTGTGCGGCGGTCACGCGGGAGACGGATAGCTCGGGCAGATCGTCCGCCGGGAAGAAGGCCGCGTCGCTGGTTTCGTGGCTGGATTGGGCCTGGCCGCCGACGATGTCGCATAGGAAGAACAGCTTGTAGATGTGGAACGGGAACGGGGGAGCGTGGCCCTGCTTGTCGCGGTCGTAGGCGGCCAGCAGCTTGACGGCGCGGGTCTCGAAGCCGCTCTCCTCGCGGACCTCGCGCTCGACCGCCTCGCTCGGTGATTCGTTGACGTCGGCCCAGCCTCCGGGGAGGGTCCATCGTCCTTCGTCGAGAGTTTCGCGGACGAGCAGGATGCCGTCGTCCCGGAACACGACGCCGCGGACGTCCACCTTGGGTGTGGCGTAGCCGTTCTCTTTCGACCACAGCTCCAGAACCCCCTGCTTGTCCACGCCGGCGTGGCCGGCGAGGATCTCGGCGCCGATTTCGCGAATCGCCTCGTAGCGCTCCCGGTCGTACTCGTTTTGGGCGTAGTGAAGCCCGGTTTGCGAGATCGCCTGAAGCGATCTGGCCCATTCGAGCCACTTGGGCGTCATGCGCGCGGCCCCCTTCCGGGACGTCGTCTGTCCTCAGAACGGCATCCTATCGGGAATCCTCGCCTCGGCAAGCGATACGCTTCCCGGGAGGCTGCTCGATGGCACCTTCACCGCGCCACACTAAGGCCCGGAACGGGTTCCCGGGCACGCTACAACCGTTCCACGCTCACGGAGACCGGCGTCTCGTGCGTGACGATGTCGAAGACGGGCGAGCGTCTCCTAGCCAGATCGCATAACTGCTCGATCTTCTCCGGGGGCGCGTCGGCCTTGACCCTGAAGAGCACGCGAATGTTGCCGTATCCGCTGCGAACGTGAGGCGCGACGCCCAGGAAGCCTTGGAGGTCGATGTCGCCCTCGAGTTCCAGCTCGAGCTCTTCGACGCTGATGCCCATGGCGGCCGCGTGACAGATGAACGTGGTGTTTAGACACGCGGCCAGGGCGTGAAGCGTCGCCTCGGTGGCGTTGGGGCCGTGATCATGCCCCAATAGGGCGTCGGGCTCGTCCGCGTGGAGGGCGAACGATACGGTCCGGGAGGCGTCCTCCTGACCGGCGCCGTAGAAGTCCTTGATTGTTGTCTGGCAATGTGTCCCGTCGATCCATCGGTTGTGCGCCCTTAGTCGGAACTTGGCCCGGTCTGGCCGCTCCTTGACGGAGCGCAGCGTCTCTTTCAGACGATCCACGTCGATCCCGTTGACCAATCCCAACTCGGTTTCGGTTTCGTGCAGAGGCATTTTGGCGTCTCCTTCACATCAGAGCAGCTCGCCTGCAATGCCTGGCTCACGGACATGTGTGTCGTCGGGCACGGTTCGACAGCGATCGCGTCGGTCCGGGCCCGTCGGTAATAGGTTGGATAGCTGAGGAAGCGGGTTTCTTCGGGTCAGTCTGCCCGCGTCAGGCGCATGATCTGGTCGGTTGACATCTTCACGGTTGCCCGGGCTCGCATGGCCGAGACGAGCTTGCGGCCGGGAACGCTCCCCGATCTCCTCTGGCGAAGGATCACGTCCGTGCCGGACATGACGAACTCGATCTCCGTGCCCGGCAGGAACCCCATCTTCCGCCGGATGTGGGCGGGAATCGCCACTTGGCCTTTGGCGGTCAGTCTCATCGGAATGCCTCCGACGTGGGAGAAGCTAATCGCAACTCGGCAATGTTACAGAAAACGCGCGGCCTTTCGTAGCCCAGTGCCCGTACCTGATAGGCGCGGGGCAGCGATCACCTCGCTTCCCCCCTCCCGACACACCAACACACGAAGTTCTTCTACTTGTCGCACCCTATCGCGTGCCGATGGTTTGCCAAACCCCTTCGGATTCCGCAAGATGTCGCCAGCAACGGTGCAGGTCCGGCTGTCTCACTACCTGTAGGGACCAGATCGATGACGGATTCCTCTGATTTCGATATCGTGATGATCGGGCACTTCGCCAGGGACGTGATCGTGGTGGACGGCGTCCGGACGGAGGCGTGCGGGGGCGGGGTCTATTACGGGAGCCTCGCGCTGCGGCAGTTGGGCTTGAGGGTCGGGGTCGCCACGCGAGTGCATCCCGATGATCTGCGGTTGCTCGATGAGCTCGACCGGGCGGGCGTTGCGGTCCATGCCGATGCGGCGCCCGCCACGTCGGGGATCGAGAATACGTATGACTCGGCGGACATGGAGCGGCGCACGTGCCGCCCGCTGGGGTTCGCCGGGCCGTTCCGTCTCGACGACCTGCCGAATTGGTCGGCGCGGGTGTACGTGGCCACGCCGATCATCGCTGGGGAGTTCGATCTGGCCTTCGTTGAGGGGCTGGCGCGTCGGAGCCCGGTCGCGCTGGACGTTCAGGGCTTCGTCCGTGTCAGAGACGGCGAGCAGCTTATCTTCAAGGACTGGCCGGAGATGGCGCGGGGCCTGTCGCTGGTGACGTATCTGAAGGTCGATCAGGCGGAAGCGGAACTGCTGACGGGCGACTCCGACCCAGTCGCGGCCGCGAAGAAGCTCGCCGACTACGGGCCTCGGGAGATCATCCTGACGCGGAGCGCGGGCGTAACGGTCTGGGCCGAGGGCGAGGTCACCCAGGCGCCGTTCCGCCCGCGATCGCTTGCGGGACGGACGGGTCGCGGCGATACGTGCTTCTCGACGTACCTCGGGATGCGCTTGACCTGCCCGCCGGATCGTGCGGCCCAGGTAGCGGCGGCGATCACGACGCTGAAACAGGAGCGCCCGGGGCCATGGCGGGGGACGATGGCGGACGTCGAGGCGCTGCTCGGCTCGTAGCCCACAGCCCCCGGCGCGCCTGGATCAGAATGGAACTGACAGATGACAGAGCCACCGGCAAGACGCGCGGGCCTCGGCATCCTTGGCTGGTTCAAGACGCGGCCCGACCTCCCGACGATCGCCGATCGGGCCGCCGTCAAGGAGGCGTATTCGATCAGCCGGTGGACGACGTTCACGGCCGTGACCGTGGGCTACAGCTTCTTCTACTTCACGCGACTGACGTTGTCCGTGGCGAAGAAGCCGATGGTGGATGCCGGGGTGGCGAACGCTCAGGACCTCGGCGCGATCGGTATGGCATTCTTCATCGCCTATGCGTTCGGGCGCCTGGTCAACGGCTTCCTGTGCGACCGCGCGCACATCGGACGGTTCATGGGTTTCGGCCTGCTCGTCTCGGCGATTATCAACGTCGTATTCGGCTGGCGGTATCCGGTGATCATCTTCATCCTGCTGTGGTGCATGAACGGCTGGTTTCAGTCCATGGGCAGCGCGCCAAGCGTGTCGAACATGGCGGCGTGGTTCAGCCGAAAGGAACGTGGCGTTCGGTACTCCGTGTGGAGCTTGGCGCACAACCTCGGGGAAGGCATGACGTTCGTCGTCACCGCCGTCGTGGTCGGTGCATTCGGCTGGCAGGTGGGGTTCTGGGCGCCTGGTCTCATCTGCATTGTCGTGGCCGTGATTCTGTTCAAGACGATCCTCGATCGTCCGGAGACGTACGGGCTGCCTCCCATCGCGGAGTACAAGGGAGAGGCCCCCGACCCTCGAGACGACGACGGCAAGAGCATCGGTCACGGGCAGTTGCACGTCCTGAGCAACCCGGCGATCTGGGTTCTGGGCTTGGCCAGTGCGTGCATGTACGTTGCCCGATACGGCATCAACAACTGGTTCGTCTTCTACCTGCAGGAGGCAAAGGGACTAGCGAGCGGGACGGCGGGCTTCTCAACGGCCTTCTACCCGTTCATCGGCGCGCTCGGCACGCTGTCGGCCGGTCCGATCTCGGATTACGTCTTCGGCGGCAGGCGGATTCCGGTGTGTCTTCTGTACGGGCTGCTGCTCATCGCGGGGCTCGTGGCGATTCCGCTGATCCCCCGCGACCACCTCTGGGCGGATCGTGGGGCGTTGAGCGTTTGCGGGTTCGCGATCGGGGGGCTGCTGGTGTTTCTCGGCGGATTGGTGGCGGTCGACATCTCGTCGAAGCGGGCGGCGGGCGCGGCGATGGGCGTCATCGGCGTGTTCAGCTATCTGGGCGCGGCGCTGGGAGACTACGTCGGCGGGTGGCTCATCGAGTCGAGCAAGGTCGTCGTCGACGATGTGACGACGTACGACTTCCGCGGCCTGCTGACGTTCTGGATCGGGGCGGGGGTGCTGTCGTTCGTCCTGACGCTGAGCCTGTGGCGCCCGTGGCGGCGCGAGGCCAATTGAGATCGGCCGAATGAGCGACCTCGATCCAACCCAACCGCCAAGCGATTCCGCCGGTGACGGTGTTCGAACCCCGGGGCCGGGCGGAACGTACGATTACGAGACGGCGGTCACGGGAAGCCCTGAACCGACGTCTCCTTCAACGGACAATCCAGTGAATGATGCGGTCCGTGCCGATATCGGTTGTGCCGAGCGCGGCGTTGGTCGGCGTGCCGACCAGCGGTGGCCCGCCGTGGCGGCGTTCCTGACGGCGTGGCTCATGCCGGCAACCACCGCTCGGCGGACGAACCATGTGTCCTTGCGCTGGGCGTATGGCATTCATTGCCTGGCGGCGATATTGACAGCCGCTGTGGTCCTGGTGCTCGTCACATCGGTTGAGCCCGTCCTCATCCGCCCTGGCGGCGTCTGTGCGTTCAAGGAATTGCGCCAGTTCATTGGAGAGGTATAACAGGCGCTCGCCGAGCGTCCATTGACCGGAATCGCCTTGATCATCGCAGGCGTGGCGGGTTTCCAGGAGGTGTTTATGGCGGTGGCGTTTCTGGCAACGCCCTGGGGTGCCAGGGACGAATCTGAGTGGGCCAGCTTCAAGCATGCGCTGCGACGGACGTGGCTTCAGACGCCGCACGTTGCTGTCGGCGTCCTCCTCGTGGGCATCTGTATCCTGTGGACGGATCCAGAGAGGTACGTGGCCGCGAGAATCGAGGAAGGGAGGTCGCTCATCCCGCCGGAACCGAACCGCGCACGTTCGGAGGATCCGGCAGCGTGGGCTCGTCGAGAGGAGGTTGCTGATGCAGCGCTGGCCGAGTTGAAGCCGCTTTTCGATCGGGACTGGCGAAGCCAACCGTGGTATGTGAATCGTTCCGTGGAGGTACGGTTCGTGGTCTATACCGTCGTGGGCCTTTGGCTTCTGCTGGGCGTGTTCAGGGCCGTTGGAGCGGACCGCGATGTGCCGCACGTCGATCGCCCCCCTTCTTGCGAGATCTGCGGCTACAACCTGACGGGCACTCCCTTAGAGGGCCGTTGTCCAGAGTGCGGCGAGCCGGCAGTCGAGTCGCTTGGGATCAGCGCTCGGCCAGGTGTCGCTTGGCAACGTCGATTGACCAAGGGGCGTCTGCGATCCTGGTGTCGGACGGCGCTGTCGGCGGTGGCGCGATCGAATCAGTTCGGCAGGGCTATTCAGCGAGCTGCCGATCCCATGCATCATCGCCGGTTCTTCCTGTTGACCCTGCCGCTGATCTTCCTCGTCGGGTACATGGGAGCCGTGGCGGTGTTCGTTGCCGGCACCGGAAAGAACCCGATGACTGAATACCCGGCCGTCTTGTGGGAACTTGCACCGATCTGTGGCGGGGTTGCCTTGGTGTCGTCAGTGATAGGCGCGATGTTCGCGGTATGGTTGACCGTGCAGTACTACCGTTTGCACGGGATCCACAACGTGATGGCTCTGGCGATGCAGACTGCCGCCTATCTGATGAGCTACATCGTGCTTTTTCTTGGATTGTCCGCCATGCTTGTGATGATCGCAGTGGAGATGAGGGGCTTCTTCAACCTCCTGGAAAGCGTGGTAGGCGTGGACGGAAAGGTGCTCGCACTCGTATTCTGGGGCCTGCCGACGTTGATCGGCGTTCTCGGGTATTTCGCGTTGGTTCGCCGAGGAACGCATGGGGCTCGGTATGCGAATCGGTAGACGACCTCGACTCCCAATGGAGCGCCCCCGGGTGGTGGGGAGACGGGGGTTTGCTGTTGCGACCGGCCTGGGGACAGGCCGGCTCGGCGGGGTGGGCGCGGAGCCCTGGATAATCCCTGAGCTGCGGAGGTCGCATTGCCTCCGTTGGCCGACGCCGGAGCTTGCCTCGGAATGACGGTTTGGGATCAACAACGTTGGCCACCCATCACGGCGCTCCTGACGTCCTGGCTCATGCCGGCCAGGACGGCCGAGCGGACCAACCATGTCTCGTTGCGCTCGGCCTACAGCATTCACTGGTTGGCAGCGCTACTGACGGTCGCGGCGATTACGGTGCTCGTCGCGTGGGAGGAGCAGCTCTACCTCGGCACCGAGCGGGACTTCATGGGCCAGGTCGCTCGTGTTATCGAGGACGTTCTTCGGGAGTTCGTCCGGCAGCCCTTCATGGCGATGGCGGTGACGGTGGGGATCATCCTGTGGGTGGAGGCAACGTTTCTCGGCCTGGCATTCCTTGCGACCCCGTGGGGCGCGCGGGACGAATCGATGCGGGCCAGCTTCAAGCATGCGTTGCGGCGGACGTGGATGCAGACGCCGCATGTGGTCGTTGCGGTGCTGCTGGCCGGGACCTGCGTGGTGCAGATCGACACGGCCACGAGCCTGTGGCGTCGCGAGCCTGTCATGCGAGCGGTTCCGCAGCCGAGCGGACCCCGGTCGGTGAATCCGGAGGCGTGGATACGGTACGATAAGGAACTCGAGTCGGCACAGGAGGAATTCCGTCATCAGTTTGAGCTGCGCCGCCAGGTTCGACCGTGGTACGTTCGATATGGCGAGGAGATGATCGCCATTGCGTGCATCGCCGCCTCGGTCTGGTTTCTCGTCGCCCTGGCACGGGCGGTCGGCGCATGGCGAAGTGTTCCCCCCTCCGACCGTCCACCGACGTGTGAGTCATGCGGCTACAACCTCATCGCCACGGCGGCGGACGCTCGGTGTCCTGAGTGCGGGACGCCGGTGGCCGAATCACTTGGCCCGGACGTTCGCCCGGGCCTCCCGTGGCAGTCACGAAGATGGGGCACCTATCACGTTCTCTGGCGGAACACGGCCTTGGGGACGATCCGTCGGCCGCGACAACTCGGGCAGCGGATCCAGCGGTTCGCCGATCCCCGGCACTTCCGAGTGTTCTTCTTGCTTCACCTGCCCGTCGTCTTCGTGATCGCTTGGGCTGGGATCCTCGGGTGCTACGCAGCCCAGACAGGGCGAAACCCGTTCGTGCGCGAACCTGAAGTGGCATGGGCCCTCGCGCCGGCGGTCGGCGGATTCGCCATCGCGATCGATCTGATGCTGGTCATGTGCACGACGTGGCTCCTATCGCTGTCTCACCGGCTGCAGGGCATCCGGAACCTGATGCCGCTGGCGATGCAGGTGGCCGCATACATGTGCGGCTATCTGGTGCTCTTCTTCGGGTTCGTGGCGACGCTCGGCGTCCTGGCGTTCGCGCTGAAGGATCTCTGGAAGGAGATCGGCAGGACCTCAAACCTCGGTGCCGCGTCGGTCGGATTCCTGTTCTGGCTCATCCCCACGGTGATCGGAATCGTCGGCTATGTCTCGCTGGTCCGTCGGGGCGTCTCGACGGCGCGGTATGCGAATCGGTGAGGGTGCTCCATAGGAGAGCAGAGGGCACGGATCCTCGCCCACGATGAGACCGCCGGTGGTAGTCGAGCGGCTGCGCACTCGACTCGACGGCCGACTCGCGGCACTCCCCCTAAGAGGATCCGGTTCGATCGGCTCCCACGAGGTCTAATAAGTGGACATGTATCGGACATTTCCCCGAGCGCCGCGACGCGAAATCCGTGTAGGTCCCGGCCACTCGATTCAAGGGAAACTGCAGGAAGTCGCGGGGGACAGTCTATTCCGGACATCACACGTTCGGTTCATCCTAAGGCACGCATTACGTCCGAACCGGGGTCCTCAGCCCCAGAAACCATGTAAGGCCTCACCAGAAGACCCCTTAAGGATAAACCCGTCTCTTTTGCCGTCATTTCTCGTATTCGCCCGGCAGGGCTTCGCTCCTCAGACGCACATTGGGCAGGGCTGACGATTGGGCGGTCCCGGTGGTCCACGTGTCTTGTGGGGACTAACCGGGGCGAATCATCCTGCCGACATTACTAGGGCTAAGCGCGTGGTCCGGAAGCCAGTTGTGATCCGCGCGCGAGCCCTATCGAACCGGGGCGGCGCTATCGTGCCTCGGGCGATCGGTACACCGATGGTCCGAGCCGCGTAGGGCGGTCCATTAGATCCGTGGCAGTCATTGGGAAACGAAGCGATTCGCGTCTCATGCAGAAGACCGACGTGATCCGACAACTCGATCGACCGGAGCGGACTCCTAAGCTCGGCTACGAGGCGGTCGCCCGCAGCCTTCCCGGGGCCGTGTACCAGTGCGCGTTCGATGAGCGGTGGACCATGTCGCTACTGACAGACGCCATCAAGGACATCGCCGGGCACCCAGCTAGTGACTTCATCGACAACCATCACCGAAGCTTCGCGAGCATCGTCCACCCGGGGGACTTGTTCTCCTTGGAGGAGACCGTCTCCGAGGCGGTCGCCCGGGACGAGCCTTACCGGCTTCAGCATCGAATCCTGCACGTCGACGGCGGGCTGCGGTGGGTTTCGAATCGGGGACGGGGCGTTCTCGATCCTGCCGGCCGGCTCCTCTACCTGGTAGGGACCCTCCTCGACATCACGGAACGGAAGGCGTCCGAGGCACGGCTGTTCCGCGCCCAGTCGGCGGTGGACGACGCGACCGACGCGGTCCTCGTGGTGGAGCGGGAGGGGAGCGTGAGCTACGCCAACATGGCGTTCGGCGACCTGTTCCGTTGCACGCAGGACACACTGGCGGAACAGGCGTGGGAGGAGATCTTCGCCGACCGGTCGGTGGCCCAAGAGATCATGGCCAGGGTGGGCGAGGGGTATCACTGGCTGGGCGAGGTCCAGATGGTTTCGAGCGAGGGACGGACCTTTCCGGCCGACGTCCGCGCGACGCCGGTGCTGGACGAGTCGGCCGTCCCCAGCGGCGCGCTGCTGATCATCAGCGACATCACCGACCGGAAGCTCGCCGAGCAAGAAGTGCGACGGCTCAACGAGGACCTCGAGCAGCGCGTGGCCGAGCGAGCGGCCGAACTCGCTCGGGCTAATGAGAAGCTCCAGCGCGAAGTCGTGCAGCACATGTACACCGAGCAGGCGCTGCGTAAGACGACGGGGACGCTGAACAGCATTCTTGCATCGTCAACGGAGTTCGCCATCGTCGCGACCGACCTCGAGCGTCGGATCCTCCATTGGAATCCGACCGCCGAGCGGATTCTGGGACGTCGGGCGGACAAGGTGGTGGGGCAGTCCGCGCGGGACGCGCTCTGCCAAGACGCGACACGCCCGGAGTGGTTCGAGCAGGCCGTGGAGGCGGTCCAGCGGGAGTCGAAGTACGAATGTGACGTGACGATCGGAGCGGACCGGGCCTCCCAGCGAACGATCCATTTCGTCGTGATGGCGATGCGTGACGGCTCGGGCCAGGGGATCGGGTACATCCTCTTCGCCTCCGACGTGACGGAGCGCCGCCGGGCGGAGGACGAACTGGAGCAGTACCGCAACCGGCTCGAGGAGTTGGTGATTGGCCGGACCGCGGAGTTGGAGGAGACAAACCGGGACCTCCAGGAGGAAATCACCGAGCGTAAGCAGGCCGAGGAGGCGGTCCGTGAAAGCAAGCAGTTGCTCCAGAGCATCTTCGACGCCATCAATGACGGGATCAGTGTGTTGGACCGCGATTTGAACATCGTGCGCGTCAACCCTTGGATGGAACGGGCGTGGGCGGAGCAGATGCCGCTTGTGGGGAAGAAGTGTTACGAAGCCTATCAGATGAGGACGAGCCCGTGTCCCGACTGCCCGAGCATGAAGGCCGTCGAATCCGGACAGCCTTTCCAGACGCTCATGAGGTATCCCAAGAGCTCGGGAGAGGTCGAGTGGGCGGATCTGTCGGCATTGCCCCTGAGGGACGCCACCGGACAGGTCGTGGGCGTGATCCAGTACCTCAAGGACGTCACGGAACGCAAGCACGCCGAGGAGGCCCTCAGCGAGCAGAAGGAATTGCTGACCAGCGTGCTGACCAACATCCCTCACTCCGTGTTCTGGAAGGACATGGGGTCGGTCTACCTGGGCTGCAACGAGGCGTTCGCCCGCGCTGCGGGTCTGTCGCGACCGGGAGACGTGATCGGAAAGACGGATTTCGATCTGCCCTGGGATCGCGCCGAGGCGGAACGATACCGCCAGATCGACAAAATGGTCATCGCCTCCGGCGAGCCGGTTCTCGACATGGAACAGACGCAGCGCCGGCCGGACGGAAAGGAAGCCATCACGCTGACGAGCAATGTGCCGCTACGCGACGCGTGCGGCGAGGTCACCGGGGTGCTCGGGATGTTCGCCGACATTACCGAGCGCAAGCAGATCGAGCGGAAGCTCGTGCTGTCGCAAATGGCACTGGACGACGCCAGCGACGCGATCATGGTCATGGATCGAGATCTGACGGTGGCCTACATCAACATGGCGTTCGCGGACCTGCTTCGCTTCACGGTCGACATGGTCAACGACGAGGGGTGGGAGTCGATCTGCGTGGACCGGGCCAAGTCACTGGAGATTCTCTGCACCGTCAACGGGGGAGACAGTTGGAACGGGGAGCTGCAGCTCGTCTCCCGGGAGGGGCGTGAGTTCCCCGCTGAGGTCCGAGCCACGCCGATCGTGGACGAGCGGGTGACCATCGCCGGCATGTTCCTGATGATCCAGGACATCACGGATCGCAAGCGATTGCAGCGGCAAGCGCTGCAGACGCAGAAACTCGAGTCCATCGGGCAGCTCGCCGCCGGCATCGCGCACGAGATCAATACGCCGACGCAGTACATCGGCGACAACACGCACTTCCTTCAAGACGCCTTCGGCGACCTGAGCACGGTTCTCGATCAATTCAATCGGCTGCTGGCCGCGGCGAAGGACGGCAAGCTCGACGAGCAGATCATCGCGGACGTCGATCAGGCGATCGAGGAGGCCGATCTGGGGTATCTGTCCGAAGAGATCCCGTCGGCCCTCTCCCAGGCGCTGGAGGGCATCGACCGCGTCAGCACGATCGTTCGGGCGATGAAGGATTTCTCGCATCCGGGGGTGGAGGGCAGGACCAACGCCGACATCAATCGGGCCATCGAGAGCACGATCACGGTGGCTCGCAACGAGTGGAAGTACGTGGCGGAGGTGGTCACGGACTTCGATCCGGATCTGCCGCTGGTCTCCTGCCTGGTGGGAGAGTTCAACCAGGTCATCCTCAACATCCTGATCAACGCGGCGCACGCGATCAGCGACGTGATCGGCGAGGGGGGCGGCGATCGAGGAACGATCGCGGTGGCGACGCGACGCGCGGGCGCGTGGGCCGAAATCCGCATCAAGGACACGGGAGCAGGCATCCCTGAACACGTCAGGCCAAAGGTGTTCGATCCGTTCTTCACGACCAAGGGGGTCGGCAAGGGAACGGGCCAGGGGTTGGCCATCGCGCACTCGGTGGTCACCGAAAAGCACGGCGGAACGATCGAGTTCGAGACGGAGCTCGGAAAGGGAACGACGTTTACCATCCGGTTGCCGATCGTGCCCACCGGCGAGACGTGCGAGTCGCAGTCAGAGGTAGCCCATGTCGAGTAAACAACGAGTCCTGTTCGTGGACGACGAGCCGAACGTCCTTGAAGGCTTGCGCCGCATGCTGCGTCCCATGCGTAGGGAGTGGGAGATCGCCTTCGCCGGCAGCGGAGACCAGGCGCTGGCGATGTTGGCGCAGTGGCCTTTCGACGTCGTGGTCTCGGACATCCAAATGCCGGGAATGAACGGGGTGGAGCTTCTGGGCAGGGTCAGGCGGGAGTACCCCAACATCGTCTGCATGGCGCTGTCCGGCGAGAGCGCGAAGGAGAGCGTTCTGGACTTCGTCGGCCCGATCCATCAGTACCTCCCCAAGCCCTTCGACGCGGACTCGCTGAAGTTCGCCCTGTCCCGAATCGGCGCGCTCCGGCGTCTGCTGTCCGTCGAGAAGCTCCGGACGACCGTGGCGAAGCTGGAGAAGTTGCCCAGCTTGCCGGCGCTCTTCCGGGACCTCATGAAGCAGTTCGAGTCGCCTGACGGCTCGATCAAGAAGGTAGGCCAAATCGTCTCGCGCGACATCAGCATGAGCGCGAAGGTCATACAACTGGTGAACTCGGCCTTCTTCGGCGTCCGCAAGCCCCTCACGAGTCCCCAAGCGGCGGTGGCGGCGTTGGGGATGGAAACGGTCAAGACGTTGGCGCTCACGGTTTGCGTGTTCTCCCAGTTCGAGGAGGGCGTGGTTCGCCGATTTCTCCTACGGGCGCTGTGGGACCACAGCATGGCGTCGGGAACCCTGGCCCAGCGGATTCTCAACTACGAAGGCGACAAGAAGCGAGGCGGCACCGTCCTCCGGGCCGACGTGATTCAGAACGCTTTCACGGCCTCCCTGCTCCACGACATCGGGAAGTTGGTCTTCGCGTCCATGCTTCCTGACGACTACTCCGTGGCGCTCGTTCACTCGGCCCAGAACCGCATCGGGATCGACGAGGCCGAGCAGGAGGTCATCGGGGCGAGCCACGGGGAGGTCGGGGCTTACCTCCTCGGGCTGTGGGGCTTTGCCGATCCGGTCATCGAAGCGGTTGCCTATCACCACAACCCGATGGATAGCCCGAGGGACGAGGTTAGTACGCTGACCGTCGTGCACATCGCGGACGCCCTGGCCTGTGATCTGCACCCGACCCCCCGCGTCCATTCTCACTCGGAAATTGACCAAGCCTACATCGACCGGCTCGGGCTGACCTCGCGACTGGCGACCTGGACCGAGCTCTGCCGCAACAGCGTTCTGGAGGAGATCTCACCGTGAACGAGAAAGTCCTCTGCGTCGACGACGACACGAACATCCTGGCCGGCTACAAACGGCAGTTGCGTAAACTCTTCGCGCTGGAAACGGCCTCGAGCGGCCAAGAAGGGCTCGATATGATCGGGCAGCGCGGCCCCTTCCAGGTGATCGTCTCGGACATGCGAATGCCCGGCATGGACGGCATTCAGTTCCTCAAACACGTCAAACAGTGGGACCCGGACGCGGTGAGGATCATGCTGACCGGGAACGCGGATCTGCAGACCGCAGTCAACGCCGTCAACGAAGGAAACATCTTCCGTTTCCTGACGAAGCCCTGCCCGCCTGAGTCGCTCGCCACGGCGCTCAACGCGGGAATCAGGCAGCACCAGCTCATCATCGCCGAGCGCGTTCTCTTGCGCGACACCCTGACGGGCGCCCTCAAGATTCTGACGGACATGATTTCGTTGCTGAACCCGCTGGCGTTCGGACGAGCGTCCCGCGTTCGTCGTTACGTCAGACACATCGCCGCGCAGCTCGAGCTCACGAACCAGTGGGAGCTCGAGGTCGCGGGGATGCTCTCTCAGATCGGCTGCGTGACGCTTCCCCGAGGGGTCCTGGAGAAGGTCTACAAGCACGAGATCCTGAGTCCGGACGAGCAGAAGATGTTCGCGCAGCATCCCCAGGTGGCCCGGAAGCTGTTGGAGAATATCCCCCGGCTCAAGATGGTCTCTCGAATGATCGGACGGCAGCATGAGGCGTACTCCGCGCAGATGGCCAACAATGCCGAGGGCCAGACGGACCCCATCGAGCTCGGCGCGCAGATCCTCAAGGTGGCCGTCGATCTCGACGAACTCATCGCGCCCGGGCTTGCGTTCACCAATGCCTGGCGGAAGCTGACGGCCCGTATGGGGCAGTACAATCCGGACGTGCTAGACGCCCTGATGACGCTGAGCGCCAAACAGCCTGAACAGGAGATTCGACAGCTCGGCATCAGCGATCTTCGGATCGGAATGGTCGCGCATGAAGGCATTTGCGGTAAGGACGGATCCCTCCTGGTTCCCAACGGTCAGGAGATCACCTATCCCGTGTTAGTTCTGCTTCGGAACGCCGCTCAGAAGAAAGGGGTCGTGGAGCCCATCGCCGTTCAGGTGGGGGCGTGGGTCGACGAAGGCGAGTGTCCCTCGGTTACCGACGAGCCGCAGGACGCTCCGGAAGAGCAGGCTTCCCCAACGCCCGCCTGACCCGCTCATGGTGTAATATCCACGGCCGGCTGCCGGCTCGCGCCCGGACTCAGCGGATTCTCGACGGAGACGACCTTCGGCTATCGATGAAAGTGCCATATCACCCGCCAGTCGCCCGGCGCTCCCTCGCGGCGACGCGCTCCTTCTCGACCAACGCAACGCACGGAGCTATTATTCCCATTCGTCTGAGTCATGAGGCCGGACAATGGACAAGGATTTCCTTCTTCTGGGCCTCTTCGGCCTGCTGACCTCCGGAGCCATCGGCGGCACGGTCGCGGCTTGGTGGCTACCGAGTCGCCTGGCCCGGGCACTCGGCACCGTCGCCCTGACCGTGATCTATCTCGTCGCGACCTTCCTGATCGTGAACGTGTCCACGGAAGGCGGCTGCATGCACGGCTTCATCGTGGTCCTCGTGGCCGTCCCGCTATCCGCTCTGACGGCCGTTGGGATGCTGATCTCGGCCATCATCGCCGGGTTCACGACCGCCGCTCCGGTAAGCCGGGGGCGTCGCCTTCGTCGGCAACTGGCGATGGGGAGTTGCATCTTCCTGCTCCTGTGCATCCTCGTCGGGATAGCCCTTAACCAACCGATCCGAGCGATGTGGTACGAGCGAGGGCTCGGGGATCGGGACGCATCGGTCCGCGCCGCCGCCGCCGACAAGCTCGGAGAGATCGGACATGGCTCGGCGATTCCCGCCCTATGTGCCGCCCTGCACGATGCGGACGCGACGGTCCGTCAGCGCGCGGCGTTTGCCTTGCTGATGATCGAGGCCCGTTCGGCGGTCCCGGCGCTGAGGCAGGCGCTCACGGATCCGAGCCCCGAGGTACGGTCGACGGCGACCACGGCCCTGGGGGTCTTGGGCGGCACCGCGATCGCCCCCGACTTGATCGGCATGCTGGATGATGAAAGCCCTGCCGTTCGTAAGGCGGCCGTCCAATCGCTCGATGCCCTCGATCCACGGTGGCGCGAGCGTCCCGGCACACCTCGGACAATCGGCGCGAGAGCGGCCCCGTCAACGCGATCAACGACGATCCCTGTACGATAGATGGAGCAGATGATCTGGATTTCATCATGACACGAGCCGTCGCGGAGGTCCTGTTGGTCATGCTCGCCGGCGCTTCAGCGAAAGAGGATCTCACGGTCCTGCCCGACAGGCTGAACGGCGTCGTGCCCGGTCGGATGATGGAGGCGTACCTGCACCGACTCGCCCACGCGGCGCTGGACCGTCGAGACGCATCCTACGAACAGCTCCATACGCCGGATGATCTTGCCGCCCACGCGCAGCGCATGCGAGCGTTCTTGCTCGAGCAACTGGATCTGCCCGAACGAACGCCCCTCAATGCCAAGGTGGTCGGCCGTGTCGACGGCCACGGGCATCGTATCGAGAAGATCCTTTTCGAGAGCCAGCCGCGACACTTCGTCACGGGGCTGCTGTATCTGCCGCCCGGCGACGGTCCCCATCCCGCCGTCCTCGTCCTCTGCGGACATACGGCCATCGGCAAAGGCAAGGAGGGCTACCACGATCTCTGCGCCCTGCTGGCCGCGAACGGTCTAGCCGCCATGTGCTTCGACCCCATCGGCCAGGGGGAGCGGCATCAAATCCTCTCGCCGGACGGGACCCCCCGGTTCTACCCGTCGTTCGAGCACATGCTGATGGGGGTAGGAAGCATCCTGCTCGGCAGGAACACCGCTACTTATTA
Source organism: Phycisphaerae bacterium (assembly GCA_016927755.1). Taxonomy (GTDB): domain Bacteria; phylum Planctomycetota; class Phycisphaerae; order UBA1845; family JAFGLZ01; genus JAFGLZ01. The sequence continues at coordinate 42,048 of JAFGLZ010000253.1, forward strand.
CATCTGGGACGGCATCCGGGCGATTGACTACCTCTGCGCGCGGTCGGACGTCGATCCCAAGCGGATCGGTTGCACGGGCGGTTCCGGCGGCGGGACTCAGACAGCCTATCTGATGGCTCTGGATGAACGGGTCCGCTGCGCGGCCCCCCGAAACTACATGACGAGCCTCCGACGGCTGATCGAGACGGAGGGCCCCCAGGACGCCGAACAGAACATCCACCGCCAGCTCGCCGCGGGGATGGCGCACGGGGATTTCATCCTGACGTTCGCGCCGAGGCCCGTGATCATCCTGGCCACGACCAAGGACTTCTTCGACATCCGGGGCGCGTGGGAGACGTTCCGTGAGGCCAAGCGTGCCTATACGCGACTCGGCGTGCCGGAGCGGGTCGATCTGATCGAGGGTGATGCCGGCCACGGAGGGACGCCGGAGATGTACGCCGGACTGGTGCGGTGGATGCGGCGGTGGTTGATGAAGGTCGACTCGGCGGAGATCACGGAACATCGCGGGCACGGCGTCCCGCCGGACGCGCTTCGCTGCACGGCGCAAGGCCAGACCCTTCTGATCGAGGGGGCCCGAAGCGTCTACGACCTCAACATGCAACTCGAACAGCGTCTGAAGCAACACCGCCAGTCATCGTGGAAATCCGCGCCGCCAGAAGGACTCCTGGCCAAGGTTCGACAGATCGCGGGGATTCGGCTGCCGGCGGATCTGCCCGCGACGCGGCATCAAGCATGCGGACGAGTTCAACGTCCCGGTTACCACATCGACAAGCTAACCATCGAGCCCGAGGAAGGGATCGTCTTGTCCGCGCTGCTGTTCATCCCGAAGGACGCGAGCGGCGACGCGTATCTGTACGTGCATGGCGAGGGCAAGCACGTCGACGCATGCCCGGGCGGTCGGATCGAAAAGCTCGCCCTGGCCGGGCATGTCGTCCTGGCGGTCGATCTTCGCGGAATCGGCGAGACCGCCCGGACCGAATGCGAGGACCGCTACGACGACGTGTTCGGATTGGACTGGAAAGAATGGTTCCTGGCCTACATGCTGGGCCGATCGTATGTCGGGATGCGGGCCGAGGACGTCCTGGCCTCAGCTCGATTCCTCGGGAGCCACGACGGCGGCCCCCCATCGAAACGCGTCCACCTGGTGGCGATCGGCCAGGTGGTCCCCCCGGCGCTTCACGCGGCGGCGGTCGCGCCGGACCTGTTCGCCTCGGTAACGCTCGAGAAGGGTCTTACATCCTGGTCGGACCTCGTCGGATCGCCGCTGGCTCGGAATCAGTTGGTCAATGCCGTCCACGGCGCTCTGCGATCTTACGACCTGACCGATCTGGCGGCCACGCTCCCTGCCGGGAAGATCCGCCTTGTTGTTCCGGCCGAGCCGATCTCTCAGTGAGTGGACCGCTGATTCGCGGAAGTCTTGCCCATGAAAAAGGCCGTCCTGTTTGATCTTGGAAACACGCTCGTGGCCTATTACGGTCGGGACGAGTGGCCTGGAATCCTGGCCGAGTCCATCCGAGAGGTAACGTCCCTTCTCGAGGAACGGGGCCTCTACCGAATCGACCCCGCGTCGCTGCCGGATCGCATCCAGCGCGAGCGCGTGGAGGCGGATGATTACCGCGTCAGGCCTCTGGAAGGCAGACTCTCACGGATCTTCGAGCTCGCCCCGGATGCGATGGCGTCGGAGCTGGGCGACGAGCTATCCCGGCGGTTCCTCCGACCGACGTTCGCGCTGGCGCGTCGGTACGACGACGCGCTGCCGGTGCTGGGCGAACTCCGCCAGCGGGGACTGAGGACGGCGATCCTGTCCAACTCGCCCTGGGGCAGCCCTCCGGAGCCCTGGCGGGAAGAGGTCGACCGACACGGGCTGACCGCCGCCGTGGACGCCGTGGCGTTCTGTCGAGACGTCGGCTACCGCAAACCGGCGCCCCAGGGCTTCCGCCACGTCATGAGTCTGCTGGACGTCGATGCCGGGGAGTGCGTGTTCGTCGGCGACGATCCGCGGTGGGATCTGGCCGGTCCGCGCGGGGTGGGGATGGAGGCGATTCTGATCGATCGGACGGGCGTCGCGAATCCCGCCGGCGCGGACGTCGTCACTGATCTGACGTCGCTGCTGACAAGAGTATCGTGAGGCATCCGGAAGGTCCTTCCCGAGCGAAGGCCCAGAACCCGCGAAAAGATGCTTTGTTCCTGAATGATTATTAACTAATCGATCAGCGTGTGATCGATAAAAGCTATATCGATAAGTGGGCGCTCGGTTGATTCACTAAGCCTCCGGGGTTACCCCTGCCACCCGGCCCGCATAAGGAGGAGTTCCATGCCACGCAAGCGCACTGGCCCCACCCACAAGGTCAAGACGCCAGCGAGGCGCGGGCAACAACCTTCATCGCTCAACGAGCAGCAGCGAACCGATATCGCGCGCCAGCTCCTCCAACATCCCGTACGGCTGCGAATCGTCGCCTGGCTGGCCGGACAGGGCTCGATTCACACCCAACGGGAAATCGGCAAGGCGTTGTCGCTCTCCAACGCGGCCGTGCACTATCACCTCAAGCGGCTCGAACGCGCCGGCATGGTGACGTTGGAGGGGATGCGTCCGGGCCCGAACAGCATCACGGAGAAGCTCTACGGCTCGCGGCCCGACGTGTGGCGAGAGGCGGTGAAGCTCAACGAGGCCGATCGTTCGGCCGCCTACCTGGACTACGCCCTTGCGTGCATGGCTGAGATGCACCGAGAGGGCGCTGAGCTGGCCAAGGCCGATTGGCAGGAGCATCCCTTCGGCATCGGATGCTATGAGGCCTATGCGTCGCCCGAGGACGTCAGGAGACTCACTCGTCGATTGCTGAAGATCGTTGAGGCGTTTCATCGGGAGCACGGCAGGCCCGGCAAGGGCCGCCAACCCGTGGCGATTACGCTGGGTCTGCTCGGTTCCGGGGGGGCCGGCTGGTCAGGAGCGGGCAGAGCATTCAGTAGCTGGGCGTAACCGCTTTCGTCCCGTACCAGGACACACCTCGTTGAATCCCAGGGGGATGGAGGCGGCCCGACGGCCCGGGGCGAGAGAACATCTTCTGCCCAAAACCCCTTGCAGATCGCACAATTCCGTGTACACTTTATATGGAAGGATGTACTAGGCCCAAGCGGGCCTTTGTGGTCAGGCAGGAGGAGGGGAGCCCGCCGCTCTATGCGTGCCCCCCGGCAATCGCACAGTCACTTCCCAATGGAGGGAGCAGAGATGAAACCCATCCACGTTGCAGCCGTTCTGTGCCTCTTGGCGGTACCCGCGTTGGGCGACCCCGTGTTATATGACTTCGACGTGGTCTCGGGCACCATATCTCTCGATACCGAACCCAACGGGCTCATCGCGCCCGACCCGGTCACCGTGAACGCGGACGGCACGTTCGCCATTACCATCTTCCAGAGCAATGGCCACGTGGACTGCAGCGATACGTTCCTCTTGGAAGATGCGCGTGTCTACAATGCCGAGACTATTCAATTCGTTCTTGCGGGGGGATTGGCTACCGCGACGATCCAGCCGGGAAGCCTGGAGTTCCTGGACTTCGCGCCGGACTGCCCCGCCCATATCGGCGTCGGGGGCCAAGCTTGTGCCAATGCGGATGCGCTGGTGGGTATTACCGACTTGCTCGTGACCGGCCTGACGAGTACGCCCTTTACGACCGTGACGTGGGCGGGAACGCTGCTTCCCTTCAATCTGTCGTTCACCACCTCGGTCATGGCCAGCGACGTGCTCTGGGTGACGCTGAACGGAACGTTCCCGTGGGAGACCGTGAATATCGATATCAGCTCAACGATAACGCTCGACCTCATCATCGACGTGGTGGGGACGGCGCACATGGTCCCCGATCCCGCGCTGGGTGGTTTGACGGTGCTCGGCGTGTCGGCGGCGGCTCTATGGCTCCGGCGACGCCGTGCCTGATGCCAATGAGGCGTCTCTTGCCCCAGCCGCAACAGCCGGTTGGCCGGCGGACGTGAGCGGCCGGGGCCACCGCTCGTTCGTTGCGACTCGGCAGCCGATCCCCCGACTTGATAGACTTTATCACTTGGTGAAGTGTGGCATTGAGTTACTTTTCCACTGATCCTCTTTGACGGTCGATCGTCTCGGTGGTAGACTGAAACTAGGGCAAGGGAACGGAGTAGGAGGGTTGCACACCTCCATCGGCAGGCAGGCCGATCGTGTATCTCACCCACGAGGTTCCCATTTCTGGTTGAAAGGGGCAAGAGCGATGAAACTGGCGAGCATTGGTTTCGTACTGTGTCTGTTTTCGGCCTCGGCACTCGGCGGAATGGACACGTATCAGTTCGACGTGACCTCGGGAACGTTAACACTAGACGTGATCCCGAACAACATCGTGAGTCCAGATCCGGCGATTGTACCGCTAGGCGGCACGTTCTCGATCGACATCGAAGGCACGGGCGAAGATGCCCACATTGCCGTCAGCAATTCCTTCGCCTTGAACGATCTAGGCCTGGGGAACACCAGCCAGATCCAACTCGTCCTCTCGGGCCTAGCCACGCTCACGATCCCCGCGGGGAAGCTAGAGTTCATCAGCTTCGCTCCCGAGGGCCCCGGTCACATCGGCACCGGCGGGGCCGCGACCGTCAACACCGATGTCCTTATGCGGATTTCCGACGCAACAATCCTAGGCGGCCTGGGCTCGTCGCCCTACAGCACGTCGCAATGGGCGGGCGAGTTGATTCCCATCAGCCTGACGTTCAGCACCTCCGTATCCCGCTCGGATACCATTCAAGTCGCGATGTCTGGGACGTGGTCGTACGAGACGGCAATCTCCGACATCAGCCAGACGCTGACGCTGGACATGATCATCGACGTCGTCGGTACGGCCCACGTCCCCGATCCCGCGCTCGGCGGACTGGTGGGTCTGGGAGTATCCGGCGGCCTGGCATGGCTTCGACGTCGCAGGATTCGCCGCTAGTTCGGGGAAGAGACACGGATCGGTCACGTTGGTCCGACAGATGGCCTTGGACCTCATTCCGCACAGCAAAACGCCCCGCGACGACACTCACCGCGGGGCGTTTCATTGCGCGAGGCCGGACTCGAACCGGCACGGGCTTCCACACACAATCCAAGGACATCGAGGTGCTGATGAACTTGCCGGACAAGTGGGTAGACCGGGTGAAACCCCACACGTGAATGACGACGTGACCGGCCGTTCTCCCTTGATCTGGGGACGCGCTTCGGTAAGCTGGCTCGTTGACGCCAGGTAAATGGGCAATGTCCGGCTGAGGAAACGATGCGTCAGCGGAATCATCGAGGAGTTCTGGTCGCAGCCTCGGTCTTCGTAGCGTCACTCATCTATCTGGGTAGAGGCGTTCATGTGGGCGTTGGGGGAGGTGACGAGCCTGCCTTTCACACGGACGAAGCCCATAAGCTCAGCGAGTCATTCTATTTTCACCTGCTCTTCGAAGAGAGGGACATCGATCACCCGCTCTGGACACAAGACTTCTACGCAAGGACGAATCCCCCTGTTGCCAAGTACATCTTCGGAGCGGTTCTCATGGCAACAGGACAGCGCGTCAGTGACCTGGAATTGCAGGTCCAATTCGAGAACCTCTGGGACCGGCCCACCGAGCTTCGAGCACTCGTTCCCGACGCGATGCTTCGCGTCACGCGAGCCATGAGCGTCGTCTGCGGTTCGCTCATCGCGGCCATTCTTGCCCTGACTGCCTATCGGATCGGGGGCATTGCCGCGGCAATCATCGCTCCTGTCATGTTCTTGGGCGATACGTTCGTCTCCTGCTACCTGCAGCGCGGCCTGGGCGACGGCCTTCTGATCTTCCACGTTCTCGCGATCCTCCCCGCCTCCTATTGGGCAGCCACGGTCCTTCTCCGCCACTGGCGAAACCTCTCGACGCCCGACAGTCCTGTTCGGTGGATTCGTCTGCTGACGGCGACGATTCTCGTTCCGGGGCTCATTGCGGCCTTGGCGGCGGGTACGAAGTTGAATGGAGGCCTGGCACTCCTGGCATATGGCGGAGGCCTCCTTCTCGCCGCTGCAGTCGCGCCCGTGAATGAACCGATCTGGCGAAGACTGGCGCTGGTGGTTGCCGTGCTCCTCGGCGCATCGGTGGTAGCGGCCGCGTTGTTTGTAGCCGTCAATCCTTACTACTATCACCATCCAGGACAACGGCTCATCGAGACCATCCGAACGTGTCGTGATTGGGTGATCGCGATGCAAATCCGTCCGGGCACCGGCCTTTTTCCCTGGCATCAGCGTGTGGCGGCGATTGGGTACTTCTGCATGAGATCGCCCATGATGCCGTTGGTCAAATGCCTCGGTACCGTCGGTCAGTGGATCGTAGCGCTGGGATTCGTTCTCGGACTCATTGGTCTTCCGGCGGCATTCCTGCCAGTTCGTCAACCGTCAACGCTCAACTCACGGGCGCTTCGTACTGCCGCTTGGGCAATGGCCGCCGGCTCCTGGACGATTGTCGTGCTGCTTGGAACGTCGCTGTGGTTACCTCTCTTGTGGGACCGGTATCTACTGCTTCCCTATGCGGCTGTTTGCCTCATCGTGGCCATCGGCCTGGCGCATCTTCCCGCAGCCTGTCGGGCCGTCGTCCACGTCCTTCGAACCAAGACCCATCGACAAGGGTCGCCTCGGACGATAGCGCTTGCCTCTCTGGTCGTGATTTCTTGGGTGCTTCTGGGGCCCACCGACCTGGTTGTCAATGTGGCGTTGCTGAACCCGATGTCGCTGGAATGTGGAAGCGAGTCCGTTCGTTGTCGCCGATACGCTGCGGCCGCGCAAGGCCAACCAGGCTCAACGATCATCCGCCACAACTACGGGCTGGCCCTGATGGATCGGAGGGAGTACACACAAGCGGCTATCGAGATCGAGGCGGCCCGACTGCTCTTGGGGGATCGCGCCGAAGACCCGATCACGGTGAGCGTCCAACGCTGCTGTCTGCTGCACGATCTTGCCGAAGCGCGACTGCGTTCCGGCGATCTACCGGGGGCTGCCGACGCACTTCGCGGTCACATTGCCGAGGTCCAACGGATCGAAGACCGTATTCGGCCTCGGGATGAACGTGTGCGCACGGAGTTCAGCCGCATCGTCGCCGAGCGACGGGGGTACTTGGCGCAACCGGCGCCCCGGACCCTTGAGCCCACAGGCTCTCATTCCCAATGAGGACGCTGAGCAACACGGGGTCGCAGCCCATTCAGGGATTCCAGTGAGAGTGATCAACGGGCGAGCGTACGAAGCCGGCCCGATATCCATCCTCTGCATGTTGTCGTAGAGATCCGGTGGAACGTGTCCGCTTAACGAACCGCATCTATGCGCCGCCGGGGTTGCGCGGCATGATGGGGGCATGAGCAAGCGAGGCGTGTCGGCGGAAC
>JAFGLZ010000005.1 GCA_016927755.1 Phycisphaerae bacterium
CGGGGTGCCGTTCTTCCCGATCTCGGGCTCCGACTTCGTCGAGATGTTCGTGGGCGTGGGCGCCAGCCGGGTCCGCGACCTGTTCAAGCAGGCCAAAGAGAGCGCTCCTTGCATCATCTTCCTGGACGAGATCGACGCGGTGGGGCGCGTCCGGGGGGCGAACTACTCCGGCGGCGGCCACGACGAGCGCGAACAGACCTTGAATGCGATCCTGGTCGAGATGGACGGCTTCGAGACCTCCGACCAGATCATCGTGATCGCCGCGACGAACCGTGCGGACGTGCTGGATCCGGCGCTCAAGCGTCCGGGGCGGTTCGATCGTCAGGTGCACGTGCCGCTGCCCGATCTGAAGGGACGCCTCGAGATCCTGAAGATCTACGCCAAGAAGATCAAGCTCGGCCCGGACGGGGACCTTCAGCGTCTGGCGCGCGGTACGCCGATGTTCAGCGGGGCGGATCTGGCGGCCATCATCAACGAGGCGGCGCTGCTTGCGACGATGGCCAACAAGGAGAACGTCGAACAAGAAGATCTCGAGGAGGCCCGCGACAAGATCCGCTGGGGCCGGGCCAAGAAGAGTCGCGTGGTCGACGACAAGGAGCAGCTTGCCACGGCGTGGCACGAAGCGGGTCACGCCCTGGTCCAGGCGTTGCTGCCGGATACGGACCCGATCCACAAGGTGAGCATCATTCCGCGCGGTCCGATGGGCGGGGCGACGATGAGCCTGCCGGAGAGGGACCGGATGACGCTCGGGCGGAACTACCTTCTACAGACTGCCCGGGTGTTGTGCGCGGGACGGATTGCCGAGGAGATGGCGGCCGGCGACCTTTCGACCGGCGCCGCCGCGGACATCCGGCAGGTAACGGCCATCGCGCGACGGATGGTGACCGATTGGGGCATGACTGACGAGGTCGGGTTCATCTACTACGGCGAAGACGACGGTCGGCCAAGGATACTGGATCTGCCGGGCGGTCGGGAGTATTCGGACCAGACGGCGCAGGTCATCGATCGCGAAGCCAAGAAGATCGTCGACGACGCGTATCGCGACGCCGAACGGCTGATCAACGAGAACCGAGAGAAGCTGCAGGGCATCGCCGAGGGGTTGCTGAAGTACGAGACGCTGGACGGCGACGACATCGATCGCATCATTCGCGGTGAGAAGCTCGACAAGCCGACGCTGAGCGAACTGCTCGAGGCGGAGCGGAACGCGCCGGTCGCCAGGCCGGTCAAATCGGCTCCGGAGCCGCCGGCGGAGCCGAACATCGGCGGCGCGCTGCCCCAACCGGGGATGTGACGCGGGACTCCACCTGCTGACATTCAGTGGACGGGATTCTCAACAGGTCAGGTGCAAGCCTGCCGAGACGCGGCGCCCCTGCGCCGCCAACTGCAGGTAACGATCCACCGCCTTCGGCGTGCTCACGTCGATCAACTCCACGTGTCGCTGCGCCAATGCTTCCCGCGTCGTGGCGGGGACGCGCAGGACCTTCATGTGCCCCCTGCCGATGACGAGCACCTCGGGCGGCTGGGCCAGGATCGCGGCAAGGTCTTCCATGCAGAGGCCGTGCCCCGAGGCCCGCCACCAGTTGGGGTGGACGTGGCCTTCGTGGAGGATGAGGTCCTTGTCGTAGGTTTGCCCGTCGATGGTAATCCTGCCGAAGCGGCACTCGGTGATAAGCATCGATCGTGTCCCCTGTGCGCGCGTCACCTAATCGGTATTCTACGACGAGCGAGGCCGTCGGTGTACAATTCAGGTCATGTATGAGATCGAGGCAGAGCAGGTGTACATCGCCGAGCGGGCCCAGGCGGACCCCTTGTGCGTCGCGCGGATGGAGCGGATGTTGCCGTTCATCCGGGCGGATCGGGTCGAGGTGGTCTCCGACGCCCGGCTGAATGACTTGGCGGCGGAGCGAGGATGGCAGCGAACCGCGGGTCGGCGGACGGGCGAACTGCGTCGGAACCGGAAGCTGACGATCGTCCTCAACCGGTTCGAGTGGCTGGACAGCGAGTCGTGGTGGCGACGGGGGGAGCGATTCCCAGCGCTGACGCGTTTCATGCTCGACGGCAACGGGGCGTGGACACTCCGAGAGGGTGATCGGTTCGCCGAGACGATGGGGTCGGTCTGCCGGCGGGCCTGGGAGATGCACTGCGCGTACGGGTGCGCGCACGCGTGCGCGTACTGCCACGTCGGCGACCTGCTGAACATCATGCTGAACCTGGAGGAGTTGGCTGATCGGGTGGAGCGCTTCGTTGGCGAGCGTCCGGGGCAGCAACTGTACAAGTTCGACAACTACACGGACACGATTTGCTTCGAACCCGAGTACGGGGCGTCGGCCGTGATGGTCGAGCGATTCGCCCGATTCGCCGCGGACGTGACGGGGCCGGAAGCCTATCTCATGCTCTACACCAAGAGCGACAACGTCGCGCATCTGCTCGATCTGGACCATCGGGGTCGAACGATCGTGAACTGGTCGCTGAGCGGCCAGACGCAGTCGGCGTTGATCGAGCGGGGCGCCCCGCCGAGCGGCGCTCGGATCGCGGCGGCCCGTCAGTGTCAGCAGGCGGGGTACACGGTGCGGTTCCGGCTGTCTCCGATCGTTCCGGTGGTCGACTGGCGGGAAGAGAATCGGCGTCTGATCGAGCGGATCTTCGAGCACGTCCGTCCCGACAGCGTGACGATCGACGTACTGGGCTGGATGTCGGCCAGGGGGCTCCGGGGGTCGATCGATCTTTCGCTGCTGGACGGTGCGTTCCGGGAGGAGGTGGAGGCGAAGCTGTCGGCGGGCGATGAGGACGGGGGCAAGTACACGTTCTCTCACGAGCGGCGTGCCGAGGTGATGGGCTTCGTCGTGGAGGAGATCCGTCGACACAGTCGGGACGTGGTGATCGCGCTCTGCAACGAGACGTTCGCGATGTGGGAGACGCTGGGTCCTCGCCTTGGACAGGATCCGTCCGACTACCACTGCTGCTGCGGCCCGCACAGCGTACCGGGTCGGATGTGACGCGGGCGAGGGGGGCGAGGCCCTACTCGATGTCCGCAAGCTTCTCGCCGATGAAGGGCCACACGCGCTCGCTGAAGTAGCGGTGCCCTCCCTTGCCGACGTAGAGTTCGATGTTCCGCTCGGCATGGGCGGCGGCGTAGATCTCCTTCAACTCCTCGAACGCGCGACGAACCCCTTGGATGGGGAAGATGTCGTCGTCCTGACCGGCGACGACGAGCAGGGGTCGCGGGGCGATGAGCCCGGCGACGTCGTACATCTCGGCGTAGGTGCTCAGATCGGGCACGTAGTTGCAGGGGCAGTGGTGGATGGCGAGCGTGCTGTCCTGGAACGTGCAGAAGTAGCATCCGGGCACCGCGACGGCGATGCGGGATTCGACGGCGGCCAGGAAGAGCGTCGCGGTGCCGCCGCCGCTGTTGCCGGTCGCGCAGATCCGCTTGGGATCGACGTCGTCTCTGGCCTCGAGCCAGTCGACGAATTGGATGAGATCGGCGATCCGCATGCCGAGGAGGTTCCGTCCGGCCTGCATGGCGCGGCACGCGAGCTGAGTGCAACTGTTGCCGTGCTGCCGACTGGCCTCGTCGTCGAGCATGAGCTCGCCGAAACCTCGGAGGTCCGGGGCCAGGGCGATCATGCCCTGATTGACGGCCTGGATGGCATAGTCCCGCTGGCCCTCCGTGATGCCGGCGGTGTCGTAGTCGGGCGGCGGGAGGTCCACCGGGATGGACTTGCCCGGGCCGTGGCCGTGAATGGCCAGGACGGCGGGTCGTGACCCTCCGCCTCGCGCCGGTCGGAGCAGGTACGCGGGCACCCCAAGATCGTCGACGGCACGCATGACGATCTTCTCGCGAATGTAGGCGCCGCAGTCCTCGCTGGTAATGACCTCCACGGGCGGCGGCTCCGTCGGCAGGACGGGCAGCCGGAGGAGGTCGATGAGGCGTTCGCGGAGCTCGGCATGCCAGACGTCGAAGCTGGTGGCCGCTTGGGCGAAGCTCAGTCGTCCGCGAGCCCGCGCCAGGTGGGCGAAAACCTCACTGATGTTCGCATAGGGTCGCTGCATTTCGGCTCATCTCCGCATTCGTGCCGTTAGGGTGCGGCAAGCGTGGTTCGTCGGGGCAGGCATGTGTCTCCGGGGGCAACGCAAGCAGGGGTGCCGCCTCAGGCTTCTGTTTCGGCGTCGTCCCGGATGGCCCGGATCTGGTCGCGGATTCGGGCGGCGTCTTCGTATCGCTCCTCACGGAGGGCCCGCTGGAGTTTGCGCTCCAGGCGCTCGACCGTGCCGATCGGGAGCCGCTGAACGATGTCATGGCGAAGTTCCAGCAAGACCCGGACCTCGCTCGACTCCTCGTAGGCCTCGGGCCGATTGAACCGCTCGAAGAACTCGCGGATCATTCGGAGCCCCGCTTCGACGTGGGCCAGCGCGCTCTTGTACATGCTGCTTTCCATTGCCAGGAGCGTCTTGGCTCGCGTGTTCATCATGACGATGTAGGGGCGGTATTGCTCGAGGACCAGCCGGTCCCACTCGTGCTCGGCGTACTTGGCGCACAGATCGAGGACCTGAAGGTTTCGGGCGGAGTCTCGCTCGACGCGCTGGTAGTCCTCGAGCACGAAGAGGGAGAGGTAGCGATGGTAGTACATGAGGGTCTCGTCCCTGAGCGCCTGACATTCGTCTCCGGTGAGCTGGAAGCCCAGATCGGTTCCGTTGCGCTCCTCATACTTGGCCAGCCGCTCCTGGTGATACTGCATCAGAGACTCATGGCTCTCGGGGCGCAGCCCGTCAGGCCGTCCGTCCATCTCCATCTGGAGCAGGCCGAGGTCCAGGCGCATCTGGACCTTCTCCCTGCCGTCCTTGCCGGTGATGGTTCGGACGGTGATCTTGCCCGGTTCGTAGGGCCAGTTTTGGACTACCGGTCGAAGATCCTGATCCTTCATGGTTCCATTAGAACGAATTGAACCGCGTGTTGACAAGTCCGTCACATTCCGGCTCCGCGTCGAATTCTCGGACAAGCTCCATGGTATAGATGCGCCGGGCGCCCGGTAGCTTCTCTCTCGGCATGGGTCGTCAACGACGGAGTCGGACCTTGGTCAGTGTGACTTCAAGCGGGGGCCTCGTCGACGGGGTTCGTGCCGAGTACGGGACCCTCGTCACCGCGGCGGAGCGTCACGTGGACGCGCCATCGCTGGTCGTCGGTATTCGGGAAGTCGGTGCGGTGGTGGACGCCCCTGGATTCGGTGCGGTTCCGGGCCGCAAGCGCGATCAGGCGGGCGACCGTAAGCATGTTCTGGCTCTCCCAGTCGTAGGGCTTGTCGAAGGTCTTGTCCATCACGTATCGACCCCAGAAGTCGATGTCGTGTATGGCCTCATCGAGCCGTTGCATCTCGCGCTCGATACCGACCGATCGCGTCATGAGGGCCCTCAAGCTGTTTCGGATGTCCTCGAGGTCCAGCTCCACTCGCCTGGCCTTGGTGGTCGCGGTGCTGATCAAGCTGGGATGCCCGTTGGCCGACCAATGCGCCAAGCTCTCGCCGGCGGCGCGACCGGCGATCGCCCCGAAGACCAATCCCTCGAGGAGCGAGTTGCTGGCCAGACGATTGGCTCCGTGCACGCCGGTGCATGCGACCTCACCGCAGGCGAGCAGTCCCGGCACGGTGGTGCGAGTGTCCTGGTCGACGACCAGGCCGCCGATCATGTAGTGCGCGCTGGGACGAACCGGGATGAATTCGTGCGCGACGTCCATGTCGAACTGGCGGCAGCGCTCGTAGATGGACGGGAACCGCTTGGCGAAGCGGTCGCGCGGAATATGACGCACGTCGAGAAAGACGCAGGGAGACTTCGTGCGCGACATCTCCGTGAGGATGGCGCGGCTGACGACGTCGCGCGGGGCCAACTCGGCATCCGGGTGGTAGTCGGTCATGAAGCGCCGACCTTGGCGATCCACGAGATAGGCGCCTTCGCCACGAACGGCTTCGGAGATGAGGGTTCGGGTGGCGCCCGCGACGTACATGGTGGTCGGGTGGAATTGGACCATCTCCATGTCGCGGAGGACGGCCCCGGTGCGATAGGCCATGGCCGTCCCGTCGGCGGTGGCGATCTCGGGATTGGTGGTCTCGCGAAAGAGACGCCCGGCGCCGCCGCTGGCGAGGATGGTCTGCTTGGCCCAGACGAGCTGGTGACCGTATTTCGGGTGATAGGTGATGGCTCCGCAGCACACGTCGTCGAGGGTTACCAGGTCGATTGTGAAGCACTGATAGAAGACACGGATCCGGGGCGCCTCGATCGCGCGGTGGATCAGGGTCTCGGCGATCTCGTGCCCGGTGGCGTCGCCGTCGGCGTGGAGGACGCGTGAGAGGCCGTGACCGGCCTCCCGCCCGCGGCAGAGCTTGCCGTCGCTGTCGCGGTCGAAGCGCGCTCCCCAGTCGAGGAGTTCCTTGACCTCGGCGGGGCCTCGGCGAATGAGGGTGTCGATCGGCCCATAGTCGCCGAGTCCGCAGGCGACCTGGAGCGTGTCGGCGATGTGCTGTTCGCAGGAATCGTCGTCGGAGAAGACGACGGCGATTCCTCCCTGAGCAAAGGCGGTGTTTGAGCGAAAGGGTCCGGACTTGGTGACGACAAGGACGTCGCCATAACGGGAGGCCTCGATCGCGGCGCGGAGCCCCGCTATGCCGCCGCCGATGACCAGGACATCGGTGAAGATGTGCGGCACGCGATTGGCCGTAAAGGTGCTGAGATAGCGGCGTTGCTCATAGAGGTCCATCGTCGCGGTTCCCTGTGCAAAAGGATCATCTTAACCGGGGGGGCGGCGCATTGACAGGGAACTCGCGGGAGGATCCCGCGGCTCGGGGAGGGGTCAGGCGGGCTTTCGCGCCCAGGCCACGAGCCGGCTTCCCTTACGGCCCAGGCAGTAGCCGGCCAGCACGAGCCAGGGCAGCATGAGGCAGCGGACTCGGACGGAGGGGTGGGATTCCGACCACGCGAAGGGCTTCTCGTAGAGCCATACGAGCTCTAGGCCCAGATCGGCAAGCACGGTCGCGAGCGTCTGGGGTTGGTAGAAGTTGATGTGGTAGGGGGGACGACCCTCCGGGTCCGGCGGCTTGCGGACGCGCGGACTGCGGTCGTTGGGCACGCTCAGGGTCAGCATCCCGCCGGGGACGAGGCGCTTGATGACGGCTCGCAGGTCGGCCAAGGGATCGTAGACGTGCTCTAGGACCTCGAACCCGCTGACGACCTCGTAGGTCGGCCCCTCGCCGGGCAAGCCGCAGGCTGTCGCGACGAGGACGGGGCATTCGCTGATCTTCCGGGCAAGCTCGGCGGCTTTCGGCGACGCTTCCAGTCCCTCCGCCTCCCATCCTGCGCGGCGTGCGGCCAGCAGGAACATGCCGTTGCCACAGCCGATCTCCAGGAGGCGGCGCCGTCCAAAGGGCGTGATGCGGTCGAGCTGACGTTGCTGAAACCAGTAGAGCGGGGGCTGCCCGCCGGCGAGGATGTCCCGGAGCTCGCGTTGATAGCGCTGGTAGACGTCGTGGTCTCCGTCGTCGTAGTCCGCGTCGTAGTCGGGCAGATCATCGACGGCGCAGACCGCCCACCGCCCGCGACACCTAGGACAGGCCCGCATCTCGAAGCCGTTCATCGACGGCTTTGGCATGGGCCGGTCGTGGTGACAGATGGGGCACCGCTTCCCGCGATCCAACTTGGTGGCGCCGGCGTCTGTCATTTCGTTCACGAGGGGTCCTGCCTGCGAAGGGGATCGGGCCGTGTCGAGGGTCGAAGCATTCCGCGTCCGGTCGACTAGGGGTTTGAAGGTCACTCGACCAATTCGAACCGATCCCCCGGCCGGACGTGTCGACCATTGACGAAGTCCTTCCACGTCATCACCCGGCTTCCCGCCGGCTGGATCTCCAGGATCCGAAAGGCACCGTCGACGGCGGCCACGGAGTCGTCCTCGAGAATCGTGCCGGGCGTCTCGTGGTGCTTCGGGCCGTCCGACTCGAGGTGCTCGGGGAGCGCCGCCCTGCCGATGCGAACCACCGAGGGCTTGGCGCCGGCCGCGGGCACGTACATCCACTGAACCGCAGGCCATGGATACAGGCCGTTGATCCAACAGACGAGCTCGGAAGCGGGGCGGTGAAAATCGATGTTCCCGGTCTCCTTGGAGAGCTTGGGCGCGAGGGATGCCTGGGAGTCGTCCTGAGGGGTGCCCAGCGGGGGCGCGGCCGGGTCGAACCGCGCGAGAGCTGCACCCAGGGCGTCACAGGCGATCCCGGCCAGACGTTGATACAGTTCGTCAGCCGTTTCACTCGGCTTGATCATTGTCTCGCGGACGGACAGCATGGGACCGGCGTCCATCCGCTCGACCAATCGGATGATCGTGACGCCGGTCTTGGTCTCTCCGCGGATGATCGCCCAGTTGACCGGGGCGGCGCCGCGGTACTTGGGCAGGAGCGACGGGTGGATGTTCAGGTACCCGCCGGGAACCGCATCGAGCAGCGAGTTGCCGATCTTCTGACTGAAGGAGGCCACGATACCCAAGTCCGGCTTGTAGTCCCTCAGGCGGTCGAGCATGGCGGGATCGTTGACGTTATCCGTCTGGATCAACTCCAGCCCGGCGTCGAGGGCGTGGACCTTCACCGGGGTGGGCATGTTGCGGCGACCTCGTCCGGCGGGGCGGTCGGGCTGTGTCACGACCGCGACCACGTCATGCGGGGAGTTGCGCAACCAGCGGAGTGAGGGGACGGCGATCGCTCCCGAGGCCAGATAGAGAATCCTCATCGTTGTCTCGTTCAAGTCACGGTTGTCGGCGACTGGCTTTCGCTACCGCTTCCGCGCCACCGGCCCGCGCCGTGAGCCGGACGTCGCCGGTCCGGTTCCGTACTTTTCCTCGAGATGCTTGAGCTGCCTGCGGCTGGCGATCTTATGCGCAGGGGACATCCGATCGCAAATGAGGACGCCGTTCAGGTGGTCCATCTCATGCTGCCACGCGCGGGCGAGCAGGTCCGTCGCCTCCTCCTCGAAGGCGCTGCCTGTCAAGTCGATCGCGCGGATCTTGCAGTACTGGGCTCGGGTCAGGGGGGCGTAGAGATCGGGGAAGGACAGGCAGCCCTCGTCCCGCTCGACGGTGCCCTCCATCTGGAGGATCTCAGGGTTGATGTAGACGCGCTGTCCGTCGGGCTGACCGGTGGTGTTGGTGACGAAGAGCCGCCAGTTCAGTCCGGCCTGGACGGCGGCGAGCCCGAGCCCTTTGGCCTCATACATGATCTCGAACATCCGAGAGACAACATCGGCGAGTCTCTGGTCGATGGTCTCGATGGGGCTGGACCGCTTTCGGAGTCTCGGGTCGGGGTAGTAGACCAGTCGGAGCTGGCTGAGGTTCATGGGTTCGGTCCTGGCGGAATCTGGCTTCGGAGTCATGGTCTTATATTCTATACGGCAAAGGTTTGTAATCAACCACCGTTGGCCCTTGACTCGCCGGATCGATTCGGTATTCTTGTATGGTTGGGTCTGTGGCGGCCCGATTGGCAAGGGGGGTGGGCGCGCCTGCCTATTGCGCCCGGTGATAGGCACTGGGTGAGGGTGTCGGATCACGATCCCTGACGACAGAAGCGAATTGGACGAACCAGGCAAGGCTTCATGTATCGGCGGAGGAGCAGGTGACGGTTTCGGATCAGGATAAGGCCAAGGCACAAAAGTGGTTTCAACAGGCGCGGGTCGTCGCCGAGACCCGCAACTACGACTACGCCATCGAGTGTTACCTCACGGGTCTGGGGATCTGGCCTGGTGCGCTGGAGGAAGGGCACATGCCCCTCCGTGCCGTCGGGATGGCGCGCAAGCAGGCCAACGGCAAGCCGGCGGGATTCGCCGAATCGTTCAAGCGAGGCACGACCGGCAAGGATCCGCTCAAGAACATGCTCAACGCCGAGTTCCTGCTT
Organism: Phycisphaerae bacterium; assembly: GCA_016927755.1. Classification (GTDB taxonomy): domain Bacteria; phylum Planctomycetota; class Phycisphaerae; order UBA1845; family JAFGLZ01; genus JAFGLZ01. Next base: position 9,918 of record JAFGLZ010000005.1, read on the forward strand.
GCCAAGGACCCGTTCAACCTGAACCACATGGAGCAGATGTTCATCAACGCCTCCAAGGCCGGCGTTCACGCCACGGCCAATTGGATCGGCGACATCTACTTCGACGCGTTGCGATCGGAGAAGAAGGTCGCGCCGCAGAGGCTGGTCAAGATCAAGCAGCTCTTCGAGGGCATCGGCGACGAATTGGGAGACGACGGGAATGTTGCGGGCGCCGTGAACGCCTACGAGAAGGCACTGACGGCCATCAACATCCTGCACAACATGAAGCCGGACAACCCGGATTACCTGAACCAGATCACGCATCTGTCCGGCAAGCTGACGATCTCCAAGGGCAAGTACGATCAGGACGATTCGTTCCGCGAGTCGCTTCATGATCGCGACCTCCAGGCCCAGCTTCACGATCAGGACCGGATCGTGCAGGACCAGGACCGCATGGGGTCGCTGATCGCCGCCGCCCGCGCGGATTACGATGCGAATCCGGACGTCGCGAGCAAGCTGACCGTATTGGTGGACATGCTGCTCAAGCGGGAAGCGGAGGAGGACGAGGCCCAGGCGATCCGGCTGCTGACCGAGAACTTCGAGAGGACGAGGAACTACCGGTTCAAGATGCGGGCCGACGACATCCGTCTGCGCCAGTACGCCCGGCGCCGAAGAGAGTTGCTGGCGCGGCACAAGGCAGCGCCGGACGACAAGTCCATCGTGGCGGAGGCACGCGAGGTACAGGCCGAGGAGATCCAGTTGAGGTTGGCGTGCGGCAAGGAGCGCGTGGCGAGTTACCCGACGGATCATCGGATTCGTTTCGAATACGCCCAGACGCTCTTCTCTGCGAGCGAGTTCGACGAGGCGATTCCTCAGTTTCAGGCGGCGCGAACGGACCCGAAGAACCGCAAGGCCGCCAACCTCTTCATCGGGAGGTGCTTCTTCGAGAAAGGGCACTATGGCCCGTCGGTCGACGTGCTGAAGCAATTGGCGGGGTCGCACGAGGGCGGGGGCGACGACGTCGGCAAGGAGGTGATGTACTGGTTGGGGCGATCCCACGAAGCCGACGGCAAGGAGAAAGAGGCCGTGGATGCGTACAACCAGATCATCCAGTGGGACTACAATTACCGTGACGTCCGTGATCGGATCGATGAGATCCGCAAGAAGACGCAAGAAGGTAACGACGGAAACTAGGCTATCGATTTCTGAGTTCGGGAGTAAGACGTGGCACATTCGCTGTCCAGCAAGAAGAGAATTCGTCAGAACGAGAAGCGTCGGTTCAGCAATCGCGTTCGCAGGAGCCAGATCAAGACCCAGCGTCGGCGATTCCGCGAGGCGGTCACATCGGGAGACCTCGATGCGGCAACGACCGAGTTGAAGAAGACGGTCAAGCTCGTGGACCGCGTCTCGGCCAAGGGAGCGCTGCACAAGAACGCGGCGGCCCGCATCAAGGCCCGGATGCAGCTTCGCCTGAACGAACTGGCTGCCGCCAAGTCGTAGGGTTTCGGCGCCGACCGAACCGCTCCCGTGGCCGTTGGGTTGACCGAGCCATGCGCGAGCGCTGCCTTCCGTTGGATTCGGGTAGGCAACCGCGGGCGATGCCGGGCGGAATCGCCCGTTTTCCTTGCGCCAACCGAGCGTTTCGACCGCATTGAGACATGGGCCGGGAAGAGAAACGACAGTACGTCTCGAGAGGCGGGCTCAAGCTCGACGCCGCCCTGGCGGCGTTCGGGGTCGATGTCGGCGGACTGATCTGCGCGGATTTGGGCAGCAACGTGGGCGGGTTCGTCGATTGCCTCCTGAGTCACGACGCGACGAAGGTGTACTCGGTGGACACGGGGTACGGCGTCCTGGACTACGGGCTCCGCAAGGAGGGTCGCGTGGTCGTGATGGAGCGGACGAACGCGATGCACGTGGTCCTGCCCGAACCGATCGATCTGGTCACGATCGACGTCGGATGGACGCGGCAGCGTAACATTCTTCCTCCGTCGGCAAGACTGCTGAAGGATGGGGGACGCATCCTCTCACTCCTGAAGCCTCACTACGAAGCGCCGCCGAAGTGGCTCCGCAAGGGCGTTCTGCCGGCCGAGAAGGTGCCGGTCGTGGTCGAGACGGTCGTCGCCAGCTTGGCCAAGCTCGGCGTGTCGTTGCTGGGGCAGACCGATAGCCCGATCACCGGTCAGGCGGGCAATCATGAGGTCTGGTTGTACCTACGCCGGAGCTAATGGACTCCCAGCGGGCGCGAGGCGGGAATCCACGTCGATACGCTTGAAATTCGCGGTCCCGAAGATACAATAACCCCCTGGATTTTCAGTGACTTAAGGGCAGCTTACCCACGGACGGTACGATGAGTGAGATCGAGGAGAGAACCGAGAATCAGCCCATCACGAGTGAGATGAAGGACTCTTATCTCACGTACGCGATGAGCGTGATCATGTCAAGGGCGCTACCCGATGCCCGCGATGGTCTTAAACCGTCTCAGCGGCGAATCCTGGTGGCGATGAATGATCTGAACGTCGGCCCACGGGGCGCGTTCCGCAAGTGCGCCAACATCGTGGGCGAGTGCATGGGGAACTATCACCCCCACGGCGAGGTGGTGATCTATCCGACGCTCGTTCGGATGGGTCAGCACTGGTCGATGCGCCACACGCTGATTACGCCCCAGGGCAACTTCGGGTCCATCGACGGCGACCCGCCCGCGGCGATGCGGTACACGGAGGCCCGGATGGCGCCGCCGGCGGCGGACATGCTGGCCGACCTGGATCTGGACACCGTCGACTTCCAGGCCACCTTCGACGACCGCAACAAAGAGCCCGTGGTCTTGCCGAGCAAGTTCCCGAATCTCCTGGTCAACGGGTCGACCGGTATCGCGGTGGGCATGGCGACGAACTTGCCGCCGCACAACCTCGGCGAGGTGTGCGATGCGGTGGTGAAGGTGGTCGACAATCCGAACGTGACGATCGAGGAGCTGATGGAGGTGCTGCCCGGGCCGGACTTCCCGACCGGGGCGACGATCTGCGGACGCAAGGGGATCCACGACCTGTATACGACGGGGCGCGGTTCGATCACGCTCCGATCGAAGATGCACGTGGAGGAGATGCGGGGCGGTCGAGAGATGATCGTCGTGGACGAGATTCCGTACCAGATCCTCAAGACGACGATCCTGGAGCGGATGGCTCTGGCCGTCAAGGACGGCACGATCACGGAGATCTCCCACATCAACGACGCGTCCGGTCGGAAGCATCCATGTCGGATCGAGATCGAGCTGAAGAAGGACGGAAACGCCGACGTCGTGATGAACCAGTTGTATCAGCACACGTCGCTCCAAACGAACTTCACGGCAATGAATCTGGCCCTGGTTCATCGCCAGCCGAGGCAACTGACGCTGAAGCAGCTCATCGAGGAGTTCGTCGCGCACCGCAAGCAGGTGATTCGACGGCGGACGCGTTGTCTTCTGCAGCGAGCGAGCGAGCGGGCTCACATCCTCGAAGGGTTGATCCTGGCGGTGGGGGACATCGACGAGATCATCCAGATCATCCGGCAATCGCCGGACCCGCCGACGGCCAAGAAGCGATTGATGGCCAAGGCCCTGCGACTGACGGAACAGGCAACGCTGCGGGCGCTGCTGCCGGAAGCGTTCCTGACGCGTCTGGCGTCGGCCGAGCGGTTTCTGACGAGCCCGCAGGCCGACGCGATTCTATCCATGCAGCTTCAACGGCTGACGGGGCTGGAGATCGAGAAGCTGGCGCGCGACTATGCCAGGCTTGCCGAGGAGATCGAAGGGTACGAGGCCATTCTTCGAGACGAGGCGTTGGTTCTCGACATTATCCGCGAGGATATGTTCGAGATGAAGGACAAGTACGCGAATCCGCGCCGGACGGATATCACCGGGTCGGTCACGGAGTTCAGCATGGAAGAGCTGGTGGCCGAGGAACTGGTCGTGGTCTCGGTCACGAACGACGGGTACGTCAAGCGGACCCCGATCGACACGTACCGCAAGCAGGGCCGGGGCGGACGGGGCGTGATCGGGGCCGAGAGCAAGGAGGGCGACTTCGTTCGCGACATTTTCGCCGCGAGCACGCACGACTACCTTCTGATCTTCACCAATCGCGGTCGCATCTATTGGCTCAAGGTCTACGACGTTCCGTCGATGTCGCGAACGAGCCGGGGGAGATCGATCGCGAACCTGATCAAGATGCAGCAGAACGAGGAGCAGCGGGCGGTGCTGGCGGTCCGGGCGTTCGAGGAGCGATTCGTCATCTTCGCCACGAGCAAGGGGGTCATCAAGAAGACGCCCTTGCAGGCCTTTAGCCATCCGCGTCCGAGCGGCATCATCGCGCTGACGCTCGATCCGGACGACCAGCTCATTGACGTGGCGATGACGCAGGGCGAGGACCAGATCGTCCTGGGGAGTCGGAACGGCCAGGCGATCCGGTTCTCGGAAACGGACGTCCGAGCCATGGGGCGCGGCGCCCGAGGGGTCAAGGGCATGACGCTTACCGGCGACGACCGCGTGGTGGATATGGTCGTGCCGCGACCGAACGCGTCGTTGCTGACGGTGTGTGAGAAGGGCTTCGGAAAACGCACGCCGATCGACGACTATCGGATCACGCGCCGCGGCGGCAAGGGCGTCATCAACATCCGAGTTACCGAGCGGAACGGACGCGTGGTCGCCCTCAAGGCGGTGGAGGACGAGGACGAATTGATGGTCATCACGGCGAACGGGATCATGCTGCGCACGGATTTGTCGGCGCTTCGCGAGATCGGGCGGGCCACGCAGGGGGTCAAGATCATCCGCGTCGACGATGGGGACCGGGTAGCGGCGGTGGCTCGGATCGCTCGCGACGAGGACGACGTTGCCGACGAGGAGACGGGGCAGACCGCCACCGCCGAAATCGTGGACGAGCCCACAGGCACGGCGGTTTCGGAGCAGGCGGCGGGATCGACGGCCCCCGGGGCAGCGGATGCAGCGCCGGGCGATGAGGAGGATCTCCCGGCCGCGGATGCGGATTCCGAAGCGCAGGAGTAATCACAGGTTACACAAGTGCGTTGTGGCCAGTGAGGATGTCCGATATACTCCGTGTCGGCGGTACTGTGCCAAGTTCGGGGCGTGGCTCGGTCAGGAGATCAGGGATGACGTTGCCGAAACGCTTGACGGTGGCGGGGCTGTGCGGTGTGCTGACGGCTCTTGGCTGTCAGGAAGCCCAACCGCGGAGCGGGCCCGTCGACATCCCGGATGGCATCCAGGTGGTGTTCAAGCCCATGACGGATCTTCTCGGCCTGCCCGAGCCGATTCGCGTGGCCATTACCCGCGATCACCTGCCGAACTTTTCGTTGATTCCCGACCTGAGTTCGCTGGACCGGTTCATCGGTCCGCTCGAGCCTTCTCCGTGGTTTGGGCTGAACGCCGCGATGGAGAAGGAACTGAACAGACCGGTGCGCTTCGTTCGAAGCAACTATCGGGGAATCCGGTATCACCTGGGCGAGGGTCAGTTCGATTTCGCGATGGTCTCGGCCACGGAATACGCGGAGATCACTCGTCGGCCGGTCTCTCGAATCGTGGCGGTTCCCGTCAACGTCAAGGGGACGACCGAGCACTGCGGACTGATCATCGTGCGGAAGGACTCGAAGATCGAGTCTCTGGCGGGGCTGAAGGGCAAGCAGTTCGCCTTCGGGCCGAGAGATGATGCGATCCTGCACCGCGCCGCGCTCGAGACGTTGGCCGAGGCGGGCGTGTCCGAGAAGGAGATCGCCAAGTCGCTGCTGCCGCCGTTCGGACATCACATGAACAGCTTCGAGGTCGCCAAGGCTGTGCTCTTGGAGGGAGTTCCAGCCGGGGTTGTCGACGAATTGGACTTCGAGAACTGGCCGGAGAAGAGCTCAATTCTTACGCAGTTGTCCGTCTGTCGCGATCGCTTCCGCGTGCTGGCCCGAACCAAGCCGGTCCTGGAGGGACCCATCATTGCCAGCGTCAAGATCGATCCCGAGCTCTTCGCCAAGATGCAAGCGCTGCTGGTCGACAAGCTCAAGGGCGACAAGTCCGTTTTGGACAAGCTTCACTACCAGGGGTTCATCAAGGCCGACAAGTCGATGTACCAGGCTCTGATCGACAAGCTCGGGATTACCCCCGAGATTCCGTCGACTCAACCGAAGGACGACGCGCTGGAGCCGGATCCGCCGGTTTGACGGGCGGACCATTCGCTGGACCCGACGGCGATTTGCGGGGCGCTCTTGTCCAGCTCGCTGCTTCCCTCAGAACCGAACTGCATTGAGGCTGGGCCGGCGGGCAAGACGAGCGCCGGCTAAGCGCGGCCCTTCTCTCGGTAGAAGGCCAAGACCTCAACAAGAGCCTTGACGTTCTCGCGATTAGTGGCGGGGATGATTGAGCTGCTGGCGCCCAGGAACAGGCCCACCCTGGGGCCGTTGTCGACCAGCCATTGCAGTTCCGCCCGAACGTCGTCCTTCGTGCCCATCGGCAGAGTTCGCGTGACGGATACGCCGGCCCAGATCATGAGGGGGTTGCCTTGGCGATCGGTCATCTTGCAGATCGCCTCGTAGTCGACGCCGTCTTCGTACTGGAAGCCCTGGAACCCGCCGATACCACACTCGATGAGTCGAGGTATCATCGGCGTGACGTTGCCGTCGCAGTGCCAGAGGAGTCGGATACCGGCATCGAGAAGGGGCTGTATGGAGCGCGCGAACTGGGGAAACCACATCTGGTCGAGCGTCTTGGGGTCTGCGAGCGTCCCGCGGGAGTCGGTCATGTCGTGATCGAGCCGGACGACTCTCGGTAGCCCTCCTTCGACGATCGCTCGGGCGGCGAGAGCGTTGTGCTTGACGGCGAGATTCGCCTCGAGCATGAAGCCCCGCTCCATCACTTCGGGGTACAGTGCGTAAGCCATGAAGTAGTTCTCGTACCCATACAGTCCGTACTGTAGGCGGGGAAACCGCTGAAACCCGTCGTAGGGGACCTTCAACAGGTCCCGGCCGAAGAGCTCCTGCACGTAGCTTTCCTGGCGAATCAACTCGTTGACGAGGGCGTCTTGCATCAGGTCGAGGTCGGCCGCGGCCGTCTCGAAGGAGGGGAAGAGATGATCCTCCATGTGGTCGACAACGGCCTCGGGCGAGTCAATGACCACACCGTCGACAACGATCTCGGCAAGCCCGGTCGTCGCGCCGCGGGAGATCGTCGAGTCATAGCCCGCCTCAGACATTGTCAGAGGGTTCGTCGGGATCCACTGGTCACAGAAGCATGCCCCGATGTTCTGCTGGAATTTCAGATAGACGCTTTCCGGCGTCTCTCGGTAGGCTCCGGATGGAGCCGCGGCGACTTGCTCCAGGAGCGTGTGGTCCATCACATGGAGAAACGCGGTTGGGATGCCCTGGGTGTGCTGCAGAGCGATCGTATCCCGGGCGAGTTGAGCGCTCGCGTCCCAATTGCCGAATCCGCCAGACGGCCCTGCTCCCACGACGCTGCTCCTTACGGATCGTCCGGGGTTCGGCACGCGCGCATGAGGTCGTCGAGCTGGTCGATTCGCTTGCAGCCGACGACGACCGACACGACTCCCGGGCGCGCCAGCAACCAGTGAATGGCGTATCGGCTCGGCGTAAGCCCCGCGTGCTCGGCCTCTTGCTCGAACTGCTCGAGCCGATCGTACACGGTGTCTTCGAGTCTTAGCCAGGCGGGGTTCTCGGCCGCGCGGCTGTCGCTGGGCAGAGGACGATCTCGGCGATACTTGCCCGTCAAGAGCCCGCCTTGCAGCGGCTGGTAAGGGGTCACGGCGATATCGTTCTCTCGGCAAGTTGGGATGTAGTCCTCCTCGACCGCTCGCTGAAGCCAGCTATAGGGGGGCTGGGCAATGACGGGGCGGGGCCACGCGTTACGGGCACAGATATCGAGCATCTCGCGGATCCGCGGGGGCTCGAAGTTCGAGAACCCCCAGTGGCGCACCTTGCCGGTGGCCACGAGCTCGGCCATCACCTCGATCGATTCGGCCAGCGGCGCATCCGGATCGGCCTTGTGGAGCTCGTAGAAGTCGACGTAATCGGTCTGAAGCCGCAGCAGGCTGGCGTCGATCTGGTGACGGATGTGCTGGCGTCCCAGGCCCGATCCTTCATAGCGGTCGTCGCCGACGGGGTTCCCAACCTTGGTCGTGACGATGGCCCGCTGGCGTCGTCCCCGCAGGGCCTCACCGAGAATATGCTCGGCCACGCCGCCGGGAGATCCCAGGAACCGATCGTATCCCTCGTACATGTCGGCGGTGTCGATGAAGTTGATGCCGTGATCGAGCGCCCAGTGCACGATCCGAATCGCGTCGTCGCGGTAGACCGGATTGCCGAACGTCATCGTTCCAAGACAGATTGGGGATACCTCGACGTCGGTTCCCGGGATGTTGCGTGTGGAGGTCATCGATCCGCCTCAGTCGCGCCTAGCCGGTGCGAAGCTCGTCGATCGCGAGCCGAACGCGCTCCGCCATGTCGTCGATGAGATCCTCGGGCATGTCGGACCACCAGGGGAAGCTGATCATATTGTCGAAGAAGCGGTCGGTTTCCGGGACGTCCGCCAGGCCGAAGCCGTGTCTGCTAAACAGCTCGGTGCGGTGGAGGGGCCAGTATTGGACGATGCACTTGAGATTGTACTTCTCGTGGAGAAGCTGGATCAGGTCGTCGCGGGTCTTTCCGCAGGCCCAGCCGTCATATCGGGCCGACATGAGATGGTAGACGTGTTGGCACCCCTCGGGGACCGTTTGGAAGCTGATCTCTCCGAAGTCTAAGAAGGGGTGCATGAAGCGCTGGGCTTGCCGTTGTCGTTGCGAGTTGATCCGGTCGATTCGCTTGATGAGCAGGCGACCGACGGCGCAGTTGGGCTCTCCCATGCAGAAGTTGTGGGGCCAGCGTCCGGGGATCGGTTCGACGAGGTCTCCCATTGCGGGCAGCCAGTATCGCTCTCGGGGACCCGGGAACGGCCAGTTGCCCATCCACCGAAGCCGACGGGCCTGTTCGCCGTGCTTCTTGTCGCGGACCGAGAGCATTCCGCCCTCGCCAAGCGTGGTGATGTTCTTGTGCGTATGAAAGCTGAAGCAGCCGAAGTCGCCGATCGACCCGACGCGCCGACCTTTGTACCGAGCGCCTGGGGCCTGAGCGCAGTCCTCAACAACCAGGGCGCCATGTCGCCCGGCCAGGGCCATGATGGGGTCCATGTCGACGGTGAGTCCGTAGAGATGAACGACTACGATGACCTTGGTCCGAGGGGAGAGGAGGGGCTCGATCGTTCCAGCGGTCACGAGGCGTGTCTCGGGATCGATGTCGGCCCATCGGACGGAGGCCCCAGTGCGAGCGAAAGGCACCGCGGTCGATACGAACGTATGCGCGGGGATGATCACTTCGGAGCCGGACTCAAGACCGCTCAGGATCGCGGACAGCTCCAAGGCGGCCGAGCCGTTGCACACGGCCATGGAGTCGGCGCAGCTCGTGAATGCGGTCCATTCCTTCTCGAAGGCCTCCATCTCGGGCCCGGCAGCGAGTGTCTTGCCTTCGCGAAGGACACGAAGGAGAACCTGCTCCTCCGCTTGCGTGAGGCGGGTTTGAACGGCCGGCATCTCGATGGGGGCAAAGGATGAGGTGTTGTCGAGAGTCATGGCTGACGGACTCCTCCAATGAGTCGATCATCGACGCCGATCGGGGCGCTGGAAGTCTGCCTGGGCTGACGTGCCAACGTGGCAAGGATACCCGGGGGGTATCCCGCATTCCAGGGGGAGTCTGACGTGGCAACGCATGGGATGGGATTGGGTGTTCGTGAACCGGCTACTCGGGCGACCTGGGAAACAGAAATGCAGCGTGGGCTCCTCGACCTGGGGGCACCTGCAGCCTGCATCGCGGAGGGTCAGAAGCTGCTTATTCATGGCCTCGGCCATGTCCTACACGACCTGGCGCTTGTCCTCATACAGGTCGGTGCGGATATCGAGGAAGAGGCCCATGACCTGGGTGCAGACGGTGCCGAAGCGGACGGGCTTGCGCGCTTTGGCCTGGGCCATTCGCCAGATCCTTGGGTAATGCAGAGGACGGTGCTCGATCTTGCCGGTCACGCGGGGCCAACGCCACCCCGTGTAGATTTCGTTGAGCAGCGTGCCCGGGGGTAGTGGAGCCAAGGAGCCACGGTTTGCTCTGACTGGAGATGGTCGCCATCGAGTCTGGTCAACCGCTGCAAAGGGTAATGGTGCCAAGATCTTCCCGCCATGTCCTCGTCGCAGTGTAGTCGCCGTGAGTGACGATGTCCAAGCCGGCTCGTTCGTGATCGCTGATGACAACCGCCAGGGCGTCCTGGAACTTCTCGCGGAACCGAACGTCCATCATGCAGGTGTCCAGCGGCATGCCCCACATGCTGACGTCGTACCAGCGGGGGCGCGGCCAGGAGCCGGTCACGGTGCTGGGAAGGATCTGGTCGGCTGTGATAGTGAACATGACGCTCTCGTTCATGGTCCGTGGGGGGGCGTGTGCTTGCACCGGCGGTCGGAGCCCCAAGCCGGACTGTGGGCACGCCTCATCGCGACCACACAAGACAGTGGCCCTGGCGTTTAGATGGCGGCGGGACGGAAGTCTTCTCGGAAGACGTAGACGTTTGAGAACGCTTCTTCGAGAATTCTGAATAGGACGGACGGCAAGGGTTTCAGTGGAGACGATCCCGCAGGCATCGATTGCAGAAGTCCGCGGCTCATCCAAGCCAAGCGGTCTGAAGCCGCTCACCTTCGTCCACCGAATCGGGCGCACGGCTGGCAAAACGATCCCGCAGGGCATAGCCATAGCCTATACAAGCCCCTAGGAAGACCCAGTAGGTCCGCGTGGTTGTGCTGGGTTGAGTTAGTGAGAAGAGGTGGTAAAGGACCATCCCAACAAGGGCGAGGTTGACGCAGATACGATCTTGTGGGCTGAGCGGGAGCTTGCGTAGACGCCAGTGGCACACAAAGGGCAGATACGAAGCCCCGTACCAGAGCAGAAAGGCCGGGATACCTCCCGCAACCAACATGTCGACCGGGACGTTGTGTGAGGTAAGCATGACGAAACCCATCTTGGCAGCCTCTGTAGCATAACCGTAGTAGCCGTAGCCGAGAACCGGTGAACGCGCAGCCATCGAAAGCCCGGCCAGAGCGATCGCCATACGCCCTTCCTTGTAGTCGGCCCCCGCGTCTGTGAATCGATAGGCGAACGGCGACGTGACGATCCAGGCGAGGGTTGCCGCCACCATAACCACGAGAAAGACGAGGCCAAGCACCTTGACGTTCGCACGGTGACGGGCGACATCTCTGATGTAGAAGAACCAGAAAAGAACCACGCCAACGACAACAAGCGTCATGCCGGTTCTGCTGCCGAGGCGCGTCATGTAGAAGAGCGTTGCCGGTATTGGCAGGAGACAGGCGACGCGTAGTAGTCTCCCTCGGAGCATCAGGCACAGGCCAACACAGCCGATGAGCCCCAAACACGCTTGGAACGAGAGGTTGTTTGCATCGCCGAAACCTTCGCCAAGGCGCACCATGTCGCCTTCTATGCCCAGCTCGATGACTAAGGACATATCCGATAGCTTGTCCCGAAACAACAGCGTCAGCAGGGGCGGCGAGACGGCGGCCGCAAGGAACAAGGGGATGAACTGACCAGCGCGACGAACAACGTTCGCGGCGAGCACAGCGGATGCGATCATCTTGAGAAGAGAAAGAGAAGCCTCGCTGGTGAGCTTAAGCGGAGCGGCCATGACTGTGCTGGTAGCAGCAAGCCAGATCATGAACACAAGAAAGATGACAATGGGTGTGTGTATCCTGATTCCGGATCGCTTTCCAAGGACATCAACGATCAACCACGGAACGGCTGCACCCACCGTTGCGGCCTGAGGAACCCAAGTTAATCCTAATTGTCCCGAATAGACATGCATGAAAAGGCTTGCGACGCCAAGGCTCCATGCGCTCAGTCCTATAGGTCCGAGCTTCTCTTGGGGGTCTTGCTCCAAGTCTAGCAGAGGCCCTGCCTCGTAGCTTCTGGCAGCAAGGGCTTGGGTATAGGGATTATTGCCGAAAGTGTGGCCGTAAGACATCAGATCTCCGGATCGCCGGTGCGATCAACGCGGTGGCTAGGTCCTTGGTTTGCAGCCTCGCGCCCTTCATCCATTCTACGTAGGTTATCGGCCTTTGTCAGGAGATGCTTCAACGTCTGACTGCGGGATCGTGCTCCATGGGCAGGGATGCCATTGCATCACGCGTGCCGTGGGGCCTGCCGGCGATGATCGTCCCGCTAAGCGGTTCTCGGACAAAGGGTCCTACGAACGGAGGATGCCGCCTGTTCTCCGAGATGCCGGCGATTCTGCGGCGATCTCGCTCTGGCCCCGGTGCCTAACGGCCTTATCCACAATGCTTTCGGGCTGAGTCATTCAGTCTGGTTTCCCCCGGAGGTGGAAGGACGGGACACCGGAGGCAGGGCAGTCCCTCCGACGTGATATCCGGCTTGTGGTCACGGTGAAGTACGCTTCCGAAAGCCGTGAAACCTACTTGCGGCCCAAGGTGACTGCCGGAGCGTAATTGGAGCAAGTCCGGAAGACTCCGTAACAATCTGGTGACACTTGATGTGTATGCTGTGTGAGTCAAGCGCGACCAGCTCTGCCGTGTGGCGGTGGAGTCCAGAGTGCGCCCAGGTTGGCGCGGGCGACTGCTTCGGGCAGAGGTTTTTGGGGGAGGCTACCCATGTGGGGGATCTGGAGGGAGCGATCATGGAGGCTGACGTGATGAGAGGCTCCCTCTGGAGATCAGGGCGGATCGAGTTGGCCAGGAAACGGGATGACCGCATCTCAAGACGATACCTCCATGGTGGTGTCGTGGCGTACCATCTGCTCGCGGGGATCTCGATGGCCTGGGCGGCGCCGCCACAGGTCATCAAGACCGATCCCGAGAACGGCGCCATCAACGTGACCTCGTCTCTCGGAGAGATTGCGGTCACCTTTGACCAGGACATGAATACAGGGGGCTATTCGTGGGTCCGGACCGGCGCGGCGTTTCCCGGCAACGGCCAGAAGCCGGCTTGGGTGGATGCGAGGACGTGCGTCTTGCCCGCGAGGCTCCAGCCGAACCAGACCTATTCGGTGGGCATCAATAGTCAGCAGTTCACGAATTTCCGAAGCGAAGACGGCACCCCCGCTGTCCCCTACGTGCTTTCGTTCTGGACCGGCCCGGCCGGCAAGGGGTCCAAGGCTCGGGGTACGCCGCGAAGTAAGAGAGCGTCCTCACGAACGCGGCAGAAGCTGGAGTTCGAGCTTCCGGACGTGTTCGGCAGGGAGGTTTGCGGAGAAGACTACGTCGGTGTGCCGGTCTTGCTTCTGTCCGGGGCCTGCTGGTGTGGGGGCTGTCAGCAGGATATGCATCAGTTCAAGGCCTTGGAGGAGAAGTACGGGCCTGGCGGACTTCGATGCATCCGGTCCGTCGCTGGCGACAACGAGCTGGTCTCGCTGGAGTTCCAACGCCACTACCGCTTGCCGTTCGTGCACCTGATGGACACGACTCGCGAGTTCGAGAAACGCTACCACCGAGACGGTTGGCCATTCGTCATGGTGATCGACCGTACGGGGGAGGTCGTGTTTCGGGCCAACAACACGCTCTCGCGGATTGAAGGCGACGTCATCAGGGCAATCGAAGGTGCCGTGGGCACGACGCCTCCCGATGAGGATGTGATTCGGAACGGCATTCGGTATCGGCCGGCGACGCTCGACCGTAGCGGGGAGCGGGAGAAGCCTCGGCGGCGCGACCGATTCCCATCGGTTGCCTGCGGTAACGACGGCCGGGCCTACGTGACTTTCACGAGCGACCGCAATGGCAACGATGACGTGTTCCTTCGCGTCTTTGACGGCGAGAGATGGGGATCGGACGTGCCGATCTGCGCGGCGGCGTCCGAGGAATTCGACTCGCAGGTGGCAGTCGATAGCAGGAATCAGGTTTGGGTGAGCTGGACGAGCAACGACAAAGGCGACCGATACAATGTTTTCGTTGCACGGATCCAGGATCCGCCGGCCCAGGCCGAGGCGATGCAGCTCACCGAGTCGGACGACGACGCCATGCATGCGCGGATCGCGTGTGACCGCAGGGGAGACGTTTGGGTCACGTACTACAAGTGGCACAAGATGGGGGCGTATTCGCGGGACAAGGAGGTTTACCTGCGCCGATACGACGGTCGGACGTGGTCGGACGAGATTCAGGTCAGCCCGACCGACGTACCACAATACGAGGACCATACCGATCCGATCATCGCGTGCTGCGGAGACGGTGCGGTCGTGTGCTGGAGTTGGGACTACCATCGCCCGGAAGGCTACACGAGGGACGCAGCGAACCCCACGGTCTTCTGTCGGGCGATCGGCGGCGATCTGGGTCTTGGCCAAGTGAGGCATCTGAGCACCGGGCAGGGATTCGACGCGTCTCCTTCGGTCGTCGTGGACGGTCGGCAGCGCCTTTGGTGTGCATGGGAACGCCTCGACTGGGACGGCCGGGTCGGCGCGAATCGCAAGTCCCTCTGGATGGTGCAGTCGGATCGGGATGCGTCGGACACACCGACGCAGACGGCCGTGACGGGCTCGAGACGAAACGTGTGCGCTCCCAGCCTGGCCCGCAGCTCCGACGGGAAGATCGTCGTAGTCTGGTGCGAGCGCGAGAAGTCCGGAACGTGGGCCCTGAAGATGACGACGTGGGAGGACGGCAAGGGCATGCAGGAGAGCGCGCGGACTCTCGAGTCAGGAGGGGATCCGAGGTTCGCCGATGCGGCGTATGACGCTCGCGGGGGGCTATGGGTCGCGTTTTCGCGGGAATCGGAGGCGGGCCGCAACGTTGTGGTCAGGCAAGTCCAGGAGGCGAATCGGTGATCGCGGCGTTGTCGGCGTTCTGGAGCAGACTTCAGGAAGGAGTCTCAGTTATGACGAAGATATTGACGCATGCAGTCGTGTTGGCGGCGTTGCTGGGCGCATCTTCGGGGGTGCAGGCCGAGTCGGCGTCCGAACTCCTAGAGAAGGCGATTTACGCCGAGCAGACGGCGGGTGATCTCGACAAAGCCATCGAGCTATACGGCAAGATCATCGCCGACGAGGAGGCAAACCGGAAGTACGTGGCGCAGGCTCACTACCGTTTGGGCAAGTGCTACCTGGCCAAGGGGGATCGGGGCAAGGCCGCTTCAGAGTTTAGACGGGTCGTCTCGGACTTCGCACAAGAGGGTGATGTCGCGGGCGATGCCAAGAAGGAACTCGCCCGCTTGGGCGCTGCAGGTGGCGGCGAACCGGTCGTTCTCGCCACGGAGCCGGCCACCCTCAGCGAGGACGTCTCTCCCGACCTGGAGAAGATCACGGTGACCTTCAGCCGCCCGATGATGGACAAGAGTTGGTCGTGGACGGGCGGCAGGAAGCAGTTTCCGAAGACCACGGGCTCGCCATCGTATGACGATCAGAAGGTGACGTGTACGCTGCCCGTGAGCCTCGAACCGGGTCGCGTCTACCAGGTTGGCATCAACAGCCCAAGCCACAGGAATTTCAAGACGCTCGACCGGGTGCCCGCTCGACCCTACGTCATCCTGTTTGCCACCAAGGGAGCCGATGGGAAACCAACGAAGCTTCCGCGCGAGATGGTCAAGGCGGCCCAGGATGTCAACGCCGGCCCCCCTCGCGTCCTTCAGACCAGCCCCGTGGCCCTCTCCGACGATGTTTCGGCGGACCTCAAGGAAATCACCGTAACGTTCAGTTGCGAGATGATGGATGGCAGTTGGTCATGGACGGGCGGAGGCGACACCTACCCGAAGACGACGGGAAAGCCCTCCTACGACCGGAGGCGGACGACCTGCCGTCTGCCGGTCAAGCTTCAGCCCGGTAAGGTCTACTGGGTCGGCGTCAACAGTCCAAGCCACAAGTACTTTCAAACGCCGGGGCATGTTCCCGCCAAATGGTACGTGATCCTGTTTTCGACCGCGAAGGCGGACGGCGGCTCGACCCCGATTCCTCAGGACTTGCGGTCCCGAGCCGAGGCGATCAACGCGAAGTCCCGGTAGGCGGCTCCGGCTCGGCGGCCTTTGAGTCGGGCTGATGGTTCCTGAAAGAGGATCAAGAGAGGAATGCCTCGTGATCTAGATGTAACATCCGCGGGCTAGACTTCGCTGTAGTGGTCGTTCTGTACGTTGTCTGGATCCATGCGGAGGATCAAACCATGCAGCCAAGTTTTCCAATGCTAATCGTCCTAGGCAGTCTTCTCCTGTCGAGCCCCGTTCCGGCGAGCCAGTCGGCGTCCGTGCTGCTCGAGAAGGCCATCTACGCCGAGCAGACCGTCGGCGACCTCGCGCAGGCCGTCGAGATCTACCGCAAGATCATCGACGACGCCGAGGCCAACCGTCGGCACGTGGCCCAGGCCTACTACCGGCTGGCCATGTGCTATGTGAAGCAGGGGCGAACGATCCAAGCCCACGATCTGCTTCGAAAGCTCGTCAAGCGATTCCCCGAAGAGACTGCCTTGGTGGCCGAGGCAGGCAAGTACCTTCCTCGGACGCCATTCCCCGAGCTTGTCGGCTGCCGGGTCAAGGAAACCGTGTTCCTGTCGATCAGCGCGGACACCGCTGACAAGGCGCCCGAGTCCGAGGCGACGACCTACGAGTACGGCTGTCTCGAGATCCAATGGGACGTCGATCCAAAGCTCGCGGAGCGTGTTGGCACATTCACGGTCTCCATTCGCCCGGCGAAGAAGGGCGCCCAGGCCGTCTGGTCGGCCTCCGACGTGGCGGCGGGCGCGCGATCGATCATTTGTGGCGTCGGCAAGCCTGGGGACAAGCCTGCAGAGGTCCATCTCAAGCCGGGGGTCTATGAGGTAACCGTCGACGCCAATAAGGGATCGGATCGGATCGGCAGGGGCTTGGTGCGACTGCGCGTCAAGCCGCTACCGATGACGCAGATCATGGTGGATGACATTCAGGCGGACGGAACGATCTCCTTCAGGAATATCGGTCAACGTGTCAACGCGAGTGATCAGCCGTTGCGTGCCACGGGGTTCTGCAACTCCGACTTCATCGAGATTCAGAGGATGACCGACGACCGAGGCCGGGAGCTGAAGTTCACGGTCAAGCACGACGGCGAGACCTACCGCTATAACGTCGCGTTGAACGAACCGGTGCCGCCGGGCGGGGCCGTGATTACTAGTAGCGAGGGTACCGCGAGCGGCCAGATCGCGCCGGTGGCGGGGCAGAAGGACGAGCTGGAATACCGGATGCAGCACTGGCCTTCGGCCGGCCAGGCCGTTCGGCGGATCGAGGTGTATCGCCTTCCGGAGGGGGCCGAACTCCTCGAGACGACGCCCCGCGACATGTCCCGGCGGACCCGAGACGGGCGGATCGAGCTCTTCGTCGAGAAGATGATTCCCGCGGATGACAGCATCCTGACGGCCTTTCGGTATCGCTTGCCCGGAGCGAGCGTCGCGGCGAAGGATCGGGCTGAACCCGTGGCGGCGCCCTGGGTGGACGGCGAGGTCATGCGGCTGCGTCTCAATTCGGCCGCTGGGGGAGAACTGGGTTCGATGTGGTGGACGGCCGACGCGGCTAAATCAGGCGGGCAAGCGATCTGGCGTATCGAATCGTATATGGTGATTACGACGGGCGACATGCGGCAATTCACGCGCGTCGACGCGAAGGAGCCAAGCTTCTTGCCGACAACGGCACGGACGAAGAACTGGATGGGCGACTTCCGCGCGACGTACGCCGGTGAGAAAGTGGACCTCACCATGTTCAAGGGCGGCAAGGTCGTCTCATCCCGCCAAGTCAAGACACCCGAGCGGGTCTATGACAATGAGCAGGCGATCGCGCTCATCCGGCGGCTTCCGTTGCGGAAGGGCTATCACACGTCGTTCATGATCTTCCCGGTAACGGGCGGGGTCGTGGTGGAGTGTCGCATCAAGGTCATTGAGCAGGAGAAGGTGACGGTGCCCGCGGGAACCTTCGATGCCTATCGAATGACGCTCCAGATCTATGCGGGCAGGGTCAAGGCTCTCGAGCACACGCTCTGGATCTCGGCGGACAAGCATCGGTATCTCGTCAAGTACGATGCCGGGGCGGCGCTGATGGAGCTGGTCGAGGCGTATCGGCGCGAGACCGGACAGCCGACAAGCTTCCGGAAGGAATCGCTTGGGATCTCGTTGGATCTTCCGAGCGGATGGCTTGTCTACGAGTCTCCGGCGCCGGGCACGTACCGCTGGCTGGCCTACCTCTTGCCGCCCGAGCTGAAGGCCTCGTCTAGCGTGGTCGCCAACGAGGCGCCTGCCGAGACGCCGTCGGTTCGTGCCATCGCGGAGGCGGAGGTCCAGCGCGTCGGGAGCGCGTTGAGCGGCTACAAGGTTCGACCTGACAGTTGGGCCGAAGCGAAAGTGGCCGGGCTCCCGTCAATCAGTTGCGTGGCGGATTACACCGACAAGGACGTTGAGATGGTAGAGTATCGAACGTATATCCTGGACCGATCGATGCTGTACTGGTTGGAGTGTCGCACGGCCAAGAGCGAGTGTGAGTCGGTCAGGCCCGAGTTCGACAAGATCGTCAAGACGTTCTCGGTAAAGAAGGGGGGTTGATGTGCAACCCACGGGTGTCGGGGCGCCTGTGGGCTCCTGGCGGGTTGGCGAAGTGCGTACTTAGGTGATCTCTTGACGGGGGACGTTGGGTGCCGTCGTTCCGAGCGACGACTGAGAGCTTCAGATCCGGACGCGAGCTGTTGCCGGTGCTCGGCGTGCTGCTGCTGGCGGTGATCCTGCCAACCGTCTGTGTTCTCTGGTTCATGGAAGCGGCAACGTCCAACGAGCGTCTGGCGATGCGTCAGAAGCTGCAGGACGCCTATCAGTCCAAGCTGGACGCCGTGGCATCGGCATGCGATGGGTATTGGCCGATCCTGGCTGATGCAATCGACGGGATGAGCTCGTCTCTGGCCGACCTGACGCCGCCAGGAATGTTCTCGACCCTCGTCGAGACCTTGGGGATCGATGGCGTCGTGATTTACGACGGCCAGCAGAGAGTCGCTTACCCGAGTCCTGATCTTTCGCGGTCCGAGGCGCAACGGCAAGAGGATGCGGCATGGCAGAAGGCTCGGGAGCTCGAATACGTTCGGAGCGATCCCTTGGCCGCTGCCAAGGCCTACGGTGAGATCGCGGAGCGCGCCGAAGGCGTTGACGCCGTGGCTCAAGCGATGTTGGCGCAGGCGAGGTGCCTGGCGACCTCCGGACGCGCGGCGGAGGCCATTCCGATCCTGATCAGGACCCTCCCGCGGGCCAAGTACGAGGGCGCCCGGGACCAGCACGGTCGTCTCATCGCTCCGGATGCGATGTTGCGGGGGATCGAGTTGATCGGTGATGCCGGCTCGGCCGATTCTCAAGCCGTCGCTCGGGATCTCGTTGAACGTGTGGGAACCTATGTCGATTCCCAAATGCCGTCAGGGCAACGTCGTTTCCTGATGCGGCAGTTGCGCGAAATCCTGCCTGATTGTCCGAACTGGCCGACGCTGGACGCGGAGGAACTGACAGCACGATACCTGGAGAGTGAGCCGACGCTTCCACCGGCCGGTAATCTCCGCCCGACCGGACTGCCTGGCATCTGGCGGATCGCCACGCCGAGCGGGCGCGTGGTGATTCTCTGTCGGGGGGCCTGGATCAAGACCCATCTCATGGAGCAAACCGCGTTTGTGGACTGGCTCCTCGACTCACCCAGCGCCGGCCTGACGCTCTTGCCTCCCGAAGATGCCAACGAGGCCGATTCCTGTCTGATCTCACAGGCGATCGGCTCGCGTATGCCCGGTTGGTCGGTCGGCCTCTACCTCAAGGGCCCGGACCCATTTGCCTCTGAGGCCGAACGCCAGATAACCGTCTACTATTGGACGGGCACGCTGATGGTTGTTGGCATCTCGATGCTGGCGGGGCTCATCGGCTGGCGGTTCGCTCGACAGATCCGACTGACGCGGCTCAAGAACGACTTGATCGCCACCGTCTCGCACGAGCTGAAGACGCCGCTGGCCTCGATGCGGGTCCTGGCGGATACTCTGCTGGCGGGTAACATCCGCGACGAGGGGCAGGCGCGCGAATACGTGGAGTTGATCGCCAAGGAGAACGCACGTCTGAGCCGGCTGATCGACAACTTCCTGACGTTTTCGCGAATGGAGCGGAACAAGGGGAGCTTCGAGTTCCAGGAGGTGGACGTTTCCGAGATCGTTGCCGAGGCCGTCGAGGCCGTCCGTGAGCGGTTCAACACGCCCGACTGTCGCCTTAACGTCGACGTCGCACAAAACCTCCCGACGGTGGTCGGCGACAAGGACGCCCTGATCACGGTGGTCCTGAACCTGCTGGACAATGCCCAGAAGTACACCGAAGATCGCAAGGAGATCTCGCTCCGCGCGTTCTTGGACGGGAGCGAGGTGTGCCTGGAGGTCCGGGACAACGGCATCGGCATGTCGGGCCGGGCGACACGGAAGGTGTTCGATCGATTCTATCAGGTCGATCAGCACCTCTCGCGAACGGCGGGCGGCTGCGGGCTCGGCCTAAGCATCGTCAAGTTCATCGTCGACGCCCACGGCGGGCGCATCGACGTTAGGAGCCAACTCGGACACGGCAGTACTTTCAGCGTTCGGCTGCCAGTGAGGCATCCGAACGGCGCCAGATAGCCGTTTCTGTATCGCGAGGCGAGCCATGCCAGGCGAGACCATCCTAGTTGTCGAAGATGACGCGACCATGCTTCGCGTGCTCAAGGACAACTTCCAGATGTCCGGCTACACGGTCGTCACGGCCGCGGATGGCGAGCTGGGCCTGACCGCCGCACTCCAGAGCGGGATCGACCTGATCTGTCTGGACATCATGCTGCCCAAGGTCAATGGCTACGAAATCTGCCGCCACGTCCGCAGCCAGGGGCTGACCGTACCGATCATTATGCTGACCGCCAAGGGGCAGGAGGCCGACATCGTCCTGGGGCTCAACCTGGGCGCGGACGACTACGTGACGAAGCCGTTCAGCATCCGGGAGCTTCTCGCTCGAGCCAACGCGTTCTTGCGCAGGCGACGCGAGGAGGGTTCTCAGACACACGAGTTCGGCGATTGCGTGCTGGACCTAGCCTCACATAAGCTGTTCCGAGCGGGCCAGGAAGTCGTTCTGACGCCGAAGGAGTTCGCCCTCCTGGCGTACTTTGTCAAGCGGGCCGGGCGAGCGCTGACGCGGGACGACATCCTGAACGCCGTCTGGGGCCACGAAGTGTTCGTGACACAGCGGAGCGTGGATCGGTGCATCAACACGCTCCGCAACAGGATCGAGCCGGATCCCCGCCATCCGATATTCATCCAGACCATCCGAGAGATCGGGTACCGTTTCGAACCGCTGACCGACGACGACTGAAGACGTTTGGCCGATGCCATGGAAGGCTGGCCTGCAAATCGTTGCGTCTGATCACTTCGTGATGAGGCTCGGGCGACGCAATGCGTTGATGGCATTTCGAACGGGCTCGCGTCCTCCCGGAGCCCGCGCATGTGGAGATCCTCGTGGGAGGCGTCTGATGACCTCTCCCGCGGGGGCCTCTTCGCCCGTTGGCTACGATCTATGTCGCCTCCGCCCCATTGACTGCGTTGACGTCGACGCACCGGTCCCCGCGCCGCCTCGAAGGTCGAGGATCGCCCGAGCAATCTTCTGCCGGACGTTCGTGAGCCTCCCGAAGTCGAGCTCGTGGTCTCGCGTCATGCGTGTGATCTCGTCGATGTTCCTGGCGTGCCAGCCCACCATCGCCTCGACCGCGTCATCGATGAGTCTCTGAGCGTTGTTCGCCTCTTCGGTCAGGCCGGCCCTGCGGGCCTTGGCGATCTCCTCGGCGAGCACGTGGAGTGCCCGGTAGTCCTCGACCCCGTCACGAGACGCCTCCCACCGTCGAGAGGGCACCACGTGGCGGTCCGCGGGATAGACCGCGCCATAATCCCCCGACGGCACCGGCCACCACAGGTCGAGGTCGCGGTAGACCCAGTAGCCTGCCCCGACGGTCCCGTACTTCCACGCCAGCCAGGCGAACGCGCGATAGTGCCCGAGCGGCAAGAGGTCCTTCGAGGGGCCTGGGGCCTCGTAGGCCCAGAACGTGCGCGCGTTCTTGTGAAACCAGTCGACCAGCTTCGGATCTCGCTTGAGCAGGTTCATCTCCGGCTGCCAGATGTCGATCAGGTCGGCGAACTTCGAGACGCCCTCCACTCGGACGAATCCGGCCGGGTCCGCGTAGATCCGGGCCTTGGGGTCGGCCGACTTGACCGTCTCGCAGAACCGCCGCAGGTGGGGCAACTGTGTGTCTCCGGTCAGCCACGGTTCGTCGACGGGGTAGAAGGCCCACCGGTCGTAGCCCCAGCCGAGCGACTTCATGTGAGCGGCCAGGACGCGCACCGCCGCCTTGAAGCCGGTTTCCCAAAGGGGTGTTCGGTCCTTGGGCGAGACGCCGTGCGGCCATCGGCGCGCGGGCGGCGCCGGGAACAGTACCTGGGCGTGGCTGGGTAGCCTGGCAAGCGTCGCGTCGAACTGCTTCCAGTCAACGGCCCCGGCGGACTTGCCCTTGGCGTCGACGGGCACGGTCGCTGATGGGCCGTAGAGGACGTTGACGCCGTGGTCCAGCATGTCGCGAAGAACCTGGTCCGGGACAACGCCTGCGTCCGCCCGGGACCAGTTGATCTGTGCATAGACTTTCGGCAGGGCGATCGGCCAGACCTCGATCTCTATCGGCACCTCCCGAAACGTCGGCGTTTCCGAGAGCGTGCCCAGATGGAGGCTGAGCTTGTGCGTGCCGGGCGACAGCCCGTGCGAATCGATGACCAGCCAGACCTGACGCGCCTCGCCCGGGGCCAGCGTAATGACGCCGGAACGGTCTAGCTCGGGCAGGGCGTCATTCCGCATTCCGCCGAGACGCGACGGCGTGCGGAGCGCCCGGCGGAGCGTGATGTGGTGGGCCAGCTTGGGGGGCTCGGGTGTTCGCTGTGAACCTAACGAGGGTTTGACGAATGTGCAGCGGACGTCGATCGGATCCGCGGTGATGTTCAGGAGCGTTAGCGCGACGTCCTCGAACTCGTCCTGGTAGGCCCAGACGCGCAGGGACGTTGTGGATTCCAGCCGGGTGGGCACGGCCGAGGGGTCGAATCGGTCCCAGGGATTCGCGTCCTGCCAGAAAACGAAATCGCCCTTGCCGCCATCGCGCCAGAATGCGGCAAGGGCGATGGCCGTGGCCCGCAGCCCATCTGCCTGCTTGCGCAAGTCCGTGGCCGATCGAGCAATCTCCTGAGACGGCGCGGCGGCGGCAGCCAGCCTGGCGACCGACTCCCTTGCCACCTCGAGCGAGGTCAGACGCGTGGCGAGCGCCCGGGCGTCCTCCTTGGCCGGACGAGCCTGATCAATCGCCGACCGGCATGCGGCCTCGACTGTGGCAAGGTCGCAGAACTCCGGTGGCTTGGGTGTGACGCCTCTGCGTGCGACGAAGCGCGGTTGCGGTGAGCTTGGGTCTAAGAGGCGAACGCTGACCTGGGCGTTGCCGGGCCCGACGAGTTGCCAGTCGGCGCGGGCCGACGTCGCACCGGGCATCAGGTCGATGATACGGGTCTGACGGATTCCCTTCTCGACTGCGACGGAGACTTCGACATAGGCGTCCTCCCCGACGGGCTTGGCCCAGGCCAGCCGCCAGACATTCTCGCCCCATGTGCAGGTTTCGGCTTCGATTCTGACCTGTCCGCATTCGGGCGAGTCGACCGCGCGGACCGGTTTGCCCGGGGAGACCCGGGTCGCGGCCGTCATGGCTGAATCGCCACGAAGGCAAGGCCAGGCAACTCTGCCCTTGCCGTGCCACGTAAGCGAGCGGAGCTTGGCGGGGCCTTCGGTGGCAATGAGGATCTCCAGCTCGCCATCACCATCGACGTCGGCTACCGCTGGGGCCGTATTGGCGCTGCCGCCGAGCTCGAGCCGCTGCTCGATCGCGCCGTCGTCCGCGAGGACGTACGCGCAGGCCTTCGTCTCCGGATCCACCCCTCGAACGCCGACGATCACCTCGAGCCGACCATCGCCGTCAATGTCGGCCACGGCCGGTGCCCAGAAGATACCGCGGCCGCCCAGATCGGCCCGCCATCGCTGGGTACCGTCGGCACGGGTGCAGTAGACGTGGTTGCCCTTGTCGGCATGCAGCGTATCGAGCTTACCGTCGCCGTCGAGATCGACGATGGCGTTCGAGACATAGCCTTGCATGATGTCTCTCGTCCGCCAGCGGAACGCGCCGGTGCCGGCGTCCAGGGCCATCAGGCAGGTCGCGATGCCGGTGTTGCTTCGCGTGATGAGCGTTTCGGGTCGACCATCGCCGTCAAGGTCGGCGAGGTTCGGGCCGGATCGGCCGTATGGCGCCAGCTCGCTGTATCGCCACTTGACGGCGCCCCATCCGGTCAGGCAGTAGACGTGTCCGTTGTCCGTGCCGTAGATGATCTCCGGTGCGCCGTCGCCGTCGGTGTCTCCGACGGCCAGGGGGCTTGTGCGGAAACGATCGCCGTGGAACCGCCAGCGGAGCTTGCCCTGGGCGTTGAGGCAGCCGACCCAGCCGTCCTCGTAGCCGAACAAGACCTCGAGGCCCGGCTCGGTGAGCACGTCGGCACACGTGATCATCTCGAAACCTTCCCAGGGCGGGGGCTTGGCCTGGTAGAGCCACTTACGATGGCCGTCGCCGGCGAGACAGACGACCGTTCCGTCCAGCAGACCGACGAGGATCTCCGCGTCGCCGTCGGCGTCCAGGTCGGCCACCGTCGCCGGCGTGCACAGTCTCTCGGGCAGGGGGGTCGTCCAGACCACCTTGCCCTTGCCGTCGATGCGGACGACATCCGACCCAGTGGTGATGATGACGCCCGTGGGTCGAGACGTGTTCGGGTAGAGGGTCGGCGCGTGCGCGGGGGCCTTCAGATCGACTGACCACTCGACCGTCATTTCCGCGGAAGTGGTCTGGGCGATGGTTGCCGCGATCAGGACGGGCAGGGCGTGCCGCATGACGAAGCTCCTTGTGTGAGCGGTCAGAAGGGCAGGGGCCCTTGTACAGCGACCGCGCGTATGGAGGCAAGGCGTTTCGAGGCGAGGCCTGGGGGATCCTCGGTTCGCCGTTGGCGTGCGTGTGTATCACTTGGCTTGCCTTCCTCATCGCACCGTGGTACTCGTTATGGAGATACATCGATCCAATCCCAAAGGACGCGAGCCGATCCGGCATCCAATCGATGCAGGAGGTTTCCCATGAAGCGTCGCGACTTCCTCAAGAAGACCACGATTCCGACGGCGGCTTTGGCGGTGCATCAGGCGATTGGCCCGGTCTCGGCCGAGACCCGCGAGGCCGGCAAGCTGCCCCGCCGACAGTACGGGAAGACGGACGTCAAGCTCTCCGTCATCGGCTTCGGCGGCTATCTGCTCAACAACATGAAGCAGGACGACGCCAACCGCATCGTTGCCGAGTCCGTCGAGCGAGGCGTCAACTACTTCGACGTCGCCCCGACATATGGCAACGCCGAGGAGCGCCTCGGCCCGGCGCTCGAGCCTTTCCGTAAGGACGTCTTCCTCGCCTGCAAGACGACGCATCGCAAGGCGGCCGATGCGACCAAGGAGCTCGAAGCCTCGCTGAAGCAGTTGCGAACGGACCACGTCGACCTCTACCAGCTTCACGCGCTTCGGGACGTCGCCAAGGACGTCGAGGCGGTCTTCGCCAAGGGCGGCGCGATGGAGGCGTTCTTGGCGGCTAAGAAGAAGGGCCAGGTCAGGTTCCTCGGCTTCTCGGCGCACTCGGAGGAAGCGGCCCTGGCGGCAATGGACCGGTACGACTTCGACTCGGTCCTCTTTCCGGTCAACTTCGCCTGCTACTACAAGGGCGACTTCGGCCCGCGAGTCGTGGCCAAGGCCCGGGCCAAGGGCGCGGCCGTGCTCGCGCTCAAGGCGATGGCCTGCCGGCAGTACGCCAAGAAGGATGACCCCGATCGTCAGCGGTTTCCGAACTGCTGGTATCGCCCCTTGTCGGATCGCAAGGAGGCGGAGATGGGTCTTCGCTTCGCCCTGAGTCAGCCGATCACGGCCGCGGTGTCGCCCGCCGACGCCGGGCTGTTCCAGCTTGCCGTTGAATTGGCGACGAACGTCAAGCCAATGACGCCCGACGACGAGAAGGCGCTTCGGGCGTTGGCTCAGAGCGGCAGGCCGGTCTTCTCGCGGTCGAATCCGGAAGCCTGAAGGTTGCGCCGTTCAGTCGGCCGACTTGGGGATTATTAGCGGCTCGATCTCCGCAACGCCGAGGTCGTCGAATGCGGCCGAGCCGTCCTCGACGATCAATCCGATCCTCCCTGCCGCGGGCATGTCCGGCATCGACGTCCCGAGGATCCATCGGTCGTTGACGTACACCTCGACGCGATGGGCCCTTACCAGGATTCGCAGGCGCGCGGGCTTTCGCCCAAGCTCCATCCCTCGATAGTCGTCGACGGTCTGTGGCGAAGGCGTATCGCCCGCCTTGGCCATCTTGGCGACCGTTGCGATGTCGCCCTTGGCGTCCAGCACGAGTCCTGCGCCGCGCGTGCCGTCCCAACGCCACACGAGGCCGATGGACTTGGCGGGGTGCGCATCTACCTTGCACGTGATCATCGCTGCTGCCGGGGAGTCGGCAAACCATAGGACGGCCTTCTGGCCTGGCTCCGATTTGCCCATCACGCCTCCGCTACGAGGCTGCCAGGTTCCGGTGGCCCGCGCCTTGTCGACAGGCACCCCCTTCGCGCCGTCGATCACGGTTCGTGTAACGAGCTTGTCCACGCCCGGCCAGTACTGCAGCCAGAGCGAGCCATCGGCGCTCTGCCGGACGATCTTCGGAACGCCCCAAGTGACCGGTCCGCCCCCGGCCGTGTGATGGTAGAGCAGCCGGCCGCCCTCGAACGGGATCGTCCGACCGACGTAGTTGTCGAATCGTCCGTGTCCGCAGCCGAGCAGCAGGGGGGCCTTGCCGACGTGGTACGGCCCGTCGCGGTGCTCGCCCGTCACGCACCAGGTCCCCGTCGCGTCGACCCGCCCGGAGGTGTTGCGCCGCGTCCGCCCGCTCGAGAACAGCAGATAGTGCCGCCCGTTCAGCTCGAAGTAGTCGGGCACCTCCATGTCGTAGAAGCTCGGGTCGGCGAAGATCGGCGGCAGGTACTCCCACTCGATCAGATCCTTGCTGACCAGGTGGGCCACGCACGGCCGTGGCTTCTTCGTCGGCGTGATGCAGTAGCCGTCGTTGCCGTCGAGATAGAGCTTGCCGTCGACGACGCGGGCCCCGCCGTGGAGTTCGCCGTTGGGGAAGGTTCCCATGGCATCGGCGGTGGAGCCGTTTACGAACGTCCATTGCCCGAGCGGTTTCGGATCGGAAGGCTTACCGGGCTCCAGCTTGGCTAGCGCGCTCGGGTCGAGGGCGACGTCATAGACCCGCGCCTCCTCGATGGCCCCGGCGAAGAACCGGCCCGACTGCTCGCCCGCGCCCACGTGCCGGAGCCCCATGATCACGGCCGAGCCGTTGCCGAACGTGGAGGACTTGTCGACGTCATAGGCGGCGTAGGGCTTGGCGTTGCGGTAGATGGCGATCTGCTTGCCCTTGTAGACGATGGCCATCTGGACGAGCTCATCCGGGCCGGCGGTCTCGTCGGGGTGCGACGACTGATCCTGCGGCGTCCGGTGGAAGCCCTCGCTGCCGGCCATCCACTTCCCCGGGGTCCGCTCGCCGAAGACGATGCCGTCGAACGGGTCCATGGCATTGGGCCCGCTGTCGATCGTCAGGACGCTGCCGCCGCGCTGGGTCCGGTTAGCGAGGTAGACCCAGGCCACGAGCGTCTTGTCGGCGATCTTGGGCAGTGTCGGTGACGGCTCGCCCGTCTGGGCGCAGAGGTAGCCGTGCCAGCGCTTCTCGTTGGGCTCGAAGACCGTGCACATGTCCCGCCAATCGCCGCCGGTATAGTGGGGGGGCGTGATCTTGAGGATGGGGTTGCCCGGGTACTTGGTCCACGTCTTCAGGTCGGGCGAGGTCATGATGCCGATGGGCTGGCCGTGCGTGGCCGAGCCGTAGAACATGACGTACTTGTCGCCGACCTTGGCGGTCGTGCCGGTCAGCGTCGGTGCTTCGTCCCATGCGCCGCTGGGGCCCTTGCTGGGGATCGAGGGCAGGGGCGTCCAATGGACGAGGTCTTTCGACACGGCCCGGCCGATCTTGTTCCACGTCACGCCGGGCTCGCTCTGGAGGAAGAAGAGGTGGTATTCGTCGCCGTGCGGAAACAGCCACGTGTCCCACATAGCGTACGGCCTCGGCGGCTCGTAGATCTGTGCGAGCGTCGCCTGCGACAGGCTCAGGACCAGGAGGGCCCCGGACACGATGACGGCGGTGGCCCAGTTGGAGTCGGATAGTGGCATGGTTGGAGTCTCCAGTTGTTTCACACCGGTGACAGTGGGAGGGGGCAGGAGTTGCCTGCCGGCGCGTCCACGGCGGCCGCACGGACACGTTACCCACTTGCGGCGGATGCGTCGAGAGCGAGGCGTGCAAATGATGGGAAGGACATCCCCGGCGCAAAAGATAGCCCCCGAGCATTGCACCCGGGGGCAATTCGGTTTGTCGGAGGGGCGAGGCTACCCCTCATAGTACAAGAGTACCCCAGAAAACCGCTCCAGGCAAAAAGCAGGAGTGGAATCCTTCAAGTGCTGACGGAAAGAAGACTTACGTGTGTCGCGGAGTTCCGTGGATGAAAGCGGCATGGCGACGGGAACGTAACACGCGGCAGGCTAATAACCTACATCTTGGATGTATCGGCAGCTCTCTTGACAGCCTACTCCGTCAATCCATCTCGACCAAGTACCACTCGCCGTCCAGATGCGTTACTGACCAGAATAGCGCGTTCTGTCTGGCCACAAGTGCGGGAGAGCACTTCATGAACCCCGTGTACCCTGCGGGATTCAGGTCCGTCCAGAGGCAGATCGCGCCTACCCGATTGACCTCGGCCATCCGGATGGTGAACGGCCCAACGTTCTCGCGTTGTCCTGTCTTTCCCCCGGTCCGCACAAGCTCGGCGACGTGATCCAGTTTTGATCGGTACGCCGCGAACACGAGGCGTAGGGGCCATTGCGTGACCGGTACGGAGGCGCCCGCTGCCCATAGGGCCACCGCTGCAACGAGAAGCCATCTGGGGGCGCGCCTCCGAATCCGCCAAGCGAGCAAGGCCCCGATCGACCCGATTAGCAGGAGGGCACAGGTCATGTAGACCACAACAACTGCGGTCCGTGTGCGCCCGAACCCAGCAGCCGACATCGCCGTCGCGACCACCGCGAGAGCCCCGCTAGCGCTGAGCGCCCCGGCCGCCGCCCATCGTCTCAGGCTGTTCATCCAGGACGGCAGGGGACGTAGTCGAAAGCTCGTCCGGTCAGACGCATCATACTCTCGTCCGCACTCGGGACACAGACCGCCCGTAAGGCCGTGGAGGTCGTATGAGCAGTCTAGGCAGTACCGGTTGGCGTCCTGTGCACTCACGATAGAGGCCCCAACCGTCGGTCACATCGCGGGCGTCACGGCGGTCGTGCCATCGCATGGCACAGGCTCGATACCTACCTGGATTCAGCATGTCCGCCACCGCCCGCAGGTACGTAACCATCCCGTCGTCTTCGGCAGCACGCGGGTAGGGGGGTGTTAGTCCCGTGTGTCGGCTCGTCAATCGACCTGCTTTCCGACCTACCGCGCGATCTCCTTCCGCAGCCACTCGAGGCTTTGCTCGACCTTGCCGGGGTAGGCCTCGCACTCGATCGAGAGCGTGCCGGACCACTTCATGTCCTTGAGGATCTCGATGCAGCCGGCGATGTTCTCGGCGTTGACGCCCTCGCCGATGCCGACGATCGACGTGGCGATGCCGGTCTCGCCGCCGCGGACCTTGCGGGCCAGCTCCTCGCTGACGTCCTTGATGTGCAGGTGCGTGACCTTGTGCTTGAACCGCTGGAGGAACTTGACCGGGTCGTTGCCGGCGATGAACGTGTTGCCCGTGTCGAAGTTCATCCGGAACAGCGGGCTGTCGTACATCGACAGGATCTCTTCCATCGTGTCCGGATTGGTCGTGTACGGCCCGTGGGGCTCGACGTTGATGATGATGCCGCAGCGCTCGGCCCACTCCAGCACGATGCGGTAGTACTGCTTGATCAGGACCATGACCTCGGCGTCGGTGTAGCCGTCGGGTTTGCGAGAGCCGTCGGTCGTGTCGACGCAGGGGCAGCCGAGGGCCTTGGCGAACTGGATCGTCCGCACCGTGTACGGCACGCCCCGATACTGCCCCTCGGGCATCGACATCGGATAGGCCGCGTCGAGCTGCGAGACCTTCAGGCCCATCGAGTCGAGGTAGGCCTTGAGCTTGAGCGGGTCGGTATGCAGGGGGATGTGCGGGTTGTAGCCCAGGGCCTGGACGAAGTAGTCGCCGTCGATGGTCCCGAAC
>JAFGLZ010000254.1 GCA_016927755.1 Phycisphaerae bacterium
ACCAGAACTACCATCCCGCCAAGAGCGACAAGGTGGAGAAGGTGAAGCTCCCCCACGCCAAGGTCACGCCCGGCGGAGCCTTCGGGAGCTTCGTCGCGGCATGCCGGGCGAACGACCAGAGCATGAGCAACGCGAACATGCTGGAGGCCCACTACTCCTGCGTGACCGGACACGTGATGAACAACTCCTACCGCCTGGGCACGAAGGTCCCCTTCAACGCCAAGGCCGGCAAGTTCGGCGACAACAAGGAGGCTCACGAGGCCTTCCTGAAACTGCACGAGATCATGGAAAAGGGCGTGGGGGTCCCGGTCGACAAGGCCCAGTACACCGTCGGGCCCTGGCTCACGTTCGACCCCAAGACCGAAAGGTTCACCGGGGAGCATGCCGACCAGGCCAACAAGCTCCTGCGCGACCCGCATCGCAAGGGCTTCGAGATCCCTGACGTCGAGAAGGTTTGACGCGAAGACTCATGGGCGGGCCTGCCTCCTCGCGTGGGGAGGCGGGCCCTTTGTAGTAGAAACCGCACGCCCGGTGTCCGGTGGACGCTTGGCCGTGACCCGCGCCTTCATGATCGTTGGTGCGGTATGCTTTTCGAGCGGATTCAACTGGTTCTCGAACTGCATTGCTTGCGTCTTGCTTCCCCCGACGCTTAAACGGTGTCAGATGCTTTGTCAGTGACCTGAATGTCGCGAGCTGGAGAGGAGCCTGCCATGTCAGGAATCTCACGTCGTGGATTTCTTGCGGGAACGGCCGCCGTCGGCGCCGCCGCATTGACCGGACGGTTTGGCCTCGCCGCCGAGGAAACGAAGTCGAAAGTCACCTGTGGCACCGACGTCGTCACGCTCGGAAAGACCGGCATCAAGACCTCCGTTCTGGGCCTCGGTACCGGCACCCGTGGCGGCAGCGAGCAACGCGAGCTGGGCGAAACCGAGTTCACCAAGATGGTTCGCCACGCCCTGGACTGCGGCGTTCGCTACATCGACACGGCCGATGCGTACCAGACGCATTACCTGGTCAGCAAAGCCCTCAAGGGCGTCGCTCGCGACAAGTACTTCATCCAGACCAAGACGCGCGCCCAGCATCCCGAGGTGGCCAAAGCGGACATCGAACGTTTCCGCCGTGAGCTCCAGGTGCCGCAGCTCGATTCGTTGCTGATGCACTGCATGTCCAAGGGCGGGTGGCGGACGGATATGCGCCCGGTGATGGACGTCTTGCACGAGGCGAAGGAAAAGGGCCGGGTCCGAGCCGTGGGCGTATCCTGCCACGGCTTCGATCCGCTGGTTGCCTCGGCCGACTGCGATTGGATCGACGTCCATCTGGTCCGCATCAATCCCTTCGGCCTCAAGATGGACGGCCAGCCGGACAAAGTGGCCGGTCAGATCAAGAAGATGCACGAAAAGGGCCACGGCGTGCTGGGCATGAAGATCTATGGCGAGAGCGGCTACGATAGCCCCCAGAAACGCATTCAGGCACTGAAATACGTGCTAGGCCTGGGAACCGTCGATGCCTTCACGATCGGCTTCAGCAGCACAAAGCAAATCGACGAAACGTTGGAGATGATCCGAAAGTCTTAATAGCTGACTGTCCCCTATTCCCCCTGCGCGGGACAGGTTGCCGCGCCGCTCACGTTCGGGCCGGTTGTACGATCAGGGGGGCTTCACGAACAACATGAAGCTGATTCGGGATCACCGCTCCTAGTCAACGTGGAATGCTGACGAGAGGGCAGGGCTAGGGGTCCGTAGCGGGTGCGGTGGCGGGCTGCTTCCGTAGTCGGTCAACCGCAGCTCGAAACTGCTGCCGGTGAGCTTCCGCGGATTGCGATGCAGCGCTGCTGAAGAGCTTGGTGACGGATTGTACGGAGACCGTTGTGGTCGGCTCATTCACGAAGCGGCTACCCGTCCAACGCGAACGAACCGGTTCGAGAGCTTCCGTGAGCTGCTCTTGGAGTCGCGCCTTCTGTTCGCGACTCACGGGAATCTTCTCCCACTTCTCGACGACCGGAGGGGGCTCTCGACGGGAGTGCCAAACGGAAAACGCGATTCCCGCAACCACAACGATCAGCAGGATGGCAACGGAGCCCTTACTCATGGGGTGCCCGTTTCCTTCTGACGCTCTCTCGCTCGTTCGGCACGCTTGCCGCGGACGAGCCCGATCCCACTACTCTGACGCCTACTTGTCTTCCTTCTGTAGCAGACTCTCGACCCACGGCCCAAGCGCATCCCCCGCCGCGGCATGCCCCAGCGGATTCCAGTGCGGATCGTTCGGGAAGTCGTGACGCTTGCCCTCTCGTTCGATCCGCTGCAGCATCGCATCGGTGAGGTCGAAGTAGGGGATCTCGTGCCGCTTGCAGATGGGCCCCAGCTTCTCGCCCATGTAGTACCGCCGCTCGCCGAGGCACTCGGGGTCGCGATCTCGCGGGATCGGCTCGAACGCCCGCTTCTGCCAGCAGGCCGTCAGCTTGGGCTGCAGCCCCTCCCACGCGACGGCGAAGCGAGTCCCTCGCTGCCGGCATTCGTCGTTCATGCCGCTGAGCAGCTTCTCGATCAATTCCCAGCTCTTGCGCTGACGCTCTGAGAGGTCGCCGCCGCTGACTTCATCGATCGAACGATGCGGGCCGAACTGCTCCCGTGGCATCTCGCCCTCCCGGTCGGCCTGGACGAACAGGTTCACCAGCCCTGCGTGGAAGAGCGCATACCGCCCGATCGCCGAGCTGATCAAAACCCGACGCCACAACGGAAGCTCGAAAGGCACGACCGGCAACGCCTGCAGCCGGCCATCCGTCGTGAGCGAAAACGCCGGGACGTACCGCGGAATCCGCGCCAGATACGGCGAGCTGTCGTACACGTCATTGACGATGAACAGCAGCAAGACCAGGTCCGGATTGTAGTCCGGCACACGGCTTCGAATCAGTCGATACTCCTGGGCTGTGCCGAATCCAGAGCAGCCGAACGCGTACCATTGACTCACGCGCCCCGCCCCGCTCATCTTCGCCTGCGCCAACTCCACGAACCGCTCTTGATTCGGCACGCGCAGCGCCTCGACGAACGAGTCGCCCACGACGATCACGCGGGTCGTCTCGGCAGGCTTGACCGGCGAGTACTCCCGCGTGTCGTTCCACCCCTGCGCGTTGAAGTGATACGGCACCCGAACGTTGTGATCGATATACACCCCGGACTGATTCGGCTGCCGGACCGGACCCACCTCGCGGTCCCATGTGTATCGTGGAACGTCCGTCACCCGCCCGGACCAGCGCAGACCCAGCTCCAGCGCGCCCAGCGACAGCAGCACGCTCGCCGCCACCGCCACCGTCCGAAACAGCAATCGTCGCCCAAACGACGGCGCCGCTCGAACCGCCTCCTCCGCCACTGGGATCTCGGCAGGGACCATCGCCTCCGCCGGCACATAGTAGTCCTGCAGCGCCGCGACCTTCCAGCCGTGCTGGCGAAGTTGCGCGATCGCCCGGACGCACGCCCGCGCTCCCGTGATCGTCGTCACAAGCAGCCGATTGTGACCGATCGCGGCGGAGCGCAAGTGGCCCTCGTCCGTGGCCTGCCCCTTGCGCGTCGGCGTGTTGATCAGCAGGTCGACGCTCCCGTCCTCGATCAGATCCAGCATGTTGGGGCTGGCCCCGTCCTGGATCTTGCCGATCCGCTCGGCCTCGATGCCCGCCTCGGCAAGAACGGTGTGCGTTCCAGACGTGGCCAGCAGCCGGAACCCCATCTCGCTGAGTCGCCGCGCGATCGGAACGATCAAAGGCTTGTCGGCTTCGTTGACGCTGATGAACGCCGCCCCGCCCGTCGGAAGCCGATAGCCCGACGCCATCTGGGCCTTGGCGAACGCGCCGCCGAACTCACGGTCGATCCCCATCACCTCGCCGGTGCTCCGCATCTCCGGCCCCAGGATCACGTCGACTCCCGGGAACCGGTTGAACGGGAAGACCGGCGCCTTGACGCTCGTGTGTCTCGGCTGAGGCGCGTCATCGAGCCCCATCTCGCCAAGCAGCTCGTCGAGGGTGCGGCCCAGCATGATCTTCGTCGCCAGCTTGGCCCAGGCGACGCCCGTGGCCTTGCTCACGAACGGGACGGTTCGCGAGGCCCTCGGATTCACCTCGAGAACGTAGATCTGTCCCTCCTTCACCGCGTACTGCACGTTCATCAAGCCGCGAACGCCAAGACGCATCGCCAGACGCGAGGTCTGGTCCTTGATCTGGTCCACGATGGCTCGCGAAAGCTCGTAGGGAGGCAGCGCGCAAGCGCTGTCGCCGGAATGGATGCCCGCCTCCTCGATGTGCTCCATCACGCCGGCCACCACGCAACGCTGCCCGTCGGCGATGCAGTCGACGTCCACCTCCGTCGCGTTGAGAAGGAACTTGTCCACCAGGATCGGGTGATCCTTGCCTCCCACGATGTCGCGATCCGTCGCCGCCAGCGCGTGCCGCATGTATCGCTCGAGGTCCCCCGGCGTGTTGCAGATCTCCATCGCCCGACCGCCCAGGACGTACGACGGACGAACTAGCACCGGATACCCCACGTGATCGGCCACCCGCCGGGCGTCCTCCAGACCGTGCGCGATGCCGTTGGGGGGCTGCTGAAGGCCCAACTCGGCGAGGATCTTGGCGAACTCCTCCCGATCCTCCGCCAGATGGATCGACTCCGGCGGCGTTCCGATGATCGGCGCGCCCGAGTCCTTCAAGCCTTGCGCCAGATTCAGCGGAGTCTGGCCGCCGAATTGAACGATCACCCCTTGGAGCAGGTCCTTCTTGGCTGATTCGTCCCGCGCCGCCCGATGTCCAGAGTCCTGGGTCAGCGGCTGCCCGTTGAGACGCTCGCAGATGTTGAGAACGTCCTCGTGCGTCAGCGGTTCGAAGAACAGCAGATCGCTCGTGTCGTAGTCCGTGCTGACGGTCTCGGGGTTGGAGTTGACCATGACCGCCTCATAGCCTTCCTCCTTGGCCGCCATCACCGCGTGGACGCAGCAGTAGTCGAACTCGATGCCCTGACCGATGCGATTCGGTCCACCGCCCAGGATGATCACCTTGCGCTTGTCCGTTACCCGGATCTCGTCATCGATGCTGTCGGTCGGCCTCGCGGCGCCGCTGCCCGACCGCCCGTTGTCTCCGACGCTGAGTTGGGTCGTCGGCGTTTCGTATGTGGAGTAGTAGTAGGGCGTGTAGGCCTCGAACT
This sequence comes from Phycisphaerae bacterium, assembly GCA_016927755.1. Classification (GTDB taxonomy): domain Bacteria; phylum Planctomycetota; class Phycisphaerae; order UBA1845; family JAFGLZ01; genus JAFGLZ01. The sequence goes on from JAFGLZ010000254.1 coordinate 5,184, forward strand.
CCGCCGCGCATGTGTCGACGAGTTTGTAGACCGGTTGGATGCCCAGTACGTTGCGAAGCCACCTGACCGTCCGCGGTTCCGTCCCCCATGCGGTCGCCAGTTGGACGTCGCTGTATCCCAGTTGCTTCGCCTCGCGCATCAGCCCGGAAAGGGCGTCGACGTCCGCCCGGGCGGGCGTCGCTTCGGGCGAGTCCGACCGACGCGACGCCTGGAGCGAATCAACCAGCCGCTGCGCCTGTCCCGTCGCCCTCAGGATCTCCTGATCGAAATCCACCAGCTCTTTGATATTCGCAAGGAACCACGGGTCGATCTGGCTGATCTCGTGGACCTGCTCGACCGACCAGCCGAGCTTGAATGCGTATCGCGCGTAGTACATGCGGCCCTGGCTGGGCACGCTCAGCTTGTTGCGAAGGACCTCCTCGGGGATGGGCCAGACCGTCGCCGCCGCCTCGACAATGTCGGCCGGCGCCTCCCCCGCTCTCGACCCCGCGATGCGCGGTGCTCGCTGGGCGGCGCTCGACGCGCTCGCGTCGCCCTCGTCGGCAACCGCCATCGCCGCCCGAGTCAGCTCCGCCGCCTTCTCCGCCGGAAGCCACTTGTCGATCGAGTCGAGACCCAGACCGAACCGCTTGATCTCCATCGACCGGATGCACTTCTGCAACGATTCCTTGAACGTCCGGCCGATCGACATCGCCTCGCCCACCGACTTCATCTGCGTCGTGAGCGTCTCGTCCGCCTCGGGAAACTTCTCGAAAGCCCATCGAGGAATCTTCACCACGCAGTAGTCGATCGTCGGCTCGAAGCTTGCCGGCGTCTTCCTCGTGATGTCGTTCGGGAGTTCGTCCAGCGTATAGCCGATCGCGAGCTTCGCCGCCATCTTGGCGATCGGAAATCCCGTCGCCTTGCTCGCCAGCGCCGAGCTCCGAGAGACCCGAGGATTCATCTCGATCACGACCATCCGACCCGTGTCAGGATGCACCGCGAACTGAATGTTGCTGCCCCCCGTCTCCACCCCAATCTCCCGGATGATCGCGATCGCCGCGTCGCGCATCCGCTGGTATTCCTTGTCCGTCAGCGTCTGCGCCGGCGCCACCGTGATCGAGTCGCCCGTGTGCACCCCCATCGGGTCGAAGTTCTCGATCGAGCAGATGATCACGACGTTGTCGTTCTTGTCGCGCATCACCTCCAGCTCGTATTCCTTCCACCCGAGCAGGCTCTCCTCGACAAGGATCTCGCTGATGGGCGAGTACTCCAGCCCGCGCTTCGCGATCGTCTCGAACTCCCGCGACGTATGGGCGAATCCCCCCCCCGTCCCGCCGAGCGTGTAGGCCGGGCGAATGCAGCAGGGCAGCTTCACGTCCTCCATGATCTCCTTGGCCTGCTGCCACGTGTGGGCCACGCCGCTCCGCGGAAGGTCCAGCCCGATCCGCTGCATCGCCAGCTTGAATTCCGTGCGGTCCTCGGCCTTGTGGATCACGTCGCGGTTGGCCCCGATCATCTCCACGCCGTGACGCTTGATAATGCCCTGCTCGGCCGCCTGAACCGCGCAGTTCAACCCCGTCTGACCGCCCAACGTCGGCAGGAGGGCGTCCACCGGGCTGCCCGTCTCGGCCTCTCGGGTCAACACCTTGTCAATCGCTTCGGGTGTTATGGGTTCGACGTATGTCCGATCCGCGAACTCCGGATCGGTCATGATCGTGGCGGGGTTCGAATTGATCAGGACGACCTTAATCCCTTCTTCCCGAAGGGCTTTACATGCCTGCGTCCCTGAGTAGTCAAATTCACACGCTTGGCCGATGATGATCGGTCCAGAGCCGATGATCAGGACCTTGTGGAGGTCGTCACGCTTGGGCATTCGCTAGCCTGCTCGGAGGGTCCGTGTCTTCCATGATCACGCGGGCGCGTAGGATAGCACGATCTCGGCGCGGAGACAATCCCCGCTGGCCGCCTCCAATGGCTTCCAGCGGGTATCTGTGTATGTAGTGAGGGGGGTGTGGCTGAAGTGGCTAAGGGGGTCAGGCACCCTTGGCCGGAAGGGCCCGGAGAGTGCTTCGCACCAAAGGTGCCTGACCCCCTTAGCCGGCGCGTCAGGGCACGCCTAGTTCGGCTCGCTGATGCTCTCGGCCAGACGCTGATCGATGTTCCGCAGGATCGCCCGGGCCTCGCTCAGGCGACGCGATTTCTCCCGATTCTCCTTGCGCAGCCGCTTCAGCTCCTCCGTGAGCTGCTGCAGGCACGACATCGCCCGCTGCCGATACCCAAGCAGCGACTCCACCTGCTGCTCGAGCTCCGCCTTGCCGCGCTGAAGGGCCCTGAGCTCCTCGCTCATGACCGTGATCCGATCCGAGCGCTCTTGGCAGATGGCTCGGAGTTGCGCCTCGGTGTGTCCGAACCGCTTCTCGGACTGGGAGAGACTGTCCTGCAGTCGACGAACGTCCTGGACCAGCGACTTCCGTGCCGCTCCGTAGTACTCGATCGTGTGTTGAAGCTCGCCGACCCGCTTCTCCGCCGCGTTCAGCTCGCTCACCTTCTCGTCGAGGTGGAAGTTGGTCCGCTCCAGCGCGGTGTTCCGCTCCCGGAGGCTCGTGAGCTCCTGCCGTAGACGATGCGTCTCGGCCTTGAGCTCCACGTTTTCCGCGCGCAATTGCTCGATCCGCAGAATGCTGATCTCGCCCATCTGCGAGATCTCCGCTTTCTGACTTGCCGCGCTCGAGCGAATCACGTGATACGCCGTCTCGCCGCTCCGCGTGCGGGACGCTGCCTCCTTGTCGGCATCCGATGCATTCGCTGACGCCTCGGTCTGATCGGCGTCGGCCTCCGGCCCGGAAAATGCCATCTCCGTCGCGTGGTCGTAAAGCTCGCGGACGCCCTCGCCGGACTCCGTTCGGTCTGTGGAGGCGATCGTCTCGGCCATGACTCGGTCCTCGAATCAGATTCGTGTCCGCCCTTTGGCGCGCTCCAAACGCCGGGCAAACACATGGGTCGCTCTCGCAGGCCTCCAGCCTATGCCAAAGGTCGGCATATTCTCGGAACCAATTCAATTAGCAGCCGATAATTCCGCCAACACCACGCGATTCTCGCCCTTCCGCCGAGAATCATCCCGCGCCCCACGCCATTATCGGACCTCGACCATCCTAACACCGCCGGTCGCACGCCGGACGGATTGCCCGTCCTGACCTTCGCCCCTTGGATGAAGCGGCAGGGGGGGCGCTACCGAGCGCTTGAGATGCGCCCGTTGGGCTGCTATCGTTCTGGTGTACGCCGTTTTGGGTCTGATCCGTGCTCTTCTCTGGTGGATGCCATGTCCATCTTCGAACGTCCTCCCGATCCGTCGCCTCGCATCCAGGCGATCAGCGATGTCCGCATCGAGGCCAGGCCCGAGCTCAAAGGCGACCTCCACTTCTTCTATGTCGAGCTGTTGGGCCTCGAGGCCGTCGAGGGCGAGCCCGGGATGCTCTGCTTCCAAACAGACAGGCTCCGCGTACACGTCCTCATGACCCCGGAGGCACAGCCCTCTCCCATGCGACGCAGGCTCGTTCTGGAAGTCCCCTCGTTGGATCGAATGGCCGGCAAGCTCGAGGAGGAGGACATTGACTACGACCGGTACCGAGGCCTGCGGCTCACCGACCAGCGGATCTTCGTCCTCGATCCCGCCGACAACCGCGTCGAGCTCAAGCAGCCTTGGCCCTTCTAGTCTACGCATCCGCCTGGCTGCGGTCGCCGGCCTCGTCTTGATCGTCGCGGCAGTCTATGCAAACAGCCTCCACGGCCCACTCCTTCGCGACGACAAAACCGCCATCGTCCTCGACCGTCGCGCGAGCGACCCCGCTCGCTGGCGAGAGATCTTCACCCAAACCTACTGGCACGGGCTGAACAACGACCCGATCTATCGGCCTCTCACGACGCTCAGTTTTCTCCTCAACCGGATGGTCACCGGCGACGCCCCCTGGGGCTTCCGCGCGGTAAACATCACACTCCACGCCGTCGTGTGTGTCGCGGTGTATGCTCTGGCCCTACGCCTCCTCGGAGGGACGCTGGGCGCCTGGATCGCCGCCGCCCTCTTCGCCGTCCACGCCGTCCACACCGAGGCCGTGACCGCCATCGTCGGACGTGCCGACATGGCCGTAACGCTCCTGCTCGTGCTTATCACGTGGGTGTACCTGGCCACTCCGCCCAACGAGAACGTTCGACCGTGGCGCCTCGGGGCCGTCTTCCTGCTGACCGCGATCGCCGTCTTCTGCAAGGAGACCGCCTTCGTCGTCCTCCCCTGGATCGTCTTCATGGTCCTGTGGCGCCGGTGGGCCGGCAGCAGGGGGCCAGAGTCGGCCAAACGAGCTGCCCGATCGCCGGCACGACGGGGCAGGGCCGAGTGGGTCCTGATTCTCGGCGCGGGACTGGTCTGCGCCTCCGCCCTGGGCCTGCGTTACGCCCTCTTTGACCGTCTGTCGCGCCCGGGCGACTGGATCCCCATGATCGACAATCCTCTCGGCAGCGCGTCCCCGGGCCAGCGGATTCTCACTGCAATCGGCCTGCTTGGCGACTATCTGCGTCTGCTTGTCTGGCCGCACCCGCTCTGCTGTGACTACAGCTATCCGCAGATCCCCGTGGCCGGCGCCCTGACCGAGCCCGCCGTTCTCGTCGGCCTCGCATGGATCGCCGGCTTCATTGTCTCGTTCTTCCTCGTAGGGCGGCTTGCCTCATCCTACACGTGGACGGTCGCCGTCTGGTGTCTCGGGTTCTTCCTGATCACCTACGCCATGATCAGCAACGCCGTCCTCGTCATCGGAACCATCTTCGGCGAGCGGCTGATCTATCTGCCGTCGGTCGCCTTCTGCATGGGCTTCGGCCTGCTGATCGCCAGACTCGCGGCCCACGCCGGCCCGCGCGGCAAGATCGGCATAGGCCTCCTCTGCGCCGGTGTCCTCGTGGCGAATGCCGTCCTGACGGTTCGACGAAACCGCGACTGGCGCGATCCGATGGCGCTCTGGAGCCAGTCCGTCCGGGTCTGTCCGTCCAGCGCCCGCTGTTGGCTCAACCTGGCAATGGCCTATGAGTCCCGAGGCGATTTCGACAAGGCCGCCGAACTGATCCGACGCAGTCTGGAACTCTACGACGGGGAGTGGAGCCACCACCACGCCCTGGCCGAGCTGCTCGCCAGGCGAAACGACTTCGAAGGCGCCGCCGCCGAGCATCGCCGGGCGTTCGAGCTCGCAAAAGGAAAGTTCCGCGTGCAAGAGGCCTACAAGGTGGGCCAGTGCTACATGGCCCTCCACCGCCCGGCCGCCGCCGTCCGCGCCTTCGAGGTCGTCATCAAGCTCGACCCGAATTACGCCGCGGCGCTCAACAACATGGCCTATCTCCAGGCAACCAGCGATCCCCCCGTTCGAGACCTGGACCAGGCCGCCCGTCACATCAAACGCGCCATCGAGCTGGCCCCAGACTCGCCCACCCTCCTCGACACCGGCGTGGACGTCCATCTGGCCAGGGGCGAGCGCGACCTGGCCATCCAACTCCTCCGCCGCGCCCTGAGCGTCGCCGACAAGGAGCACCGCTTGCATGCTCGACTGCGCCAGCGACTGGACGAGCTGACCGCCTCTAGGCCCTCAACGTCCCCATCCGCGACTCGACCAAGCCCCTGACCCCGGTTCCTCCACGCGACCTGCCCATTCTCCAAAGCAAAGTGGGTGGCCCGCCGAACGAACGGACCACCCACTGGAAACCTCTCTAGCGAGTCAAACGCCGCGCGCCGCTAGGCGCACGATAGGATCTTCTCTACCTGCCCGTGCAGCTTCCGAAGCGCCGCCTCGTCGCCGCCGCCCACCTCGGTCGTCAACCAGCCGTCATACCCGACTTCCTTGAGCGCTTTGATGCACTCGGGCCAGTTCACGTCGCCCTCGAGCAGGTCCGTCCACTTATACCCCGCCCGCTTGAAGTCTTTCAGGTGGATCCGGCTGATCCGAGGCCCCAGCGTGCGGATCCAGTCCTGCGGGAACCCGAAGATCACCACGTTGCCGATGTCGAAATACGACCGTGCATACTTGTTGCCGAACTCGTCGACGTACCGGCTGAACTCGAGCGGGCTGAGCAGGAACTTGTTCCACACGTTCTCGATGCCGATCGTGATACCGTACTCCTCGGCCATCGGAAGCAGTTCCCGAATGTGCTTCTGCGACCGGTCGTAGGCCTGCTTGTACGACACGGCCTCCGACACCACCGCCGGAACCAGCAACACGCTCGTCGCCCCGAGATCCTTGGCGTTCTTCAGCGCCGTCCGCATGCCCGCCATCCCGATCTTCACCTTCGCCGGGTCCGGGTCCGACAACGGACACCGCCAGTGCGTCGCGCAGACCACCCCATGGATCGGTATCCCCGCCTTGTCGCTCGCGGCGCGGAGATCATCGATGAACTTCTGGTTCTCCGTCGCGTCGCACTCGATCCCTTCCCAGCCGATGTCTTTAGCCAGCTTGAGCTTCTCCAGTGGCGTACTGCCCGAACCGATACGCCCGTACTGTGTCGCCTTTCGGAGCTTGCCGCCGCCGGGCTTTCCCGCCGTCTCCGCCGCCGACGCCCTGGGCGCTCCAGCGATGCCCAGCGCCGCCGCTCCCGCCAGCCCTTGTGCCACGAAATCCCGACGCGTCATGTGATTATCCGTCATCGTTGCCTCCTCGTTATTGTGTGCAAGCTGTCGCGACATCCGTCCGCCCCATGCCGTCCATACGCACCCTATTGTGACCCACCGAGGTCGCCGTGGCAACTCCGCCGGCGCCACCAAGGCACGCACGTCGGCGGCAGCCACCGTAGCACGGGCGTCTCGCCCGTGACGCATCCCGAGAGCAAGTCGCCGCCGGTCCTCATTGCGATCGTCCACTAATTATGCTTCTCTGGTAATCTATGATCACCCAGAACCTCGAAGACATCGAGCTGCTGCGATTCGAATCCCTGGCTACGCACGACCATCTCGTGCACGCCGTCACCACCGGCCCTTGGAACATGGCTTGCCACTGCGGACCCTGCGCGACCGAGGCCCCCGCCAGACGTCGACGCCTGTGCGAGCACCTCGGACTATCCTTCAACAGGCTGACACTCGCCGAGCAGGTCCACCAGAACGGCCTCGCCATTGTCGATGACGCCGTCGCCGGCGCCGGCAGGGGGGCTCGCCACACCGCTGTCCCCGGCGTCGACGGGCTACTGACGGATCGGCCCGATACTGGCCTGATGCTCCTCTCGGCCGATTGCCCCCTCGTCCTCCTCTTCGATCCTCGGACCCCCGCCGTCGGCGTTGCCCACGCCAGTTGGCGGTGCACGGTCGCTCGGATCGGAGCAAGACTGGTCCAGCGCATGACCGAGGCATTCGGCAGCCAACCGACCGAGCTGATGGCGGGCATCGGGCCCTCGGCCGGACCCGAGCGCTACGTCGTCGGCCAGGACGTCCGTCGCGCCGCCTCGTCGTTGCCCGGTCACGAACGGTTCTTCCGACGCGTCGCCGGCGGGATGACCTTCGACCTCTGGGCCGCCAATCGCGAGCAACTCATCGAGGCCGGCCTCCGTCCCGGACGGATCGAGCTGGCCCGCCTGTGTACCATCGATGACGAGCGATTCTTCAGCTACCGCCGCCAAGGACCCGAAACCGGACGCTTTGCCCTTGTCGCCGGCCTTCGCAACGCGTAGCCTGAAGCGCCAGTCGAACCCGAAGACTCGATCGGAAAGGCCAGCGCGTTGCTGTCGCTGGGCTGGAAGGTCGAGATCGATCGTCGTCCTCGAGAGGAGCAGCGCATGGACACGGCCGTCATATTGGCGAGCGGGGGGGTCAACAGTCTGGTTACCGCGGCCCTCGCCGCCAAGGAATACTCGCTTGCCATGATGCACGTGGCCTATGGGCAGCGCACCGCCGAGCGAGAACTGTCCTGTTTTCGGCAGCTCTGTAAGCACCTCGGCCCCTGCGAGCAGATCGTTGTCCCGCTGACGCACGTCGAGGCCGTCGGCGGTAGCGCCCGCGTCGACCGCAAGCTCGCCGTCGAGGACGCCAGGACCCTCGGCGATCGACCCGCCAACACCTACATGCCCGGCCTGATCCCCGCCATGCTGGGACTGGCCTTTCACTGGGCCAGCGCGATCGGCGCCAGGCACGTCTTCATCGGCTCGTCCGAGAGCGACGGTCCTCCCGTCGAGAACACCCCCGTGCTCTTCCCCGACCATCGTCGCGAGGTCTATCACCTCTACAACCAACTTATGGAGATGATCGCCAAGAAGGAGTGCAAGGTTCAACTGCAGACCCCCCTCATCACGATGACCCGCGGAGAGGTCATCAGACTCGGACAGCACCTCGACGTCCCGTTCGAGGCGTCATGGTCCTGTGAGCGAACCGTCGACGTGCCCTGCAGCTCCTGCTACGGCTGCGTCTCCCGAGCCCAAGGGTTCGTCGACGCCGCCGTCACCGACCCCATCATGATCAGGGAGGACTGACCGGCGCCGCCTCCCGGGAATCCCAGACGCAATGGCAGATGCACGCGCCAATCGATTCGTCATTCACCACCACACCGGCCATGGCCCCGACCACTGGGACCTGATGCTCGAACACGGCCACGCTCTGGCCACCTGGCGACTCCAACGCATGCCCGATTCGGACGACCCCGACCCCATCCCTGCCACGCACATCTTCGATCACAGAAAAAGCTTCCTCACGTATGAAGGCCCGATCAGTCAAGGCAGGGGACAAGTCCGCATCGTCGAGTCCGGCACCTTCACCACCGCCGACCGAACCGAAGACGCCTGGTCATTCGTCGCACAAGGCCGGGCCGTCCAAGGCAGGTTCATCCTCGAGCGCCCCACCGGCCGCGGGCACGCGCCCGACCAGTGGCAGCTTCGAGTCCTCTAACCCACCCGCGAACCTACTTCCCCCTCGCCTTCCGTATCGTCTTGGATTCCTTGACGCGCCGCGATTCCCGTTTGATGTACGCCGTTGCGGCCTTGACGAGCAGTCCCGAGCGGCTCTCATTCTCCGCCTTGGCGAAGCGATCCACCGCTTCCAGCACGCGACGAGGAATCGTTACGTTGACCCGCTTGGCCTCCAGCCGCAAACGGGACGGTGAAATGGACACGACCGCCCAAACGCCGCCCTTGAGCTCAGGATTCTTCTTGTGCGTCTCGATGGGCCGGGGATCCGGAACCGCCTGGCCTTCCGCGATCAGGCCCTCCAGGTGCAGCTCGATGGCCTCCTGAGCCATCGCGATCGCCTCGTCCAACGTGCTCCCCGCACTGAAGCAGCCGGGAAGGTCGGGCAACGTCACGCCATAGTCGGAATCCCTGTCCTTGTGAATCACAATCGGGTAATTCATGCCTTCAGCTCCAACCGGCAAGCCTCTTGATCGCCTTCAGTGTTCCGGCAGGCAGGTCCCTCCTGGGGTGAGGAACGGTCAGCAATTCGCGTCGATCGGGGTGCTTGAACTGGTGATGATTGCCCTTCGTGCGGACGAGGACCCAACCTTTGTCCTCCAGTCGTCTGATCACCTGCCGGCTGTTTATCGTGTGTATTATACACACGGCCCGGCGGCGGGAACAGGAGAAGACTCAGCAACCGCAAGCGTTTTCCGGGCCCGAACGCGGAACGCGCGGCTTTGCCGTGCTGGCGTATTAGCCTCCAAGTCCAAACAACCCCTCCGCCGCCGCGTTACACCGCGCCGCGAGCGCCGCCGCGCTCTCCCCGTACAGCTCCGCCAGAAACCGGCACGTATGCACCACGTGCCCCGGAGTGTTCGGATGCACGTTCCGCACCGGCTCGGGAGAGCAGTAGGGGGCGTCCGTCTCCAGCAGCAAGCGGTCCGGCGGGATGATCTTCGCCGCCTCCCGAACGTCACGGGCATTCTTGAACGTCACGATCCCCGACAGGGAAATATGCCACCCCGCCTCGAGGATGCCAACCGCCTCGTCGCGCGTGCCCGTGAAGCAGTGGAATACGCCCCGGGCCTCGCGCGTCCCGTGCTCGCTCAGGATCGCCAGCGCATCAGCCACTGCCTCGCGGCAGTGGATCACCAGCGGAAGATCGTACCGCTCGGCCAGTCCGATCTGACGGATGAACGCCTCCCGCTGCCGCTCCGGATGGCTGAAGTCGTAGTGGTAGTCCAGCCCCGTCTCCCCGACGGCAACGACGCCGCCTGCCTCCAGCACCTCCGCCAACTCGGCCCACGTGCCCTCGTCCGCCTTGCCCGCCTCGTGCGGATGAACACCCGCCGTCGCCCACACGTTCTCGAAGCGCGCCGCCAGCGACGTCGCCGCGCGGCTGTCCGCCACGTCGATCCCGATCGTCACGCATCGCCTCACGCCGACGGCGGACGCCTCCTCCAGCACGTCCTCCACCCGCCGACTCAACGGCTGAAGCGTCAGGTGACAGTGCGAATCGATCAGGTCGATCATGCTCTCGATGTGCGGGTCGGACATGGTGATTATCGTCGCGGGGGCTCGAAGGCGCCGGGTGTATGGCGAATCAGCGGTTTGCCCTCATCTTGGAGCGTCACCGCCACGACGTCGAACCGGCAGCCGTAATTGTCGGCGCGGCGCTGGGCCAGCCAGTACCGCGCGACCTGATAGAGCTTCCGGCGTTTACTCGCCGTGACGGTGTCCTCGGGGTCCGCCTGGGCTTGGCCCTGTCGCGTCTTCACCTCGACGAAGGCGATCGTTCGACCGTCCAGGGCGATCACGTCGATCTCCCCCGCCGGGCACCTGTAGTTCTTGGCGAGGATCCGGTAGCCCTGGCGCTTCAGGTGTCGCCTCGCCAGCTTCTCCCCCTTGCGTCCGATTTGCCCTGGATCGGCCACGGTCGGTGGAGACGACTCCTGCGACTATTCCGAGGCCTCGCTGCTCTCGTCCGTCTGGGCGTTCTTCGCCGCCCCGGCCTTGGTCGAGACGATCCGACGATCGCGGAGCCGACGAGCCTTGCCGACGCGATCGCGCAGATAGTACAGCTTCGCCCGACGCACCTTGCCCGACCGAACCGACTCCACGCTCACCACCTTCGGAGAATCGATCGGGAACGTCCGCTCGACGCCCTCGTTGTTCACGATCCGCCGAACGGTGAAGTTCCCGTTCTTGCCCGCTCGCTTGGAGATGACCACGCCGTTGAACGGCTGGACGCGCTCCTTGTCTCCTTCGATGATCCGCTGATGGACCGTCACCGTATCGCCCACCCGAACCTCTAGCGGCTTGCTCCGCTGGAAGGCTTCCTGAACCGACTTGATCAACTCCTGGCTCATCACCGACACTCCTCTACGTTATCATTCAACAGATCCGGGCGGCGTCTTCTCGTCCGCTCGATCGCCTGTTGCCGACGCCACTCCGCCACGCTTGCGTGATCGCCCGAGAGCAACACCTCCGGAACGCTCATGCCCCGAAACTCGCGGGGCCGCGTGTACTGCGGATACTCTAACAACCCGTTCGAGAACGAATCCTCGCCCGCCGAGTCCTCATGCCCCAAGGCCCCCGGCAGCAGCCGAACCACCGCGTCGACGACCACCATCGCCGCTGCCTCTCCGCCCGATAGGACGTAGTCTCCGATGGAGATCTCTCGCGGCGCCAGCCCCTGGCGGATCCGCTCGTCAAACCCTTCATAGTGGCCGCAGATCAGCACCAGCCGATCGTGCCCGGCCAACTCCTCCGCGTCCGCTTGGCGAAAACGCTTGCCCTGCGGTGTCAGCAGGATTCGCGTCGCCCGTCCGCCCCCTTGGGCCTCAACGTGCTCGACCGCCTCGAACACCGGCCCGCACGCCATCACCATTCCAGGTCCGCCGCCAAACGGCTTGTCGTCCACGCTCCGATGCACGTCCCGGGCGAAATCCCGGATGTTCGTGCACGCGATCTCGACCAGACCCGCCGCCTGCGCTCGTTGGAGGATGCTCGCGGAAAAGAACGGCTCGCACGCCTCCGGAAACAACGTCAGCACATCGATCCGCATCGGCAGATCCGCTCGCCTGTAACGCAGGCTTTCGGCCTGCCCGTGTAGCGTGCGCAGATCCCGGCGCTACGCGAAACCGGCTGACCGAAAACGACCCTAGCGCTTCACCGAGATCCCGCTCTTGACCAGCAGCTCCCGCACCGTATCCGAAGGGATCGCCCCCTGGCTCAGCCAGTACTCGATCCGCTCTTGGTTCAGGCGAAGCTGCTTGGCCTGGTCCTTTTCCACCGGGTCATAGAATCCCAGCTCTTCGATCGACTTGCCGTCCCGCGGCTTTCGCGAGTCGACGGCGTTGATGCGATAGAACGGCCGATGCCGACGACCCATACGCTTCAGTCTCAACCTGACTGCCACTGTACGCTCCTAAAACGTAGCTCCAGAGACCCGATACCCGAACCCCCAGATCCTAACCCAACTCCCGTGCGGCAATCCGCGCTCGCGTAGCACGGGCGTCTCGCCCGTGATGGCTCATGGGCAAAATGCCCATGCTACATGTCCGTCGGAAGCCACGAGCCAGATTTCGCACGCCCATCTGGCCCCTAAACCCTAAACCCTAGCCCCTAGCCCCTACCATCACCGCTTCCGACGCTTACGCTTGTCCTTGCGGTTCAGATGACGCTTCTTGGCCGTGCCGCCCTTGACCTTCATCTTCGGCATCTTCCCGCCGAGCGCCGACATCTGGGCGAACTGCGTGCCCATCCGAAGCCGGTCGGTGAAGCTCATACCCGCCATCACCTTCATCACGTCGCGGGCCTGCGAGAAGCTCTTGATCAGCCCCGATACGTCCTGCGGATCGTTCCCGCTGCCCCGCGCGATCCGGCGCCGCCGGCTCGCGTCGACGATCTCCGGACGATCGCGCTCTTTCGGCGTCATCGACTGGATGATCGCCTTCATCCGCTTGATCTCGTCCTCGTCGACGTCCATGTTCTCGATCTGGCTCCCCACCCCGGGGATCATCTTCAGCAGTTGCCGCATCGAGCCCATGTTCTGCATCTTCTCGATCTGACTCATGAAGTCGTCGAGGTTGAATCGCCCCTTGGCCATCTTCTCCTGAAGCTTGGCTGCCTCTTCCTCCTTCACCTGCGACTGGGCCTTCTCCACCAACGTCACGATGTCGCCCATGCCAAGGATCCGACCCGCGATCCGGTCGGCGTGGAACTCCTCCAGGTCCTCCAGCTTCTCGCCGATACCGACGAACTTGATCGGCTTGCCCGTGATCGTCTTGACCGACAGCGCCGCCCCGCCGCGGGTGTCGCTGTCGAACTTCGTCAGAATAACGCCGTCTAGCTCCAGCCGCTCGTTGAAGACCTTGGCCGTGTTCACCGCGTCCTGGCCCGTCATCGCGTCGATGACCAGGTACACCTGGTGCGGCTGGACCGCCCGCTCGACCTGCGCGACCTCCTCCATCATCTCTTCGTCGATCGCCAGCCGGCCGGCCGTATCGAGGATCACCACGTCGTGTTCGTTCTTGCGGGCCTCGATCAGGGCGTTGCGGCACACCTTGACGACGTTCTCGTGTCCCCGCTCCGTATAGACCGGCACCCCCACCTGACCGCCCACCACCTCGAGCTGGTCGATGGCCGCCGGACGCTTCAAGTCCGCCGCCACCAGCAGGGGCTTGTGCTGCTTGCTCAGGATGTGCCGCGCGAGCTTGCCCGCCGTCGTCGTCTTGCCCGATCCCTGCAGACCGGCCAGCATCAGCACCGTCGGCCCGGGCGAAACGAACGGGATCCGAGGGTCCACCGGGCCCAGCAGCGAGATCAGCTCGTCGTGGACGATCTTGACCATGAGCTGCTCGGGATGCAGGCTCTTGATCACCTCCTGCCCGATCGCCTTCTCAGCGACGTCGTCGCAGAACTTCCGGGCCACCTGGACGTTGACGTCCGCCTCCAGCAGCGCCGTCCGGACGTCGCGCATGGCCTCCTTGATGTTGGCATCGGTGAGCCGGCCGCGCCCCCGCATCTTGCGGAACACACCGCCGAATCGCTCTGACAACTGGTCAAACACGCCTGCGCACTCCGTCCCTCGATTCTCGCATACACCGAGAATCTCATAAGATAGCACGCCCAACCCCTTACTTCAACCGGCATACCGACCCGATTCCGCCCCGGAAGAAAGAGACCGGCTGGGAAGAGGAGACTATCAGGGGAAAGGGGACCGCCTGGGAGAAGGTGACTGGAAAAGGGGACTGGCTCGTCCTTCGCCCTCCCCGCCAAGGGGGGCAGGGCTGCGAAAAGGGGACTGGCTGGGGAAGGGGGATTGGCTGGGAAAAGGGGACTGGCTCGTTTCTCGCCCACCCCGCCAAGCGGGAAGGCCTGCCAACAGGGGACATCGCTCTCTCCCGACAAAGGCCAGTAAGAGCGAGAAACGTGCCTGTCCCCTTTTCCTTCCGCAGAAGGCCGCTCGTCTCCCCCTGCTCCCAAAACATGCCTATCCCCTTCACCTTCCGCGAATAGGAGCCCATTCCCCCGTGCCCCC
>JAFGLZ010000255.1 GCA_016927755.1 Phycisphaerae bacterium
AGGCGGGGACGAACATTTGTCCGCAGGGGGAGGGGATCTTCGCGCATCCGCCTTGGCGGGGGGATGGGGTGAAGGGGGGCGGCGCGGCCGAGGCGGTTGGGCTCGGGGTGGCGTGGGCGGAGTTCGAGGTGCGGCTGCCTGAGGGCAGGGTGGCGCGGTTTGAGAGCGGGGTCGGGCTTCGGACGGAGCAGGCGGCCAAGTCGAGCGACGGGGTGACGTTTCGCGTGTCGGTTCGTGCGAAGGGCGCGGGGGGCGAGGTGTTGAGGGCAGAGCGACACGCCGGGGGCGTTGCGCCGGAGTTGGTAGGTCTAGACTTGTCGCATTTCGCGGGGCAGGAGGTGACGGTTCGGCTGGAGACGGGTCCTGGGCCGGCGGGGTCGGTGACGTTCGATTGGGCGTTGTGGACTCGGCCGAGGATCGTGTTGGCGGGGGTGCATACGGAGTCGATCGAGGTGGTCAGTCCGAGGGGGATCGTGGCGACGATTCCGGACGTTGGAGGGGACGGTCTTCGGGCGGAGGGGCCGAATCGGTATCGGATGGGGGTGAGGGCGCCGGGGGCGACGTTCTTGCTGTTCGATCGGCCGAGGGAGGCGACGCTTCCGGTGGACCTGCTGTGGTGGCCGTTTGGTCATACGTTGGTGCTCGATGGGGGGCGTGAGGAGGCGCCGCATGGTTTCATGCAGGCGAGGGTGCAGGAGGTGACGTGCGGGGGGGTGAGCAAGCGGGGGATCTTCGCGCATCCTCCGCCGAATGGGCGGATGGAGATCGACTACGTGCTGGGGTTGCCGAAGGGGGCGGGCCGGCTGGTGGGGTTCGCGGGGATTCGCGACGGGGCGGAGTGCAAGTCGATGGGGGTGGGTTTCATCGTGGCGGTGAACGGGGAGGAGCGTTGGCGGCGGGATCTGTTGCCGGATGGGAAGTGGGTGCGGGTGGAGGTGGGTCTTTCGGGGTACGCGGGAAAGGCGGTGGTGGTGAGTCTGATGACGGATTCGCTGGGGGATTATACCTGTGACTGGGGGCAGTGGGCGGAGTTGAGGATAGAGGCGGGGCGGTGAGGGGTGAGGGGGACATTCGTTGGGGGGGCGTTTGATGCGCAAAAGGTTCCTGACACCTTTTTCGTTCCTCAGGCGATGACGTGTGGCGTGTCGTTGGGTGAGAGGCCGTCGGGATCGTTGACGACGGCGCCCGAGGGGGCGGGGACGGGTCCGGTCAGGATGGGGTCTTGGGTGGCTTGCATCCAGTGATCGAGCCGGCCTCGCATTTCGTCGAGCGTTTTCTGGGCGTGGGGATCGGCGGCGAGGTTGCGGGCCTCGTTGGGGTCGAAGACGAGGTCGTAGAGCTGCTCCTGGTCTGCGTGGCGATCGCGCCAGCCGTTTTCGAACCATAGGCTCTTGCTGGGTCCGTCGTCGCAATTGGGCAGGACGGGGCGGGTGCGGTCGTCGTATCGGCGGATGTACTTCCATCGTCGGGTTCGGACGGCTCGTTGGGGTTCGTAGGCGGCGTGGTAGGTGATTTCGGCGAAGACGGCCTCGTGGAGGTCTTCGGTTTCGCCGCGGACGACGGGCAAGATCGATCGGCCTTGGAGCCAGTCGGGGGGTTCGATATCGAGCAGGTCGCAGAGGGTGGGGAAGAGGTCGGTCTGTGAGACGAGGGCGTCGGCGACTCGGCCGCCGGTGAAGCCGCCGGGGCCGCGGATGATGAGCATGACGCCGATGCCGTGATCGGTCAGGTTGCATTTCATGGCGGGAAAGGCAGGGCCGTGGTCGGTGGTGGTGATGACGAGGGTGTTTTCGGCGAGGCCGCTGGCCTTGAGGGCGTCGAGGACGGCACCGACGCCGTCGTCGAAGGCGCGCGCGGAGGCCATGAAGGCGGCCATGTCTCGGCGGGTATCGGGCGTGTCGGGCAGGGGGGCCGGGGGGCGGCAGTATCGTTTGTCTTCGTCGGGTCCGGGCTCGGGGAAGTCGCGATGGGTCTCGAAGAAGCCGACGGAGAGGAAGAACGGCTGTGCGGGTTGAGCGTGTAGCAGCTCGACGACGCCGGGGACGACATCCTCGGCGCGGTGGCTCTTGGGTCTGAGGATTCGGTCGTAGCCGATCATCTCAGGGTCCTTGGCGACGTGCTGCACGCCGGCGAGGGTGGAGAGATATCCGGCGTTGCGGAGGGTGTGGACGAGGTGCTTTGCGTGGTCGTCGAGGGCGAAGCTGCGGTGGGCCAAGCCGATCATTCCGCAACTGTGTGGGGCTTGTCCGGTGAGGAGCGCGGCCCTGCTGGGGGAGCAGGTGGGGGCGGCGCAGAACGCCTGGCGGAAGAGGACGCCTTGCCTGGCGAGCCTCTGGAGGCGCGGGGTGTGGACGGCGTAGCCGTAGGGTTGTATGTATCGGCCGGTATCGTGAGAATGAATGTAGAGGATGTTGGGGCGTTTCACGGGAGTACTCCTCGAAGGGTCCGCAGCGTGGACGGGTCCGTCCGTCGTTGCGGCATCAGCATAGCAGGAAACCGGGCCGGGGTCCGCATGGTTGGGGGCGGCGTGTGGGAGCGTTGTGTTGTCGACAGTTTGGCGAGAACGGCGGTTGCTGGCGATGGCGGGCTGGCTCGTGCTGGCGGGCGTTGGGGGTCGGGCGTTGGCCGGGGGGGGTTCGGAGGCGGTCGTTCAGGGGGGCGAGGCGGGATTCTGGGAGGGGCAGCGGGAGGTGCATCAGGCGATCGCGGAGCGGCGCTATGAGGACGCTCGCCGGATTCTTCGGGCGACGCTGGGCGAGGTCGAGGCGGGACGGGCGGATGGGGCCTCGGCCGAGGGGAATGAAGGGATTCGACGTGAGGCCGAGGCGGTGGATCGCTTTATCAGTGAAGAGCAGCGTAACGACGAGGCCCGGCAGGTCCGCAAGGCGGCGACGGTGATCGATCGGTCCGAGCGGGCGCGGGGCCGGGGCGCTGCGGATCGCGAAGGGCCACGGGTCGCGGCGTCGACGGCGGCGCCGAGGGATGTGGGCGATCGGCGTCGGGCGGTGGGCGTGGGCCCGGCGAGTCCGAGGGTTTTGGGGCGGCGGATGGGTGAGGTGGCGTTTGACGAGGCGCCGCTGGGCGAGGTGATGGCGCGGCTCCGTGATCGGACGGGGTTGAACTTCGACGTTCGCTGGCGCGCGCTCGAGCGGGTCGACGTGGACCGGCGGACCCCCGTGACGGTGGAGAAGCTGACGGGGCTAACGCTGGGCGACGTGCTCGAGATCGTCGTGGAGAGTGTCTCGTCCGAGCCGGGGCAGTTGGGGTTCGTCGTTCATCAGGGCAGGATCGTGGTGTCGACGAAGGAGGATCTCGGGCGGATCATCGTTACGCGTCGATATGACGTGAAAGACCTGCTCCACGACGCGCCTGACTTCTACGGGACTGGCGGCGGTCTGGGGGGATACAGCGGCTCGGGCTCGTATGGTGGCGGGGGTAGGGGCGTCGCTGGGGGTACAGGGAACACCGGAGGGAGGGGGGGATCGTCGGGGCGCTACGGGCGGAACTGACCCGGCGCAGGAGACGATGGTATCCCCGCCGGGTCCGCCGAGGGTGGCGGACCCGACCCGGGGCCTACTCGTCGCTTGGAGGGACGGGGTTACTTCTTCTTCTTGACTTCCACTTCGGTCTTGCCGTGCTTCTTCTTGATCTCGATCTCCTTCTCTCCGTGCTTGTGGTGTCGTTTCTCGACCTCTATCTCGTGCTTGTGAGGCCGCTTGATGATATAGGTCTTGGACGGCTGTTCCTTGATGACGTAGACCTTCTCCTTCTTCTTCTCGCCGCAGCCCGTGGTCGAGAGCGCCAGGACCGCGAGGCTCAACAGGGCCCCCGCGCTTGTGATTTGCCATTTCCGCATTTGCAGACTCCTTGAGAGAATGCCCGGGGGCCGGGATGGCTCCCTGGTATTGGATGCCCCGGACGAGGATATCATCGGCCGTTCGGCGGCGGAAATGAAGGTCGGGCTATTCGGCGGGGCCTTCCTGGGAGTCGGCGGGAGGCGGGTGTTCGACGGGGTCGTCCTGGACGAGGAGGCCGTCGGACAGGCGGATGATGCGTCGGGTTCGCTGGGCCACCTCGTGTTCGTGCGTGACCATGACGATGGTTCGTCCGGCGTCATGGAGTTCGTCGAAGACCTCGAGGATCATTTCGCCGGTCTTGGTATCGAGGTTTCCGGTGGGTTCGTCGGCGAGCAGGATGAGGGGATCGTTGATGAGGGCTCTGGCGATGGCGGCTCGCTGCTGCTGGCCTCCGCTGAGCTCCATGGGACGATGATCGGCACGGTCGGCCAGGCCGACCATGTCGATGAGCTTGAGGGCCCGGCGTCTGCGTTCGGGGGGGCGGACGCCTTGATAGAAGAGGGGGACTTCGAGGTTCTCTCGGACGGAGAGTTGTGGGATCAGGTTGAAGCTTTGGAAGACGAAGCCGAGGCGTCTGCTTCTGATCTCGCTGAGCTCGTCGTCGCTGAGTTCGCTGACGTCCTGCCCGCCGAGGACGTAGCGTCCGGAGCTGGGTCGGTCGAGGCAGCCGAGGATGTTCATGAGGGTGCTCTTTCCGGAGCCGCTGGCGCCTGTGACGGCGATGTACTCGCCGGGCTCGAAATCGAGGTCGACTCCCCTGAGGGCATGGACCTCGACGGCGGCCCCGGGCTTCTTGTAGGTCTTGACCAGTTCTTCGATAGAGGCAATCGGCACGTCGGCGGCTCCCATCCTTGAAGTCGGAGGGGTGATTGTACACGGAAATCGGGTTGCGCGTCTCGGCGCGTGGGGCCTGGAGGGGCGGGGAGGGGTCAAAAACGTTTGGTTCTTTTGGGCAAGCGGCTTACAATGATTCGATCCGTGCAACGAAGGATCTGGGAACGCATACGGCAGGGAGCTGAGCATGTCGACGGCAGGTCGGTTGTCACGCATGCCCGCATGGCTTGGATTGTGCATTTGCTTTGGGCTGGTCGGTTGTCAGCGCGAGGAGCCGGCGGGGGGGCAGGGCGCCGCGGTGCCCAAGATTCCCGACAAGGCGGGAGAGGAGAAGCCGGCGGCGCCCGCGCTGCCGACGGTTCCGAGGTCGGTCGCGCCTGCGAGCCGGCCGGGGGCTGTCGAGATTCCCTCGGTGAGGCTGTCCGAACCGGCCGCGGCGCCCGGGGAGGGCGCCGAGGGCTCGGTGGCACCGCCGCCTGGTGGGGTTGTCGAGCAGGACGCGCCGGACGCCCCGCCGTTCTTGCGGCGGGCGGAGTTGGCGTCGAATTGGGTCAAGCACAAGGCCGTCGAGACGGGGGTTCCCGGCAAGTGGGACGGCATCATTCCGGCGAAGATCGCTCCGCTGATCGCGCCGTATCAGATCAAGCAGGTGGCGACTTGCGAGTACGCTCGATCGAAGGCGCCTGAGCTGGTTGCGGAGCTGCTGTCGATCGAGGCGCATCGCTGCGAGGACGCCTGCGGCATCTTCAGCGTTCTGGCCACGGGTGAGTTGTCGAAGGAGCAGGGCCAACTCGCTCGAACGGACAAGCGTGGGAAGTCGTGGGTGAGGCATATCTGGCGAGGGCGGCACTACCTTCGCGTGACGGTTCCGAACGGCGGGGGGGGCGTCGGCGCGGGGGAGGCGTGCGAGCCGCTGATCCAGCAAGTTACGTTGTTGATTCCGGACTCGGCGCCGCCCGAGCTGACGGAGGCGCTTCCGCGGCCCGGGTTGGATAGCGAAGGCGTGTGGCTGATTCGCGACTGGATTTCGCTGACGGGGCCCGGGGCGAGTGAACTGAAGCCGCTGCCGAGTCGTCAGACGTCGGCGCTTCTCGGTCTGGACAAGGACAGCTTGATGGCGATTGCGACCTATCGGGTCAAGGGGGCGACACGGCCGAATCGCGTCTGGGTCGTTCAGTATGATTCGCCCGATCAGGCCAAGGAGGCGTACAAACGGTACTCGACTTTCCTGAGGGGGCCCGCGGGTCCGGAGGCGGATAGCACGATGCTGCTTGCGCCGCGCGGGAAGTATCTCGTCGGGACTTGGACGGCGGAGGAGGAATCGCTGGCACCGGTTCTGCCGAAGCTGCAGTCGAATCTGGACTAGTGCCGTTTTGGGCAGGCTGGAAGCCTTGCGTTACGACGGCGCGGAACTCGGCTACCGAAAACGGCACTGGGCGATCACAGCAGCCCAAGACGTTACGGCTCGAGGGCGGCTGTCGCGGCAATCGTGGACGATTGCGGCTGTACAGGGACCCATGTGAGTCCTTACAATCCCCGCGTACGTGGGCGCCTGGTCGGTGCCTCCGAAGCGTTTTATTTCGAGACCGCGAGCTAGTGGGAAGACATCCGTGAGTGAAATTGAAGGAATCATCTCCGAGGTTGAGCAAGACGGCACCATCATCATCCGGTTCAACCGGGAACAGATATTCGACATCGAGACGGCCGAAGAGCTTGCCGTGGAGTTCAAGCGCTTGGTGGAGGAGAAGGGCGGACGGCAGTGGATCATCGATTTCTCGGGTTTGGAGTTGATTATCACTCCGGTCGTCAGCGGGCTGATTTCGGCCCTGCGGTCGGATCGCGAGGTGGGTGGGGACATCTACCTTTGCTCGATGGGGGAGACGGTCAAGCGAGTGATCACCCTGGCTCGTCTGGATCGGGTCTTCACGGTCTTCGAGACGCTGGAGCAGGCCCTGGCCGCCGCGAAGGCCAAGGGCAAGAAGCCGTCGTGACGCTCATCGGACGGCGGCGCCATTCCTTTCGATTACCACGGATTTATGTGACGATTTGGCCGGCCTAGTCGACGACGGCGTCGGCGGCGAGTTTCCGGCCCAGTTGACGCCGATCTTGTGCCACCACTCGGTTGCCAGGGCATAGTCGTCCGTGGCGATCATGTCGACGCCGGTCCGAACGCAGGCCCGCCAGTTCGCATCCCACTTGCCGGAGGCGAGTCCGCCACCCGAGGGCTTTCGCGCGTTTAGCGTGTAGACGCGAAGCTTGTAGCCTCGGTTCCTGGCGCCGGCGACGATTTCGCGGAGCCAGTCGGTGGGATCGTCGCTGGCGTCGGTCCCGCTGAGGACGACGGGCCAACTGAGTGTGAGATAACCGACGCCCGGTCGTCTGGGTCGCCCGAGCAGCTCTCGCATGGCTTTCTTGCCGCGTCCTCGTGGTCCGGTGTCGCGAAGGGCGAGTAGCTCGCCGGTTTCGGCGGCCAGATCGACGTAGGCCTGGCCGAGATGACTTGATCCCGTCAGACAGACACAGACCGTGCCGGCGGTACGTCGGGTTCCGTCGGGCGCGTAGGCGCTCAGGACGTCGCGATGGTTTTGGAGGTATCGATGCATGTCGCGGGCCACGGCGTCGGATCGGCCCGCCTTGAGATCGATGATCAGGACGTGCTCACCCGGTTGTCCTCGCCATTTTCTCCACAGGGGTTCGAGGAAGTCATCCAGGCGGGGTTCTGCGGGCGGGTTCTTGCTCTTGTGGGTGACGACGAAGCCGCCGGCGGGTGGATGGTGATTCACGTCGACCTCGATGTAGCGGAGGTCGGCGTCCAGGGCCGTTTTCAGGCGGCGTCTGCTGGCTCTGACGTCGAAGTCGGAGTAGCAGTTGTGCCCGGCGAAGGGACAGGGCGTGGCGGGGCGAGACGCGGTTTCGGAGGCGAGGGCCGTCCGTGGGCGTTTGGGGGAAAGACAACCAATCGCAGAGAAGGCGATCACGGAGCCCAAGGTGAGCAGGGCGGCCCGTCTCGATCGTCTTCGGGGGGGCATGGAGGTCCTTTCCGGCGGCGGCGTGGTGGGGCGTCGCCGTTTGTGGCGTCAATGGAGAGGGCCGATCCCTCTCGGCAAGAGAGATCGGCCCTGGGATTTCAGCCGAAGGGGCAGGGCTTTTGGAGGCGAACCGTCAGGCTGGGGGCCCAAGCGGCTTGTAACAACGAATGAACGTTGTGCTCTCCGCACATCTTCGATGGGTGGTTCATGGCTTCACCCATCGGGGACGCGAGCCCCGGCCCGAATTCGAGTCCCCCGCCGCTGAAGCGACGGGCCACCCATTCTCGGCGGTCTGTTCAAACATTCCTGCGGGCAGTTAGGAACCCTCCTGTGGTTTGTCCTCCTGGTCATCCTCGCCGTTGTCCTCGGCGGGCGGTTCGGCATGTTGACAGGTTTCGGCCTGACCGCACTGGCACGAGTCGCCCTGGTCTTGGGGCTCGTCGGGCGTCTCGGTCGGCGCGGGCGGCGTTGTGACCGGGGCGAGCTCTTCCTCGTACTCCTCGAGATAGACGTCTTCGATGTCGGTGGCGTCGACCTCCCTCCGAAGGAGGTAGTAGATCAGGGTGCTGGCCGAGAAGAAGAAGCTGATCGTGAACGCGACGAGCAGTCCGACGATGATGTAGGTCCAGGCCGTGATCAGGAAGCCGCAGAAGTGCTCGGTGCCGCCGAGGGGGTACTGGCTGAATGCGCCGTAGAAGGGTTGTCCCTGCTCGAGGAGCGAGGTGCGAGTCCACATGGCGTCGAGCTTGCCGACGGTCTCCGGCAGGTAGCTGCTGCCGTCGACGTTCATTCCGAGCCCGGCGGTCATGTGCGTGGCGTTGAGGGCGAGATGAGCGAAGAGCCGGACGAAGAGATAGCAGATGGCGCCGTAGAACCCGGAGACGAGGACGTAGAAGGCGGTGCGCCAGGGCTTGCTGTAGACGTAGCTGAAGGACCGGCTGAGCGAATCGAAGCTGTCGGAACCCTCGACGGCGATCGTGGGGAACATCAGGAGGAATCCGCCGACGGTGCCGATGAGGATGAGGACCATGATGGCTCCGCCGGCAAGGGCCAGCGGCCAGAACAGGCCGGCGAAGACCTCTCCGACGTAGGGAATCGCCGAGAACAGCCCGCCGGCATAGACGACCGCGCCAATGGCCACCAGGAGGGCGATTGGGATCAAGGGCGCGGAGAAGAAGCTGAAGAGCTTGCGTCCGCCGAATTTCAGGGCCTGCATGAAGGAGATCTTTTCGTCCCTTGCGGCGTGCAGGGCGGCGATTCGGCAGATGGCCCCCCCGAAGAGCGACCAGATGAGGAGCGAGATGATCACGAAGACGACGCCATAGAACCAGTGGGTTCCGAAGAGCCACGCGATACCGCCGAGTGTGTCGACGAAGGCGGCCTTCAGGCCGGTGGGGGGCGTGGTATCGAGCCCGATGTTGAGGTTCAGGATGGCGGTCACCGACTTTCGGAAGGTGGTCTTCTCATGCTCCAGGAGCGTGGCGAAGACACCGGCGCCCCTGGCATTGGCCGAGGCGCGGGCCGTCAACCGGGCACCGACGGCCTGAGCGATTCTGTCCTTAGCTTCCTTGACGTCCTTGTCCTCCTTGCCGAGGAGTCCCTTCTGCTTGGCGAGGAGGTCCAAGGAGGTTCGGGCCTGCTCAGTGGCTACGCGTTTGGTGGGGCCGACGGCGACGGCGACCAGGACGTTCCTGTAGGCCTCGTAGAGCTCCTGTTGCTTGTCCCTGTCGACCTCGTCGATTGCCTTGTGGACGCCTTCGAGGATCTCCTCGGCGTCCCTGGCGAGGTTCGCGGCCGCGCGACGGATGTCGTCCGCAGCGCGGCCGTCCTTTGCGAGCTCCAAGGCGTTGTCGGGCGTGGTGTCGGGCTTGATCTTGACGAGCAGGGCGGCCTGGCGTTTCTCGCAGGCGTCCTTGGCCTGCTCTCGCCAGTCACAGAAGGCCTTTCCGCCGCGGAGACTGATGTAGGCTCGAATTTCGGAGGTGGCCGCGGCGTCGGGGTTCTGACCGATTTCGGCGACCATGGACGGCATGACGGTCGTCGTGGGCCAGATTGGGTCCATGATACGCCCGAGCACGTACGTCAGCAGGAGGGCGATCAGGGCCAGGATGAGCTTGTTCGGGTGGATGGCCAGCCGAAACGAGCGAAAGAGCTGGGTGAAAGGGAATGCCTCGGTCACGTTGATTCGTCGCAGTTCCTGCGGATCATCCGGCATGGGTTACTCCTCCTTGCTTAGCCGACCAGACAGCGCGGCGCGCACCGCCAAAGCGATGGCTTGCGCGGGGCCCATCAGGTTTCTTGTCGGTTTTGATCGTCCACTGCCGCGGCTTCGTGCGGTTCTCCTCTCGATGGTGAATCAAACTAATGCCGCGCCGTTACTTACAAGCATTCAGGCGTGTATTATAGCGGGGTCGAATATCGCAGCAACGCCTTTTCACGGTATTTTTCGGCGAGGCTTGGGCGTCTGGATGGCGGGGTTGTCCGCGCGGAATCCCTTGCCGGGCGTGGGGTATCGTGCGTGGGCCCTGCGAGAGGCAGGGCGGCAAGGCGCTTGGGCGGTCGAGGCGTTACGGGGGCGGTGCGCTCTTTGGTGAGCGTCGCGCCTTGGGGCCCGCGACGGGTTGGGGGACTCTTCTGGTGATGGGTCGCCCGCCGGAGACCAGCCAGGTGACGAGGAGGGTCATGGCGAAGGCGAAGGCGGCGACGCCTCCGGCCCACTTGACGAGGTCTTCCTGGTTGGCGAGGCCGTTATAGACGATGGCGCCGCTGAATTTGGCGGTGTCCTTCCGGGCGGTGGCGGGGAGCGAGCCGGCCTTTTCCCTGTAGCTGGCGATCTGGGCCTCGACGGTGGCCACGTGCGCCTGGGACCGTTCGAGGCGGTCCGCGGCGGCGCTCATTTTTGCCTGGGCCTCATCGAAGATCGCTTGTTGTTTCTGCGCGGCGACCAGGTTTCGGACGAGATCGCGCATCTCCGCGAAGGTCTTCTCACGTTGGGCGGCCTGGCGAGCGACCTCGGCTTGGAGCTTGGCGAGCTGGGTGGCCTGGGCCTCGGCGGCGCGGTCGGCGGCTCGCTTCTCCATGCCGGCGGAGATTTCCTTCTCTCGCTCACTGAGGCGTTCCTGGAGTCGTCGGATCTCTCGCACACAGGCGTCGAGGCGCTGATTGCTCATCGGGATGACGTCGGCACCGGCGTTGGCGAACGTACGGAGGGCCGAGGTGAGCTCCTCTGCCTGCTTTCGAAGGGCGTCCTGGATGACGATTCGACGAGTCATGTCGTCTCCGCCGGTCTGTGCGATGGCCTGGACCTGCTTGTGGATCTCCATGATGGGCTCGCGGAGCTGATCGACGAGTTCGGAGAGGAGTTGCTCGGCCTGCTGCTGGTCGGGCAAGGCGGACTGATCGGCCTTGTCCTTGTCTCGCTGTCGGACTTTCGCCAGGAGGTCATTCCATGCCTTCTGGGACGTTCCGAGCGTTTGCCGACAGGCGTCCAGGGCCTTCTTGATCTGCGTGAGGGCGGCGACAACGTCGTCGGCGGGCTTATCCTTGATGCGCTGGTCGGTTTCCTTGGCGAACGCGTCGACGCGTTCGGAGAGGACGGCCAGCGGGGATCTCGCGGCGTCGAGCCCGTCCAGCAAGATCGTTCGGAGTTGCTGTGCACGGAGGTGGAACTGGTCTCGATCCTGTTTGTGCTGGGTGTCCTTGGTGATGGTGTCCTTGAGGAGTCCGGTGTCGACGGCCGTATCGAGACGGCTGGAGGTGAAGGTCGCGAGGTCGGCTTCGGCCTTTGCCGCGGCCTGCTTGGCTTCGTCGAGCTTTGCGCCGAGCGTCTCGTACCGCGATTCGAGCTGCTCGACCGAGGGGTCGGGCTTGGCGACGGTCTCGGCCTGTTTCCGGGCGGCGTCGAGACTTGACTGGTCTTTCGTCCGATAGCTCCTGGCTTCGGTCAACTGGGCCTGAAGGCGTCCGAATTCGTCGGAGGGCTGGCTGGACGAGCCCTGGCCGTTGATATTGGCCTCGAGGGCCTGTCCGAGCGCGTTGATTACTGCTTCAGCGCGTCGATAGTCGTCCGTAGTCGCGATGAGTTGGAGCTGGCCGGCACCGTCCTTTTCCGATACGGTTCGGACCTGGATGTCCCTGCCCGAACGGATCATGTCATCGATGTCCTGCTCCGTCACGTCGGCATCGACCAACCGCTTGGCATCGTCGATGACGTCGGGCGAGCGCAGCTTGGCCTCGACTTGGAGCAGGACCTCGTTGATGTCGGCCTCGGTCACGATGCGGAGGTCGCCCCGCACCTCGCGTCGGAAGCCCAGGACGGCGACCACGAGGACCGCACTGACGACGGCCAGGGCCCCGGCGACGACGAGGGCCCTTCTCAGATTGAACCCCATGGTCTCGATGACGATCTGCTCGGGGGCCTTTGCGGGCTTGGTCTTGGCGGCGACTTTCTGGACGGCGTCGACCTCCGCGGCGAGGCGTCGCTCCCGCTTGTCCAGGTCGGCGGAGAGGCGCGAGACTTCCTGTCGCTGCTGCTCGAAGACTCGACGCTCCTCGGCCAGCTCCCTGGCGGCGGCCTGGCGGTCCTGGTCAAGCTGCTTCCGGTCTGCCTCGATTCGTTCGGACTCTTCGGTGAGTCTCTGCTCGAGCTGGCCGAGCTCGTTGCTCTCGGTGGCCGGGGCGGGGGCTTGGCTCAGACGCTGCTCGAGCTCGGCTTGTCGGCGATCGAGTTCCGCGGCCTCTTCGTCGATCTTCCGCTGCCGCCCGGACAATTGGTCCTGGGTCTCACCGAGCCGCAGTTGCTGTTGGTCGAGCTCGGACTTGGCGTCCTCGAGCCGGTCACGATCGGCCTCGAGCTGGCGTTCTCGGAGTTCGAGCTCGGACGTCTGTGAGGTCAGGGCCTTCTCTCGCTCGGCGAGTTCGTCGAGCTGTCGCTCCAACTCCCGCTGATTCTCCCGGTTGCTATTGTCCGCCTCGTCGATTTCCCGCTGGAGAGCGCTTTGCCGTTCGGCGTGCTCGACCTCGAGTTGGGCCAGCTTCTCTTCGCGTCCGTCGAGCTGCTTCTCGCGCTCGGCGAGGGCGGTCTCTTTGGTCTGGGTCGTACCGCGCCGGACGTCGAGTTGCTCGCGTTGCTGGTTCAGCTCGGCCTCGACCCGGTCGAGGTGCTGGTCACGGGCATCGAGCTCCTCGGCGCGGGTTTCGAACTGGCTCTGCAGGCCGAGGATGTGCTCGCGATCCGCCGAGAAGGCGGTCATGTGCTCCTGGAGCTCGGCGGCGCGTTGGTCGCACTCGATTCGGGAGACCTCGAGGCGTTTCTCCTCGGTCTCGACGTTGCGGATGCGTTCGTCCAAGTCCTTCTGGGCGGCGTCGATCTCTCCTCGGCGGCGAGCCAATTCCTCGTTGGTCCGGCGTTCGGTCTCCTCGATCGCTCGCTCTCGTTCGTCAAGGGATTGCTGTCGCGTGGAGAGCTGTCGGCCTCGCTCGGTGACCTGCGTAAGCTGTTTCTCGAACTGATCGACTTTCGCTCGGAGCTCGGCGCGATGGGTCTCGGTTTCCTGCTGGAGCTTCTCTCGCGTCTGCTGCAATTGCTCTCGCTCGTCGTCGAGCTCTTGCTGGCGGGCGACGAGCTTCTCTCTCTGGGCGGCGAGGGCGGCACGCTGCTTCTCGATCCCCTCGGCCCTGCTTGCCAGGGCGGTTTGCTCGGCCTCGAGGCTTGCCCGTTGTTCCTCGGCCTGCTCCTGCTGGCTGAGCAGACGGTCCCGCATTCCGCGGACCTCTCGGCTCTCATGCTCGAGCTCTTCCCGACGGCGGTCGAGCTCGGCCTGGCCGGCTTCGAGGCTTGCGTGGTCCTCGGCGAGCTCGGCCCTCTCGGCGCTCAGTTGATCTCGCTGCTGGGATAGGTCCTTGCGTTGGTCTTCGAGCTGTTGGCGTCGTTCCTCCATCGCGGCGATCTGCCGCTCGAGGGAGGCCTTCTCGTCGTCAAGCGTCTGACTCGCTCGTTCATGCTCGGCCTGCTCGGCTCGGATCTCATCCCTGAGGGACTGAAGTTGTTCGCGCTCGGCGTCGATCTCGGCCTGCTGCTGCAAGTAGAACTCGGCGAGTTGGTCCACCTGGCGGCTGGCCTGGCTGGTCTCGAGGGATTCGCTGAGGCGATGGACCTCCTCGCGGGCGGCGGCGAGATCCTCGTTCGCGCGGGCGATCTCGCGTCGCTGCTGCTCGAGGGCGGTCTCGCGTCTGTCCAGATCGAGTTGGACCGCATCGAGCTCGGCTTCGCGCGTGGCGATGGACGCGCGCGTCTGCTCGAACTCACGTCGCTGGGCGTCGAGCCTGGCCTGCTGCTGCGCGAACCGGGTGTCGACGTCAGCCGAACCGTTGGCCCCGGTCTCGGCCACGGAGGTCTGCCAGGCGCGGCGATCGGCCTCGAGCCGCTCTCGGTCGCTCGCCAAAGCGGCCCGCTCTCGCTCGATCTGCTCCCAGAGCGAATCGGCGTCTTGGGACCGGTCGGCCTTGGTCGACGAGGCCTTGCCGGGATGGTTCTGTGACATGCGTAACGTCCTCCGATGATGGACGCCTCGGCGAACAGCGCGATTCCACCCAATCGCCCAGGCGGGCAAAGCCATTCGAGCATCGGGTTTCGGCCAGGCGCGACTCCGTGTCCGCCCGGTGTGTAGGGGGCCGCGTCGTCGGCGCCGAATGCGCCCGAAGGCAGCGGGTCGCGCCGAAGCTGGGTCGGCACTCTCGGCGTCGCAAAGCGGACCCTATACGTCTCTGCCGTCCCACGGACTCCGCGCGGGAGGCGGCATCGTCGGTCTCAAGTGGTTGCCGTGGAAGCCCGTGCCACGGACTTCTGGCAGTCGTTCACCCCCGATACTACGAGATAGGCCTGTCGCCCCGGACTTTCATTGTAGCCAAACGATGTGGCGAGTCCAAGAGGGATTCCATGGCGTTGGGGGCTCGGAAGGGCGGCGATCATAGCCCCTTTTTTCGCAATGATTTGACTGGCTTGGCAGACTGGACGAAACTGGTCGACAGGACGATCGTGGGTCGGCGCGGTATCGGCGTGATTCTGTTGGGGCCAGAGCGCGGTCGACGGCGAGCGGAGGAGTTCTCGATGAGTGGACGGGCGCTGCCAAGGATCCGCTTTGGCAAGACGGGGTGGAAGGTCACGCGACTCGGTATCGGCACGATTCCGCTGATCAAGCAGCCGGAGCGGGCGACGGACGCGACGCTGAACCGCGCGCTGGACCGGGGCATCACGCTGGTAGACGTGGCCGAGCAGTACGAGAACATGCAGCATCGGGTGGGCAAGTTCATCAGCCACCGTCGGGGGGAGTTCGTCCTGACGACGAAGACGTACAGTCGAACGTCCAGGGAGGCTCGGAAGTCGCTCGAGAGCGCGCTGAAGGCGCTGAAGACGGACCACATCGACGGCTACATGATGCACAGCGTGTCTTGCCCGGCGGAGTGGGAGGGGGTCCGGGCCAAGGGCGGGTGCTTGGAGACGTTCCGGAAGGCCCAGGGAGAGGGGCTGATCGGGCAGATCGGCGTGAGTATTCATCGCGACTTGCGGGTGATGCGAGAGGCGATCGAGTCGGGGCTGTTCGGGTTCATGATGCTGGCCTACAGTCCGCTGGACCAGGAGAACGTGGCGGCGGAGATTCTGCCGCTGGCCAGGCGGCACGACATCGGCGTGATGCTCATGAAGGCGATGGCGGGCGGGCAACTGGTGCCCGAGCCGACGGACATGTCGGCGGAGGAGGCGGATCGGCTCAAGCGGTTGAGCATTCGCTTCTGTCTGAGCAATCCGAACGTCCATTCGGTCGTGGTCGGGATGAAGAGCCCGGAGGAGGTGGACTTCAACGTGGCCGCGGCGTGCGCTACGCTGCCGATCGACGAGCAGCGCACGGCGGAGATGCGTCGGCTGATCGGGCGGATCTCGAAGGATTTCCGATACGGTCAGATGTGTCTGCGGTGCTACTACTGCCAGCCGTGCCCGGAGGGGGTTCCCATTCCGGAGGTGTTCCGTGCGGGGGACGCTTTATCCGGCTATCCGGACGATCTAAAGCCTCTGGCCGACGAGATGTACGCGAAGCTGGGTTTTCGCTCGGAGATGTGCGTGGAGTGCGGGGAGTGCGTGGCGAAGTGTCCGGCGGGGATCGAGATTCCGCGTAAGCTGCGGGATGTGGCGGAGGCTTTCGCGGCGAGACGGGTTCGCTAGCCCGACGCTATAATCGACGTACGCCACGCCTCGGGCCCGGTATGCAACTGGACCAGGGGGCGTCGAGGGACCAGATCATCGTCTCATGAGAGTCATCTACGACCAGTCGAGGCAGCGGGTGCCCATCAAGTGCTGGGCGGACGACGCGGACGCGGACGCGCTTCGGCAGGCGGTGAACGTGGCGAGCCTTCCCGTGGCATTCGATCACGTGGCGCTGATGGCGGACGCTCACGTGGGTTTCGGGATGCCGATCGGCGGGGTGGCGGCGATTCAGGAGGCGGTGATTCCGTATGCGGTGGGGATGGACATCGGCTGTGGGATGTCGGCGTGGCGGACTGGGGTGACGCGCGGCAAGATCCAGGATCATTTGGAGCCGATCATCGGGGCCATTCGTCAACGGATTCCGACGGGTTTCGAGCATCGCACGCCGACCGCGGGTCGCAAGCTCGTCGAGGCGCATTGTCCGGAGCTCTTGGACCTTTTGGCCGGGACGGATCCCAGCAAGGCGTTCTTGTCGGGGCACGCCAAGATCATCGAGCAGATCGGCACGCTGGGCGGGGGGAACCACTTCATCGAGGCGCAGGTCGACGAGGAGGGGGGGATCTGGCTGATGCTGCACAGCGGCTCGCGGAACGTCGGGAAGGTGATCTGCGATCATTTCCACCGGACGGCGAAGCAGGTTTGCCAGCGAGCGGGGGTGGAGGTGGCGGATCCGGCCTTGTCGTATCTTCCGATCGACAGCTTGGAGGGCAAGGCGTACCTGGCGCACATGACTTTCGCGCAGGAGTTCGCTCGGTGGAACCGACACGTGATGATGCGGATCTGCCAGGAGGCGGTGACGCGGTCGCCGATCGGCGGGGACGTGACGGGCATAGAGGACATCATCAACATTCATCACAACTACGCGGCGGAGGAAGAGCACGCCGGTCGGCGCGTTTGGGTGCATCGGAAGGGGGCGACCTCGGCGCGGCGAGGGCAACTCGGTATCATTCCCGGTTCGATGGGGACGAGCAGCTACATCGTTCGGGGACTGGGCAATCCCGAGTCGTTCGTTTCTTGCAGCCACGGCGCGGGTCGGGTCATGGGGCGCAAGGAAGCCAAGCGGAAGATATCGATGGACCGCTTCAAGCAGACGATGAAGGGGATCCAGTTCAAGGTCTCGCCGCGGCACCTTGACGAAGCCCCGGATGCCTACAAGGATATCGATCGCGTCATGACCAACCAGCGTGACCTTGTGGAGGTGGTCCACAAGCTGAGGCCGCTGGCGGTGGTCAAAGGTTAGGTCTTTGCGGGTTTCGAGCCTCAGTGGGACGCCCGTGGGCGTCTGATTCGAGGGGGACGGCGCCGTCGTCTGGAAAGCCCGTGCGGTCTGGACGGCGCGAAAGGAGGATCGATCCCCTGTCTTCAACGCAGAAGCCAACGGAGCACTCGGATTCGCCGCAGAGCGAGTCGGATGAGCGTCCTGCCGTGGAGGAGCGGCCGGCCGTCGGGGTGGCCGACTGGAGCGTTCGCCGGCGACAGTGGCTCAAGGGGCTCCTGGTGGGCCTGATGACCGGCGCTTTCTTCGGCATCGTTCTGGGCATACTCGGGATGTTGCCGCTGTTGCTGGGGCTGTTCTTCTTCCTGTTGTTTGGGGCGGTTCCCGGGGCGGTGCTTTTCCGGTTCTGGGACCCGATCCGCCCGATTCCTGGGATTGCCTTGTGGGGAGGATCGCTTCTGGTGCTGGTCTTGACGTTCGTCGTATCGCTGTACGCGGAGTACTACCAGTTGCCCGGTCACGTATCGATGAAGGTTCGCATGGCGGTCGCAGGGGGTTACCCGAAGGGGTATCGTCGAGCGTTGCTCGATTCACGCGTCCATCGCCTGGTGAGCGATTACCTTCGAGAGAGGTACGGCACGCCCGGACCCCTGGCGTATCTGAAGTGGGCGGCGAGCAGCGGGAAGATCGAGATCGCGGAGGGGCCGATGCGGTTGGACGATTCAGGGACGAACGCCGGTCAAGAGCCGGTCGTGCTGATGCTCTCGAAGCCGGCGGTTCACCGTCTGCATCAGCCGGGGAAGCTGTGGATCATCCGAGTCGTGGGGTCGCTCCTGTTGTTTGCGCTTGCCATGGCGATGCAGGTGGCGCCGCTTCGCAAGCCCAGGCCCTGCGAGACCAAGCCTGTGGAGGACGGGGCGCAGGCAGAGGGCAAAGACGCCTGATGCATGTGCCGGGGGAAGGGGGGGGAGGAACCCGCGGGGCGCCAGGGGCCCGCAAGGCGGGGGGGACCTATGAGCCCCTCGGCACGGGGTGCTTGGGGTCGATCTCGAGGGCCTGACGATATGCTTGAAGGGCCTCGTCGGGTTTGCCCTGCCGGTCCAGGAGCATGCCGAGACGGCAGTAGAGGTCCGCGTCCCGAGGGTGGAGCCGAATCGCCTGCCGGTAGACTTCGATGGCCTCGTCGATCTGTCCTTTCCGTATGAGCACCAGCGCCAGGTTCTTTCGAGCGATCAGGAGGTCCGGTCTGCGTTGCAGCGTTTCCTTGCAGTGGCGGAGCGCCTCGTCGAGGTCTCCCGCAGTGAGGAGGGCGGCGGCGAGATTCGTCTGGGCGTCGAGGAAGCCCGGCTCAAGTCGCAGTGCTTCCTTGTAGCTCTCGACGGCCTCGCGAATCTTGCCCTGGCGCATCAATGCGTTGGCGAGATTGTAGTGAGCGATGGCGAGCCGCGGGTTGCAGCGGAGGGCCTGGTGATAGTGGGTGACGGCGTCCTCGGTTTCTCCTTGGCGCAGGAGCAGGGTCGCGAGGTTCAGGTGGACATCGGCGTAGTCGGGCTTGAGATCCAGCGCTCTGCGATAGGCCTGGATGGCGTCCTGTGGCCGGTTGCCGGCCAGGACGTTTCCGAGGCCATAGTGGAGTCGAGGGGCGTCGGGGGCCGAGAGGAGCATGTGACGGAACAGGGCCTCACTGGTGGTCCAGCACGTCAGGTAGCTCCGAATGACATGGGCCTCGGCGCCCGCGAGCAAGATGGGGACGACAACGACAGGGACTCGCCAGGTCCGTAGGGATCGGCGACCGGGTTCGCGCCGCCAGAGGCGCGTGAGGTAGTAGGCCAGGGGGAGCAGCAACCCGACCATCGGCAGATAGGCGTAGTTGTCGAAGGTGTACACCCAGCTATAGTCCACGACGCCCAACATGGGGGAGAGGGTCAGGAGGAAGAACGCGGCCCCCGCCGCCAGTGCGCGGGTCGCGCGGAGTGAGGCCGCCAGGGCCGCCGCGACGACGATCACCACGATGACGTTCACCAGTACGGGCGAATTGGACAGGGCGTAGGGCAGCGGCGCGCGGTAGAAGGGGGACAGGTCCGCCGGATAGACGATCTTGCCCAGGTAGAACACGAGCTTGGAGCAGACCATGAACGGGACGTGGAGGGACGCGGTCTGGTCTGGGAGTTTGACGCCCGAGGTGGCGGCGTGTGAGATCACGGCGACGGCGCCGAAGACGGGCATCAGCAGGAAGAAGGGGATCTTCTCGACGAGGCACTTACGGCTTAGCCTGTTCAGGGGCCAGAAGTCCAGGACCAGCAGGACGAGTGGAAGCGGAAGGCTTGCGGGCTTGGCAAGCAGGGAGAGGACGTATGCTCCGAGGCACGCGGTATAGCATTTCCAGCCTCCGCGACCGACGTGGAGGACGTAGAAGACCACGGCCCATAGGGCGAAGAACGACGTGAGGAGGGTCTTTCGCTGGCTGAACCAGGCGATGGGCTCGACCGTCAGCGGGTGCAGCCCGAAGAGCAGTCCGACGAGCCCGGCCACCCACGGGCTGCCGAACAGAAGGTAGAGGAGGACGATGACGAGGGCGGTGCTCGCCGCATGGAGGAGGAGATTCGTGCGGTGAAACGGCCTCAGGTCGTTCGGTCGCCCTCCGGCGGCGTAGTCGAGCATGAAGGTGATCATGGTCAGGGGGATGGCGTAGCCTCGGACAGTGGAGGGCTCGAGGATTTCCTCGAAGAATCGCCACGCCGAGGCCGGGCTCGGGTTCTGGACCAGGGGGTTGTCCGGCAGGAAGGCGGTATCGTCGAAGCAGTAGGCCTGTGCTGACAGGACAGGCCAATGTGCGACGAGGGTCGCGGAGACGACGAGCGCGATCAGGAGGACGAGGGTCGCTTGGGGCGAGGCGTAGACGGGCGTTGGCTCCGTGCCGCGCTTAGCGGGGGAGGGCTCGGGCAAATCACTTGACGCCTCCGGGCGATGCATCGGAGGCATTCTATTCCACGTCGCCGAAACGAGGCAAGGATGGTCGAAGGTCGCTGGGGGCGTCAGTTGCGTCGGGAGAGGACGAATTCGGCCACCGCCGCCATGCAGTCCTTTGCTTCGGAGGGAGGCAAGCCGTCCACCGCGGCGAGGGCCTTGTCGGTGAACTCCTGGGCCAATGATCCGCAGTAGGCCAGGGCATCACTTTCTTGGAGGAGTTGTCGGATGCGTCCGAGTCCGTCAGCGGGGTGATGGCTTAGGGCGGAGATCATCTCGGTGTGGGCGGATCCGTCGGCCGTGGCGAGGAAACGGATTAGAGGGAGGGTCAGTTCGCCCTTCTCGAGGTCTCGCCCGAGGGTCTTGCCCATTTCCTCTTCGGTTCCGACGAGGTCCAGCATGTCGTCGGCGATTTGGAAGGCCATTCCCAGATTGTGCCCGTACCACGTGAGCATGTCCGTGGTCTGTGGGGCGGCGGCGCCGAAGGTTCCTCCGAACGTGCCGCACGCACTGAGCAGGCTGGCGGTCTTCTTGGCGATGATGTCGAGGTACTGGGCCTCGGTCAGCTCGAAGTTCCGCCGGTGGGCGACCTGCATCAGCTCGCCGAGGCAGATCTCTCGGCAGGTGTTGCACAGGATTTGATTGGCGGCGTGACTCCTCAGCGAGCTGCAGAGGGCAAACGCGCCGGTCATAACGTAGTCGCCCAGGAGGACGGCGCCCTCGTTGCCCATCATTCGATTGAGGGAGGGCATCTTCCTTCGCGACTCGGCCTCGTCGATGACGTCGTCGTGGACGAGGGAGGCGAGGTGAACCATCTCGACGAGGGCGGCCAGGATGTAATGTTCGTCGGCGCACCGTCCGACGGTGCGTCCGGCCAGGAGCACGAGGGCGGGACGGAGCATTTTGCCTTGTCGATGGGAGAGCCTGCCGACCATCTCCTGGAGGTAGGCCTCTTCGCTGGTTAGTTGACCGGCGAGGATCTCGGAGACCTTTGAGAGATCGGCGGCCACCGAGCCATAGAGTTCTGTTTGTGCTAGGGTCATGTTATTCGCCGTGCTCGCCGGGAGCGTAACCGATCTTTGGCTCATGCCACGTTCGTGATTGTAGGGGCAACCCGGCGGGGTGCTCCAATTGTTTTCATAGGATTTGAAAACACTGGAAGCCCGACTACTTCGGTCGGATGGTTCCTCCCCGTTTGGGTTGCGTCGTGCCGCTACTGGCCGCTCGGAGGCAGAAGGATACTGAAGGTCAGCTCGACGAGTCGGCGGTAGTGATCGGGGTCCTGATAGAGCGGAATCTCCAGGGGCTCCGTGAGTGAGTAGGCCATGGCTTGGCGGATGAACGACCAAGCGGCCATCTGGGCGTCCACGTCCGTTCGGAATCTGCCCGCTTCTTGTCCTCGTTGGATGACCTGAGCGAAGAAATCCGCTTCGTCACAGTAGAACGCCCGGAGCATTTGGGCGATTTCACGGTCGTTGACTTCGGCGAGGGCTCGATGCGTGACGCGGTACTCGAGCCCGTGGGTTTGCTTGGCCGTCTGAAAGGACTTGGCGATCATCCGCAGCGTTTCGAGGGGGTCGCCGGGATGGACTTCGGCCATGCGTCGCCACTGATCGAGGGTTTCCCTTCGGATTTCGTTGATGACCTCGAGAAAGAGGTTCTTCTTGCTGCGGAAGTGGCGATAGAGGATGGGCTCAGTGACATTGGCGGCTTTGGCGATGTTTGCCGTCGTCGTGAGTTTGTATCCGTTCTGGGCAAAGAGCTTCTTGGCGACCCGAAGCAACTGCCGTCGTCGATCCGCGGCGTTGAGACGTTTCGGCGACTGAGTCTCTTCCTTAGGGTCCGCAGACGTCTCCACCATGAGCATCATCCTCGGCGTTTGAGTACAACTCCAGTGAGAACCGATCTGCATTGTAGCAGGTGCGGAAGCGCGAAGCTAGCCAGCACTTACATTTGTACGGCGCACGAAGATCAATCTGCACGACGGGACGCGCGCAACTCCATCGGAATCGTCTGATGACTAGACCTGATAGACGGATCGAGACTCAGGCCGACCGCAGATCCGGAACGCCATCGACAAGGCTAGAAGCCTGCCTGCAGCACCAGGCGTACCATCGTCACCTCGTCGTTCAGGCTGTAGTTCGGGCTGCTCGATACGCCGCCGCCCGCCTCGGCCATGCGGATGAAGTCGGCTCCTAGACGGAGGTTGTAGTCGCTGAATGGGAAGTAGTTGCAGCCAAAGCCCCACTCCCAGACGTTGTCGCCGGCGTTATCCCAGATGCCGCCGAGTCGGGCGGCGACCTCGAACTTCTTGGGAACGATGAAGTAGCCGACTTGCAGGTGCCCGCCTTGCTGATGGGTGGTGCCGCTCTTGCCGGTTCGAAGCTCCCACTGGCTGAACTCGTCCTCCCCGTCGACCATCCGGAGATAGTATTCGGCGTTGACGCTGAAGCCGCGGTACTTGAACCCGGAGTCGAAGGAGAGGGTGAAGTTGTCGGTGCCAACGCTGGAGATCAACTCGTTTCCGCCGATGCCGCGTCCGGCGCGGATGTTGTCAGGCACGGCCGCCCAGAGGCCGGGAGGGCCACCGCGACCGGCATCGCCATTGTTGTCGTTGTAGAGCATGCTGGCGGCGATTCGCCACTCGGGGTCCTTGTGGTAAGGGAGGTCAGACTCGGGATAGCCGACACGGCTTTCGCGAAGGCTGTTACCCTTTCCGAAGAGGTAGTAGGCTGCCCGGGCGTAGTACGCGAAGTTGGTGTCCAAGGTATCCGGCCCGCCGTCGTCGGCGTTGAGCATGCCATTGGCGATCGCGGCGAAGTAGGTCAACCGGTTGTCGAACAGATTACCGTGTGCCATGATGCCGATGGAACGATCGGGTGCGAAGGCGTATTGTGCTTCGGATCGGTCCATCATTTGCAGGACGGCACCGGCGGTCATGGCCTGTCCTCCGAAGGGCAGACGCATGAGACCTGCGAGCAAGTACTGGTCCTTGAGATACTCGAAGTCGACCGTGGCGTAGTAGGTCTTCCATTGCCCGTCTTCGACGGCCTTGGTGTAGCCGCCGTCAACGACGATCCTGTAGAGGATCTTGGGGCTGTGGATATGTCCTGAGAACGCCAGGAAGAGCCGCTCGATCTCGAAGGCATTGATGTCGTCTCGCTTCTGACGTCCTTGCGCGTTGGGGTTGTCGGTTTGACGGTTAATGCCGGTGTAGCGGACCTGCATGTAGCCTTTGATATTGAGCGAGAAGGCCTGATCGGCTGAATCGATGTAGAAGCCTCGTCTCGCGTCATATCCGGCGTTGGTCGCGGCCGGGTAGAGGGAATCGCGGAACTCGGCGTCTGCCATGAGCTCGGCGACGACCTTGCGGACCTCAGCGACCCTTTCGGCGCCGGGGCCTGGCGTGGTGAGCTCTTCCGTCTTGGCCTGCAGCGATTCGAGGCGCTGGCCCTGTTCGTTCGCCATCTGCTCCAGCCGCTCCAACCTGGCCAGCGCGTCGGCGTCCGTGCCGGATTTGACGGCGACCTGCTCAGCCGCGAGGGCGGGTTGAGATAGGCAGATCAATCCAATGACCAAGGTGGCGATCGTACGAGACATAGGCGAGCTTCCTTGCGCGAGCTAACCAAAGATGAACGTTCGACGCCTTCGAGCGCCGCGATAAGTCTCCAACAGCGTGCCCGAGATCTTCGAGGGCACCGAAATCGAGAGGATGCGGGGGCCAAATCCAACCGCGCCATCGGTCCTGGCCCACCATTTTAGTACGTTCCTGATAGCGGTTTTCGGCTCCACGGTCAAGTCAAAATGCAAAAAATCCGCAGAGGCCTGTCGGACCGTAAGACGTCGCTGACACTGGGGTTGGCGAAACGAGGTCGTGCCGCTCAGAAGCCTACCTGCAGGAGCAGGCGGATCATTGTGACGTCGTCGTTGAGCCCGTAGTTCGGCCCGCTGGCGACGCCTCCGACCACCTCGGAGATCCGGATGAAATCGGCGGCCAGTCTGCAGTTATAGGTTCCGAAGGGGAGGTAGTTTACGACGAACCCCCACTCCCAGGCATTGTCCCCGTCGTTGTCCCAGATGCCGCCGAGGCGTCCGGCGAGCTCGACTCGTTTGGGGACGATGAAGTAGCCGACCTGGAGGTTGCCGGCCTGCTGGTGGCTCGATCCGCTTTTTCCGGTTCGCAGTTCCCAGGCGCTGAATTCGTCCTCGCCGTCGACGGTTCGGAGGAAGTACTCGACATTGACGCTGAAGCCGCGGTACTTAAAGGCCGTGTCGAGCTCGGCGAGCAGGTACTCGGTTCCGATGTCGTCGATGAGCTGGGTTCCGCCGACTCCTCGACCGGCGCGGATACTGTCGGGGACGGCGGCCCACAGTCCGGGGACGCCGCCGGTTCCGCGATCACCGTTGTTGTCGTTGAAGAGCAGGCTGCCTCCGAAGCGGAGCATCGGATCCTTTGAGAAGGCCAAGTCGGATTGCGGATACCCGGTGCGACTCTCGGCGAGGCTGTCGCCCTTTCCGAGGGCGTAGTAGCACAGGCGCGCGGTGTAGGCGAAGTTCGTGTCCAGGTCTTCCTGGCTTGGGCTGTCTTCGGGGTTGAAGGCGCCGTTGGTGATCGAGGCGAAGTACGTGAGCCTTCGATCGAAGAGATTGCCGTGGGCCATGACGCCGATGGAGCGATCGACCCAATGGGCCCAGGAAGCCATCGATCGGTCGGTGAACTGGAGGACCGACGAGGAGGTCTTGTCGGTCACTCCGAACGGGATGGAGATCAGTCCGGCGGTGAAGTACTGGTCCTCGAGATACTCATAGTCGATGTGTGCGTAGTAGGTTCTCCACTGTCCGTCCTCGGTGCCGGTCCGCCCGGCCGAGGTGTATCCGCCGTCGACGACGATGCGGTACTTGAGCTTGGGCGTATGGATGTGACCGAAGAAGGCGAGGAAGAGCCGCTCGATCTCGAAGGCGCTGACGTCGTCTCGCTTCTGCCGGCCTTGTGCGTTGGGGTTGTCGGTCTGCCGGTTGATGCCGGTGTAGCGGACCTGCATGTAGCCTTTGACGTTGAGGGAGAAGGCTTGGTCGGCGGCGTCGACGAAGAAGCCTCGTTTCGGATCGAACCCGGCGCCGAGGGACGCGGGGAAGAGTGAGTCTCTGAACTGGGCGTCGGACATCAACTCGGCGACGGCCTTTCGGACCTCCGCCTGGCGGGTCGGGGTGGGTCCTTCCAGCGGCAGTCGCTCGGTCCGCGACTGGAGTTCCTGTAAGCGGCGCTGCTGTTCGGCGACCGTCTTTTCGAGCTCCTCGATACGTGCAAGGGCGTCTTGCCGGGGTTCCGCGGCAACGGGACCGGCGGGCGCGGCCGAGATCGGCAAGGCAAGGGCGATGGTGATGAGCAGTGAGCGGGCCAGCATCCGGGGCATCCTTCCTCCGTTGGGATCGTAGGGGCATGCAGGTCCGGATTCCCCCCAAGGGGACACGGCGACGGCATTCCGATCATTCGGCCTATCCGACCAGTTCGTGGGGCCTATGACGGCCGCGAGGCGCGCCGCTCGGATCGGTCACTTCGGGCCGGTGCGATTATTGGGGAGCATGCCGTCGGCGTCAAGTTGACGTTGTTTTGATCGGCGAGACGGGGTGTGGGATTTCATTGATCACGGCTGATGGGGCAACGGGCATTGCGCGTGGAGCGGGGAGGGGGCCTGGTAAGCGCTTGAAAGTGGGCCGGTGGGCGTCAGAATAGTGCTTGATCCCAGAGTGAACCATGCGGTCCGCGCGACGGCGGGTCGAGGCGTGTCGGAGGTCCGAGCATGAATCATCGGGTGGGCGTCGCTGTGTGCGCCGGCTTCTTGGCTTGGGCAGTTCTCGGACAGGTCGAGGCGGGCGAGGTCGGAACGCCTCTGGCGTGGCAGGATCACGAGCTGGCGCACGTCAAGAAGTCGCATGCCGAGACCGTTACATCGAAGCGGCATGAGTATGGCATTCGGATGGGGGGGACGGTGGACATGGATCACGCCTTGACGCGGGAATGCGGCAAGTGGCGCGTGGGCTGGCAGCCGAACGAATCGCTGACGGTCGCGAACGTGGGGAGCGTTCCGGTCGAGGACGTCAAGGTGATCGTCAACGATCGGGGGGACTGGTATACGCTGGAGAGCCTGCTCGACGAGGCGATCGGCTCGGCCAAGAGCGATCAGGAGCGGGTCTACCTGATCTGGCAGTTCGCGCGATCGAACCGGCACCACGACGATCCGTTGTACGAGGGGGCGTGGGGCGACGAGCTGCACGATCCGGTGAAGATGCTGGCGATGTATGGGGCGGGGCTCTGCGACGACGCGGGGTCGATCGGGGCGAGCCTTTTCCATGCGGCGGGACTTCGCGACCCGAAGCCGTTCGTGCGATGTCTGCA
Source organism: Phycisphaerae bacterium (assembly GCA_016927755.1). Taxonomy (GTDB): domain Bacteria; phylum Planctomycetota; class Phycisphaerae; order UBA1845; family JAFGLZ01; genus JAFGLZ01. Next base: position 26,558 of record JAFGLZ010000255.1, read on the forward strand.
CGGGCACATGATGTGCGAGGCGTTCGCGAGCGGCCGCTGGCAGTTCATGGACATCGACGAGGACGTCTTCTACTTGGATCGGGAGAACGAGCTGCCGGTGAGCGGGGACACGATCGCGCGGGACCACGATCTGGCACATCGCGAGTTTCACTACGGGCCGATCTTCGGCACCTGGCAGACGGGCTATCGCGCGGCGTCGCTGTTCGGTCGGGACGACGATCGAACGGGGCGTCTGACGCAAGGCTACAAGATTCGTGTGTGTCTGCGTCCGAACGAGCGGATCGAGTACCGTTGGGACAACGTGGGCAAGTGGTCGATGCGTCTGCCGACACGGGGCCGACGGTGGGTCGGGAACTCTCGGAAGGTCTATGAGCCGTCGCCCGCGGCGCCGAAGGCGGGGGCTGAGGAGGCTAGGGGGGTGGCGTCCTCGACGGTGGACGGCAAGCCGGCGATCGCGGGGCAGGGCGCCGACGGGGAGTTGGTCTATCGAATGACGAGCGCGTGGGTGTTCTGCGGGGGGCGCGTGACGGCGTCGTTCGCGCTGAGAGACTCCACGGACAGGGCCGTCATCGAGGTCTGGGCCAAGGACAACAAGGGCAAGGACAAGACCGAGCCGGTGAATGTGTGGGTGGCGTCCGGGCCAGGGGCCAAACAGGCCGACGTCGAGATCGACAAGGCGATCGAGGTGATCAATGGTCGTCCGGAGTATGAGTTCTTCGTTCGGATACGGCTGGTGTCGGCGAGCGGGCAGGGGGGCGCGGCGCTGACGCATCTGGCGATTCGGGGGGACGTGATGGTTTCGCCTCTGTTCCTGCCGCGGCTGCGGCTGGGCGAGAACAAGGTGGTTTACACGGACGGTACCGAGTCGCCGGGCAAGAAGGTCGAGGTGACGTATCGGTGGCGGGAGACGACGGCGACTCGTCCGCTGCCTGCGCCGAAGCGGGTGTTTCCGCCCGACGGGCAGACGATCCGGGACGAGGTGATTCGCTACACGTGGGAGCCGGTGGCGGGCGCGGCGGCGTATCACCTGCAGGTCTTCCGCGATCCGGCGCTTCGTTGGCCGTATCGGCCGAGCTTGGACGTGGTGTTCAAGGGCACGGAGTTCGCGGTGCCGTTCTGGGGCATTTACGGGCCGGAGACGACGTACTATTGGCGGGCGCGCACGCAGAACGACAAGGGGATCTGGGGCGATTACGGCGAGGTTCGGACGTTCAAGTGGTCCGGGCCGCGCGTGCCGCTCGAGGTGAAGCTGACGCAGGGCGACGGCGTGTTCACGCTGAGCTGGCGGGAGAACCCGCGCGGCGAGCGTCCGGTGCGGTATGAAGTTTACGGCAGCGACATCAAGGGCTTCAGCGTGTGCAAGGGTCCGCACGAGATTCCGACGCTGGGTAAGGTGCCGGGGAACTACCTGGGGCAGACTGAATCGACGAGCATGATTGTCGGGGGGCACAAGGCGGCGGGGCAGGTGCCGGCGGGGGTGGAAGATCCGAACCAATTGAACCGGTGCTACTATCGGGTCGTGGCGGTCGACGGGCATGGGACGCACGGCATTTGCAGCGACTACGTGGAGATGCCTCATCCGTTCATCTGGACGGCGCCGGTGACGGAGGCCCGCGTTGGGCAGCCTTATACTTACGAGGCGAAGGCGATTCGCGATTTGGGCGATTTGCAGTACCGGTACTCGAAGCCGGGGCATCGGTTCTGGGAGAGCGAGCGGCTCGCGTATTCGCTGGCGGGGGGGCCGAAGTGGCTGAAGGTGGAGGGCAAGACGGGCGTGGTGACGGGGACGCCACCGGGCGGCAGCGCCGGGAAGCACGCGGTGAGGCTGTGCGTGGAGGCGAGTTTCGAGAAGCGCACGGACAAGGACACGTTTACGAAGGACCTGCCGCCGAGGCGATCGGAGCAGGGGTTCGAGCTGATGGTCAGACCGTAGGGCGGGGGTTGCCCGACGATCACGGAGGATGAGCCATGGCACAGGAGTTTGTCAGCGAACCGATCACGCCCGTCGTGGCGACGGCCGATGCGGGGGGGATGACGCGCGGGGAGCCGGGCCTGCCGGGTCGGTTCAGGTGGCGGCATCGGGAGTTCGCGGTCAGCGAGGTGCTGAAGGTGTGGAAGGAAGACGGTCCGTGCCGCTCGGGGGGCAATGAGAAGTACCTTCGGAAGCACTGGTATACGATTCGCGTGGACGACGGGTCGGAGATGACGATCTACTTCGATCGTCAGGCGCGGTCGGCATCGCAGGCAAAGAGGCGCTGGTGGTTGTACACGGTGAATGATTCGGGGCACGCGTAGGGTCGTGTCAATCGCCCGCGGCGTTGCGTTGGGTAGCTTCCTGCCCGCGCCGGTTGACGCGGCTTTCACGCGTTGCCCATTGGGCGATTAGAGGGATCCTGCCAGCTATTCCCGATAGGTACGTCCTGTTCCACCTCGACGTTCTTTGCGTGCTCATCCCGACGCTTGCGGACGGCGGCTCTGCACTGAAGGTAGAACGACCCGATGATGACGAGCGAGATCGCGACGAACGTAAGGGGGACGCCGATCAGGATCATCGACCAGCTCTGAGGCACCGCGTCCGGGATTGTGAGCTTCAGCGGAATGACGACGGCGTAGAGGACAACGACGGCCGCGACGGGAATCAGGGCAATCGACCAGATTCCGCGCGGATGGACGGTCCTCAGGAGCTTCATGGCGGCGATGTGGGGCGAGTCGCTGAGGAGGTCGACCGCTTCGGGGCGTTCATGGGATGCCTCGGCGCGGGTCCATTTCCTTGCTGCCAGCCAGTCGAGCCCGATCAGGACACCTGCGGTGAGGAGGGGGAACAGCGGTGGGTAGATCACCGCCCGCCAGGTCCAGTGATCGCCCAGGATGCCGGTAAGCTTCATGGCGAGGAGGACGGCATAGCACGTGAGCGTCATTACCGCCAGGGCGATCGCATGTCCTGCGAAGCGCCGGGTCGGCGACTGCATCAGGAACTCGGGATGTGGTTTCTCCGCTATGACGATGTCCTGCCGGCATCGGCGGATCGCCTCGGACAGGGACACGTCGTGTCCCGTGAGGCGCGACTCGATGATGCTGAAGTGGCCCTTGGCGTGCTTGAAGTGGAGCGTTCTGCTCGGATCAGTCGTGGTTCTGTCCGCGGCGCCGTCTGGGGTCGGCCTAGTGAAGATGGCCTCGATATCTCCCCACGGCACGTCGTCGGTCCTGAACAGCCCTGTTCGCGTGATGCCATTCGGATCGATCCGACCCCTTCGTGTATGTGCGCTGCACCGGTAGAGCGCATACATGAGGGCCCACATGTAGAAGATCATGATGAGCATCGATTCGAGGAGCGGTCCCGAACTCAGCCAGAGGTCGGCGAGGACGCATATCGCTAGCGACCCCAAGACGGCGACGAGCCAGAGGGCAAGGTCGGTTTTGCGGTCGGTGAAGGTGTACGTTTCTGCCATCCGCGCATTTCTCCTCTCCAGGAAGGCTACCCTATTTCCATCATGCGCCAGAACGGGGAGCTTGGGAACTAGAATCCGATTCGGCGTTTCTAACCAGCGTCCGCTCGGCATGGGCGTCGAGGCAGGCGCTTGGCTCGGGGAGGCTCCTGTCGGTCATCTTCATGGGCTGGTGCGATTGTCGGTACGCTTTGACATACCCGTAGTGGTAGACGTACTGGCCGAGCCAGAAGAGGGCGTTGAAGATCGTCACCGCAATAGGGGGGATCAGGATGAGTCTCGAGCTGGCTGGTTCCGCAGGCAAGAGTCGGCTCAACCAGTAACAGAATGCGTAGTATCCTCCAATCGCCAGTAATGATAGGGATAGGACCGGCAGTGGTCCGCGTGGGTGATAAGCCCAGTAGTGTCGTCGGACGGCGCTGGAGAGCGATCCCTGCTTGAGGCGGCAGCGTCTGTCCAGATCCAGTGGGGGATTCTCGGCGTCGTACTTTAGGCGTCTAGCCATGAGAACCAGAATGGCGGCCACATAGAGGGAGATGACGGCCGGCGTGAGTGGGCATATGAGGATCGCTCCCCAAGGCGCACTGAGAACGCCAAGCAGCTTCAGGGCAACCGGACTGGGGTAGCAGATTGCCGCTGACGTGAGCGACACGCGCAACCAGCGATGGAAGGCGTCTTCATGGTCCTCGGGAGATGCTATCCTTTCGCCGACCACCCACTTGATGTGTGGGCCGCACTCGCTGATGAGTTCGAGCGTCTCCGTGAGAGCAGAGACCTTGCGCGGCAGAGACACTGTGAAGTGACCGTCGCGGCATTCGACACGGAGGACTTGTCCAGGGCTGCTCGCGGGCGCGTGGCGACTCCGGACCGATAGCACATCGGACCAAGCGATGATTTGCTTGCCGCGAAGCGTCTTCCGCGTCAGCGCCTTGTCTTCGATCGTCAGGCTCAAGGTAAGGCGCATGGCAAGCCGTGCGATCAAGAGGGCCAGCCAGAGACACACGCTCCCCAGGGCCAGGAGCATCGTGGCATCTCTGGGCTCGTCAAAGGTCAGACAGAAGGTGGCTGGGGCGAGAACGGCGGTCAGACCGAAGCCGCACAAGACTAGACTATCGTCTCGAATCGTCATATGCCGCTTCGCGAGGTCGCAGATCATTGGCGTCTCCCTCCGGGGGGTTGCTGCCGTGCGATGCCGAGCGACTCGTCGAGTTGAGGTGCGGATCACTCACTTGCAGTATGAGCTGACAGGTTTGCCGTGGGAATTATAGAAACCGAGGAGATTCGGAATCGCCGGGTCGCAGCCAAGCGGACGAGAGGAACAGCGGGAGTTCTGCGGCGCAGATGGGGCCTGTTTCGACGGGGCGTCCGAGGGCTTGCGCGAGGGGCTGGGCGATCGGTTCGGCGAGGCCGGGGAGGATGATTCGGGTGGGGGAGGCTGGGGAGATTCGGTCGTCTTCTCGCAGGGCTGCGGCGACGGCGTCGGGGGTGAGGGTTTTGTAGACGAGGGACATGTCGACGGTGTTTCCGCCGGTGTCGACGGAGAGCATCCACATGGGGGCGGTCGTGGTAGCCAGGACGGCGAGCAAGACCTCGTGGGTTAGTTGGGAGTTGCCGGTTACGAGGAGGGGCGAGTCGGGGGCCGGCTCGTTGAGGTCGAACAGCCCGGTCTCGGCGGGGCGGGGGAGGTCGAGCGACGGGATGGTGGGCAGCAGCTTGCCGGCGTCGAGGGCGAGGCGGAAGGCCTCGACGCGCTCGGGGGGCCAGTGGGGGCACTTTCCGGAGCAGATTCGGCCTGATCGGAGGCGCGCTACGAGCTCATCCATCGAGTCGACGTGGCAGACGTCGCAGGTTTCTTCGCGCGCATAGCGGGCGAGGTCGATTCGGTCCAGATAGAGATCGGCGTTCAGAGGCATGATGAAGCATTTTAGGGTCAGCCGGCGCAGAAGACAGGGCTTCAGGGCGGCTGTTTTCATTGTTCGGGCCGTTTTTCGTGCATTCTGTCCTTGGGTCACGGGCGAGACGCCCGTGCTAGTGCGCCTGAGAGTGTACTCGATCCGTGGGGTGCAAGTCCCCACCAGGCATACGCTCTCCGG
>JAFGLZ010000256.1 GCA_016927755.1 Phycisphaerae bacterium
ACGATTGGCGTCGCCGCCCACCCCCCGTGTTCAGGCCTGAGTGCGGACGATTGGCGTCGCCGCCCACCCCCCGTGTTCAGGCCTGAACGCGGACGATCGGCGTCGCCGCCCACCCCCCGTGTTCAGGCCTGAATGCGGACGATCGGCGTCGCCGCCCACCCCCCGTCTTCGGGTTTGAGTGCGGAGGATCGGATTCGCCACCGGACCCGTCTTCGGTCCTCGGGCTTGACGACAGCCCGACAGATCCGTCATGCACCCTACCGTGCGAACTCCATCACAGTCACGGAGATCGGCGGCAACGTGTGGTCGAAGGTGGGGCCTGAGACAGTTGTGTCAACTCGCTTCGGCCAGATTGTGTGCGGAGCATCGAGCGTGTTTCGTTGTTTGACGTCGGCGGCGGTGAGGAGCCATGCGGTGACGGATGCGGGCTTGAAGGGGCCGAGGTCGATGTGGGTCTTGATCGGGTCGTTGGACGTGTTGACGACTTTGAGGACGAGCGTTCGGGCGTCTTGGGATCGGGTGGCCATGACGTCGAGGGGGCCCACGACGTCGTGCTTGACTCGCTTGGGCTGGTAGTGGTCGCGGTAGAGCTTCATGACGACGTAGTTGGGGGCGGGGAACCAGCGGACGTGGTCGTGGTTGATGAAGGCGTTGTCCCATGCGGTGGCGTCGACGCGGCGGAGGAAGAGGGCGGGGGTTGCCATTTGGACGACGTCGAGGCGCTCGAAGACGTTAAGGATTCCGGCGGCGAAGAGTCCGGTTCGCCAGTCGGTGCTCTGAGCGTTCCACTCGGTGATCGCGAGCTTGATGTTGGGGTTGGGAGAGGCGGCGATCATGGAGACGTATCGACGCCAGGTGGCCTCGTACTTGGCGGGGCCGGCGGCGTAGTCGTTGGGGTTGTGGTAGAAGTGGTAGCTGATGAGATCGAAGTCCTTGGCGGCACGTTCGAGGAGCCGGGGGTCCTGCCTTTCCCAGAAGGTGCAGGCGTAGAGGGTGAGGTTTGGCCAGCGCTTTCGGATCTCGGCGACGAAGGGCTTGAATCGGTCGACGTAGCCGTCGACCTTCATGGCCCAGGTTTCGTTGTCGAGCTCCCAGTGTTTGACGTTGTAGGGTGCGGGGTGGCCGTTCTTGGCGCGGAGGGCGCCCATGGGGGTGTCGGTCGAGCCGTTGCAGTACTCGATCCATTCGAGGGCCTCTTGGAGGTAGGTCTTCCAGAGCTTGGGATCGTCCCATGAGCCGAGGTTGAGGACGATGAGGGGTTCGGCGCCGACGGCGCGGCAGAGTGTGACGAACTCGTCGATGCCGAAGGCGGCGCTGTCCCAGTATCCCCAGGGTCGGTTGAAGAAGGGCCGGCGTTCGTGCTGAAGGCCGATGGCGCGCTTCCAGCGGTAGATGCTGGCGAAGCAGCCGCCGGGCCAGCGGATGATGGTTGGCTTGATGTCCTTGACGGCCTGGAGGAGGTCGGGGCGGAAGCCGCCGCCAGCTTTGGCGGCGCTGCTGGTGAGGGATACGAAGTCGAGCTGCCAGGGCCTGGGGCTTTGGGCGGCGATGATCAGTCTGGCGTTCTGGTCGGTGCGCGTCGGGGTCAGTTCGAGATTGTAGATGGGCCAGGCGATCGTTACGCCGGCGTACTTCACGCGGAAGGTCGCCTGTGCCAGGACGGCGTGATCGTCGCTCGCGCGGAGCTCGACCTTGTGGTCGACGGCGCCCGTCGGCTGGAGGCGGATCTGGACGGTGTAGTTCAGGCCCTTCTGGACGTAGAAGCGGTCTTGGGCGATGCCCGACCAGTCCTTGCCGGTGGGAGAAATCTGGACACAGCGGCCGGTGTTTGCTCCGTCGTTCTTGACGATGTCCAGTTTGGGGGGCGCGTCGCTGTCGCTGTAGGGTTGCCAGTGCTTGGGCGACTCGGCGCCTTCGGGCAGCTTGGGCAGGCCCTGGAAGAGGACGTTGCCCGAGAGGTCCTTGACGAGGATGTCCTTGAAGTCGGCTTGGGTGGACCAGGTTCCGAGGCCGACGCGGCCGGCGGCGTGTGGGATGCCGGTTACGTCGAGGAGCTCCTTTCCGTCGAGGTATCCGGTGATGCGGTCGCCCTGGCAGCGGATTCGGATTTCGTGCCAGGTCAGGAACTCGATACGGCCAGGGAGGGCCTCGCCTAGGATGCGTTTGTTGCCGTTTTGGCAGACCTCGAGGGCGTGCTTGACGTTGCCCCAGCCGCCGAGGTTCCACCAGCACCAGTTGGCGTCGTCCTTGTGTCGGACGGTGATCAGGAAGCCCTCTTGACCGGCGACGCGCTGGGCGTGGAGCGTGAGCTCGTAGTCGGTCCAGTCGTTGTCGCCGATGAGGAGTCGGGCGGGGGTCTGATAGCTGCGTTGCTGGAGGACGTCGCCGACGACAGACCAGTCGGCGCCGCCGTAGAAGGAGCGGTTTTGGACCTGCTCGCCCCATAGCCCGTCGCAGACGGAGTGGTAGATGTGCTCGAGGAACTGGCCGTAGACGTGGGGGTGGAGGTCGCCGGTGACGGTTTCCGGGTCGACGGAGATGCTTGCGTTGCAGCCGGGCGGGAGCTTTGGCGTCGGGCTGGCGGCTCGGGCGTCTGCGACCGCATCGCGGAGGGTCGCGGGGGTTTCGGCGGCGTGGAGGGCTTGGAGGAAGATGACGGCGATTCCTACGGGTAATGTGACAGGGCGGCGCATGGCAGGTCGTCTCCTGAAATGGGCGGGGGCGAGGTGTGTCGACCCCAGATTGATCTTGCCGGTGATTGGGGCATGCTATCGGACGTTGCGGGGGAATGACAACGGGCATCCGCGGAGTGGGATCGTGGCGGGTCAGCGTGTCGGACGGACTAGGTCTGTCGTGAGGACTGGACGCGCGGCCGGTTAGCTGGCATGATATGCGACTTTGGTACAGGCAGAGGGTACCAGCAGGAGAAGGTTCAGAGCGGCGCGGGCGGTGCCCGCCGGAGGTGACTTGTGGATCAGAAACGGAGTCTATCACGACGCGACCTGCTAGCGAAGTCGGCGTTGGGTCTAGCCGCGGCGGGACTGGGGGGTTGTGCGGCCGCCGACAAGATGGGCGCGGCCCAGGCGCACGACGTCAGCAAGGCCAAGACCCGGCGGAAGATCGGGCCGAACGACACGATCAATATCGGCGTGATCGGGACCGGCGGCATCGCGGTGGCCCACCGGGGCGCGCTGAAGCGGATCGCCGCGGAAGACAAGATCAAGATCACGGCGGTGTGCGACTGCTACGAGACTCGGATGCAGCAGTACGCGGACGCGGTTCAGAAGGAGTTCGGCAATCGGCCTGAGACGATCAAGGACTACCGGGCGCTGCTGGACCGGAAGGACGTTGACAAGGTCCTGATCGCGACGCCCGAGCACTGGCACGGGCGGCAGACGATCGACGCGTGCCTGGCGGGCAAGTACATCTACTGCGAGAAGCCGATGACGCATCACATCGAGGAGGCCAATGAGGTCCTCGACGTGATCAACAAGACGGGCAACATCGTGCAGATCGGCATCCAGGGGATGAGCGACGACAGCTACCGGGCGGCGCGGGACTACATCAAGAACAAGGGGATCGGTCAGATCGTGCACGCCCAGACGTCGTACGTCCGGCGGTACTCGGACGACAAGGGCAACTTCGAGCGGACGCTGGGTCTGTGGCGGACGGGTCACAAGAGCAACGAGCCGAAGCCGAACGACCTGGACTGGAACATGTGGCTGGGACCGGCGGCGAAGGTGCCGTGGGACGCGAGGAAGTACTGGGACTGGCGGAACTACTTCGACTACTCGGGCGGGATCGCGACGGACCTGTTCGTGCACCGGATCTCGCGGATGATGGTGGCGCTGGACCTGATGGACCCGGTGTGCGGGGTGGGCATGGGCGGCATCTTCTGTTGGCCGGACGGTCGGGACGTTCCGGACAACTTCGAGATGATCCTGGAGTATCCGAAGAACGATCTGATCGAGAAGGGCATGACGATCCACGTGCTGGGGACGATGGCGAACCATCGGGACATCGAGCACTGCATCCGTGGCTTCGGCGCGACGCTGATCTTCGACAAGAATCAGGGCTTCAGCGTTTGGGACCAGAACGAGAAGGGTCCGGACTGGAAGACGAACAAGTCGAAGCCGATCTACGTGCACAAGCGGACGGGCGCCGAGGACCAGTCGCTGCACCACAAGAACCACCATGCGGCGATTCGGGCGAACGACAAGAAGCTGCTGAACTGCCCGCCGGAGCTTGGGTGGTCGGCGGTGGTGGCGGTGAATCTGGCCAACGAGGGGTACCGTCAGCGGAAGTGCATGGTTTGGGACGCGAAGAAGCGGCAGATGCGCGCGGGGTAGGTTGTCCGTGGCCATCCGAGGCTGATTTTCGAGGCAGTGAATCTCGGCAGAAGAGAACAACGCCCATCCGGTCGACGTGGCCGGATGGGCGTCTTGTGATTTGGGGCGTCGTTGAAGGGAAGCCGACGGCGGAGAGTATGTGATGTGCGGTTGATCACATACGGAGCCAGACGGCCCATTCCGGCTCATTTTCCACCTTGACACCCTTTCCAGCCCGTGCAAAGAAGCAGTATTCGTGCGAAGCAGATCATGGGAACACATCCGGCAAAGGAGAGCGTGTGGTGAACAAGGCCATCGTTGGCGTCGTGGCTGGTCTGGTATTCGTGGCGGCGGAGAGGCGTTCAATCGCCGAGGAGCCCGTCAAGCGAGAACCGGTCAGCAAAGGCGTGTTTGAGTCGATCGCCGACTACTACGGGTATGATCGATCATTGCCGCTCGAGGCAAAGACCATAGGCGTATGGCCGCACCGCGCGCCGTACGTCATCGAGAAGGTGGCGTTCGGCAGCACGCACGGGGAGCGGGTCTCGGCGTTCTTCACTCATCCGAAGGAGGCGAACGGCAAGCGCCTGCCGGCGATCCTGCTTCTTCACGGCAACAACGACTTCTGGGGGAAGAGTGAGGACTGGGCGCTCGATTGGATGGACATCCTCTCGCGAGAGGGATGGTGCGTTCTCGTGGCGGATTGTTACGGGTTCGGGGAGCGGAAGAAGGCCGACACTCTGAGTTGGGACGAGATGGGGCCGTACACGAGGCGGGACCGTCTCATCCAGGCGGTGACGGACTATCGTCGAGGGCTGGATTACTTGTGTTCGCGCGCGGAGGTGGACGCGTCCAAGGTCGCGCTTCTGGGCGGAAGCATGGGCGGCTATCACGGGACGCTGGTTGCGGGGCTTGAGGACAGGTTCCGGGCCGTTGCACTCACGGTGGTGGGCGCGTGGCCGGAGGGGGCGACCGACGATCGCTTCCTGAGGTTCGGTCACACTCTGAACTTCGCACCGAGGATCAGCGCTCCGGTGCTGATGGTGAACGCGACGGGGGACGGTCGGGAAGGCGGGGAGGAGCTGTTCCGGGTGATGCCGGAGCCCAAGCAGCAGATCTGGTACGAGCACGGGCACTACATGCCGCCGCGGGAGTTCAGCAAAGACATTGTAAGTTGGCTTCACAAGCACCTGGACTGAAGGTCCTGGGCGATTCTTACGCGGTCTCTACGGAACCGGCGGCGTTCGGGCGCGGCGCCCGTGGCAATCGGAATCAGCGGGCCTTGATCTGTGCCCATTGCGGTGGGATGATCGCGGTTTCGGTCCGGCGGCGGAGGGTCACGGGCCCAGGAGAACGGTTGATGAACGTGACGAACGCGAACGTCTCGAACCCGGGATGGGAGCTGTGGCAGAAGGCGTGTCGGCTCATCCCCGGGGGGGGCATGCTGCTGAGCAAGCGTCCGGAGCTCTTCTGTCCGGAGCAGTGGCCGACGTATTTCAGTCGTGCCGAGGGGTGCCGGGTGTGGGATCTGGCGGGTCGGGAATACATCGACATGCAGATGAGCGTCGGGCAGGCGATCCTCGGCTACGCGGATCCGGACGTGGACGCGGCGGTGCGACGGCGCATCGATCGGGGCGTTACGACGACGCTCAACACGCCGGACGAGGTCGAGCTGGCGGAGCTGCTCTGCGAGATCTTTGATTGCGCCGAGATGGTGCGTTTCACGCGATCGGGGGGCGAGGCATTGGCGGTGGCGATCCGAATCGCCCGCGCGCACACGGGTCGTGACCGGATCGCGTTCTGCGGCTATCACGGCTGGAGCGACTGGTACCTGGCGGCGAATCTCGTCGGTGACGACGCGTTGAACGGGCATCTGCTTCCGGGGCTGGCGGCCGAGGGGGTTCCCAAGGCGCTGGCGGGGACGATCCTTCCGTTCGAGTACAACCACCCGGAGCAGCTCCAGGCGTTGCTGGAGAGATATCCGAACGAGTTCGGCGCGGTCATCATGGAGCCGATCCGGCAGCACGAGCCGGATCCGGAGTTTCTTGGGACGGTCAAGAAGCTGGCGCGCCAGCACGGTTGCGTGCTGATCTTCGACGAGGTCACGGTGGGCTTCCGGTACGCGATGGGGGGCGCCGAGGAGGTGTTGGGCATCACGGGCGACATGGCGGTCATCGCCAAGGCCATGAGCAACGGGTACGCGATGGGGGCGGTGATGGGTCGGCGGGAGATCATGGACTCGGCGCAGCGGACGTTCATCAGCAGCAGCTACTGGACGGAAGGGATCGGCCCGGCGGCGGCGCTGGCGACGATCCGAAAGCTCCGGGCCCTGGACGCCCCGAAGCACTTCTGGCGACTGGGGGGACGCGTGCGGGACGGTCTGAAGGAGTTGATTGGCAGGCACGGTCTCCAGGGTCGCGTGGTCGGGCGGCCCCCCCTACCGGCGTTCTCGCTGGACTACGGCGACGACTCGATGCCGGTGTCGACCTTGTTTGCCCAGGAGATGCTGGCTCGGGGGTTCCTGGCCGGCAAGGGGGTACCGCTGAGCCTGGCCCATGACGATCGGGTCATCGATCAGTACCTGTCGGCACTGGATGAGACGTTCGCGGTGATCGCCGAGGCGGTGGCCAAGCACGACGTGACGTCGCGTCTGCGCGGCCCGGTGGCGCAAAGTACGTTTCGAAGGATGGCCTGAGACATTAGGACACAGGCGAGGAGGTCGCCTTCAGGGCCTGTGTCGTGTGCCGGTCTAACGGACAAGCCGCATGATACGAGAGACAGACAGTTCGGCACCTCTCGAGGCCGACTCGCCCCTGCTGACCGGTGTTCTGGGGGTTAACGTCGGCAACAGCGGCATTCATCTCGGCGCGCTGCCGCGCGACACGACGGTGGAGTCGGTGGTATTGGCGGCCGACGCCCTGGACGGTCTGGACGACGCCATTGCGCGCATCTGGGCCTTCCTCGAGGAGAACGACCAGCGCGTCATCGTGGCCAGCTCGGTCGCGCCGAAGCTGCTGGAACGATTCGTCGGCTCGGTCGACGCCGTTCTCGGTGAGGAGGTGCTGGTGATCGGTCGGCAGGTTGACCTGCCGATTCCGATCGCCCTCGATGCGCCTGAGAAGGTCGGCGTCGATCGCGTTTGCGCCGCGGCGGCGGCGCATGCGCAACTGGGCGAGGCATGCGTCGTAGCCGACTTCGGCACGGCGATCACGATCGACCTTGTCGGCGACGACGGCGTGTTCATGGGTGGCACGATCCTGCCGGGTCTTCGGCTGTCGTGCCTGTCGCTGCAAGAGCACACGGCGGCGCTGCCATTCGTCGAGCGCATCGTCGCGGCGGCGCACCCGTGGGGGCGCGACACGCGCGAGGCGATCAACAACGGGGTTCTGTTCGGCGCGGTGGGAGCCCTCCGTGAAGTCGCGGAACGGTACGCCACGGAGCTGGGCCGATGGCTCCCCCTGATCGCGACGGGCGGGGGCGCCGAGCTGATCGCCAAGGAGGCGAACTTCGTCGACCGGGTCGTACCCGACCTGACGTTACGGGGCATCGCACTGGCCTATCACCGCATGACGATCCAATCCGATGACTGAAACGAGGGTCCAGCTCCGAGAGGACACGACGTACGCGGCGGTCCTGACGCCGATCGGAGCGGCGGGCATCGCCGTGATCCGCCTGGTCGGCCCGGAAGCCGTTTCGGTGGTCGGGCGGATCTTCCGCCCATTCTCCGGAGCGCCGCTTGGCGAGAAGGCTCAGCCGGGACGTGTGACCTTCGGGCAGGTTGTCGACGGCGATCGCGTTCTGGACGACGTCGTTCTGACGCGCCGGCGGCTGGCGGGATACGCGGGTTTCGAGCGTGGCGAGGTAGTCGAGATCAACCCGCACGGCGGGGTTCGCGTGGTGCAGCGGATTCTGGGGTTGCTGTGCGAGGCTGGGGCGAGCTTGACCGCCCCGGAGGCCATCGGTCTTGCGGGCTGGGCGGCGCGTAACGCCATCGAGCCGGAGGTCTGGCTGTCGCTGACGCGAGCGCAGACGCATCGCGCGGCGATGTGGCTTGCGAGCCAGCAGGTTGTCCTGCCGGCGTTGCTGGGCGATCTTGTTGATCGCTTGTCGTCAGACAACACGGATGCCGTTGCCGAGGTCACGCGAGCGCTGTGCGAGCTACGGGATCGGTATGAGCCGGCCCGGAGGCTTGTCGAGGGGGCGGGCATCGTCATCGCCGGTGCGCCCAACGCGGGCAAGAGCACGCTGGCGAATCTGCTTTTCGGACGTCCGCGAAGCCTGGTGACCGAACAGCCCGGCACGACGCGCGACTGGGTGGCCGAGCCCGCGGCCATCGAGGGCATTCCGCTTGTCCTTGTCGACACGGCGGGACTCCGGCCGACCGAGGATCCGCTCGAGCGGGCCTCGATCGAGCGGGCCCTGGGGCGCCTGGCGGAGGCCGACCTGGCGCTGCTGGTCGTGGATCGGTCGGTCCCGCTGACGGGTGAGGCCCGTTTCGCCATGGATCGCGTGTCCCGTGCGAGGGGAGATTATCGGACGCTGCTCGTACTGAACAAGGCGGACTTGCCGAATCGGATCGAGGATTCACGTGACCTGGAGTCGAATTGGGCGGGGCTCTCGGCCGTCAGCGCCTTGACCGGTGAGGGGGTGGAGGCGTTGGGTCGAGGCGTCGCCGACGCCCTTGGGCTGGGGGGTTGGTCGGAACAAACGCCCGGGATCTGGACGGCGCGGCAGCTCGAGGCCGTGACCGGGGCCATCGAGCGCCTGCCCCATTATCCGGAGCAAGCGGGGAAACTTCTGAGGCAAGTGACGGAAATGTGCCCGGGGGGGTTGATCTAAGGAGGCAAGCTCCATAAAGTTTTGTAGATTTGGCATCTCTCTTTCGCACCCATCGTATCGGGTTAGGGGCTGGGTCAACGGAGTGAGCATAGGGATAGGGCCTCTATGGTCAGAGTTACGGAAGATACATACTTCGCCAGGTACGTGGTGGACCACAAGCTGGCCTCCGAGGAGGAGGTCCAGAAGTGCCTGGCTCGAAAGCAGGATCTTGCCAGCCGGGGCAAGCGGGTCTCCCTAGCGAACGTGATGGTCGAACAAGGCGTCCTGACCGCCACGCAGCTCAAGAGGCTGGAGTCGGCGGAGGACTCGACGACGCGCCCGGCGCAGCAGATCCCGGGCTTTCAGATCCTGGAACGGATCGGCGCCGGGGCGATGGCGACGGTGTACAAGGCGAAGCAGATCAGCCTCGATCGGACGGTGGCGGTGAAGGTCTTGCCGACCCGCTTGAGCGAGAACAGCGAGTTCGTCGAGCGGTTCTACAAGGAAGGGAAGGCGGCGGCCCGTCTGAACCACAACAACATCGTCCAGGCGATCGACGTGGGGGAGGCGGACGGTCGCCACTACTTCGTCATGGAGTACGTGGACGGTCACACGCTTTATGACGAGCTGGCCAAGGGCAAGGTTTTCAGCGAGGCCGAGGCCATCGACATCGTCATGCAGATCGCTCGAGCGCTGGACCACGCCCAGGAGCGCGGCTTCATCCACCGGGACGTCAAGCCGAAGAACATCATGATCACGAAGAACCGCGTGGCGAAGCTGGCGGACATGGGTTTGGCCCGGGAAGTGACGGACATGGAGGCGGCCAAGGCGGAGGCGGGTCGGGCGTTCGGCACGCCGTACTACATCAGCCCGGAGCAGGTACGGGGCGAGATGAACATTGACTTCCGGGCGGACGTCTACTCATTGGGGGCGACGTTCTACCACATCGTGACGGGGCGTTATCCGTTCGACGGGACGACGCCGTCGGCGGTGATGCACAAGCACCTGAAGCAGCCTCTGATTCCTCCGGACCACATCAACACGAAGTTGTCTTCCGGCATCGGCGAGATCATCGAAGTGATGATGGCCAAGAAGGCCGACGACCGGTACGCATCGACGAAGGACCTGCTTGCGGACCTGGAGGCAGTAGCCCGGGGCGAACCGCCGCTGCAGGCGCGGCGGCGCTACGACGCGGACATTCTGCGGGGGCTGGCCGAACAAGAGGAGTCGGCCGAGCCGCACGTGCTTGCGGACGCGGAGGGCGCGGCCGCTTTCGGATTCCAGCCGAACTGGACGATCGTCGGGGTCCTTGCGTTCCTGCTGGTGCTGAGTCTGCTGCTCAACCT
Source organism: Phycisphaerae bacterium (assembly GCA_016927755.1). Lineage (GTDB taxonomy): Bacteria > Planctomycetota > Phycisphaerae > UBA1845 > JAFGLZ01 > JAFGLZ01. The sequence continues at coordinate 10,493 of JAFGLZ010000256.1, forward strand.
CATCCTATTACTCAGATAGCGTGACCGCCGCCGATGGAACGTAACGTCAAGCTGGTCATCGCATACGACGGCACGGACTTCCACGGCTGGCAGCGTCAGCCCAGCTTGCGGACGGTTCAGGGAACGATCGAGCAGGCCGCTCGACGCGTGCTGAGACACCAGGTGGAGGTCCTGGGCAGCGGACGGACGGACGCGGGCGTGCACGCGGCGGGCCAGGTCGCGAATTTCCGAACGACGAGCCAGGTTCCCATCCAGAACATGCGGCGTGCGATCGGCTCGCGTCTGCCGAAGGACGTGACAATCGTCAGCGCGTGCGAGGTTCCGATGAGCTTCGACGCGATCAAGTCGTCTCGGGGGAAGCTCTATCGGTATCGGGTCCACTGCGCGGAAGGCCGGCCGGTCGAGCGACAACTTCAGCGTCAAACCTACCACTTCTGGCAGCGGCTCGCGATCGAGCCGATGCGTCAGGGCGCCCGGTATCTGATGGGTCGTCAAGACTTCCGCGCCATGGCGACCCAGGGCAGCCCTCGCGAGCACACCATTCGGACGGTCACGGGGATCCATATCCACCGCCACTACGACGAGGTGCGATTCGACGTCCAGGGTCGGGGCTTCCTCTACAACCAGGTCCGCAACATGGTCGGCACGCTGATCGAGGTGGGCCGGGGCCACTGGCCTCCGGAGCGCGTGGCTGAGATCATGGCCAGCGGCGACCGAAGCCAGGCCGGCCCGACGACGCCCGCTCGAGGGCTCTGCCTTCAGTGGGTCCGTTACGATCTCGAGATCCTGCGTCGGGTGGAGAACGCCCAGGTCGAAGCGTCCGGCTCCGAGGCCACGGACTCAATCTAACCCATCGCACGCCGAGGTCGCGCCGACTACAATACCGTTTGCGAGGACGACGTAACGCCGATCCCGAGGGAGGATGACACGGATGCTCACGGAGAGGACGGCTGCCGAGATGATCCTGTTAGCGGCGTTATGCGCGGCCTGGGATTCGCCACGAGGGTTCGGCCAGACGACGGGAATGGGTCGGGCCGAGAACCGACTCGATGTCAGAGAGGATTCGGGTCGCGTCCTTCTCGATATCGGCGGCAAGCCGCTCCTGAGCTACCGGCACGGAGGAGGCTTGTTCAAGCCTTACGTCGGGCAGTGGTGGCTTCCGGACGGCCGCGAACTGCTCCGGGACTCGGCGCCCGATCACAAGCATCATCACGGGCTGATGTTCGCCTGGAACGTCGACGGGGTGGAGTTCTGGGGCGAAGAGGGGAAGGTCGGTCGTCAGATCGTCCGGAAGCTGGAGATCGGGGCGCCGGCCGCGGGAACGGCGTCCGCCGTGACGTTGGTCCAAGTGATAGATTGGGCGGCACGGGACGGTATGACGGTGCTGCTCCGTGAGCGCCGAACCGTGTCGGTGCCGGTCGATCCGAAGCCTGCCGATCGCCTTCTCGTCTGGCGGACCGAGTTCTCCGGGCCGGACGCGAAGAAGGCCGTCACGCTGACCGGTCGGAAGTACCTTGGGCTGGGCGCGCGATTCCCGTCGTCCATGGACCAGGGGGCGAGGTTCCTGACGGCCGACGGTGAGACCGATGTGGCGCGGGTGAACGGCAGCACGAGTCGCTGGTGCGCCATCACGGGAGATATGGCGCCTGGGAAGCCGGCCACCTTGGCGATCCTTGACGCAGGCGAGAACCCACGTGCCCCTGCCACGTGGTTCGCGATGAACCAAGGATTCGCTTACCTCTCGGCGACGATCGGCCTGGCGGAGAAGCCCTACGTGTTGAAGCCGGGCGAGACGCTCAAGCTCCGATATGTGGTGGCGGCATGGTCCGAGCCGGCCGGCCACGACGACGTAGAGCGGGCCTATCGGGCATGGGCAAGGGCCGGCGTTCCGGCGAAGTGAAACTGACCGGTCCCCGCGCCCGGACTGACGCGGCAGCATGGGAGCCGTCTAGATGAGATCGTGCGTACTGGTCGCCGCAGGATGGGTTCTCCTGAGCGGTTGCACCTTGCGCGAGGCCCCGGATCGGCCGACCGAGGAGCACGGGAAGCAGGCCGAGGAGATGGAGGGAATCCGCAGGCAATTGGACGAACGGCAAAAAGACCTGTCGCAGGGGGCCGCGGAGGAGTTGGAGCTTCGCAGGCGGATCGCGGAACTCAACGAGCAGATCGCCGACCTGCGTGAGAAGAACCGCCACCTGCAGGACAAGGTCAACACCTCGGAAACCATCGCCCGCAACGCGGATGCCCGACTGAGGCAATTGCAGGCGGACCACGAGCGGGCGCTGACCGAACTCAGGAAGGCAAACGAAGAGGCGATGGCCGACCGTGAGGCCCGGACCGCCCGGCTCAAAGAACGGATTCGGCAACTCGAGGCGTTGGTGGCCCGCAGCCGCGCGTCGGGCGGCAGCCCCTCGACGGCGCCAGGCACCTAAGCTGCTCTCAGGAACGTCCGGACAGACAGCGAAGATGGGTTTGAGCTCTTCAGATGCGAGGGGAGGAATCTGGACGGGAATTCGAGTCCCCCACCGCTGAAGCGATGGGCCACCCAGTGAAGATCTCCGGAACGCGCATTGTTCATTGCTCGTTGCAGGTAGCTTGGGGCCTATGCTGGCGCGGAGACGGCGCGTGCTCAGGGCGGCGAGGATTCACGCGTCCTGGACACGGGAACCAACAGGATTGCCAGGAGGATTACGGTCGCGGCACTGACGGCCATCCCAATCCACACGGAGTTGGGTTGGTAGGTCATGAGCACGCGGGCGCGCCCCGCGGGAAGGCGAAGGCCCTGGAACGCGAGGTTGACACGGAGGATTGGGACGCTTTGACCGTTGACCGTCGCGGTCCAGCCCGGAGCATAGGTCTGGCTCAGCACGAGCAGCCCGGGAGACTCCAGTTCCAGCTCGACGTCCACGGCGTTCATTCGATGCTCGTGCCGCAGGATCGTGTGTCGGATCCTGCCCGGGGTGAGGCCTTCATAGGTCTGCTCTTCCGCATCCTCTCGATCCAAGACGGCAACCCTCCAGGGATCGAACGAATCCGACAGCAGGGCAGCCATCACCCCCCTTTGGCCGTGGGCGACCCGGAGCCCCCCGACGACGTACGCCCTGGGCATCACCTCCGGCATCTTGAACAACAGGGCGGTCTCAGCGGCCTGGCCCAGGGCCATCGTGCGAGGCAAATCGGGCACGCACAGGAACCTATCGCAATTCAGCAGTGAGAACATGCGTCGTCTGTTGGCGAGCGGCGCGTTGACGACGATCGGCGCGATGAACATCGTAGAGATGTCCTTGGGGAGAAAGTTCCTGATCGAGAACGTGTTGTAGACCTTGTCCGCCGCCGGCAGGTAGCCGTAGGAGATCTCGCGCAGCGTCCGTACGGACCTTGCGGGGGGGGACTCATTGAAGCGGGGAGGCATGGGAATCCGCGAGGCCTCGACCGGCAGATCGATCATGAACGCCTCCCAGCGAGCCTGCAGCTCTTCCGGGAGGGCGTGCTCGAAGGCATAGAACCTCGCGCTCCTGTCCGGCGGATTCAGCCACTCGGTCAGCGAGGACGGCTTCTCCAGCACCTCGGCGGGACCGGCCTGCAGGAGGTAATGGTTGACGATGAACAGGTCAACGAAAGACAGGAGAGCAAGGACACCTCCACCGTACGCGCGAAACCGAGGCCATGAGCAGTACCCTTTGAGCAGGACCGCAGTGACGATTCCGAGAAGCGGGAGCTTGACGCTGTCTCGCAGCATGACGTCCCAGGGGATCCGCGCGATACGCATTTCATCGTCCTGGAAGATATGCTCGAGGTTGAACACCTCGAGCAGCAAGGGCCTGCCGAGAGAATCGAAGCAGAGCAGGCATGCGCCGACACATAGACCTATTGCGGCCATGACGAGAACCGTACCCCAGTCCATGAGAACACGTCGCCGCGGGGCCCGAGCGAGATCCGCCGGTTGCGTTCCGCGAACGAGACGATCCAGCGCGATACCCGCCAGACAGCTCAGGGCCAGCACCACACACACCAAACACTTCGCGGGCCAGATGAAATAGCGAGTGGGAGGAATGAGTCTCCTGCAGATGCCATAGAACGGACTGTACCCTCCCATGGCGTAGAGGAAGAAGAACGCGAACACGATGAGAAGGAAGCACGTCTCGAGCCTCAAACCACCGCCCGGAGCGTCCTTCGCGTCAGGGGGCAGGGCGCCGCCCGCGACTCTTCGGATCGTGGCGGCCAGCAAGACAACGATCGGAACGAGACCGATGTAGAACCCCCCCACCGACGGCGAGATGACGGACGGCGCCCAGTAGACGCCGCCCCAACCTCCCACGCCGTAGAGCGAGGGGATGAGCAATGTGAACAGCGACAACGGGTGAACCGAGGACGAATCCAGGTCGGGGTTTGCAGCCCGTGAACGCGTGGCCACACGCAGCGCTTCAACGGACGGCAGCAACTGGGCCATCACCATGAGAATCGCCAGGAGGCCGCACGCCGCCAGGCCCAGTATGGGACGCAGGAGTGGAATCCACTCGTGGCGGGCTCGCCATCCATACCATCCCGCGCACAGGGCATAGATAACGAGGGCCAGGGTCGTGAAGAACACCATCTCCGGGTGCCCTGCCAAGAACTGCATGGCGATAGCGCCGCTCGTTAGGATGAAGGCGCGTCGACCTCCTCGTCGGAGCCACCAAGCATACGTTGCCAAGACGACGGGGCACCAGGCGGTGCCGCCCAATTGGGAGGGAAACTCGACCTTGGTAATCATGTACGCGTTGAAGGCATACGACACGCCCGCGAGCAAGGCACCGGCTCGAGACACGCCCCATCCCCGAAGCAGTCCATAGGCGCCGAGGCCGCCAAGAAGGACATGGAAGGCGGCCGAGACCACCATGGCGGAACAGGTGGGCATGACCACGTAGACCCAATTGGGCGGATAGAAGACCCCTCGCTGGACATCGGCCAGGAACGGTTCCCCACAGCCCGTGTAGGGATTCCACAGCGGGAGCACGCCCTGTCGCAGCGACTCGCGGAGGAAGACGAAGCCGGGGTAGAAGAGGTGGCTGAGATCGCCCAACAAAGGGACGCTGTCGGTCAGGAGGAGCGGACCGAAGAAGGCACCGACCATCACCACGAGTAAGAACGGATACAGACGTTCCACCGGGGATCCGTCTGCTTGCTGGGATGTCGCGTCGAGCACCCCCGCTCTCCCTGTCCTGTTTGGAGTGAGCCGTCTATGTCCGGTTAGATGCCGTGAAGCATTTCGGAGAGCTGCAGCCCCATGGCGCTACTGATCTTCGCCAGCGACCACAGTGAGGCGGCGTTCTTGCCCAGCTCCACTTGGGAAAGCTGACTGGTCGTCAGGCTGGTCCGCTGACTCAGTTGACGGAGGGTCAGGTTCAGCCTGAGGCGCTCCTGGCGAATCCGCTGCCCGATCAGCCGGTTGAGCTCTTCCTCCGAGGTATAGATGAGCCCCTTGTCTCGCGCGACGCGCTCGACGGCCTCGAGTAGCTGCTCCTGTCGGAACGGCTTTGGGATGTAGTCACAGCTTCCGCGTCGCATGGCCGCGGCGGCGGTCTCGACGTCGGGATAGGCGGTCATCATGATCGGGCTGACGCGCCGGTCGATCTCCAAGAGCTTCTGGACGAACTCGACTCCGTTGAGTCCGGGCATCTTGATGTCAACCAGGGCGATGTCAAAGGCCGTGCTCTCGGCGGCCTTTAGCGCCTCTCGGGGGTCGTTGAAGACCTCAAGCTGGTAGTTGTTGCTTTCGAGGATCAGGCGGACCGTCCTACAGACCGCCTCGTCATCGTCGACGACCAGCACTTTGATGTGATGTCGCGTGGCCATAATCTCTCGATCACCCCCTTGCGTAACCGACGTGATCCGAACCCGATAGAGAGGCCGACGCGCGGGACCCGCACTCACCGGCATTCAACGCCGCAGCCGCAAGCCCACATCGACTCCCTTTACGCTCAGAATCTTACGCGCCTAGGCGAAGACATCGCTGCTGACCCGGTTGCGAGATCCGCTGCCGTCTGAGGCAAAGCCCTCGAGTTGCGCATTGAATGGATGCCGGCCGATCTCGAACCACTTGCACGCCCGCGACCAGCGACTTTCCCCGCCGATGTATGTCTGATGATACGCCTACCCGGCGCCGGGTTCAAGTGATACTTTTACTCCTCACGCGAAGGTGTGGGGAATCTCCCGAACGAAGGCAGCCTGGGTTCCCGCGGGACCGGTCGGGCGGGCTGGCCCGGGACATGCGTGCGGGAGTGGATACTCCACGTGCCGAGGGTGGCGCGGCCAAAGGCACAGGACCTCAGGGAAAGGCCCAGGCGTTTGCAGGCTTCTCTCGCACCGCGTGCAACGCGACACCCAGTGCGAAGCGTAGTTGCCGAGGGGACGGAGGCCTTCCGGACCAACACGCTACTGTTTAATAACTATTTATCCACAAAGAGGATCAGGGCTTGTATTATGAACTGTTACTGGATTGTGTTTACCTAAGGTGCCGATTAGAATATCGGCAGATAGTTGCGGGGGGTGGGATTTCGAGGAACTCAGGGGCACCGGCGATCCGAAGGCGGCAATGGCCCGCAATTTGCTGTCGGAGGGCGCGACCGTGGCGTCCCGATGCCGTCGCGCGTTGGGCCCCTATGGGCAAGAGCTGGTTTGCGCTAGCCAGGGAGGGTGGGATAGTTCCCGCGACCATGGCTTGGCCTCGAACCCATGCTCGCCTGAGAGCCGGCGGTTGATCTCATGCTAGTCCTATCTCGACAGCGCGACCAAGTCATTATGATCGGAGACGACATCGAGGTCGTCGTGGTGGACATTCGGGGAGACAAGGTGCGGCTGGGAATCACCGCCCCCAAGAGCGTTACGGTCCACCGGAAAGAGGTATACGATCAGATCAAGCGGGAAAACGAGGCCGCCGCCGCACTCAAGCGCGAGGACATCCCCGGAAACTCCCCCCCTGGCAACTCCTCAACATAGGCACGGACCGAATGTTGCGTGCGTGACGGCAGACACCAGGCCGACGAAGCCGATGCGCGTGAAGTCCCCTCGCCGGAATCCCAATGCAGGATCAGATGTATAGGACCGCCAGCTCGCTGGACTGCTCGGCCTGCCAAGACAGCGGATCGCTAACGTTCGAGGCCTTGCTCTCGAAGTCAAGGATCGCGTCCATCATGGCCTCGTGCAGCACCGCCAATCCGAGCTCGAGTTGAGCCTCGGCGCTCGTATCGAGGCGGAATTGCTCGGGTCTCAAGGAAGCGGCGTGTGTGAAGCTCCTGGCCTCCAACGCATCGTTGAGGGTCTGACACACCATCTGACATCGCGAGCAAACGTAACTCCCCCCTGAGGGCGTGTCCGTACACACGAGCGCCTGTAGAACACCGTCTTTCGAGATGGATACCATGGCGCGCAGCGTGCTTCCGCAATCACATAGCAGCCGTCTGGAACTACCGTGTGCAACCATAACTGCCTCCAGACCTTACCGGAATGCGCGACCCGCTGGACTTGAACAACAACAGCGTGCGTGATATCGATGATACTGACTGAAGTATACCTCATGATTCTGGAGTTTCATGGAAAAGCCTCACAATAGTTCCTCTGAATCCTAATTACGTTAATCCGCAGGGAGTTGCGGCAGATCCTGTGGAGCCTCGTGCCCTGTGAAAAGAGGGCTTTGACCGAGGCAAGGGAGCAGGCAAACATGACTCCAGGGCTCCACTTCTGTTTGTATATTCCTTAAGGACGCTTGCTGTAGAAGCTTGGCTGGACCGAACCAATTCGTCGGGAATCAGCTCGGGCTGGCGATCTGGCGGGTTGCCACGCCCATCAGGGCCTGGATCTGACGCCGCTGCGCGTCGTCAAGTGTGCACCGGTTCGGACTGGTGCTCAGCATCTGGCGAGCCCGAGCGCAGGCAATGCGATCGAGAACGGCGTCGATGACGATGGTCGGGAAGTGAACGGACGTGCCATCGACAGGGCAACCGAAATCCGTGAGCGGTTGCATGAATTCATCCGGCCCGTCGATGGTGGCAGCGACGCGGCCGATGGTCTCGATGGCCGCGTCGAAGACTCGTCGCGCTTCTGTGTCGCTGAACACGCGCGGGCGGTCCGACATCGCCAGTCTCGTCGCTGATCCCCTGTTGCGAACCGCCGACGGCACCTCGGCACGTCCCGGTGTGCCTTGAGAGGAGCGACATCGGATCGGGTCAGACCTTTCCGGTCTTCCACCACTTCTTGGCCAGGCGTTTGGCTCGGCTCTTGTCCTGGGGAGGTCGCATGTCGAAGCAGGACTCGCAGATCAGCTCCATGACGGTGTTGGGGTCCGGGTTGTCGATCTCGGCCACGCCGGGCACTCGATTACGGCTCCGCTTGCCGGGGCGCTGGTAGACCAGACCCTCCGGAGGGTGGAGGGCCGCCCCGCACTTGGCGCAGATAGCCTCGGTCTCGGACCACTCCTGTGAATCGGCTTCGACGGCATCGGGCGCGACGACGACGGTCTCGAGCACGCTCTTACGCCGCTTGGCTTTGGCCTTGGCCTTCGGCTGGCTCGGCGGCTCGGCCGGCGTAAGATCCACGGGAGAAGCCGACAGGACGTCAGCCGGTTCCGGCTCCTGACTCGGTCCGGACGGCGGATTCGCGGACGGCGGCGGCTCCTCGGGCGGCGGGGTCCAGATCTGGGCCCTTGGGCTCTGCGGGGGGAGGAACTTGTAGATGATGAACATGTAGACCAAGGCCATGGGCACGATGCCCACGCTGATGGCCTGGCTGATCGTCAAGCCTCCGGAATCGATGGGGTTGTCGGCGCGGACCCACTCGAGGATGACGCGTGTGATCGGGTAGAGGACAAACATGAGTCCGAAGGTGGCGCCGTGGACTCGGCGGCGGTAGAAGAAGAGGCTCAACACGCCAGCCAGGATCATCGCGTTGATAAACCCCAGCGGCTGTACGAAGAAGACGCGCGCCGAGCGGAACTCCTTGGCGAGGTTCTGCAACTCCTGGATTCTTCCTGGAGCAGGTCGAGGATTCTGGCTGTCTCCGAGCAGGTCGCGCAACTCGTTGCTGTGCGTCTCCCAGGCCAGCCAAGCGGCATTCTCGGCATTGATGAGATCTCGCAACTGCTTAGAGTTGGGGACGGCGGCACAGGCGTTAGCGACCTCCTGACGGACTTCATCCAGCCGGCGCTTGGCCTCTCGCAGCTTCTCTATCGTCATCCCGGGGACAGGGGCGAGTGGGATGGACCGTCTTTCGATCGCGGACCTGCGCCAGGCCTTTACGATTCTCTCGGCCGCCTCCGGTGGGGAGATCTGGTCAAAGGCGGCCTGGAGGGCCTCGCTGGCTTGCTTGTACTTCTTCTGGGGCCCGTAGATCTGCTCCGGCTTCATCGCGATATTCTCGCGACTGATCGTGGTGGGCCAGCCGAAGGCACTGATGTACATCAACTCACGAGGGACAGCCGCGCGGTTGCTCCTGACGTGATGGATGTGCGCGGGGCTCCCGTAAGGGAAGGTAACGGCCAACGGCCAAGGGATGTACGAGGGGCACGTGCCGCCGAAACAGCATCCGTTGAGCGTGCATCCGAGGCGCCCGAAGGCCAGGCCCCACATGACGCTCGGGGCCATGATATCCAGGAAGAGCCTGACGGAGTGTCCCTTGATCCACAAGTAGATCGTGATGGCGACAACGGCCGCGAGGAACCCGCCGTACCATTCGAGCCCGCCGCTGGTGACGTCCAGCGCGGCCATCAACCCGCGGGCCTTGAAGTGCGAATCCCAGTAGTGGACGACGTAGAAGATCCGAGCGCCGAAGACGCCGAACAGGAGCGCCAGGAACCCGGCGTTCAGGACGATGTCGGGGTCGCTGCGGACCTTCTGGGCTCGCCGCATGCACAAGTAGATGGCGGAGAGGAACCCGATCATCATCATGAGGCCGTAGCCCTTGATCGGGATACCGCCGCCCCCGGGCAGTGGAATCGTAAAGACGGTGGGTAGCATAGGATCCTCGTTCAGTCAGCGTGTCGAGCCTCTCAGCGGGGTCTGACGCGCTTCATAGGGTCTTGCTGATCCGGTTCTTTTCGTCGACGACGACGACACAGGGCTGGTGCGTCTTCGACTCCTCGCTCGTAAGGTAAGCGAAACCCATGATGATCACCAGGTCACCGACGTCGATGAGCTTTGCGGCCGCGCCATTCATGCAGATGGTCCCACTGCCGGGCTCCTCGATCTGCACGTATGTCTCGAGCCGGGCGCCGTTGGTGATGTCCGCAACGAGGACCATCTCGCCGGGCACGAGCCCGACCTTCTCGCAGAGCGTCCGGTCGATGCCGATGCTTCCGGTGTAGTTCACATCGGCCTGGGTGACCGTGGCCCGATGAATCTTACTCTTTAGGACCTTGACCAACATCTACAAACCCCTCAGGACCACTCAAACGGACTAGTGTATCACGCTGGGCCCGAAGGGTCCACCAGGAGGTTGTCGATGAGCCGTGCCTGGTCGATTCGAACCGCCACCGCAACCAGAGCGGTCTGATCCACTTCGGTGAGCGGCTGGAGCGTCTCGGGGTGTACGATCTCCAAGTAGTCGATGCTGCAGGGCCCGGCGGACTTAATGGTTTGTCGGGCCTCGGCGAGCAGGCCGGCCGCGTCGCGCCGGCCTTCGGCCACGGCTCGACGGACCCCGTCGAGGGCCCTGTGGAGCGACAATGCCTGGCGCCGCTGCTCCGGAGAAAGATAGGCGTTCCGGCTGCTCATGGCCAATCCGTCCGGCTCGCGGACGGTCGGACAGACGACGATCTCGATCGGGAAGTTGAGGTCGCGGGTCATCTTCCGCAGGACGACGGCCTGCTGAGCGTCCTTCTGCCCGAAGTAGGCCGCGTCGGGCTGGACGATGTTGAAGAGCTTCGTCACAACGGTCGTAACGCCCTCGAAATGCCCGGGGCGATGGCGTCCGCACAGCGGCTCGGTGATCCGGTGGACCCTGACGGTGGTCAAGGAATCGGGGTCGTACATCTCGGCGGTCGAGGGGGCGAAGACGAGGTCGGTGCCGACGCTCGCACAGGCGGCCAGATCGGCGTCGCGGGTACGGGGATAGTTCTCGAGGTCTTCCCCGGCAACGAACTGCGTCGGGTTCACGAAGATCGTGACGACGACATAGTCGCACCGCTGCCGCGCGGCGCGGATGAGCGAGAGATGTCCCTCATGCAGCGCGCCCATCGTGGGCACACAACCGATACGCCGGCCCAGGCAGCGAGCCTGGGCCACCTGGAACCGAACCGCCTGGACGGTGTCGACGACAACGGGTTTCGCGGGTCCGGTCATGGCAAGTCTTCCAGCAACTCCCTGGCGGTCCGTCGCAGGACGGGATGCACCGTATCCGGCGCGACGTCGCACAGCGGCTCCAACACGAAGCGTCGCTCGTGCATCCGCGGGTGCGGCACGGTCAGGCGCTCGGTGTTCAGGACGGCATCGTCGTACAACAGCAAATCGAGGTCAAGCGTTCGCGGGCCCCACCGCTCGAGGCGGCGTCGTGCGAACCGTTGCTCGATGTCTTGAAGGAGATCGAGCAATTCGAACGGCCCCAGTTTTGTTCTGAGCCGGACGACGGCGTTGAGGTAGTCGTCCTGGTTGGGGGGGCCGCCGACCGGCTTGGTCCGACGAATTCCGCTCACGCAATCGACCTCGACTCCCTCCTCGCCGCGCAAGTCGTCGATGGTCCCTTGCAGGATGGCGGCACGATCGCCCAGGTTCGAGCCGAGGGCGACATAGGCGACGTGGCCGGATGGTCGATCAGGCATGTATGTAAGTCTTAGCAGATCCGCGGTGGGTCTCAAGGGGCACGGCGGCTCCGTCCGGTTCCCCCCTGCTCTCGGTGCGTGGCTCAGGCGGGGCTGCCGTAGGCGCGATGGTCGTGCGTGGCGGCCCGTGGCCCTCGGCTGACGGCGCGATAGAGAGCGGCCACGGGTCTGACGAACGGCTGATAGATAAGGTTCCGCCAGACCTTGCGTCCCCCCTGGTACACGCCAAAGACCACGGGAGCGAACCATCTTCGATCGAGGCATCGACGGACGAGGGGATGCGCGACGAAGTTGACGACGCGGTGGGCCACGCCGCTGGAAGCACCGCGGTTGCGGAGATACAGAACGGCCCGGAGCCAGATTCCCCAGTAGTCGTATCCGGCCAGCTTGAGATTGCCGGTCAGCGTGTAGCGGTAAGCCTGATCCTCCTTCTCGGCGAGCAGCCCGTCAGCGCGTGCGCGTTCATGCAGGGGGGTGCCCGGGTACAGCATCACGGGGAAGACGCGACATCGGGCCGGCCCCCGGTGATGCGACGCGATGAATCGCATCGTCTCGATCATGTTCTCGGGGGGCTCGTAGGGGTTGCTGACGAGGTAGTGGTATTCGGCCGGAATCCCGTATCGGTGGAACAGCTCGATGCTCTCGGCAATGCTCTCGATCGACGTGGGACGATTGTAGATGCGCTGGAGCGTGTCCGGGCTGGCGCTTTCGATGCCCAGGCTCACAAGGCGGAGGGGGATCCTCGCGAGGGTGCGGACCTTGTCCTCCGTCACCGTGCCGGGAAAGGCGTCGAGTTCAAGTGGCAGGTTGACCTCGGCAGCGTACCTGGAGACGAACTCGGCGAGCTGTTGCTCGCCGCGCACGAGGAAGAGGTCGTCGACGATGTTGATGGCTTGGATGCAGGCGAATCGCTCACGGAGCCGTCGGATCTCGGACAGGACGCTGTCAACGGATCGCATCCGGACCCACGGCCCCTTGCCACGATAGGTTCGCCGCCAGACGGTGTTGTTGCAGAACGTGCAGTGATTCGGACATCCGCGCGTCGTCAGGATCCGCACGCGCTCGAGCACGGGGCGGAGATTCTCCTGCGTGGCTGGGGCAAGCCCGTCGCGGTGGGCTACCCAGTGGGACTCGAGGTCGTAGTCAGGAAACGCGAGCGAGTCGAGGTCTCTCTCCAAGGGACCGACCTCGTTCTCGACGGTCTGGCGGTTGCCGAAGAGGCCCCCTCCACGGAAACAGAGGCCGGGGAGATCCGTGGGGTCCCTGCCGGCCTCCATGCGCCGGCACAGGGACGCGGCGGCGTGCTCTCCCTCGCCCACGCATACGACGTCGGCGACGTCGAGGCACTCCCTTGGGGCGAGAGTGGGGTGCGTACCCCCCCACAGGATTGGCGTCTTGATTCCCGCGTCGCGCAGGGATTCGGTCAGCGCAGCGGCCCGATGAAAGGTATTTGTCATTAGGCTCATGCCGATCAGGTCCCGATCCCGGACGTGATCGATTACGTCGTCGATCAGTGCCTTGCCGAAATCGGCCTTGGAGGTGTCGCGTTTGGCGGCCATGAAGATCACTCGCACGTCGTGGCCGCAGGCCTTGAGATGGGCCGAGACGTATCTCAGCCCCAAAGCGATGGGACGGGTGTGGGTGCAGATGAGGGCAACGTTCATCTCGAATCCTCCCGGCGAGGAGCGCGGCGCGCTCGGATAGGAGTCGGCTCGAGAAGTCGTATGTCCAATGGTGTCTAGAACTACATGGGGTCGAGAGGTGCTGCACTCGACCCAGTAAGGGGCCTTCCCAGGAGAACGTCAGATGAGTCAAGATGCCGCATTCGGATGATTTATGTGGACCGAGCCCGGTCCGCATGTATTAATATCCCCTCTGGCGCCGGCGTCAAGACCTTATCGATGGCTTCTTGGGGCGCGGTGGGCGCGCCGGCGCCGAGATGCTCTAGTGGCCTGCAGCAGGAGACCTGGCGGCATGAAGATCGGTATCAGCTCTTGGGGTTATCGTAAGACGCTCGAGTCGGGGCGGATGGACTTCCTGGGGTTCGTGGACGAGACGGCACGGCTCGGCGCCCAGGGCGTGGAGGTGGCGAATTGGCACCTCGCCGGCGGGCCCGGCGGGCCCAACGCGGAAAAGGCCTCGGCGCTGAAGCGGATCGTCGAGCACGTGGCCAAGTCGGGGCTGGAGGTCTCGGCCCTGATCGCCGGAAATGACTTCGCCGTGCCTTCGATCGCCGATCGGGCCGAGCAGGTCGCCGCGACGATGGGTTGGATCCGCATGGCAGCGGACGTCGGCATCGACCACGTCAACGTCTTCACCGGCTATCACGTCGATGGACAGGACCCGGAGCTGGAGCGGGCGCGAGTCGTTGACTGCTACCTGCAGGTAATTCCGGAGGCCGAGAAGGGTGGCGTCACGCTGTGTCTGGAGAACCACAGCACGGTGCATCCGGACGCCGACGGGCTACTGGCGATCATCCGCCAGGTCGGCAGCGAACACTTGAAGACCAATCCGGACCCGACGAACTTCGTCGCCGGCTTCGACCGGTTGGACGACGGGGCGCGAGAGCGGATCTACGTGGATACCGCCAAGATCGCGCCGATGGCGGCCAATTCGCACCTGAAGATCAACACGTTCACGCCGGACGGCCAGGTCGAGTTTGTCGACGTGGCTCGGATCATCGACATCTACCGGCAGGTCGGCTATGACGGATTCATCGTGCTGGAGTACTGGGGCGACGGCGAGCCGGAAGGCCCCAACGCCCAGGGGGTCGAACTGCTGAAGAGGCTGCTGGCCTGAGACCCGGGTTCGGGTCACGTGCACATAGGAGACGGCAATTGAAGAAGACCTTGTTTCAGACAGCGTTCTTGCTCGGCGTTGTCCTGACCGCGTGTATGTGTCTGGCGGAGGAAGCGTCCAAGGGGACCGACCTGATCCCGCCCAAGGGCAAGTACGACGTCCGGATTCTGCGGGACACGTGGGGCGTGCCGCACATCCACGGCAAGACGGACGCGGACGTGGCCTACGGGTTAGCCTACGCGAACTGCGAGGACGATTTCGCAACGATTCAGGAGGCCTTGCTGCTGTCTCGGGCATCGATGGCGTCGATTCAGGGGATGAAGGCGGTGCCGTTCGACTACCTCGTCAAGCTCTTCCGCTTCCAGGAAATCGTGAACGAGAAGTACGAGACGGATCTGAGCCCGGAGACTCGCGCGGTCTGCGAGGCGTACGCCGAGGGGTGCAACCACTACGCCGCCCTGAATCCCAAGAAGGTCATCCCGGGGTTCCTGCCGGCAACGGGTCGGGATATTGTGACCGGTTTCGTGGCCAAGACGCCGTTCTTCTTCGGGATGGTAGGCGACGTCCAGGCCCTCTTCGGGGACAAACGCCCGCAGGAGGTCTCGACGAAGACGGCGGCGGCGGAGGCCGACCCGCTGACGCGCGGGCTGCCGATCGGCTCGAACACATTCGCCATCGCGCCCCGTCGCACGCCCGACGGGAAGACGCACCTGGCCGTCAACAGCCACCAGCCCTGGACGGGCCCCGTGGCGTGGTACGAGGCCCGGCTCAAGAGCGACGAGGGCATGGATATCGTGGGGAGCGTCTTTCCCGGCGCGCCGATCATCCTCCACGGGCACAACCGAGATTTGGGCTGGGCGCACACCGTGAACCACCCGGACCTGGTCGACATCTACGTCCTAGAGACCAACCCGGACAACCCGATGCAGTACAAGTTCGACGGGCAGTGGCGCGATCTGAAGGTCGAGACGGTGCAGATCAAGGTCAAGCTGATCGGCGACAAGTCGATGACGTTGGACCGGAAGGCGCGATACTCGGTCCACGGGCCGGTGATCCGCCAGACGCACGGCACGTATGCGGTCCGATACGCGGGCTACGGAAACATCCGCCAGGTCGAGCAGTGGTATCGCATGGGCAAGGCCCGAAACATCGACGAGTTCGAGAAGGCGGTTCGGATTCGGGCCCTCCCTTCGTTCAACATCGGGTACGCCGACGCGAAGGGCAACATCTGGTACATCTACAACGCCCTGCTGCCGAAGCGGGCGGAGGGCTATGACTGGAAGAAGTACCTTCCGGGCGACACGTCGGAGACGCTTTGGACGGAGTACCTGCCGTTCGAGAAGATGCCTCAGGTCCGCAACCCCAAGGCCGGTTTCATTCAGAACTGCAACGCCACGCCGTTCCAGGCGACGATCGGCGACGACAATCCGCGGGAGGAGGACTTCCCCAAGAGCTGCGGGATCGAGCCGCGCTCGTACATGGGCAACCGCAGTCAACGTCTGATCGAGCTTCTCGGGGCGGACGAGTCGATCACCGAGGAGGAGTTCTACGCGTACAAGTACGACCTGAAGTACTCGCCGAAGTCGCCGGCCGGCGACGTGATCAAGGAGATCCTGGCGGCGCCGCCTTCGGAGGACCCGCTCGTCCGCAAGGCAATCGAGGTCATCAAGGAGTGGGACCTCTCGACGGCCCCAGACAGCCGCGGCACAGCCATTGTCGTACTGTCCCTGGAGAAGGCCGTCCGGGCGCGGATGTCCGGTAAGCGGCGTGGACCCGATCCGATGGGGGAGATCAAGGAGAAGGCCCAACTGCTGCAGGACACGTTCGGGCGGATCGACGTTCCGTGGCAGCAGGTGAATCGGCTGGTTCGCGGCAAGGTGGACGTGGGGCTGGGGGGCGGACCTGACGTCCTGCACGCCGTCTACGGCAAGTGGGACAACGGACGGCTGGTCGGGCAAGCCGGGGATAGCTACATCCTGATGGTGACGTGGGATCGAGACGGCAAGGTTCACTCGCGGAGCGTGCATCAGTTCGGGAGCGCGACGCTGGACGAGTCGTCGCCGCACTACGCGGATCAGGTGCCGCTGTTCGTGGCGATGAAGACCAAGCCGGTGTGGTTCGAGGAGGCCGAGCTGCGGCAGCACCTCGAAGGAGAGTACCGTCCTGGGGAGCCGAGGCCGAAGCCTTGGGAGGCTTCGGGGAGGTGATCGACCCGCCATGTGCGTGCGAGAAGGGTTCTCGCGCGGGGACGTCGGACCTGCTCCTGCAACAAGGGCATTCGGCGATGCCACGGGCAAGATGCCCGTGCTAGTGCGCCTGAGAGTGTACTCGATCCGTGGGGTGCAAGTCCCCACCAGGCATACGCTCTCCGG
>JAFGLZ010000257.1 GCA_016927755.1 Phycisphaerae bacterium
CCGGAGAGCGTATGCCTGGTGGGGACTTGCACCCCACGGATCGAGTACACTCTCAGGCGCACTAGCACGGGCATCTTGCCCGTGGCAGTTAGAACTGAAGTCGATCTGCTGTAGCACGGGCGTCCCGCCCGTGTAGCCCGCAAGGAGGAACGGAATCATGAAACCAAACGACCTCACAAGAAGGGACGTCTGCCGTCTCCTGGCCGCCGTGCCCGCCGGTCTGGCCCTGACGGCCTCGACAACCCACGCCAAACAGGAGAACTCGAGAATGAACAAGCCCGTTCTGATACCCATCGGCGACGCCACCGAGGCCATGGACACCCTCTACCCCTTCTTCCGTATCCCAGAGGACGGCTTCCCCGTCGTCGTCGCCGGACCAGAGGCCCGCCTCTACCACATGGTCCTCCACGAGGTCCCGCCGAGCCCCGACGTCCCCTGGGACATCACCCAGGAACGACCCGGATACCACATCAAGGCCGAGGTCGCCTTCCGCGACGTCGACCCGACCCAGTACTCCGGCATGTTCGTCTCGGGAGGCCGAGCGCCCGAGTACCTCCGCTACGACAAGGACCTCATGCGGATCACCCGCCACTTCTTCGAGGCCGGCAAGCCCGTCGCCGTCGTCTGCCACGGAATCGAGATCGTCAGCGCCGCCGGCGTCATCAAGGGCCGGACCGTTACCACCGTCGCCAAGTGCGCCCTCGACGCCGAACAAGGCGGAGCCCAATACGTCGATAAGCCCGTCGTCATCGACGGCAACCTCGTCTCCGCGCGAACCTGGCACGACAACACCCCCTTCATGCGCGAGTACATGAAAATGCTCAACGCGTCCGTAAAGAAGGCCTGAAGCCTGAGGTCTGTTGTCCGAGGTCTGAAGCCTGAATTCCGAGGTCCTTCTGATGCACTCGATAACCCGACGAGAATTCCTTGGCGCATCGGCCACGACGTTCGTCGCCGGCACGCTCCAAAGCCCCACAGCGCATGCCAAGGAGGCGTCCATGCCCACCGGCTGCACGTTCAGCTTCAGCACCTACGGCATGAAGACGCTGAAGACCGAGCGCGCCATCCAAGTCCTCAAAGAGATCGGCTACGACGGCCTCGAACTGACCGTCTGGCCCGACTGGGACGCCTCGCCGGACAACATGCCCCCCGAGCGACGCCGCGCCATCCGCGGCCTGCTCGAGCAGACCGGCCTCAAGCTCGCATCGCTGATGGAGAACCTGACCCCCGCCGCCAAGGACCAAGACCACGCCGCCCAGCTCGAGCGACTCCGCCGCGCCGCCGCTCTCGGGCACGACCTCGCCCCCAACGACCCGCCCCTCATCCAGACCGTCCTGGGCGGGGGCAAGTGGGACGAGCGAAAGACCCTCTTTCGCGATCGCCTCGGCGACTGGGTCAAGGTCGCCGACCAGACGCGGACCGTCATCGCCATCAAGCCCCACCGGGGCGGCGGCATGTCCCGCCCCAGCGAGGCCGTCTGGCTCATCAAGCAGCTCGGCGACCCCCCTCGGCTCCGCATGGTCTACGACTACAGCCACTACGCCTTCCGCGACATGCCGCTGCCCGAGACCGTCAAGACCGCCCTGCCCTACACCGCCCACATCGCCGTCAAGGACGCCGCCAAGGAAGGCGACCGAATCGTCTTCAAGCTCCCCGGCGACGCCGGCACGATCGACTACGAGATGCTCCTGCGACTCTTCTACGCCGGCGGCTACCGCGGCGACGTCTGCTGCGAAATCAGCGGCATGGTCTGGAACCGCCCCGACTACGACCCCATCGCCGCCGCCAAGACCTGCTACAAGAACCTCGCGCCCGCATTCAAAAAGGCCGGCGTCCCCCGCGGAAGATAAACGGAAACCGCCCGAGCCGGGGGGTTCATCAGACTGTCACGCACCCCTTAGTCGGCCAATCTGTTACAGATTGTTGACAATATTCTAGTATTGTTTACAATGACCAGCCGTCCTCAGCAGAGAGGATTGGGCCAACCCCCATGACAACGACCGAAACGAACGACAAGGCAACCGAAGCCTATCGACAGATCAAGGCCCTCATCCAGCGCGGAGCCTTCGGCGCCGGCGAGCGCCTGACCGAGGCAAAAGCGGCCAAGCTCACCGGCATGGGTCGCGGCCCCGTCCGAGAGTCCCTGCTACGTCTCGAAGCCGAAGGTCTCCTCGAGCACCAAGGCAGCGGACGCAGCCGCGTGGTCGCCTGTGTCGAAGACGAGGACCCCGAGGAGCTCCTCCATCGCTACGAGCTACGAGAGCAGATCGAGGGCGGCGCCGCGCGTCTGGCCGCCAAGAACATGACCGGCTGGCAGATCGACCAGCTCCGCGAGTTGGCTCAGGCCGTCGAGGACGCCCACCAAGAAGATGATCGCGCCAAACGATTCGGCGCCAACGCCAGGTTCCACGACTACCTTCTCGCCCACTGCGGCAACCCCTTGATGCTCAAGGTATGGCAGACGCTCCACCTGACGCCCTCGCGACCGAGGACGCCGCAGTCCGAAGCCAAGATCATGGCCGCCGTCCCCAAGACCGACGGCAAAACCGAGTCGCTGATCGATCTCGTCGACGCCATCGCCCGACACGATCCCGACCGGGCCGAAGCGCTGATCAAACAACGCGTCCGACAGATCACCGAGGCCCTGCGCCGTGTCGTGTGGCGCCAGGACCGAGACTGACGTCCAAAGGAGTCGCCAGATGAATCTGAAATCCGTCGTCGTTACTCTCCTGAGTAGTGCATATCCCTTCATCGGCGTCACAAGTCTCTGCATGGCGGGTCAAGAGACGAGCCCCCAAGCGACCGACAAGGACTCCCCGACCGTCATCCGCGACCTGATCTGGATCTGGGGCAATCCCGAAATGACCAAGCCCGGCGAGCACACGCCGGCAACGTTCACACAAGCGAGTCCCGCCCAGCGCGCCCGCCTGCTCGGCGCGCCGAATATCATCATGGCCGGCCACGGTCTGCCCAACGACGACAAGCTGGCCGACCGCCTCACGCAAGAGGCCCTGGGCGCCAAGCGCCTCGTCTGGGAGATCGCCGCCGACGGCAAAGGCGGACCGCCTTTCGTCTACACCAAGCGGATGGCGCAGGTCCGCGGGCTGGTCGACAAATACCCCAAGATCGAGGCGGTGCTCCTGGATGACATGAGCAGCGTCGGAATGGACAAAGGCTTCAAGCCAGAGCACATCCGCCAGATCCGATCGCTGCTGCCCGGAGCGTATCGCAAGGTCAAGATCTGGGGCGTGGTCTACACGATGAACCTCGATCGAAAGGGCGTCAACGAATACATCAAAGAGCTGGACGTCATCAACCTCTGGGTCTGGCACGCCAAGGACGTCGTGAAGCTCGAGCAGTACATGGCCCATTGCGAGCGCCAGTTCCCGGACAAGCCCATCGTCCTTGGCCTGTACCTGTATGACTACGGCAACGGGCGACGGATCCCCCGAGAGTTCCTCGAGACCCAGTGCGAAACGGCACGAAAACTGGCGCAGGCCGGTCGCATCCAAGGCATCGTCTTCCTGACCATCAACGACGATCCCGAAGCGGTGTCGTGGGCGGCCGAATGGGTTCGGCGCGTCGGCGGACAAAAACTCGGCAGTCGGTGATCAGGAACCAAGAGGCAAACACATGAAGCGGCAGCGCACGCTAACGCCGTTGTCGGTCGGACGCCTTCGAGTACCGCGGGCATCCTTGCCTGCTTCCAGTGCTCCTTTCGGTCAGACAGTTTCGGGCTGGGTGGCATGGGTCCGCGGCGAAAAGTCATTGCCGCCGAATGAACCACGGGTCAACCGCGATGCGTGCATCTGCCTGCATGCGGCTTTCCGCGGACCCGTGGTTCGCTCCACCGACAAGCCCGCTCCTGGTGTTGACCCATGCCACCCCGGAGAAACGCGAAACCCACTCACCGAAAACGGCACTAGCGCAGGCGGCAACCCTCCGCCACGACACCGCGGAACCGACCTGCCGCCAAGCATACCGTCCACACTGCTGATCGGCATGCTTGTGGTAGTGCACCTAGCAGGCGCCGCCAAGGCAGGGCAGACGGACAAGCCGCGGAAGGAACCATGGCCCGAGCCCCAAACCGTGCGCGATCTGATCTGGGTCTGGGGCAATCCCGAAATGACCAAGCCGGGGAAGCACTCACCGGCCACGTTTGCCCAAGCGAGCCCCGCCCAACGCGCCCGGATCCTCGGCGCACCGAACATCATCATGGCCGGACAGGGTCTGCCCAACGATGACCAACTGGCCGACCGTCTCACCCGGGACGTCCTGGGCCTAAAGCGTGTGGCCTGGGAAATCGCCGCCGACGGCAAGGGAGGTCCGCCCTTCGTCTACACCAAGAGGATGGCCCAGGTCCGCAAGCTCGCGGACACCTACCCCAAAATCCAAGCCGTCGTCCTCGACGACATGAGCACCGTGGGCGTCGACAAGGGATTCAAGCCCGAGCACATCCGACACATCCGCGAGCTCCTGCCGGGCCAGTACCGTCGCGTGAAGATCTGGGGCGTCGTCTACACCATGAGCCTAAGCCGCCCCGGAATCAACGACTACATCAAGGAGCTGGACGTCATCCTCCTCTGCGAGTGGCACGCCAAGAACGTCGCCGACCTCGAAAAGCACGTCGCCCACTGCGAGCGCCTCTTCCCGGACAAGCCGATCATCCTGGGCCTGTACCTCTACGACTACGGCGACGGCCGGCGAATCCCCCGTGATCTGCTGGAAAAGCAGTGCCAGATCGCCCTGGGACTCGCCCACGCCCGACGCATCCAGGGCATCGAATTCACGACGATCGACAACGATCCGCAGGCCGTCGCCTGGACGGCCGACTGGATAAGGAAGGTCGGCGATCAGAGGCTTGCCTCGGCTCCCAAGGCCGAGACCGACAGGATACGCCCCCGCAAGCCCGCGGGAAGCTGACCGGCGACACTCGACAAGCCCGTCGAGTCCGCCGAAGGCCATCACGAATCGGGAGACGACGACATGAAGCGAACACGCATTCTACTCGCATTACTGCTGGGTACTTTCCACATCATCGCCACGGCCTCTCGATGCAACGCCGCCGAGGTCGGCGACACCCAACCCACGAAGCTCGAGATCGGCGACGGCAGCAAGTGGCAATTCCTCAACGGCCCCTGGACCCAGGACGCCGGAGGCGTCATCAGTCCCCCCAACAAACCGAACCTCCACGGCCGGGCCTTCTACACAACCGACGACTACGCCGATTTGACCGCCGAGTTCGAGTTCAACGGCAACTACCGCGAAACCGGCACAGGCGCAGCCGCACTGATCTTCCGCGCCAAGGACGCCAATCACTTCTACATGGTCTACTTCCCCTGGGGAGGTCAGCAGCTACGAGCCAAGCACTTCTGGGCCCAGGTCATGAAAGTGGAAGGAGACGGATACCTCCGCGGCATCAAGTCCGTGTGGGTTCCCGGCGTCCCCAGCGAGACCGACCGCTGGTTCAAGGTCCGACTCGAGGTCAAGGGCCCGACGATCGAGCTCTGGGTCGATGGCCGCCACGCACTGCGAGTCACTGACGAC
This sequence comes from Phycisphaerae bacterium, assembly GCA_016927755.1. Lineage (GTDB taxonomy): Bacteria > Planctomycetota > Phycisphaerae > UBA1845 > JAFGLZ01 > JAFGLZ01. Next base: position 5,548 of record JAFGLZ010000257.1, read on the forward strand.
ACCTACAAGCAAGGCGCCGTCGGCCTGGCCGGCTACGGCTGGTACTTCTTCCGCAACGTCCGTATCGCTGGCAAGAAGACCCCGCTGAAGAATTGGGACGCCGGCCAGACGATCCCCGTCCACCACTTCACCGTCGGCCTGTCCAGCGAAAACATGCCCAGCGGATGCCTCGCCCCCAACGGCGACGTCCTCCTGGCCGCCGGCAACCAGTTGGTCCGATCCAAGGACAAGGGCCGAACCTGGGCAAAGCCCGAGACCCTCCCCGAGAAGCTCGGCGCCATCACCGACTACGGAAACACGATCTTCCGAACGTCGAAAGGACGACTCATCGCCCAGCTATGGCAGAACCGCGAGGTCACCAAGAAGCCCGTGCCCGAAATCTCCATCTCCGAGTCAACCGACAACGGCCAAACCTGGTCCGACCCCGTCCCGTCAAAGGTGGCCGAAGGATGGCCCGCGATCCCAGCCAAGCTGACCTGCTACGGCCCACTCCTCGAAACCGCCGACGGATCCCTGCTCCGCTTCCAGCTCGCCCGAGCCCAAGCGCCGAACGAGCCCTTCACCGACGTCAGAACCTGGGGCGCCATCCACTGCAAGGCCTTCGCCATTCGCGGCACCGACGGCGGCAAGAGCTGGTCGGCCCCCATCGAGCTCGACCGACCGTCGTGGTCGGGCACCCCGCGAGGCCAGGTCCCCGGCTCCCTCGACTTCACCGAGCCCACCGGAGTCGCCATCGGAAACAAGGTCACCGTCCTGATCCGCCCCGTCTACAGCCCGATGATGTGGCAGTGCTGGTCAGACGATGCCGGCGCAACCTGGGACGCCGCCACCAGAGCGACCTTCCCAGGATACGCCCAGTCGATGGTCCGCACCCGATCCGGCGCGATCCTCTGCGCCCATCGATACCCCCAGTACTGTGTCAACGTCAGCCGGGACGACGGGCTCAACTGGGACGCCGGAACCATCATCGACTACCCCGCCTGGGCGATGGGCTGCATGGTCGAGGTCGAGCCCGACGTCGTCCTCGCCACCTACATGAACGCCCAGCGCGGCATGCCGCTGCTGGCCCAGCTCATCCGAGTAACGCCGAGCGGGATCAAGCCGATCCCCCGCTGACCGTGGGAGCCATCATATGAATCGGATGCAAGTCGTGATGCTGACAAGTTGTGCCGTCTGCTCGCTTGTGACCCCATCGGCACGGGCCGATGACGGCGCCCGAAAGCTTCTCTCGGCCCAGCGCCAGGTGATCGCCCGAAGCGCGGCCTGGGGCGCCATCATCTCCCTGTCAGACGGATCCCTGGGCGTGGTGGTCCAACAGGCCAGGCCGATCAAGGAATTCGATTGCGTCAACGTCTATATGGAATGGATGCGGTCGACCGACGGCGGCAAGACATGGTCCAAGCCGATCGTGGTGGCTGAGCGACGCGGCCCGGACGGAAGACTGTTCGCGCCGCGCCCGGACGGAGGATACGTCGTCTTTCAGGAGCGAAACCAGGCGCTCGGCCAGTTGCCCAGCGGACGAATCGTCTGCGCCTTCTGTGAGCTGGACTATCACCGCGACAAGGACGGCAAGCCCGAGAATCGCCCCGGCAAGGACTACGCCCACGAGAACCAGGGCGTCGCCTACACCTGGTCGGACGACCTCGGCAAGACCTGGGTCAAGACGCGACAACTTCCGCTGGGCCCGTTCTGCGCGAAGCCTGATCCCAAGCATCATCGAGGCGTGTCCCCGCAATGGCGAATCGTGACCCTCAAGGACGGCACGGCCCTCATGTCGCTGTACGGATCGTACGACCCCGCCTACAAGGGGCCGATCAAGGTCCCCAGCGGCACGCTGAAGCTGGCCGGCGTGATCCGCTCGAGAGACAACGGCCAGACCTGGGGCGACATCTCCTTGATCCTGGCCGAGCCCGACGACCAACTCTACGAAGAGACGGCCCTGTGTCTCGTCGGCGACCGTCTGCTGGCCCACGTCCGCACACCCCGACACGACGTCGTTCAATACGCATCGGACGACGGCGGCCGAACCTGGAAAGGTCCGACGCCCTTCACCGAGCCCGGACAGCAACCGGGCGGAGCGTTTCGGCTGGCCGGCGGGAAGTTGCTCGGAACGTGGGGCAACCGGCGCGCTCCCTTCGGGGCCGCCGCCATGCTCAGCCGTGACGGCGGCAAGACCTGGGACTACAAGCACCGCGTGTCCCTGGCGTGGGATGCCACGTGCGAGAACTGCGGCTACGCCAACGGCGCCCAAGCCGGCGACGGCACGATCGTCGTGGTCTACTACATCATGCCCGCCACTCAGAACTACCGAAAGCTGTGGGGCGACAGCGTCGTGTATACCGTCCGATTCACCGAGGATCAGTTCGTCAAGGCCGCCGGTACGCCTTGAGGACAACCGAGAACACCGATTGAGCGATCAGGAACGAAAACTCGAGGACGCGGCCCTGTGCCTCTTCGCGTGGGACCTCCACGATGAGGGGATCGACCCGGTACTCCAATTCGCGGCCGATGCCGGGCTGACATCGCTGTTTCTCGTCGGCGTCTACCACGCCGGCTGGTTCCTCCTGCCCCACAGTCCGAAGCGGAAATGCCACCTCACCGAAGACGGCGTCGCCTACTTCCACCCGACATCCGCCCCGTATGACGCAACGCCCTTGAGGCCAAAGGTAGCCCATATCGCGGAAGAAACCGACTGGTTCGCCGAGGTGGGTCGTCGACTGGACAGCTTCGGACTCCTCCTGACCGCATGGACGGTCTGTACCCACAACACGCGATTGGGGTTGGAGCACCCGGAGCACACCATCCGAAACGCGTTCGGCGATTCCTATCCCCACGCGCTCTGCCCGGCCAGTCCCGCCGTCCGACGCTACATTCGGTCGCTCTGCGCGGACCTCGCCTCGCAATACCCATTGCAGTCGATCTTCCTCGAGGCGCCCGACTATCGAGGACGACGGCACGGACACCATCATGAGCGCGACCTCGCGCCACTTGGGCCTCTCGAAAACGACCTGCTCGACGTCAGCTTCTCGAGTCACGATCAAGCGCGGGCAACCCTCGCCGGGATTGACGCCGAAGCCCTGCAGCAGGCGATACGTGACCACCTCGAGGCCTGTCTGGCCGACGCCCCGCGGCGTCCCGCCGGATTGCCCGAGACGATGGACCAGTTCCTAAGCACGCACCCCGAGCTCACCGACTACCAAACCGTATTGGACGAGCAGGTCGCCTCGCTGATCGCCGAGATCAAGGGCGATCTTCGCGAGTCAGGCGTCGTCTTGGAGGGCGTCGAGCCGAGTCACGTCTACGACACCATCCTCGTCGGCGCGTACGGCAAGGGGCCGGACGAGGTAGCTCATATGACCCGTCAGGCCCACGAGCGATCACAGTCGCGCCAACGGATCCGCGTCGGGTTTCGGCTCGGCGCAGGCCCCACCGGAAAGCTCGAAGGCATCGCCAACCTCGAACAAGCCCGGGCATGCGTCCAGGCGGCAACGGATCATGGCGCCGACGCGGTCTTCTTCTACAACTACTCCGAGTCACCAAGGACCTGCTTGAGCTGGATCGAGCCCGCCATCGCGGGGATCGTTACGCCGACAGCACAAAAGGAATCGCCGGAAAGATGACGATTCGCGTGGGCATCATCGGCTGCGGCGCCATCAGTGCATCCCACATCGAGGCGCTGCGTGGCCTACCGAGCGCCGAGCTGATCGCCTGCGCCGACATGGATCCCACCGCCGCCCGGCAGCGCGCCGACGAGTTCGGCGTTCGCCGCGTCTACACGATCAGTGACGACCTGCTCTCGCGCGGCGACGTCGACATGGTGAGCATCTGTGTGCCGCCGAAATGGCACGCCGAGGTGTTCGCCAAGGCAGTGGATGCCGGCAAGCACATCCTCATCGAGAAGCCCCTGGCCGTGGACCTGGCCCAGGCCGACCGCATGCTCGACATGGCTCGTGGGTATCCCGGAATCATCGGCGTGGCCCTGGTGCACCGGTACTTGCCGGCGTACCAGGTCCTTGGCGATCTGATCCAAGGCGGAGCCATCGGCACGATTCGTCATGTGCGTCTCTCCTACGGGCATGACATGTACGGCGACAGCCGCTTCGCCGCGCCCAACCGCGATCCCCGCGCCTGGTTGGTGGACCACGGCGTCGCCGGCGGCGGAATCCTGATGTCTTCGTCGATTCACTTCCTGTCCGCCGTGTCCTTCGTGTTGGGCAACCCCGTGGCCAGTCACGTCACGGCCCGCGCGCGCCGGCTGCACCCGAAGGCATTTCCCGGTATCGAAGACGAGGTCGAGCTTCGGATCGAGCTGGAAAGCGGGCCGGACTTCGTGCTCCGTGAGAGCTGGGTGTCCGACGCGCCGTATCGCGCCGAGTTCTCGGGCCAGCGCGGCCGGCTTGTCGTTGAAGGAGATAACTGGCGGAACCTCTCGATCCACGGAACGTGCCAAGGCCCCGTGCCGCCTGCGTATCGTCATTGCCTGGACGGCGCGGGTCTCCGGGCCGACTCGCCACACCCCGCCGCGCCGGTACGGCCGCTCTTCGAGGGACTGATGGCCGACCTTCTCGAGAGCATCAAGCGGGGCGCGATCGTCACGCGGCTGCCGGATGCGGTCCACGCACGCAACATGCAGGCCGTCATCGCGGCCGCCTACCGATCAGAGGAAACCGCGCACGGACAGGCAGTGGACTGGCGGAGCGAGCTATGACGCGGAACCACAACCCATCCGACACGAAGGAACACGGCCGTACGGACACCACGTCCGCCCGGCAGGATAGAGGGGGCCGTGGCCCCCTCGCGGCCTTCATCTTCGCCCTCGTCATCGTCCAGGGATTGACCGTCAACCTCATGCCCCTCCTGTTCGGAACGATGGCTCGGACGTTCGAGATCAACCTCCGACAGCAAGGCCAGATCCAGTCGTTCTTCCTGGCCGGCGGCATCGTCGCGCTCTTCGTCTCGGGTTACGTGACCGAAACCGTGCGCGCCAGGCGATCCGGCACGCTCGCCGTCATCCTGATTGGCGCCGGATCGCTCCTGTTAGGGCTGGCGGCAACGTACCGCCACGTACTCCTCGCCGCGGTCGTCATGGGCCTGGGGAACATGTGGGTCCTGTCGGCCTACAGCGCGGTGATCACCGCCCACTTCGCCGACATGCGCCAGCGAATGTTCATGTGGGCCACCGCCGCCTTCGCCGGCAGCGCCACCCTCGGCAGCAGCCTGTTCGGCTACCTGCTCGATGCGGTGCCGAACTGGCGCCTGATCTTCCTGGGCTTCGCCGGCGTCCTCTGGCTCATCCCCATCATAGGCTTCACACTAGTCCTAATCGTCTTCGCCTGGCACATCGTCGATCGCGGGAACGCGCGTCACGGGTATGCCTCTCCGGTCCCGGAGGAACCGTCCGAAAACAGCCCAGGACGTCAGTCCCGGGAATCGAGTCGCCCTTGATCGCGAACAACAGAAATGCCCCGTCCGGCGTCCGATGAATCAAGGTCGCTTGCGCCGGGTCCTGCAACAGCGCGAGAATCGTCGCCGGGAAACGCACGTTCTGGTTCTTCGGATGGAAGAGCACGTGCGTAATCCCACGCGCCTCCAGCAGCGCTCGCGCCTCCTGAACCGTCCGCGCCCCCCTGAGCATCTCCGCGATCTGGGACGCCTCGAACATGCTGTCCGCGATGTAGTCCCGCTCGCAGAAGAACCCCCCGTTGAAACCCATGAACAGAATCCGCGCGTCCCCCGGGAGCCGCTCGTTCACGAACCGCATCACGTCGCTCGGACCCAGTTGCTGCGCCCCGGGCCCATGCCGCCAGTAGAACTGGGCGAGCTTCCCGCTGGCCGGTATGCGATCCCCGAGAGCCATGACCAGCGCGACCACCGCGCACCCCGCCGCCGCCAGCGACACCGCCCTGCGCCCCATCCCGTTTGATATCCCTGCCAAGAAGTCCACCACCCCGAATGCCGCCGCCAGCGACAGCAGAGGAAGAATCGGAATCAAGAAACGCATCTGCTGAGACGTCATCGCCCAGAACACGAAGTACCCCAGCGAGACGCAGAGCAGCTCCCTGACCAGCTTCCGCCGACTGCCGAAGACGATGGCGATCGGCAGCCAGACGACCCAGACCGGGCTCAATCTCCCCGCGAACTGACTCGGATGCCACCCGCCGTACAGAATCACCCGTACCGGCAGCAGCAGATAGTCGGACACGCCCCGACCCATCCCCAACGAGTGATGGTGGGCATACAGCCGCGCGCTCAGCCCCTCGCTCCATTCCGGCCCGCCGAAGATACCGTACAGCGCCGGATACACCGGGTTGCCCGTGTAGTACCAGCTCTTGACGGCCCACGGCGCGGCGATCACGACGCATGGCACAACGAAGAGCAGTACGATGTCCCTCACCCCGTAGCGGCGCTTCGAATCGAAAAGCTCCCGCTTCACAAGCAGCAGCCCCAGCAGCCCCACGGCCACCAACCCCGTCAGCTTCACCCCCGCCAGCACCCCGCTGGTAATCCCCGCCAGCAGCAACATTCGACGACTGTACCCCCCGGCGTTCGTGCACTCGTGTACAAGCCAGAACCCCACCAGGAAGAAGAACCCGAACGCAACGTCGATATACGCCTCCGGAAACTCGAAGATGACCACCGGGTTCGCCAGGAACAGAACCGCCGCCAGCAGCCCCGCATACGCGCCCCGTTCCCGAGCGCCGAATCGGTACAGCACCGACAACGTCGCCACGCCGAAGAGGAAGTGCACCAGCTTCGCCAGGACGTAATCCTTCGCCTGCAGCGCCAGTCCGAAAAGAAGCTCGATGTTGAAAGGCCAATTGGAGTAGACGTTGAACGGTATCCGCCGAAACCCGTGGCTGGCCGCCCAGAGCTTCGGCACCGCAAGGTGGTAAACGTCGCTGTCGTGCGCCATCAGCGGACGCAGCGCCACGAAAAAGAGAACCACCACCGCGAACACCAGCGAACCGAAGAGCACGATCAGCTCGATCGTCACCCTCTCTCGCGGAATGCTCCCCCCGGACTCCGGCTCTCGCCTAATCCACCACCACGCCGCGACCCCCGCCGCCACGCCGCACGCACCCACGCCGTATACGACCGACGCGTGGAAACACTGAAACGCAAACAACGCGAACGTCACCGCGCACCAGAACAACGTACCCAACACAAGACTGGCCGAGAGCCTGACATGACGCGCCAAGCTCCCGCGAAAGAGCGCCACCGCCGCCGCGTGGCCCGGTAGATAGAGTAGCACTGAAAACAGCGAGAGCGCGAGCACGTTGGAAAGGACGTACGTCACGGCTGCCTCACTCAGAAACCAGTCACGGACAATCGCCGCCCGCCCCACCCGCCGGCCAGACTACTTAGCGCGGGTCAGCGTGATCATCAGAGGCGGCTTCTTGACGCGAGCAACCAACCACGCCAGAAAGGCAAGAACCACCAGACCGCCCACAATGGTCACGCCCGTCGGCCCCAGCAGATCCACCAACCAGAGGAATACCCTCTTCTTGGCCCTCCCCCGACCGTGGATCTCGACGTGCTCGCCTCGCGCCAGGCCTTTCGCTAACTCAACCAGCAAGTAAGTGGCCGCTCCAGAGACTCCCAGCCCCACAACAGGGCCCAGCGCCGCACGAACCACCCCGTACTGAACCTCCGCTCTCTCAAAACCCGGACCCAGACGTCGCTCCAGCGCCGCAAGCGCCGCGTCGCGAGCCGAAGCGTCCTCAAAGCTCACGTTCTTCGCCTCCGACTTGGACCCCTGACGATGCGCGATGTTGAAGTCGCTGTTGTGCTTGTTCGTCTTGACCGACAAGATGTCCACGTACCCGATCCGTTCCGCGTCCATAACGACCGTCTTGACCGCAGCGCCCTCCCGCAACCGCGACCCAATACCCGCCAGCGCCGCCTTGTCGGGATTCGAAACGTAGACCGCCTCGTCCGTCAAAACGAACAACCGGTCAAACGCCTGATCCTCATTCGCGAAGACTTCAGTCATTGAGCCTTCCTCCTCCACTCGATTTGAAATGGTCACCCAACGCGGAACACGACGTTCCGCATGACACGCGCCATACCGCAGGCCCGACAGGCCCAGCATCCTACACGGCGTCGGCTTGATGGCCAAGACCGCGGAGGATCTTGCTGAGTGTGGCCGGCAGGTTCTCGTCGATCTTGATCCTCATGGCAAGGAAGGCGTGCTCAGCGTCGGCAGATTCTCCTGCGTGCTTGCCGCGGCGAAGGCGATGACGGCCCGGAGCGCTTCCTCGGTCAGCGATGGGAAATCCTGTAGGATCTGCGCGTTGTCGGCCCCCTCCGCCAGTGACGCTAGCACGGTCCGAAGCGTAACCCGCGTCCCCTTGATCACCGGTTGGCCACCACAGACCTCGGGGGCCCGGACGATGTATTCACCGTAGTCCATGCCATTTGCCTCATGCTCATTGTACCACCTTGCATCGACCAGGAAGCCCCGTAGATGAAATGGTGGGTCCGGAAGGCCCCTCCTGCGGGGCTACGAGGCTTGGTCCGCTCCATAGATCTCCAGCGCGTCGCGATCGAGCTCGACACCCAACCCCGGCCCGTCCGGGACGATCGCACACCCGTCCTCGATCCGAATCGGCTCGACGATCAGGTCGTCCTCGCGCATCACGTTGCCGATGATGTCGGACGGTAGCCGGCACCCCGCGGCCGCGGCGGCGTGGACGCTGCTCATGTCGCGAACGCCGAGGTCCATGCCGGTCCCCCTCCACGTGGGACAGCCCGCCGCCTGCGCGAGCTTGGCCCACTCGGTGAACTCCTTGATCGGGCCGAGCAGGTTGTAGTAGTCCGCCGCGTCGGCCCGCAGCGCGGCGATCAACTCCTGCTGACTCGTCAGGTGAAGCGCGATGGGCTGTGGGATCTCCTTGCGGAGACGGACGTACCAGTCCAGCCGGTCCTGCGGCACGGGGCTCTCGAGACACACGCGATCGAACGCCTCGAGGCTCCGCGACACCTCGATCGCGCCCTCCGGATTCTCGAACCGCTCGTTGGCATCGAACACGATCGAAAAACCCGGCGCGACCTCCCGGACCGCGGCCGCCCGCTCGGCGATCGGATCGCCCAGCGCGCACTTCATCTTGACCCCGTGAAACCCGAGCGCGACCGCCTTGGCGGTTCGCCGGGCCGTGTCCTCGGGACTGGCCCGCCCCATCCAGTAGTCGATCGGCACGCGGTCGTTCAACTTGCCGCCCAGCAGATGCCACACCGGCACGCCCAGGTGCTTGCCCAGCAGGTCCAGCCACGCCATCTCATAGGCCTCGTAGATGATATACGACTCATAGTCGTCGCCATGCGGCAGCGGCAGGTTGCCCACCGGCAGCTCGGTGAGCCGCTTTCCGATAATCAAGTCGGCGTACTCCCTCAGCGGCTCATGGAGGTCGCCGCGACGCGGCTCGCCCAGGCCGATCGTCCCGTCGTCGGCGATCAGCTCGATGATCCACTTGGGGAAGTCCCAGAAGTCCGCACGCCGCCCCGTCACCGGATCGGCCGCGCAGAGCGGGTCCTCGACGCCCGGCGAATGAACCGTGTCGGGCCTCATCGGAACGATCAACTTATGGATCCTCACGTCAACGATCTTCATCACGCGGCCCCGACGTTCACCCCTCAGAGCGGCCTGCGAACGATCTCCGACCTCAGCAGATCCGGCAAGCTCACCGCCGCGAAGTGTAGATACCGCCACTCGTCCTGCGAGTAGTGCGCCCGCCGCAGCAATCGCGGAATCCCCGACAGCGACTCCGGCGAGCAGAGGTGATACGTCGCCCGCATCAGCGCCGCCAGCACCTCCGGCTCACGCTCGATGCAGTCATGGTAGTACGCCGCCCCCGTGTCGCTACGTCTCCCTCAGCCCCGCGGCAACGGACAATCGGGCCGCGCGAATCGCCGGGAACAAGCCGCCCATCAGGCCGATGACCGCCGCCCAGAGGATCGCACCGGCAAGAAGTGGCGGCGTGACCGCGAATGCGAAGGCAACCTGGCTGAAAGTCTGCCAATTGATGGTGGCAGCTTGGTAGCCATCGAAGGCCACGTAGGCCGCCAGCGCCCCCGCCCCGCCGCCGATCAGCGCCAGGGACAGTGATTCGAGCACCACGGACAGGATCACCGGACTGGGGCCAAACCCAAGCGCCCGCAGAGTGGCAATCTCGCGCGTGCGAGCCGCCACCGCGCTGTACATCGTGTTCAACGCCCCGAAGAGCGCGCCCAGGGCCATCAGCCCCGCGATGAATACCCCGAAGTTCTTGATGAAGCCGGTCAGCATGCTGGATTGATCGGCAAGGTACTCCGCTTGGCGGAGGGCCTTCACCTTGAGCTGCGGGTTGCTCGTCAAGGCGTCTTTGAACTGCTGGAAGGCCCGCGGGGAGGTCAGCCTCGCATAGACCGACTGGAAGGCGTCGCCGCGGTTGAAAGCGGGCTGCAGAACCGCCGCATCCGTCCAGATCTCTGATTCCGCCGCGCCGCCTCCGCCCGAGAACACCCCCACCACCCCCCAGTCGTTCTGGCCGACGCGGATGGTCCCGCCCAGGTCCAGCCCGGCAAAGGCTCGGGCGGCGCCGATCCCCACGATGACCTCGTTGCGGCCCGGCGTGAACGTCCTGCCCTGGACGATCCTGATGTCCCCTCGCAACGCGATCCCTGCCTTCCCGATGCCGCGCACCGACACGTTCGCGTCCGTGCCCGTGGAACGCTTCGGAAGATTGATCATCACGAACAGCTCCGCCGATGCGAGCGGACCATCGGCAGCGCGGGCCACGCCGGGGGCGTCGGCGATCAGGCGGGTCTCTTCACGCGACAGGCCGCTGGTCATCTCACTGTCCGTACTGCTGCGCAGCACGATCGCAATGTCCTCGGAGCCGGACGCCGTCATCGCCGCGCGGAAGCCCTCGGCGATCGATAGAACCCCCACGAACACCGCAACCACCCCCGCGATGCCTACCGCCGCCGCGATGGCCGAACCCTTGCGCTCCGGAATCGTCCGCAGATTGAAGAACGTCAGCGAAAAGACCTGCGACAGCCAGTTGATCACGCCTGCCTCCTCAATGCCACCGCAACCTGGAGCCGCATGGCCTGGATTGCCGGTAGGATCCCGGCCGCTAGGCCCACAACGAAGACGAGAGCCACGCCGATGATCAGGTATCGCTGCGGCAGATAGAACACCGGCAGCATCGACGGCACGGGGCTCCCGCCGGCCGCCACCAGCCACGCCCCCCCCAAGCCTGCCAACCCACCGATCCCAGCGACCAGGCACGACTCCGCCAGAACCAGGCAGAGCACGAGCTCATTCGTGAAGCCCAGCCCCTTGAGCACACCCAGCTCCTCCGTCCGCTCGCGCACCGCCTGCGCCATCGTGTTGCCGGCCACCAAGAGGATCGTGAAGAACACCGGGCTGAGGATCGCGATCAGAATCGTGCCGATGTTGCCGATCTGCTGAACGAAACCTTGCGCGAACGCCCCTTCCGGCTCGGCCTTGGTCTCATAAGGCGAGTTGGCGAACTCGGCGTCGATCGCTCGGGCAATCTCCGCCGCCCGATCCGGATCCTTCACCCGAACCATGTACCACCCCACCAACCCTTCGCCGTACGAACGACCCTCGTCGAAATAGTCGTATCGGAAGAAGAAACCCGAGGTATCCGTGCCCTTCTGGGCCCCTTCGAAGACCCCGACGATCTCGAACTCCCACGCCCCGTCCCCCTTGCGCGGCCAGATCGGGGAGGTCAGCGGAACACGGTCGCCGATCTTCCACTTGAATCGATCCGCCAGCACGCGACCGACGATCGCCCCGGTGCGGGTCCTCAGCCACGCCTCTTTCTGATCTTCCGGCAGCAAGTACTCAGGGAACATCGCGAGAAACGGCTCCGGGGTGACCGCGAAGCTGCCGAAGAAGTTCTTCGGCTCGTTCTGATAGACGCCGTTGAACCAAGTCCAATGAACCGCCGCCGCAACGCCGGGAATCCGCTCGATCCGCGGGCCGTACGACGCCGGAAGATCCATGATCAGCGACACCTTGTGACGCACGACGAGCCGATCCGCGCCGGCCATGTTGACCCCCGCCGCAAAGGCCTCCCTGATCGTGCACAGCAGCCCGAACAGCATGAAGCCGACGAAGATCGAAAGCACCGTCAGCAGCGTGCGCAGTCTCCTTCGCCTAACGCTGCTCCACACGAGATAGAGGAACTTCATTCCGGTGTCTCCGTGGAGAGCTGCCCCTTGTCCAGATACAAAACGCGCGTCGCCCGCGCCGAAGCGTGCGGATCGTGCGTGACCATGATGATCGTCTTGCCGTGCTCGTGGTTCAGCGCCTGAAGCAGACCGAGTATCTCATCGCCGGACTTGCGGTCGAGGTCCCCCGTGGGCTCGTCGCACAGCAGCAATGTCGGGTCCGTCACAATGGCGCGGGCGATCCCGGTACGTTGCTGTTCGCCGCCGGAGAGATGCCGCGGGTAATGCCGGCTGCGGTGCGAAAGCCCCACCATCTTCAACGCCGTCGCAACGTGCTCGCGCCGCTCCGCCTTCGACAGGTGAGTGAGCAAGAGCGGCAACTCGACGTTCCGCTCGGCCGTCAAAACCGGCAGCAGGTTGTAGAACTGAAACACCAGCCCCACGTGCCGGGCGCGCCACGCGGCCAACTGCCGGCTCGACATCGAGTTGATGAGCTCGCCCCCGACTGCCACCGATCCGCCGGTCACCCGATCCAGACCCCCGATCAGATTCAGGAGAGTGGACTTGCCGGAACCCGACGGCCCCATCAGCGCCAGGAACTCGCCCCTCGGCACCTCCAGGCTCAAACCCGACAACACATGGATCTCCTCCGAACCTCGCCGGAAAGTCTTGTCCACGTCCCGAACCGAAACCAGAACCCCGTCGCCGCCGCTCATCGCTTCGCCTCGCTCACACTGACCCCCTCAGCAAGGGTGTCTGGCCCTTCCACCACGACCCGCTCCCCGCCGCTGAGCCCGCCGGAAACGACGACCTCGTCCCCGCGAGCAGCGCCGAGGGCAACCGCCCGCCGCTCGACTCGCCCGTCGCGAACGAGCCACACGATGTCCCGCCCGTCTCGATGACGAATGGCCGCTCTCGGAATCGTCACGCCCCGCTCCACCTCGCTCGTCTCACCCGCGCTCTGGAACGCCACCTTCACGCTCATGTCCGGGAGGATGCGCGGGTCCAGCTTCTCGAATCCCACGCGCACCTTCACCGTGGCCTTCTGGCGTTCGGCCGTGGGGACAATCGCGATCACCTTGGCGGGAATCCGCCAGTTGGGATAGGAATCGAGAGTCGCCTCAACCGATTGTCCCGACTCCACGCGGTTGATGTAGCTCTCGCTCACGTCCACCTCGATCTCCAATGAGCTCATGTCCACGATCGTGCAGATACCCGTGCGCGTGAACCCGCCCACGGACAGCGGAGAGATCATCTCGCCCGGTTGCGCGTTCTTCGTCGTTACGATCCCGCTGAACGGCGCCCGAATGATCGTGTCGTCGACCTGCTGTTCCCAGAGCGCCACTTCACGCTCGCTCACTCTGACGTCGGCGGTCTGCCGGTCGAGCTTCGCCGCCAACACCTTCACGTCCGTCTCGGCCCGATCCAGCTCCACGCGCGTCGCGGCGTTCCGTGTGGCCAACCTGGAGATGCGCTGCAGCTCTCGCTCGGCCTGAACCTGGCTGGCCTTGGTCTCGCCCAACGCGGCGCGCGTCGACTCCAACTGGGCCTCTGCCAGACGAAGGTTCCTCTCCACATTGGACGAGTCAATCCGAGCCAACACCTGACCGGCCTCGACCTTCATTCCCTCTTCCACCAGAGTCTCTACGACCTTGCCGGTGACCTTGGATGAAACGGTTGCCTGCCGTCGTGCCGTCACGTAGCCGGACGCGTTCAGGAGCGTCTTATCGCCTCCCGATGTGCTCTCCTCGATCAAGACCGTGCGAACGACAACGGGCTTCGACCGATTGAACCACGCCGTCAGACCGGCGGCCGCCGCGATCGCCGCCAACACGATCGTGATCGGCACGACTCGCAACCTTCTCCGCGGCAAGTTGGTGCGGTCGATACGGAGTGCATCGAGCGTCGTCTTGTCCGGATTCATCACTTCACGGGCTCCGAGTCTTTCGATGGCGTCGCACAGGCGAGCATGCTATCCGACATTCCCCCGGATAGCCTTGTTCGATTCCGCCGCCGGGCCGTGTCCCATCATTCTACAGCCCCCCGGCGACGCGCGCCTCTCGACGGGCGCATGGGACGCCCATCCTAATGCCCCTGCTGCGGGGGCCCGGCCACTCGGCGAGAAGAGCATACGAAACACAAGGACGATGGGCACGCAACAACTCCGCCGCTGCAAAGCCTGTGGCCGGAAACTCGCGCCCAACCCCGCCCCCCTCAGCACCGACGCTAAACGCTCCGGGCTCGATGCCGGCCTGATCCCGCCCACGTCCTCCCGCCAGATCGCCACGCTGCCCCTGCCGGCTTCCCCCCACCTCTCGCGGCAATGCCCATCCACGGCATAACCGAAACGATCAGCAACAGCGGCATGCCTGCCCCAAGACGCACCTGAACCGAATCATCTCCCTTGCCCAAGCCGCCCGTCCCACAAAAACAGGTTGAGAACCCGACGCCTCCCTCCGGGCCCCTAGCCATAACGGGTCAACCAGTTGTGATCAAGTTCGGGCGCGCCGGTACCCCCACCCACCGCGCCGTTGACCATACCGATCGTGTCGTGTAAAGTGCTCTTGATCAGGGCCGAGCGCCAAGCGCTCGTTCTTGGCCCATGCGCCCGTAGCTCAATTGGATAGAGTGGCAGACTTCGAATCTGAAGGTTGGAGGTTCGAGTCCTCCCGGGCGCGATCTCGCAACGCCTCGCACCATCCTGCGAGGCGTTGCTTCGTTTCGTGGACGACAAGAAGCTGGAATCGGCCCAGTCGGGGTCGGATTCTCATGGCGGGGCGTACATGGATCAGGCGCGGATCAACCCCACCCAGGCCCCCGAGTTGCGTCAGCAGATCGATGACCCGCGTCTACGATTGGGAAACCACGGCTCAACCCCGCTCAGGACAGAGCCTGGATACACGTCAAACGAGAACGCCTGCACGCACGCGGCCATTTCGTTCTGACCGGTCAACAACCGCACGCACGCCTCGGAACGTGCTTACCTCCGCCGGCCAAGCACCCCCACCAGTCCCAGCATGACAAACATCGCCGGCAGCAACGGCCCGGCGCCACTACCGCACTTCCACACCGCATTGACGTGCATGTCCGTGTCCATGACGATCGTTGTCGACGGGTTGGCGTCGATCGTCGCGTGGTTGAGGTCGTCCGGGTAGTTGGGGTCGAAGATCTCCCATTGCCTAAAGCTCTTGCCCTCGATCGGAAAGGCCGTCAGCGTGACCTCCGTTCCCTGGAGAAACTGGATGTCGTTGGCGTCGGCCGGCGCCGGGTCGATCTGGACGTCTCCCCACGATTCGTTCCACTCGGTCAGCGTCAGGCGCTTGGTCCCCGCCGTGGCCACCAGTTGGCCGTCCAGGTTCAGGTCCAGGTCGAAAATCTCCGTCGGAATGCCGAGCTCGGGCAGCACGATCGAGACAGGCAGTGTGAGTGTCACCTTCTTGGACACCGGGTTGAAGTCCACCAGACCGGGCTCCAACGTCCCGTTGGGAAGCATCAAGACGTCGGGGATCGCGCTCAGGTCAATCCGTGTGCCGATGCCGATGTCGATCGTCAGACTGAGGAGATGGCCCTCAACGCTGAGACCGAGGTCCGGCACCAAGGCCACCACGCCCTGCAACGCCAGCAGGGCGGCACCCCAGCTCAGGATGTTATCCTGCTTGAGCACCAGCGCGCCGTTGATGTCCGCGAATCCCGAGGCAAGGCCCACTTGCACGCCTTGAAGCAGTTCTCCTGAAGCATCGAACTGAGAGCTTCCGTCGATGCCGATCGGAGGGGGCGAGCTGCTGACGTCGAACACCATATCACGCAAGGCGATATCGATCTGGACAGACTGGAACGTCCCAAGCTCGAGAGGCGTATTCGGATCGGGGAACGGTATGGGCGGGATCTCGAGTCCGACTTCCGCCGTCAACCGGATACCGTAGTTCGCCGGATCCGTCCCCGCGCCCCCGCCGATGGCCGGAGAGATTGGGTAGGGAATGCTAAACAAGCCGCGCATCACATCGCCCACGGCCGTACTCCCGCCGGGAAAGCTGATGCTCCCTCCGGGGAACGGACCATCGGGAAACTGGGCCAGCAGCGAGCCGTCGTACTTCGTGACGGGGTTCGTCTGCTGCTCCTCAACGTCCAAGACGCCGCCCAGGAAGCTCCCCGAAGCCGTTAGGTTGATCTGGCTCCCGCTCTTTTGGATCGTGTAAGTGTACGTGGTTTGACCCATCGCAGGCACGGCCAACAGACACGCGATCGCGAATCGGATTCCTAGTTTCATGGCTTCTTCCTTTCATCCCCGCCAGTATCAACTGGCATAAAACGAACTAATCGATTTCGACGTCCTTACGCCTTGCAGTGACGAAGTGAGATTGAGTGATGCACCGCGCGGGACCGCGGCGGCCCGCCAGACTCTACCCTCCTTAAACCCGCCCCCTAACAGCGACACCAACAACTCATACTACCAGAATCCGTGCCGGGGTCAACGCGAATACGCGAGCGGTCAAGGGCCTTCTCCCGCCCGCCTGCCTGCCAACTCGTCGTATTGCCGGGCCGTCCTCTTGGCCAAGAGCTGTGCGATGGCGGATCGAACCGCTGTTCAGAGGGCTGGCCAAACGTCTGTCACGAATTGCAGATGAGACTCAGAATCTGATACCTGCCGCGCCTGACTGCTGAGGCAAACACATCCGGAGTCACAGACGCCTGCGTGTGCAACGCCAAGAGGAAGACGCGAACTCACTTCGAACCTGAAGCTTGGAGCCTCGACCCCTCCCGACCGCGATCCACGAACGCCCCACGATTCGACGCGGGGCGTTTCTCTTCCATCTCCGATGACCCAGACCCCCACACACCCGCCGACCTCTCCCCCCTTCGAACCGGAAAAACGCCAAAAAAACGGCCCTTTCCTGAAACCTTTGGGCGAATCATGCGTCTTAATGGTGGGTCCACCTACCGCCCGATAACGCGGCAGGACCCGCGCGGTCACAGCGCTCTTGCGTCACATGGCGTTAAGTTGATAGTATGGCTTTCGGGTAGCCTTTCTTGAGTTTCCAGCCCGCCGTCCTCATCGCTGCACGCAAAGCGGCCGGGCACAACGACGTGTCGATCAGTGCCTAGCATCCGCCTCACGTTCCCCGAGGCCGAACTAGGACGTCTCTTCCGGAGGGTGTGCGATGGCCTTGTCAGGTCGGTGGACCGCTTGTGTCGTCATTGGCTTAACGCTATCGGTCTCCGGGGCCAGCGCCTCGGTCCAGCTCATCCAGGACGGACTCTCTCAACACCAGATCGTCCTCCAAGACGGCGCCAGCCCGTCGCAGATCTTCGCCGCGCAGGAACTCCAAGCCCACATCCAGCTCTGCGCGGGAATCGAGCTGCCCATCGTTCAAGGCCTCCCGTCCGGCGATCCCCCGATGATCGTCCTCGGCTGCGGAGACCTGGCCGCCGCCCTCGGCGTCAACCCCACCACCGAGCAGCTCGGCGAGCAAGGCTTCCTACTGCGAACCGTCCCGCCGCACATCGTCATCGCCGGAACCCCGCAGGCCGGCACCCTCTACGGCGTCTATCGATTCCTCGAAAGTCAGTTCGGCGTCCGATGGTTCGCCCCCGGCGTGACCAAAACCCCCGGCGTCGTCAACCTCACCGTCCCGAACCTCGACCGCCTCGTCAAACCCGCCTTCCTCATGCGAGACACCTCCTACGCCTGGCCCGGTGCCGACAGCGTCTTCCGTGCTCGCGTCGGAGATAACCGCAACAGCCAGGGCGACGACCATCCACAGGGGACCGGATACGCCTTCTACGGAACAGCCCATACCTCCGACGGCTACATCCACCCGGACGTCTACTTCGACCAACACCCCGAGTACTTCTCCGAAATCGGCGGAGTCCGCATCCGAGACGAAACCCAGCTCTGCCTGACGAACCCAGACGTCTTCGCGATCGTCAAGACCAAGATGCGCCAGAGAATGCTGGATTACCCCACCTATCGCCAGTTCAACTTCTCTCAGGAGGACTACTACAACTACTGCCAGTGCGAGAACTGCCGCGCCATCAATGAGCAGTACGGCACCCCCGGCGGCACCCAATTCTGGTTCGTCAACAAGCTGGCCGAGGAGCTGTCCGCCGAGTTCCCCGATATGCTGATCAGCACGCTGGCCTACATGTACACGGCCGAGCCTCCCAAGAACATCACGATGCACCAGAACGTCGCCGTCTGGCTCTGTCACATGTACCCCTCCTGCGACAGCCATCCCATCGAGACCTGTCCCCTCGACGCCGACTACAAACGCCGCGCCGTCGAATGGTCCAATATCTGCTCGCATCTCTACATGTGGCACTACATCGTCGACTTCGCCCACTACTACAACCCCTTCCCCAACCTCCGTGCGATGGCCGCCGACATGCGCTTCTACCGCGACCTCGGCGTCGAGGGCGTCTACCTGCAGGCAATGAGCCAAACCGGCGGCGGAGGCGAGTTCAGCCTCCTGCGACCCTACTACGGAATGAAGCTCCTCTGGGACCCAGACCAGGACCCCGACGCGATCATCCAGGACTTCCTCGACGGCTACTACGGCCCCGCCGCACAGCCCATCTGGCAGTACGTCCAGATGCTCCACGACAAGGTCGAGCAAGAAGACATCCACATGCACCTCTACACCAACCCCGCGCAGGGCTACCTGACCGACGACGTGATGCAACAAGCCCAGACCCTCTTCGACCAGGCCGAAACGGCCGTCCAGGATGACCCCAATCTCCTCGAGCGCGTGCGAGTCTGTCGCATGCCCATCACCTACGCCCGAATGTTCCCCCGAAACGGCTACCAGATCGCCGACGGCGGACTCCACTGGCAAGGAGACATCGCCAGCGAGACCCAGGTCTACGAGTTCCACCAGCGGATGATCGCCCACGGCTTCCGTTATATCCGTGAGTGGGACGGCTATCGCGACCAGGTCCTCTCCCTCGCGACCCTGTTCAACATGACCGTCCCCGTCGAGACGATCGAAAACGACTACCTCGCCGTCGACGTCGTGCCCATCCTGGCCGGCCGGGCCCTCCGCATCATCCACAAGCCCACCGGCCAATGCGTCACCTCGTACAACAACAAGAAGGTCCTCTACTTCCCCTTCGTCGGCGGAATGGAGCACCGAATCGGCGAAACCTACCGATTCACCGGCTGGATGGAGTCGGGCGCCGTCCTCGACCAGTCCGACGCCAGCATCACCGTCGGACTCCAACCCTCCGGCGGCTGGCAGCAGGTCCGAACCTTCTCCCTCGAACCCAACGCCCCAACCCTCAACGTCCAAACCTCCGCCTACAACGTCTACGGCTCAACCCAGGAGCTCCGCCTCCGAAGCCACCTGGAGCTCAACCTCGGCCAGCTCCGAAAGACGCGCGTCCGATTCACCAACCGCGCCGGCGCGAACGTCGACAAGGACATGACCCACGTCCTCGCCGGTCTCCGCGAGGGCGAGCACTTCTACCGACTAGACACCCCCCTTAACGCCTGGACCTTCTCCGGCGGAAAGGACCTGACCCTCACCCAAACCTTCGACCCGAACGTCATCGACTTCACCTGGCTCTACGCCTATCCCGAATCCCTCGAGCAGCTCGACGCCGAGGTCTGGGCCAAGCGACAAATGGTCGCGCCAGGCCAGGCAATGACCTTCAACGAAACCCTCACGATCGAACTGCTGGGCCCCGACTTCGACGCCGTGCCCGACCAGCACGCCGTCGTCGGCCAGCCCTACCAATACGCGATCCCGCTCCTTCAGGGCGCCCAACTCGCCAAGTGGGTCATGCTCGTCGGCCCAAGGCAAGTCCAATTGGACCCGAACACCGGCGTCTTGACCTGGAACGATCCCGACCCCGTCGGCTCCAAGCACACCATCAGCGTCCGCGTCACCAACCCGAGCGGAACCGATGAGGTCACCTTCCAGCTCGACGTCGTCCCGCCGCCGGCCCCACCCGTCATCCACCCCATCGATACCGACACCGCCGAGGGAGAAACCCCCTACGTCAGCGAGCAACCCTGGCTCCTCCAAGGCAACCCCGCCCCGACCTGGTCCCTCGTCGGCGCCCCGGCCGGCATGAAGATCAACGCAAGCACCGGCGTCGTCACGTGGACCTCGCCGGACTACAAGCTCAGCCCCTACACCATCACCCTCCGGGCCACCAACGACCTCGGCCAGGACGACGAAAAGTGGCAGCTCACCGTCCTGCCCCCGAAACGCCCCGTCACCCTCGACGTCTCCCCCCCCGGCGCAGGCCTGACCCTCGACGTCGACGGCACCAGCTACTGGGCCCCCCAAACCTTCAACTGGCGAATCGGCACCAAGCACAAGCTCGACATCGACTCCCCCCAGGTCAACACCAACGGAACCACCTATACCTTCCTCGCCTGGAACGACGGAGAACCTAACGCCTCACGCGCCATCACCGTCGCCGACGAGGCCAACCAGCACACGGCCATCATGAACGCCGTCGCCATCGCCGGTCTCAAGATCACCGGCCCCGAGACGATCCGAGAGAACGCCGCCGCCCAGTACCACGCCAACCTCATGCTCAGCGACGGCACCTCCCTCGACGTCACCGACAGCGCCAAGTGGTGGCTCTCCTCCACCCAGTGGGCCTCCGTCGCCAAGGGACGCGTCGCCGCCCGTGAGGTCGAGACCGAAACCCACCTCGAGGTCCACGCCACCTACACCAAGAAGGAGTACAGCCTGGCCGGCCACACGCCCATCACCATCACCGACTCGGCAAAGACCTTCGGCCTGTCGGTCTCGACGTCCCCCGCCGGCGCAGGCGGACCCGTCCGATCGACCCACGCCGGCGGAGACCTCGTCACCATCTCCGTCCCGCAGCCGCCCGAGCCCGGCATGCTCTTCGTCGGATGGTCCGGAGACGCCTCCGGCACCGCCAATCCCCTCGTCATCACGATGAACGACGACAAGCACATCATCGCCCAGTTCGCCAAACCCGACACCGAGCAGCCCGCGACCCAAACGCCCCCATGCGCCACCCCCGTCGCCGCCGTCGCCCTGCTCCTAATGATGGCCCTCGCACTGCTCAGGAGGCTTGGCGCAATCCACGAGACATAGCGATCCCCATCGTTTGACGGGCGCCACGGAGAGAGCAAACTTGGGGTCAAGACCGCGCCAGCCCTGACGAATCAGTTTTCTCGCACCTGGCAGGGGTAGAGAAAGCGGGGCGCGTGAACACCCACCGCCGACGGGGGCGTA
>JAFGLZ010000258.1 GCA_016927755.1 Phycisphaerae bacterium
CCGGAGAGCCGTATGCGGGAGATCCGCACGTACGGTTCGGAGGGGGGAGGGACCGGGAACTCAACCGGTCCTTCCTACCCCTATTTTTCACATGGTCCCTACGGGACCTACGGCCTAGTACGACAGCGCTAGATTCGTTCCGAATTGTCGATGGTGATACCGAGAACCCGGTTTTCGAGATCCACCAACTGGCGTTTCTGGGCCAGAATCGCGGTTTGTAGCGCTGTCATACTAGACACGGTTCCTATGAGACCCGGGGCTCTGGGGCGGTCTCTCGTTGACCGAAGAGGTTCCGGCAATCGGCGCAGGCCGGTCGATCGAGCAGCGGGACCGAGGATGGTCGGACGTGGCGCGTTGCACACGGCCGTAAGACGCGGGCGGTTGGGCTACCTCCTGGAGCGCGGGCGTATCATGGCGATAGGTGCGGGGTCGGGCTGGCGCTCATTTCGGTGAGTGAGTCTTGCATCGCATTCGGGGCGGGTTAGCGGATAGCCGGGGAGAACCCCACGCGCGATCCGAGGCATGGGCCCATGCTAAGACCAGGCTGACTTCAACGCGAGAAATGGGTATGGTGTCCTCCGATTGGGTGACCTCTCTTCTCGGGAAAAGGGGGTCGGTGTTCGGTGTGGCAGAGTATTGGGGCGATCTTTGCGGCGGGTGGGGTGGGCGGAAACAACCACGATGCGTGGGATCGTCAGCGTGAACGCTTTGTGCGTCTAGCGAGACGGCCGTCGAGAAGTCGGTATGGTGTCGCCCGATTTCGAGGGGGCAGGTCGGCGTACACCATGCTGGGTGCGGCGAGAGAAGAAGTCAGGATGTCAAGTTTCAAGAGTTGACCCTGGATCCTGGATCCCCCGCATCCTGAGAAGTGTAACGCATTGGCGTAGGAAGACCAGTCGCTGACAGGTGGGCCGTTAACAGATGAAGATCGCTGACCTCGATCGTGGTGACTTTGCCGTCGTACGGGGATGGATCGATCCGGGTGTGTTTCGGATCTTTCATGCACCCATCGGAGACGACCAGCTCGAGAGACTGCTCACAAGGCGCAGGGACGGCAAGGTGACGGACCTTGGCCTCAAGGCGGTGGCCGATGGCGGCGTCGCGGTGGGATTCATCCATGTTGTGCTGGATTGGGCGAACGATCTTGGTCATATTCAGCAGATTCTGGTTGGCGAGCCCGGCCGGCGCAGACACGGGATCGGTTCGGCCATGATGCGGCACGCCCTGCGACTATGCTTCGACGAACACAAGCTGCATCGGATGCAATTGTTCGTCGATGAGGGCAACGAAGTGGCCCTGGCGTTCTACAGGAAGCAGGGCTTCCACACGGACGGATTCATGAGGGAAGCGAGCAAGATCGGCGACAAGTACGTTGGCTGGTATTGCCTGTCCATGTTGCAGGGTGAATGGCAGGCAGACAGCGGCCCATAAACCCCTGAACGCGACCGGCCAAAGCTGGCGCGATCGATGACTCGCCGTACTGGGCGTGAATCTCCATGAGGCCCCTCGATGGATGTTCCGCCCAGTACGCCGGTCATGATTCGGCGTTCGTCATTCTGACTGTCACAAGACCCATGGCTCGCGATAGGTGCGGGTCAGGAGCTTGCAGGCCTCGGGATCGTTGAGGATCGTTTCGTTCTTGGCGTCCCAATACAGTCGCCGCCCGCCGACGCGATACGAGATGTTCGCCAGGTGACAGGGGATCTGGCCGTTGTATCCGTCCCGCGCATCGGCGTTCGCGCGTTTTCGGCTTCGGACGCACTCGATGAAGTTGCGCTCGTGGTCGAAGAGAGGCGTCGTGCCCTTCTCTTCGTAGAACGGCTTTCGGGTGCCGCGGTCCTCGTCGCGGTAGATCTGGAAGCCCCTGCGGTTGATCTGGAGCGTGCGGTCCTGGCCGAAGAACTCGATGCCGTGCCCCCCCCCGGAGCCATGGGGCTGCCAGCCGTTATCGTGCTTTATCGTAAACGCCATCGTGTAGCCCGGGCACTCGAACGCCGCCGCGGCCGTGTCGGGGGTGTCGCGCGCGTCGTTGAAGGCATATTTGCCGCCGACCATCGAGACCGACTTGATGTCCGGCCCCATCGCCCAGCAGACCACGTCGAAGAGATGGACCGCCCAGTCGCTGACCATTCCGCCGGCGTAGTCCCAGAAGAAGTAGAACGTCCAGTGGAAGCGCAAGGGATTGAACGGCCGTTTGGGCGCCGGTCCCAGCCACATATCGTAGTCCACCCCCTTGGGCGGGGCCGGCTGGTCGGGCGGGTGGTCGAGGTCGCCGCGCATCTCCTTGCTGTTCCATGCATGCCACACATGAACCATGTGGATCTTGCCGATCTCGCCGGCCTTGATGCGGTTGACGGCGTTGATCCAGTGTTGGCTGCTTCGCTGTTGCGTGCCGATCTGGACGACACGATTGTGCTTCTTGACGGCATCGAGGAGCAGGCGGCCCTCGCGGATGTTGTGGGTCATTGGCTTTTCGCAGTAGACGTCCTTGCCGGCCTTGCACGCCTCGATGGCCGCGATGCCGTGCCAGTGGTCGGGGGTGGCGACGAGGACGGCGTCGATGTCCTTCATGTCCAACAGCTCGCGGAAGTCCTTGATCTGCTTGGGGGACGAGCCGGCGGCCTTGGCGGCGCCCTCGCGGTGAGACTGATCGACGTCGCAGACTGCGGCGATGGCGACGTCGTCCATCTTGGCGAATTCCTTAATATGCGCCGTGCCTTGCCCGCCGGTGCCGATGAATCCCATGACGACCTTTTCGTTGGCGCCTCGGGCGCCCAGCGCCGGGCCGCTGGAAGCTGCCAGGGACATGCCCGCCATGCCTGCCGTGCCCTTGATGAAGCCCCTACGGGAAATCGGGATATGTTTCATGTGAACCTCCTCGCTCGTTGCACGTGCTGTATCCAAGACAAGAGTGAGCCGTGGGGGGACAGTGTAGTCCAGGCATGCGTATTCCGACAAGCTTACGTGGCGGCTGCCGGCACGTACGGCATCCGGCGATGCGACTCGGGTTCGCCGAATCGCCCGGGGGTTAATGGGGACTGTCCCAGGTTATGCACATTATGGGTTGACTTGATGTTAGGTCGAAGTTAGGGTTTAATCTGGCTGGTCATTTGGGGCAGAAAGGCTTTCTTCGTGCGCGCTACTGGGGCCGAGTTGTTGGGGGGTGACCTGTTTGGCGAGGGTGAGGATGCGTTGCGGTCTGGAGATGGACGGGATGGGGGGCTGGGGCCGTTTGTTGGGCGGACGCCGTTCGTGAAACGGATGGTGGAGTCTGGCGCTTGGCGGGAGGGGGTTGTGCCGGCGTCGGTGGCGGGGGTGGGCCGGGATCTGCGGATCCTTCTGGCGGATCGCAAGACGAATCCGATCGTGGCGAACGTGACGGGGCGCGAGGGGACGTACTGCCCGCCGTTGTACTGGGATCTGGCGATCGGGAGCGGCTCTTGCGGGCTGGGGTGTCGCGGGTGCTATCTGCTGGGGACGTTCCGCGACCGGCGCGATCCGATGCAGCCGGTCGTCTATCGGAACTCGGCGTTCCTTTGGAACGCGGTGAGGCGGTGGCTGGGCTCGCCGGATCGGAGGCGGTTTCACACGCTGGGGCTGGGGACGGATCGATCGGATTCGCTGCTCTTCGAGGGGCTGACGGGGCACGCGAGGCGGCTGATCCCGATGTTCGCGGGGTCCGAGACGAATCCGAGCGGGTGCAAGCTGCTGCTGCTGACGAAGACGGGGAACGTTCATTTCCTGTCGGGGCTGCCGACGCGGAACGTGATCGTGAGCTTCTCGTTGAACCCGGAGGGGATCGCCGATTGCTGGGAGGGTCGGTGGCCCGACACGGGTGAGCGGATCACGCCGCCGATCGCGGATCGGCTGGCGGCTTCGCTTGCGGCGGAGCGGATGGGCTTCGAGGTGCGCTGGCGGGTTGATCCGATTCTGACGCCGTCGGGTTGGGAGGCGCAGTACGAGGGCTTCTTGCGGAGGGCGGGGGAGGGGGGGCACCGGCCGAGTCGGATTACGCTGGGAACGTTTCGGGAGACGACTCGGCAGGTGGACTCCTGGCGGAGGCGTTGGGGCTTGCCTGCGATGGGGTGGCGGCCGGGGGAGCTGGTGCGGGACGGGACGCACTTTCACTGTCCGGAAAGCGTGCGGGTGGCGGTGTACCGCGCGGTGGCGGAGATGTGCGGTCGGTGGCTGCCGGGGGCGGTGGTGTCGTTGTGCAAGGAGACGTGGGCGGTTCGGCGGGGGGCTGGGATCACTTCGGGGGCGTGCAACTGTCTTGCGGTTGGGGGGGATGGGTGTCGTTGTCTTTTCGTCGATGGATCGTTGGGTGGGGTCTAGGCGGTCCGCGGCGATGAATGGGTGGTGTGCGATCATCGAGAACGTTTGACGCGCGGGATATGGCTTTGGCTGTTGGGAATTCGTGTCCCCCCCCGCTGAAGCGATGGGGCACCCCCTTTCTGCGCCTCGAAATTCACGGGCGAGACGCCCGTGCTAGTGCGCCTGAGAGTGTACTCGATCCGTGGGGTGCAAGTCCCCACCAGGCATACGCTCTCCGGCC
>JAFGLZ010000259.1 GCA_016927755.1 Phycisphaerae bacterium
AGCGTGTCGTAGTCCGGGTTGAAGCTCACGCCGTCGGGACCTGGAACGCCGGAAACGATGATGGTGGACGCTCCGGTATCCACGTTGATACGGCGGATGCGGTTGGCATGGGTCTCGGCCAGGTAGACGAGTCCGCTGAGGTCCATCTCGAGTCCGTTGGGATAGGACAGTCCACTCAGCACGACCTCTCTGGCGCCGGTGGTCACGTCCGCGCGATACATCGAGCCGGACTGGTCGTCGCAGTAGATGATGTCGCCGTCGGGAAGCATCATGATGCCCGTGATGAGTCGGTGGCCGCCGCCCCCCGCCCCGGCCACGACGATCTCGGGTGTGCCGCCGTAGGCGGTCCGAAAGATGTTGCCGTCCTGAGCGCCGAGGAGGTAGCCCTCATTGTCGAATCCGAGGTCCTCGGTGGCCCGGGGGCCGTAGAGGGTGGTGAGGGAATCCGAGGTCCCTCCGGTCGTGGTGCCGCCGCTCGTGCCCGGGCCCATGCTGACGGGCATGCAGCCGGGTTGGCTGACGCCGGACAAGGCAATCAGCCCCGCCACGGACGCAGCAACGGCCGCAGGCAATGTGCAGACAGTCCGCTTGTTCATCCAATATGCCTCCTTGGTAGCCCGCTGATCGCTCGTATTCGTCGGGTGATCGGACATCGTGCTCCGCCGATTCCCGATGCGGCGTCTCGTGCCCCGGCCTCGACGCTGCCCGTCATCGCACTCGAACCCCCACCGACTCGCCGGACAGCGGCTTCAGCTCCGGCGAGACCGCTACCTTGATCGGCCAACCCCACTCGGGCATCGTCGGGTTCTTCCAGAGACGCTGCGGGAGCTCCACGATGGTCGGCCCCACCTCGATCACCCGCGATCTCGCCGTGCGTCGCGGTCCGCGCTCCCTGACAAGCTGCACCTGCGTGGCCATGCCGGGCCCGACGCGGGCCGCTTGCTCGGCGGTGGCATAGGCGATCACCTCCGAGGGTTGGCTGGCCGCGATCGTCAGGATCGGCTCGCCGGGCATGACGGCCTCGCCGGCGCCGCGGATGACGTCGACGACGACGCCGTCCATCGGGCTGCGGAGCACCAGCGTCGAACGTTCCAGCGACAGCTCGGCGATTCGGCTCTCCTGGACGGTGACGGCGCACTTGAGCGGCTCCAATACCTTGTCGATCTCGAGCAGCGCCGGGCGCTGTCGCGCGAAGGCTTTCAGTCGCTGCTCGGACTGGCCGATGTCGGCCTCTAGTTGCGCCAACAGCTTCTCGTTCTCGGCGATCTGCTTGGCCAGCGCCTCGTATCTCGTCTCGGCCGTGGCCAGCTCGTATTCGTTGGCGGCGCTGTGCGCCTGGAGCTTCTTGAGCCGGTCCAGTTCAAAGCGCCGACGCTCGAAGGTGATGCGATCCGTCTCGATGACGACCCTGAGCTCGAGCGACTGGATCCGCTTCTGCTCCACGTCGAAGGCGAACCGCCTCGACTCGGCGACGTAATCGGCTTCCTGGACGGCGGCCTCGATCAGGAGGCGGCTTCGGACGGCGGCGATCTCCGCGCGGAGTCTGGCCGCCTCGGCGCCGGCGGTAGCCAGTTCGGCCCGTACACGGTCGTCGGCCAAGACGGCGACGGTCTGCTCCCGGCTGACGTTCTCGAACCGCTGCACCGATACCATCATGAGCCGGCCGCCGGACAGGGCGGCGATCTGACGCTGCTCCCCTTGCGCGACGCCCATGAGCTCCAACCGTTGGCTCCGCTTGCCGAACAGCCAAATCACGCCGCACAGGCACGCTAACCAGACGCACGCCGGCACGGCGTGCCGCTTCCAGCGGTCCCATCCGAAACTGCGCCAACCGTCGGCTCGCGTCACGCGATTACACCTCGAGCAGCTCTTCCTGCATGGTGAGACTGACCTTGCCTATCCCCACCACCGTCTCCAAGGCGGACAGCATCTCCTCGTTGTGGCGGCAGTCGCGAATCATGAGCTGATAGGCATATTCCGCCGCGTCGGTCGGTCCGCCGTCCTGCATCGAGACCAGCGAGAAGCTCGTGCAGAATCGTCTGAGGACGCTCGGCACGGGGTGCTCAGGCCCGATGGCACCGGCCAGATCGAACCGGAGGAAGGCGTTGTGCGGACGGTGCGAGCCGAACGACGTCAACCTTAAGTAGACGGCGATCAGACACAGGACGATCGTTCCGACCATGGCGATCGCGTAGCGCTGCGAACCGGCGGCCATGCCGACAACCAGGGAGCAGAAGATGAACGCCACGTCGCGCGTGTCCTTGATGATGTTGCGGAAGCGAATGATCGCCAGCGCGCCCATCAGACCGAAGGCCGTCACGATGCTGTTGCCGATCACCGCCATTACCATGGAGACGACGACCGTGATGATGACCAGGGACTGAACGAACGAACGGGAATAGGACAGACCGGTGTGCGTGGCGTAGTAGACCCAGGCCAGGGACTGCCCGAGCACGAAGGCCAGAAGCAGCGAGAGCAGCACGCTCTCCGGCGTGAAGATGCCGCCGGGGTTGGCGCGGCCGTCAATGGCATACCAGACTTCTTCCATGGAAATCTTCCCTTGCCACGACCGGGGCACAGAAGCGCAGTCCGCACGCCTCCTTCACCGCAATGGCGTACTTGGACACCGACTGCCGACGAAGCCCCGCGCATTGGGCCATCCGTGTCAGCCACACGGGACAGCGGCCCGTGAATTTGATCTCGAGCACCACTTCGCGCTGGGGTAGATGCCGCCACCCGACGTCATTCAGACGCACCGACGGTTCGTCCGTCATGTTGAGGCTCAGATGCCGATCGAAGGTGATGCGGACTCTGTCGTCCCAGACGCCCACGAGGGCTTGTCGATCGTAGCGAACGCGGACGATTGGTTTGGCGTTCACGCTCCGCAGGTAGTACAGAAACTGCTCCAGGTTCCGCCGGTCTCCGCAAGCGTTCCAGCACAGGCAGTGCCCGCCCGTCAGTAGCGGAACCACGTCGCGATCGGATACCCTGGCCCGGCTCTTGACGACGATCTGGTCGATCCGACGCTTGATCTCGAAGAACCGTGGTGCTTCCGGATCGTCGCTGTAACTCCGAATGCGCAGCTTGAAGCGGTTCTTGACCCCTTCCAGCGACTCGCGCCACAGCCGCAGGTCGTGCGAATCCAGATAGAGACTCACGAGCGGATAGGGCCCGTGCTCGCTGTACGGGTCGGGACGGACGTACGGATGAACGTACCCCGCGATCGTGGCGGCCTGTGCCTCGGTGACGAGGTATTTGAACTCATAGCGGCTCCACGTCGTTGGGTCGCCGTTGGATTGTCCAGGCCCTGTCATGATCGATCCGTCCCTGGAACCGCGGCGATCGGCAAACGCCGATACCGGCACACCCCCTCCTGGCCTCAATCGTTGGATCGGCCCGGCGTCGGCTCGGAGAGGCTCTGCCAGGTGTCCGAGCCGTCGACCTGTCGGCCGAAGGACACGTCGCTCGTCTGCGTGCCGAACGTCACGGCATCAATCTCCGCGTAACCGTTTTCGGCGGTGTCGAAGAGGCCGACGGCCTCGCCTTCGGCATCGAGCTTGAAGTTCGTGTGCGTCTCGCCCTGCTCCTCGTCGTTGTCCGCCCAGAACAGAAGGTGTCCGCCAGCCGGAATGACTACGCCGTCCGGAATCCGCCATTGCGTGGGGTTCGTCAGGTCATCGGTCAGATACATGCCCCCGAGGTCGACGTCGACGTCGCCGGCGTTGTAGATCTCGATCCAATCGGGGTAGCCTCCGGAGCCGTCCGGATCCTCGATCGTGGCGTCGTTTTCAGCCATGAGCTCGTTGATGTAGAGCGCGAGCGGCTCGGGCAGCGTGGGGGTCGACGTGCCGCATCCCGCGATCACGACAGCGAGCGCCGAGAGCGCGGCCGTACGGGCCAATTCCCCGATTCCCATGATGGGTCTCTCCGCCAGCGTCGCGTCCAGAAAAGGAGGTCTATATTATGGGCCGAAGCCGGCGGTCGCCGTGACACACCGGCTCCGACCCGGGCTCCCACGGTTTTTCGTCAGGAGCTCGCGATGAGGGAATCGAGCACCGTCTGCCCGGTCTCACGACCAAGCGGATTCATGTTCCCCCTCCCGCCGTCGTGCGGTGCGGCCCGTTGCCGCTGGGCTTCATTGACGGCGGTGCGATCAGGTCGTGCGGGGCCTGAAAGCGCGTCCGGGGTCGCCTCCGCTGCAGACGCGCCTTCATTGGCCTCGCGCACGCGGGAAACCGCATGTTTCCCAATGAAGATCTCTTGTCCGTCAACCGCCATCTGGCGGGCAGCTCGATCAACGGAACCCCCGACACCCGCGCCGATCCGCCGCTATCGCCATTGCCGACCGACCGGCCGCGCGGCCTACATCAGACGCGCGCCAAGCCGACAGGCCGGCCCGCCGTGCATCAGGCCGCCAGGACGGAGTCGAGAACGACCTGGACCGTCAGGTTCAGCAGTTCAGCGAACAGGTCGTCATCGACGGTGCAGCCTCCCATCTGGAGGAACATGGAGCCGGCGGCCAGGGCGGCGACGCCTCTCGTGATTCGATGCAGATGGCTCTTCTTCACAGGTTGGCCTCCCTCAGCGCGGGTACGGGTCCACGAACAGGCAGTCAGAGTGCACAACGCCCGAGAACCCCCTCTCGACTGCATCTAATCATTCCACGCAAACGATGAAGGGTCGGTAAACATATACTTAAGTAGTGCAAAGACGGCTTAACACTTCTTAACCCGGGCCGGGAACCCCCGCAGGGGGTCGCAGGGTATAATTGCTGTCATGAGTAGCAGCTCACGAATGCAAGCGCCATCCGGAAGGGCCTCGGGTCGTCTGCTGGTCGTCGACGACGACGTCGAGCTGTGCGAGCTGATGACCCAGTACCTTCGCCGCGAGGGGTTTGACGTCGAAGCCGTCCACGACGCCCAACGGGGGGTCGAGCGGGCGCTCTCCAACGACCACGCGCTGGTGATCCTGGACGTGATGCTTCCGTCGTTCAACGGATTCGAGGCGCTACGCCGGATCCGCGCCGAGTCCGCCGTGCCCGTGCTGATGCTGACCGCTCGGGGCGACGAGGTGGATCGCGTCGTGGGTCTCGAGATCGGCGCCGACGACTACCTGCCGAAGCCCTGCAGCCACCGCGAACTAGTGGCCCGAATCCACGCCATTCTGCGCCGCTCGGCCCTGACCGCCGACGCGCTCTCGGGCCCGCTCAAGGATTCACGACTGAAGGTCGGTGACGTCGAGATGGATCTCGGTGCGAGGATCGTTCGCCGCGCGTCCGAGCGAGTGGAGCTCACGGCGGTCGAGTTCAAGCTGCTGGAGGTCCTCTTGCACAATGCGGGCAGCGTGGTCATGCGCGAAGACCTCTGCAAGGAAGTCCTCGATCGCAGGCTGACGCCCTTCGATCGCAGCCTCGACGTGCACGTCAGCAATCTTCGCAAGAAGCTCGGCCACACGATCGGCCAGGCCGAGCGCATTGCGACGGTGCGAGGCGTCGGCTACGCCTACGCCGCCGTCAGCCCGATGACCGACGGGCGCCGAGCGACCGACGACCGCTGATCACGGGGCACTGGGGCCGTCATGCGCAGTCTGTTTCTCAAGATCTTCTTCTGGTTCTGGTTGGCCAACGTGCTTGGCGCCGGCGCCATGATGCTGGCGATGTGGGTGGGGTTCGGTGGCGGGCCGCCGGGGTTCCATCCCGGGATGCACAACGCGCTGACGATGTGGGGTCGAGGCGCCGTGGCCGTATTGGACCACGATGGACCGGACGCGCTTCGCGCATACCTCGACGGCGCCGCGGCCCCCCCGTTCCACTCGATGTCCCTATTCGATGATCG
Organism: Phycisphaerae bacterium; assembly: GCA_016927755.1. Lineage (GTDB taxonomy): Bacteria > Planctomycetota > Phycisphaerae > UBA1845 > JAFGLZ01 > JAFGLZ01. Next base: position 5,835 of record JAFGLZ010000259.1, read on the forward strand.
CGGCACGGAGCTGACGACAGGGACCGCGTCGGACCAGGAGCGCGAGCTGGCCATGCGCGTCATCCGAGACGGTGCGCCCGTGGCGCCCGATCCGGGATCCTTCCCTCTTGCGGCCGTTCGCGTGCACGGGTCCGACGGGCGGTCCTATGCGGTCATTGAGCAGCGTCCCCCTGGGCCGTTCGGGAGGCCAGGGGTGGCGGTCTGGTTCCTCGTGATGCGGCTCCTGGCGGTAGTCCTGCCTGGCGGAGTCATCTGCTACGGGCTGTCGCGCTATCTGACCGCTCCGCTGCGTAGGCTCCGTACCGCGGCGCAACGGCTTGCCCATGGGGACCTGAAAGTCCGCGCCGGGCCGAAGGTGTTGAAGCGCCGAGACGAGATCGGCCAGTTGGGCAGGGACTTCGACTTCATGGCGGAACGCGTCGAGTCGTTGATGTCCGCCCAGCGCCGCCTCCTCCGCGACATGTCGCACGAGCTGCGATCCCCGCTGGCGCGGCTCAACATCGCCCTCGGACTGGTGGGCGAGTCCTCCGACCCGGAAACGGCCGCCGCCATCGATCGGATCGAGCGTGAAGCAGGCCGACTCGAGGAGCTCATCGCGGGACTGTTGACCCTTTCGCGGCTGGAGGGAGGCGGGGTCGGGATCGCCGACGGGACCGTGGACCTCGATGAGCTCCTGCAGGGCATCGCGGCGGACGCGGGGTTCGAGGCGAACGGTCGAGGCGGGCGCGTCTGCCTTCGCATCGCCGATGCGTGCGCCGTGCCGGGCTCGCCGGAGCTCCTGCGGAGCGCCGTGGAGAACGTCGTGCGAAACGCCGTCCACTACACGGCGGCGGCCACGGACGTCGAGGTCTCACTCCGGCAGGAGGCGCGGAACGGAGCCTCGGAAGCCGTGATCTCGGTCCGCGATCACGGCGCGGGCGTCCCGGAGGCCATGCTCGGCGAGATCTTCCGACCCTTCTATCGCGTCGCGGACGCCCGCGATCGCGAGACGGGGGGAACCGGGCTGGGCCTGGCCATCGCGGATCGCGCCGTGAGGATGCACGGCGGCGCCATCAGCGCCACCAACGCCCCGGAGGGTGGACTAGTCGTCGAGATCCGTCTGCCCGTGACCAATCATTTTCCTCTGCCTTCCGGCGGGTCTCCATCGCTGAGCGACGCGGCGCCCGCCATCTATCCACCCGCAGCGCCGCACGGCCGCTGACGGAGACCCGCCCCCGCATCCTCCTTGTCGTTTCAGCCTGCCGGAGGTTGGTGTCAAAGCGGTCGGATCAGGTATGATCCCCCTTGAGATCAGATAAGCGGCTGGCCGCGCGGCCGGTGCACGTCCCCAGTAGGAGGATGAACAATGCGTGCGATGGTAAGCCTTGCCACGACGGTGCTGGTCTTGTTGCCCGTAGCAGCCACGGCGGCCGAGGGAAAGCTGAACGTCCTCTTCATCGCCGTCGACGATCTCCGACCGGAGATGGGCTGCTACGGCGTCGGGCACATCAAGACCCCCCACATCGACTCGCTGGCCAGTCGCGGCATCACGTTCAACCGCGCGTACTGCCAGCAGGCGGTGTGCAGCCCGTCGAGGACGTCCCTGCTGACGGGTCTCCGCCCGGACACGACCAAGGTCTACGACCTGCAGACGCATTTCCGAAAGAACCTGCCGAACGTCGTGACGCTGCCGCAGTATTTCAAGCAGAACGGCTATCACACGCAGTCGTTCAGCAAGATCTATCACGGCGGCCTGGACGATCCGGAGTCGTGGTCCGTCAAGTCGTGGCGACCGGAGGGGCCGGGCTTCGCCAAACCCGAGACGCTGGCGGCGATGCAGAAGGCCCGCGAGAAGATGAAACGCGAGGGCAAGGACCTGCGGGTCAAGGTGCTCGAGCGGGATCCGAAGACGGGGGCGGCCCTGAAGCTCTCGCAGCCGAGAGGAAAGCTCCGCGGCCCGTCGTGGGAGGACCCGGACGTAGCCGACAACGCGCTGCCCGACGGCAAGACGGCGGACCGCGCGATCGAGGTGATGCGCCAGGTCAAGGACAAGCCGTTCTTCCTGGCCGTCGGCTTCCTCAAGCCGCACCTGCCGTTCGTCGCGCCGAAGCGGTACTTCGACCTGTACCCGGCCGAGGGCATTCGCCTGGCGGAGAATCCGTTCCCGCCGAAGGACGTGCCCCCGCTGGCGTTGACGACGTGGGGCGAGCTGCGAGCGTACTTCGACATCCCAAAGAAGGGGCCCTTGCCCGAGGCCAAGGCGCTGGAACTGCGGCGGGCGTACTACGCCGCGACCAGCTACGTCGACGCCCAGATCGGGCGCGTGCTCGCGGAGCTCGATCGTCTGAAGCTGCGGGACAAGACGGTGATCGTCCTGTGGGGCGACCACGGGTGGCAGCTCGGGGAGCACGCGCTCTGGTGCAAGCACACGAACTTCGAGGTCGCCGCCCGCGCGCCGATGATCTTCAGCGCCCCGGGCCAGCCGAACCCCGGCGCCAAGACCGACGCCCTCGGCGAGTTCGTCGATATCTATCCGACGCTCTGCGAGCTGTGCGGGTTGGACATCCCCAAGGGCTTGGAAGGCACGAGCGTCGTGCCCGTCATGGCCGATCCCAAGCGCCCGTGGAAGAAAGCGGCCTTTAGCCAGTACCCCAGGGGCAAGGTCATGGGCTACTCGATGAGGACCGACCGCTATCGCTTTACCGAGTGGGTCAGCCGCGATCGCGAGAAGAAACGCGTGGCGGTCGAGCTCTACGACCACCAGGCCGACCCGCACGAGAACGTCAACGTCGCCGGCAAGCCAGAGCATCGCGAGCTCGTCGCCGATCTGACCAAGCAGCTCCGCGAGGGTTGGCGAGCCGCCAAGCCGTAGGTCGGCTTGCACCCGACGAGGTCCTCATGATCGCGACCCATGCATTGATGTCGCTCTGTGTCGGCACCGCCTGCTGCGCTGCGGCCCAGGCGAACCCAACCGCCTCGACGCCGGCGCAAGCCGCCGTCCGGATTCACCGCTTCCTGCCCGACGACCCGCTGAGCCGGGCCCAAAGGCCGACGACTGTATCGGCCACCATCGAGAACGCGGGCGACAAGCCGATCGAGGTCAGGCCGGCCCTGACGCTGCCCGACGGTCTGCGGATCGTGGGCGCCCAGGCCGGCGGATCTGTCCGGCTCGACGTCGCCGAGGAGGCCGCGGTCTCCTGGCGAATCCAGGCGGACAAGGCGGGCCCGTACGACCTGGTCCTGCGGGTCGACCGGAAAAACGCGCCGCAGACGACAGCCTCGCTGTCGATGCGCTTCCTCCCGCCCGTCGAGGCGCGGAAGCTCCCGTACATCCCCGAGCCCAAGCCGGTCAAGACGCCCATCCTGATCGGCGCCCATCACTGCCCGCTCTGGGAGGCCGACAAGCCCGAGATGTGGGCACAACTCCTCAAGCACCCCGAGCGAACCCCCGCGCTCGGCTTCTACGCGCAGGAGAATCCGGAGGTCTCCGATTGGGAGACCAAGTGGGCCGTCGAGCACGGCGTCTCGTTCTTCATCTACTGCTGGTATCGCGCCAGCCAGGGCGAGCCCGTCAAGACGCGGTTCAGCAGCGCCATCCACGACGCCCTCTTCAAGTCCAAGTTCGCCGACAAGATGAAGTTCACGATCATGTGGGAGAACCAGGCTCGGGGCCAAGCCGGCGTCGCCGACGAAAAGGACCTCATGGTCAACCTCTTGCCCTTCTGGATGGACAACTACTTCAAGCACCCCAGCTATCTCAAGATCGACAACAAGCCCTTGCTGTTCATCTATCGGCCCGAGTTCCTCGTCCAGGACCTCGGCGGCGTCGAGCAGGTCGCCAAGGCCTTCGATCGGATGCGGCAGACGTGCAAGGACAGCGGCTTCGCCGGCTTGTACCTCCTCGGAGAGTATCGCGGCCTCGATGCCAACCACCTGAAGCTCATGAAACAGCTCGGCCTGGACTACACCTTCGCCTACTGCTGGCACGTGTCGAACAACCCCACGCCCGAGCAGGCGATCCGAACGCAGATGGACAACATCAAGAAGACGCAGGCGCTCGGCATCATGCCCCAGGTCGTCACCGTCTCGCAGGGTTGGAGCGGCTGGGCCGACGAGGGCAGCATCTGGACCATCCCCCCCGACGACTACAAGACGCTCCTGCGCCAGGCCAAGGACTTCGTCGCCGCGATGCCCCCGGACCAGCTCGGGAGCAAGCTCCTCCTCCTGGACAACTGGAACGAATGGGGCGAGGGCCACTACATCGCGCCGTACCGGCAGTACGGGTTCGGCTACCTCGACGCCGTCCGCGACGTCTTCTCCGACGCTCCAGGGCCGCACGTCGACCTGATTCCGGATGACGTCGGCATGGGCCCGTACGACACGGCCTACAAGGCTCAGGCCCGGCGACTGGAAGAGCTGCGGAAGCTCGGGTCCAAACGAGTCCTCAAACGCGGCGCCCCCGAGCCCGGCCTGATCGGGTGGTGGGCCTTTGACGAAGAGCCCGACGGCCCCGTCGCGCTTGACTACTCCGGCAACCGCCTCGGCGGAAAGCTCTTTGGCGCGACCAGGGCCCAGGGCATCGACGGCCGCGCCCTCGTCTGCAAAGGCGGCTGCGTCCTCATCGCCGGTGGGCACAAGCTCTCGCCCCGCGACGCCCTGACGATCGAGTGCTGGGTCAAGACGGACGCCCCCGGCCAGGACAACAAGTGGTTCGTCAATCGCGTCTTCAGCGGAGGAACGTCCGCGGGCTACCGTTTGGGCCTCCTGCAGGGCAAGCCCTGCTTCGAGGTCCCCGTGACCTCCTGGAGTCACCACCTCAGCGCCGATGCGCCGCTGCCGACCGGCAGGTGGGTCCACCTAGCGGGCACGTTCGACGGCAAGACCATGAGGATCTACGTGGACGGCCAAGAGCGAGGCGTCATGGACCGCCCCGGCCCCGTCCATGCGAACGAGTTTCCCCTTTGCCTGGGCAGCTACGCCCGAAATCACGCCGCCTATTTCAAGGGCTTGCTCGACGAGGTCAGACTCTATGACCGCGCCCTCACCGCCGACGAGGTCCGCAGCCGCCACCGCGCCCTGGCCGGTGGTGCCGAACCCACGCCGTAGGCCAGGGGATTGCCGAACCTCCGCCCTCACCGCTTCTCCACGATGAAACCATGATGCCGCCCCATCCAGTAAGGTAGCAGCCAGATCGTGCCGTCGTCTTCAACTCGTCCGTCGGCCGAGCCGCCGCGGAGGGCGTAGGGGTTACCGTTCCAGCGCATGAGGGGGCGCTCCGAGGGGGGCAGGACCGCCTTGGATTGCGGCTGCTTGAAGCGGTCCCGTATCGGATTCACCTCGACGTCCTTCCGGCCGCGGTTGTCGACCTCCCAGTAGACGAGGTCCATCGGGAAGTCTTGGAGCCACTCGACGGATACGGGCAGGTCGAAGGGCCCGGCGGCCGCGCTGCCGTAGATGAAGTTGAACAGCGGGCTGTGCTCGGGACGCTCGATTCGCCAGCTCCGCGTGATGCTCTCGACGTAGATCTTGCGAATCTCGGGGTCTTTCTCGAGACGGAGCAGGTTGTAGTAGTTGACGAAGGCGAGCTCGTCGTCGCTGTGGTTGGTGATGCCGGGGATGTTGATCTTCTGGTTGACCGTGTTCTTGGCGTAGTGGTGCTTGTCGATGAGCTCGCACGCGATGCGGCGGTACTTTTCGTCGCCGGTGAGGTGGCGGGTGACCTCGAGATAGGTCAGCAGGCTGAGGGAGTTGAGGCCGCGCTCGCCCCGCCATTCGAGCGTCTCGTTCAGCTCGTGCGGGGCCCAGACGCCCCAGCGCGTCCGCCGGCCGTTCGGGCCGTGGTATTTGAAGCCGCCGTCGATGATGCGGTCCATGATGCGTCGGGCGGTGTCGGCGACGCGTTGTCGGGTCTCTTCGTCGTCGACGAGGTCGTGGTAGATGGCGTAGGCGAGGAAGTGGCCGTCGATCTCGTCGCTGCTGGTGTCGCCTTTCCAGTCCCACTTGCCGTCCTTGCTCGGGTACCAGATGCCGCCGTGCTTGGGGCCCTGCCCACGGGCCACGTACGATCGCGCGACGAATCCGGGCAACGAGGTGACCTCCTCGAGCAAGAGCATGGCCCTCACGGACTCGGTGGCGTTGGCCTTGGCGTCGGGGGCGCCGGTGGCGGCGTATCGGAAGCTCTCGGCGGCGACGTAGAGCGCCGTCCACAGGCCGTCGTTGTCGTCGGAGGGCTGGTGGTACTTGTCGAGGTGTCCCGGTTGCTCGAAGACGATCTTGCCGACGAGACCACGCCGGACGTGTCGGGCGCGGAGGATCTTGAGGAAGTGATCGGCCTTGTCGGCGAGCGTCATGCGTTGGGTGTAGACGTGGGCGACGCCGGCGTCGGTGGCGACCCAGGCGGAACCGTCGGCGGCAACGGTGACGGCATTGACGTGGTCGTCCGGCAGCCAGCGCTTGCCGTGGAAGGCGCGCCAGCGGTGGGCGTCCCACAGGCAAAGACCGCGAGCGGTGCCCACCCACAGCCGGCCTTTCGGGGACTTGGCGACACAGGCCGGCGGCTGCCAGGGCAGTGTTCCTGGCAGGTTCGTCGGAAGCGCGGGCGGGGTGAGGAGGGGGACGCGGTCGAGGTGATGCCAGGCGTTGCCGTCGAGGCGGACGGCGGTTTGTTGGGTTTGGCACCAGATGCGGCCTTTCTCGTCGAGGTCGATGTGTATGATCTTGCCGGGAGGCAGCCCCTCGCCAGCCGTCCATTTGCGGACGCACCATTGGTCGTACGGGCGGCAGATCATCTGGCGGGATGAGGTGTTGGTCGCTGCCGGCTTCGGGACGCCGGCGACCGATAAGACGAGGATCACGGAAGGTAGTGCTGTCGCGTTCATGGTTCCGGTGCTCCGGGGTCCGTCGAAAGGGCAAAACCTTCTCTTTGCGATGATTCTAGCACGAGGGATTCGTCGGTCCCGCGCGACGGAACGCCCGGCGGCATGCGCTACCGGCCAATCAGGGCGGCGGCGTTGTCGTGCAGGATCATCGCCCGGGTGGTCTCGTCCAGGGGCGCGAAGCGGAGCTCCTGAAGGGTGCTGCGGATGACCTGCAGCGGCCAAAGCGAGCCGAAGACGATCCGATCGGGCGGCACCTTCTCGACGAGCTTCTGGGGCCAGCGCTCGGGGCCGCGGCAGCGCGAGGTGTCGAACCAGACGTGCTTGGGGCAGCCCGTGGCCTCGGCGACCGAAACGATCTCGCCGTACCCCAGCCCCGAGTAGATGAACCGCTGCTCGGGATGACGCTCGGCCAGCCGTACGAGCTCGTCCTCCTCAACGTGGGGCACCTTGAGAATGTAGTGCAGGCGCTCGTCGACGATTCGTCGGAAAACCTGGACGGTCAGGCGCTCGGCCTGGGTCCAGGCCAGCAGGTCGTCCACGCACGCGCCGTCGAGCGAGTAGCCATGGTAGTTGCTCAGGAGCCGCACGCCGGCGAACGGGTGCTCGTCGTGCAGGCGCATCAGGTTGTCAACGACGCTCGGAAACGCGGCGTTGGCCATGGGGAAGTGGACCAGCAGCTTGTCGCGCGCGGTGGACTCGGCCGTGGCCAGGGCGGCGTCGGCGGCGTTCTCCCAGAACAGGTTCTCGAAGCTGCTGACGACGACGCGCTCCAGGCCGCACTCGCCCGCGAGCGTATGGAGGTGCTCCCGAGAGGAGCGGGGTATCCGCCGGAACGGCCAGTCGCCCAGGAACCCGGCCACGTCGATCACCGCTTGCATGGTTTGAGGGCCTCCGCGTTGTCGTGGAAGATCAGGCGCTTCTGTTCGGGCGTCAGCGGCGTGTCGAGCACCTTGTAAAGGTTATTGAGGAACGAGGCGCCCGGGGCGTCGGTGCCGAAGAGGATCCGCTCGGGGCCGATCGTGCGGAGCGCGTAATCGATCATCCCGGTCTCGCAGTAGCTGCCGCACATGTCGGCCCAGACGTTGGGAAAGTCGCGGATGGCGTCGCAGCCGAAGGTGAAGTCCGCGCCCATGTGCGCCATGATGATCCTGGCCTCCGGATAGCGCCGGGCGAGGTTGGCGACGTTGACGGGATCGCTCTCGTTCTCGAGCAGGCCGGTGGCCTTGCAGAAGGAGTGCTGGAGCACGGTGATGCCGAGATCGATCGCGCGCTCGATGACGGGGAAGACGCAGGGGTCGTCGGCCTTGGCGGAGACCCAGAGCTTGATGAAGCCGAACCCGTGTTCGCCCACGCAGCGCTGCAGCTCGTCGAGGGCGTCGGGGCCGTGGCGCGGGTTGAGGTAGGTGAAGCCGACGACGCGGTCGGGCTCGCGGCGGTGGAACCTGGCGACGGCCTTGTTTGCGGCGCGAACCTCGTCCGGCTTGGGCTGCTCGCCGCCGGTAAGGGAAGAGACTCCGATCCAGGCCAGGTTGAAGCGGTCCATCATGTCGACGAGTTGCTCGGAATCGGCGTCGGAGCCCTCGCCCCAGATGTGCGTGTGGACGTCGACGATTCGCGTACCGACCTCGTCAAGGATCGCGGCGGCGGCATCGACCGTGCACATGGCGGTTGTCCTCCGAGTTCTGTCTGGCCGCGGGAGGGAGATTACCGTATCAGAATGGGTTTCGCCACTGTGGGGATTGCTCGCGGGCTTCCCGCCGAACGCGGCGGGACCAAGCCCGAGCTAAGGGGTGCCGGGGGTCTGTTCAGGTGGGGGCGGATGGCATAGACTCATGGGGAACAACCAGGCCATTAGAGAGCGTACGATGCGAGTTGCCTACTTCGACTGTTTCAACGGCGCAAGCGGGGACATGATCCTGGGCGCGATGATCGACGCGGGGCTGTCGTTTGCCACGTTGCGGGATGCGCTGGCGGGGTTGGGCGTGGGCGGGTACACCCTCCATGCCGAAAAGGTGAGCAAGCAGGGGTTCTCGGCGACGCAGTTCACGGTTGATCTGGACCCGCAGGCCCATCAGCCGCATCGACACCTGTCGCACATCCGCAAGATCATCGAGCCGGCCGACTTGGCCCCCTCGGTCAAGGACCGAGCCCTGGCCGTGTTTCAACGCCTGGCCGAGGCCGAGGCGCGCGCCCACGGAACGACGGTGGAGAAGGTCCATTTCCACGAGGTCGGCGCGATCGACGCGATCGTCGATGTGGTGGGCGCCGCGATCGGGCTGGACGCGCTGGGCGTCGAGCGGGTGGTGTCCTCGGCGATCCCGGTCGGCAGCGGGGTGATCCACTGCGACCACGGGGAGATGCCGGTGCCGGCGCCGGCGACGGCGATCCTGCTCGAGAACGTGCCCATCGCCGCCTCGCCGGAGCAGTTCGAGCTGACGACGCCGACGGGCGCGGCGATCCTGACGACGCTCGCGGAGCAGTTCGGCCCGGTGCCGTCGATGACGCTGGAGTCGGTCGGCTTCGGGGCGGGTCACCGAGACGGTCGAACCCGTCCGAACGTGCTCCGCGTGATGCTGGGCCGAGAGGTGGACGCCTCAACCGAGAGCGACCAAGTCGCGGTGCTGGAGGCGAACATCGACGACGCGACGGCCGAGACGATCGGGCACGCCTGCGAGCGTCTGCTTTCGGCGGGCGCGCTGGACGCCTACTGCACGCCGATCGTGATGAAGAAGAACCGACCGGCGGTGAAAGTAACGGTGTTGTGCAAGCCGGAGACGGTCGAGGATCTCGAGGAGGTGCTCTTCGCCGAGACGCCGACGTTCGGGGTTCGTGTGCTTCGTGCCGAGCGGCGCAAGCTCGAGCGCGAGCACGTGACGGTACAGACTCGGTTTGGTCCGATTCGGATTAAGGTGGGTCGGCGCGGCGGGAAGACGGTCACGGCCTCGCCCGAGTATGACGACTGTCGCGCCGCGGCACTCGACCACAACGCCCCGTTGCGGACCGTGATGGACGAAGCGAGGCGGGTTTGGGAGGGGCAGGGCTAGATGCTCGGGGCTGGGGCCTCGGGTCGAAGGTGTCGAGCGATGGAGCTTGCGGCGGCAACGAGCTCGAAGTTCCCGGACCTGCTGGTGCTGGTGGCGGTCGTCATTATGGTGATGCTGGCCGTCATCAGCGCGCGGCGCCGGTCGATGAACCGGGGCGCTTCGCCGCGCGCGTACGCCCGGGAGCAGCTTGCCAAGCTTCGCGAGCAGAACGAGGTGCGGGACGATCTTCAGGAGCTGATGATGCAGCTCGAGCAGCTCGCCCGCGAGCTCAGCGCTCAGGTCGATACGCGGTTCGCCAAGCTGGAGAAGGCGATCACGGACGCCGACGCGCGGATCGCCGAGTTGAAGCGATTGGGCTGCGTGACCGAGGACGGCGAGCCAGACGGGCGTGGGGCGGAGACTGAGGAAGCGCCCGACGGGGAGATCGCCGAGCCGGTCGATGAGGCAGCGGGTCGGGGCGAGCCCGAGACCGCCGGAGCCGACCCCGCGTCGGCGGAGGCAGGGGACTCGCAGCAGGGCGCCGTCGAGCGTCGGGTCATTGCCCTGGCCGGCGAGGGGAAGACGGCCCTGGAAATCGCCCGGGAAGTGGGTAGAGACGTTGGCGAGATTGAGCTCATCATCAAGCTGAAGCGTAAGGACGGTTATTCATGACGGAGCCACGGACGAGTTATCAGATCGTCTCGACGGCGCTAGCGCGGGCCCGAAACACGTACATGTTCGCGCTGCTGCTGTTGGGGGCGTTTTGGTTCATGTCGGGTCGGGCGGGGTGGCAGCTCGACCGCATCATTCCCGAGGAGAAGGTGTATCTCTTCAGGATCGGAGAGGGCGTTGTCCTGATCGTGGGGATGGTGATCTCCGGCCTGGTCACCCGGCGTCTCATGTCCAAGCGAGGGGAGGCGTTAGGCCAGACCCCGGCCACGGACGACCTGGTGGCCGAGGACTTCGTCGCGGCCAAAACGCTGGTGGCAATGGTCTTCGGGACGGCGGCGTTTCTGGGGCTGCTGCTGGTACTAGCCGTGGGCAAGAAGTTGGACCTGCTGCTGCTGATTCTGCCGCTGGTGCTCCTGGTGCTGAGTTGGCCGACGAGCGCGACGATGGGCGGCTTTGCCAAGCAGGTCAACGAGATGAGAGGGATCGCGCCGCCGGAGCCCCAGTCTGCCGAGGGCGGGGAATCCTCCGCGGGCCAGGAGGCGGATGAAGTGAACACGGCGGAGGGGTCGGGGCAGGACGGCCTCGACGCAGAGCGTAGCGAATCCGCGGAACAGGCCCCTACCTAAAGCTCGCCTTGACGGTTTGCCGATAGGCCCATATGGACGTGGATTCCGCCGTCGGTCCGCTTGCCTCGGACTCGGCGGATCGCTATGTTTCGTGATAGAGTTGCTTGGTCGGCCAAGCAAAGGCGAGAAGTCCCCTTTTTGATGTCATAGGAGAAGTAATGGCTCACACAATCACGGATGAATGCATCACGTGCGGGACGTGTGCGGACGTCTGTCCCGAAGGCGCCATCAGCGAAGGTGATGAGGTCTACACCATCGACGCCCAGAAGTGCACCGATTGCGCGACGTGCGTGGACGAGTGCCCCGTCAGCGCGATCCAGCCCGCAAGCTAGGCCCCCGGCCCAAAGATGCATCGAGCCGTCTGACGCCGCCCGTCAGACGGCTCTTTCGTGCGCGGTCGAACGAGCTGCAAGAGGACCTCGGACCGCTCGGCTATTCTCGCGGTCGATGCAATCTCCGGATGAGGACGCTCGCCTGACGCGCGACACCCCCCCAACGCCGTTCGGCCCGCACGGTGCGGCCCCAATCGCCCCCCCTTGCCAACTTGGCCAAAACCAAACAACATACCAGCCATCTCGGCGGCATCGCGGCCGGGGAACAGAGGGTGTGTTGTCGCGCTTGGAGGCGAATCGTGAATCGAGACAAGACGCTCGCCTGCTGGCTGGGCAAGGCGATCGGGGGAACGCTGGGCCAACCGCACGAGGGTAAGGATGGGCCACTGGACCTGACGTTCTACGATCCCGTGCCCGAGGAGGCGATTCCCAACGACGATCTGGACCTCCAGGTGGTCTGGGCGATGGCGCTTGCGGGAGAAGATCGGCCTCGGGTCGATCGGAATCTGCTGGCGCGCGCCTGGCAACAGCACGTGACGTTTCCGTGGGACGAATACGGGGCGGGGCTTCGGAACCTGGCCAACGCGATCGCCCCGCCGCTCAGCGGGCAATACGACAACTGGTTCGCCGAGTGCATGGGCGCGGCGATCCGGTCGGAGTTGTGGGCGTGTCTGGCACCGGGTCGCGCGGACCTGGCCGCCGCCTACGCCTATGAGGACGCGTGCGTCGATCACGCGGGCGAGGGCGTCTGGGCCGAGGTCTTCCACGCGGCCCTGCAGTCGCTGGCGTTCGTCAAGTCGAATCCGGAGGCGCTGCTCGACGAGGCATTGACGTTTCTGCCGCCAAGGTCGCGAGTCCGCCGGGCGATACAGGACACACGGGCGCGATGGGCCCTCTCCGGGGATTGGCGTGCGGTTCGCGAGCATATCCAGACGAGCTACGGCCACCCGAACTTCACGGACGTGGCGCAGAACCTGGCCTTCACGGTGCTGGGCTGGCTGGCGGGTCAGGGGGATTTCGGCAAATCGCTCTGCATCGCCGTGAATTGCGGAAAAGACACCGACTGCACCGGCGCGACGCTGGGGGCGCTGCTCGGCATCATCGATCCGGCGTGCATTCCAGATCGGTGGGCCGAGCCGATCGGCAGGGCGCTGATCCTGTCGCCCGGCATCGTCGGGCTCGATCCGCCAAAGACGATCGACGACTTCACGGATCTGGTGCTGGACCTGGCCGGGCGGATCGACCCGCCGGCCGAATCCGTGGGGCTGCCGGACGTGCTGCCGCGTCTGTGCCCGACGATGGCGGGCGCTCTCACGCGGATTCCCGCGACAATCTGGCAAGAGTCGTTTGACGCGACGGCCGAGCCGACCCCACCCGCGACCGCCGAGCAGGTGACGCTGCCCGGACACTGGATCACGGACAAGCGATTGCGCGGGGGGCTGGCCATCCGGTGCGCGATGCGGCTGGGCCGGTCGGGCGAGGTCCACGTGATGGCGTCCACGTGGGGCAAGGCCCGGGCGTGGGTGGACGGAAAGCAGGTCCTCCAGCGGACGGAGCCTGGGCTGATGATGCCGTCGTATCATCGGGCGGCGCCGGGCACCCGAGGGACGGTCGACCTGCCGCCCGGAGAGCACGTGCTGACCGTCGTGGCCCAGGTGCCCGAGCCGCACCCGCCGGAACTGGTCATCGGCGTGGGGCAGGCGGCCACGAATCTGTGGCTGCCTGACGCGCTGACCGATCCTTGCCAGGCATGAGTCGCCGCTACTGGCGGCCCCGTCGACGACGCTGGACCGATCGGCCTGCCCCTTCCCGAGGAGGCCGAGCTCTTCGGACGGCGCGGACCGCCCTGGCTTGGCTGCCTTGTCCAGCAGGAATTCGATCATGGACGAGCGGCGTTGCGGCATCCATAATGTATCATTCGTTTCTGATTCGACGAGCGACCGTTCGTGTTGTGCCGATTCGTGAGGACGACTTGTGATGGCTGACGGCGTAGAGAGAGTGACGATCATCGGTTCGGGTCCGGCGGGATGGACGGCGGCGATCTACGCGGCGCGGGCGAATCTGAACCCGGTCGTGTACGAGGGCCAGCCCAAGCGGGTCGGGGCGCTGAACGAGATCCCGGGCGGGCAGTTGATGTTCACCACCGAGGTGGAGAACTACCCGGGCTTCCCCAAGGGCATCGAGGGTCCGGAGATGATGATGCAATTCCGCGAGCAGGCCAAGCGGTTCGACGTCCGGATCGTCACACGGGACATCGCTCGGGTCGACTTCTCGAGCAGGCCCTTCAAGCTGTGGGACAGCAAGGACGAGCTGATCGAGTCCCACGCGGTGATTGCCGCGACGGGGGCCAGGGCGAACTGGCTGGGTCTGGAGAACGAGCAGCGCCTCGCCCAATCGGGCGGGGGCGTCAGCGCGTGTGCCATCTGCGACGGGGCGTTGCCGGCGTTTCGCGACAAGGAGGTCGCCGTGGTGGGCGGCGGCGACTCGGCCATCGAGGAGGCCACCTATCTGACGAAGTACGCCTCGAAGGTCTACATCATCCACCGCCGCGACGAGCTGCGCGCGAGCAAGGTGATGCGGCAGCGCGCCCTGGAGAACAAGAAGATCGAGGTCGTCTGGGACTCGATCGTCGTCGACGTAGTGGGCGATACGCGAATCGAGGCCCTTCGGCTGAAGAACGTCAAGAGCGGCCAGGTCCGCGACATGCCCGTGGGCGGGCTGTTCATGGCGATCGGACACACGCCCACGACGCAGGTCTTCAAGGGTCAGCTCGACCTCGACGAGAAGGGCTACGTGAAGCTAACCGATCCCGGACGGACGACCACGAGCGTCGAGGGCGTCTTCGCCGCGGGCGACGTGGCCGACAGCGTCTATCGTCAAGCGGTCACGGCCGCGGGCATGGGGTGCAAAGCAGCCATCGACGCCGAACGCTGGCTGGCCACGCAGGGGATTGAATAAGCTGCTTTCATGAAAGACTGAACAATGCGTCAGAAGGAACCTCTGTGTGGGTGGCCCATGGCTTCAGCCGTGGGGGACGCGAATCTCCTATCCAATTCGCGCCGGCCACCTCTCAAGAGGTGCACCACCCAAGGTTCGCTAGCTGTCCAAATATCCTTGCAGGCAGCTTAGCAGTCGGCGCGACACCGAACACGCGGTGCCGGCCGCGCGCGATTCATCGGGAGGAGCGTTCACGGCGAGGGCGCGCTACTGCGCCCCGCGAGCAAGATATCCGGAGGGAGGCGAACATGCCCCAGGCTGATTCGGGGCCGGCCACGCCACAATGATCCAGCCCATCATGAACAGCCCCGAAGGGCGATTGATCCTCACGCTGACGCTGAACGGCGCGGTCCTCTGGGGTCGCGGGAGCGACTCGTGTGTATGAGGTCCCAGGCGGCGTGTATACTACCAGACTGTGCCCATCGCCGAGCGAAGGAGCCATTCATTGCGGTCCTATGCCGTTTGCGCCGTTCTGACCGCGACGATCGTCGGTTGCGGTGAGCCGGTGAGACTGTCGCCGGTGCAGCGCGTTCAGTCGCTCTATCGGGCCGATCCGGTGGCGAGCTGGAGCAGCGGTCGCGACGAGGCGCGCCTGCAGCGCGAGTTCTCCCTCTACGAGCTGCACCGCCTGCCCGACCCCGAGGGGAAGATGGCCCTTCGCTGGCGATTCGCGACGCGCTCGGAGAGCTTCGGCGACGCATTCTTCCGGAAACCCATCGAGTTGAACTTCCGCGCCCTGCGTCTTCGGGTGAACAACACGGGGCCGACCCTTCGGTTCGCCGTGAAGCTCATCGACGCCGACGGGGCCGAGTGGACGGTCGAGCCCACGACCCTTGAGGGCTCCGGCTGGCGGGACCTCGAGTGGACGCGCTCCGACTTCCACGTCGCCGGATGGAGCAAGGATCCCGACGGACTGCTCGACCTGCCCACGCGAGCACTCGCCCTGATCGCCTTCGACCTCAGGGCCGGCTGGCAATACGAGCTTTGGGTCGAGCAGGTCAGCGCGGTCCAAGACGTCGTCGTCGTTCCCGGCCTGCGGGTGGACGTGCCGAAGAAGGTCCCGGCGGACAAGGCGCTGCCGCTGACGGTGTGGTTCGGCGGACCGCCGCAGGCGGCGCCGTGGTGGATGGACGTGTCGCATGAGGGCCGGCAGGTCATACGGCGGAAGCTGGGGATGCTCACCAGCGGCCGGACAGTGAACGTGGCGCTCGAGCCGTATATGCCGGGAGGGCGATACGACGTGACGCTGAGCCTGGGCGACATGCCGGTCCTGGGCAAGCCCGACGGACCGCCGGCATCGGCGACGATGGAAATCGAGTCCCGGCACGCCAAGGCCGACGACACGGTCGCGGAGGTGCGAGCCTTCGACGGCGTACCAACGCTGCAGATCAACGGCAATCCCAACTCGTGCATGGTCTACATGACGTATCACCCGAATCCACTGTACTTCGGGCAGTTCGGCCGGGCGGGGGTGAGGCTGTTCTCGTTCAGCTCGACGCCGACCGCCTCGGAATACGGGCTCTCGCCGACAACGTGGGTCGCGCCGGACCGGTTCGACTACGGCAATCTGGACGAACGGGCGAGGATGGTCCTCGACGCCGTGCCCGATGGATATTTCTTCCCGCGCCTCTACCTCTTCAGCCCGGACTGGTGGGACGCCCAGCACCCGGACGACCTGGTGACGTTCGATCCGGGCGACGGCAAGCCCCGGCCCTTCGCTCGCGACGGAAAGAAGCGGGCGCCCTCCTGGGCGTCCAAGGCCTGGCGCGAGGATACCGCCCAGGCGATTCGACGATACATCGAGCACGTCGAGAAATCCCCCTACGCCGACCGCGTGATCGGCTATCACCTCGCCTCGGGCACGACCGAGGAGTGGATGATGTGGGGGGCGAACGAGAACCAGTGGGTGGACTACTCGCCCGTGAACGTCGCGGCCTTTCGAGCCTGGCTCACCAAGCGGTACGCCAACGACGAAGCCCTCCGACAAGCCTGGAACAACAAGACGGTGACGTTGCCGACGGCGACGATCCCGCCGACCTCGGTCCGGACCCGAACGCTCTACGGGATGCTCCGCGATCCGGCGCGCGAACAGGACGTGATCGACTACACGCTCTACAGCTCGGACCTCGTGGCCGAGACGATCGCCTACTTCGCCAAGGTGGTCAAGGAGGCCACGCGGCGCAAGAAGCTCGTGGGCGTGTTCTACGGCTACGTCCTCCAGCTCATGGGCCAACGCCAGCAGAACGCCGGGCACCTGGCCCTGGGCAAGGTACTCGAGAACAGCGATGTCGACTTCATCACGTCGCCCACGTCGTACGCGTTTCGCGCGCCCGGGACGGGGTATAGCCACTTCATGTCACTGACGGACAGCGTCAAGCTGCACGGCAAGCTGTGGATCGACGAGAACGACATCCGGACGTGGCTGACGTCCGGCAAGGCCGGCGACTGGGGCCGGACGGACACGTACGTCGAGACGCTCGAGCAGGAGCAGCGCGAGCTGGCCAGCGTCCTGGGCCAAGGCTGCGGCCAGTGGTGGTTCGACATGGGCGGCGGCTGGTTCGACGACTCCCAGATGATGGAGCAGATCGCTCGTCAAAGGCGAATCGCCGACAAGACGCTGCGACGTCCTCGCGGCCCGGTCGCGGAGATCGCCGTCGTCGTCGACGACAAGAGCCTGGCGTACCTCCGGCCCGGGAACCCGTTGAGCTCGCCGCTGATGCTCCAGGTCTTGCCGCATCTGGCCAGGACCGGGGCGCCGCTGAGCTACTACCTCCTGAGCGATCTGCCAAAAGCGCCGCGGCACAAGATGGTTGTGTTCCTGAACGTCTTCGCCCCGTCGGCGGAGGAGCGCAAGGCCATCGACGCCCTCAAGTGCGACGGTCGCGTGCTGATGTTCTTCTGGGCGGCTGGGCTCTACCGTGACGGACGCATCGACCCGAAGGCCGTCAGCGAGCTGACAGGGATGCAAATCGCGGTCTCGGATCAGCGCGAGGAGATGGCGGGGCGGTTCGTCATGGGCAGCTCGCTGGGTCGAGACCTGTCCGGCCGATCGGTCGGGATCGAGGTCGCGGCGGGCCCGTCATTCTCCATCGACGACGCCAAGGCCGAGATCCTCGCTCGGGACGCCCGTGGACGCGGCATCGTCGGGCTGCGCGCGACAAAGACGTGGACGAGCGTCTACTCGGCCGTTCCGGTCCACTCCCAGCCACTATTCCGCAAGTTGGCGGAAAGGGCCCGCGTTCACCTGTACATCGATACGCCGGACGTGGTCTACGCCACCGAGAGCCTGATCGGCATCGCGTTCAATCAGTCCGGCAAGCGGAAGGTCCGACTCCGACGACCGGCGCGCGTGTGGGAGGCGTTCTCGGGCCGGCTCGTGTGCAACGGAGTAGCGGAATTCACGATCGACGCCGGCAAGCACGACACGGTCCTGCTGCGGATCGAGGAATAGCACGGGCCGCGTCTCCAATCGTTGACCATTCATTCGAACGAGACCGGCGGAGAGGCCCAATGACCCCTACGACGCTCATGTTGATGGCGGCGTTTCTTCCACCCGTCGCTTCGGCGGGGGATTCACTACGGACGACGGTGTCGCTCAACGGCGAGTGGCAGACCGCCGAGGGAACTCGCCCCGACAAACCGCCCACCGGCGCGCGGTGGCAACCGACCACGGTGCCCGGCGTCTTCCGCGGCGCCGAGGGCCAGGGGCGTTGGCTCCGCAGGCGGATCGATGTCCCTGAAGAATGGCGCGGCCGGCGCCTGTGGGTCCGATACGACGGCCTGAGGTGGAACAGCGCTCACTACCTCAACGGCAAGCTCGTCGGGCGCTGCTTCGAGGGGTTCACCCCCTGCGCGTTCGACGTCACCGACGCGGTGCGACCCGGCCAATCCAACGAGTTGCTGGTCAGCGTCCGCGATTGGCAGGGCACGTTCATCGAGCCGATGAAGATCGATAAGCACGCCGGTTGGGAGAACGTCCGAGACATGCCGAAGGATCGTGTCCTGTCGCCGATCGGCGGGCGCTACGGGGAATACGGCATCTGGGCGGACGTCGAACTGCTGGCCGTCGCGCCAGTCCACGTGCGCGACGTGACCATTCGCACTTCGGTGCGCCGCCGTGAACTGACGATTCTGGCCGAAGTGGCCAACGACGGCCGCGCTGAGGCCAAGGTGACGCTCGCCGGTCGCGTCGTCGAGGACGGGAGCGTCAGGCTGCCGGACAAGTCGCTGAAGATCCCGCCCGGGCAAACGGCAACGGCCACGCAGACGGTCCCGTGGTCGTCGCCCAAGCTGTGGTCATTCGAGACGCCGAACCTCTACCACCTGGAGCTCGAGCTGCGGGACGAGGCGCGGGTCGCGGATCGGCTCACGCGGCGATTCGGCTTCCGCGAGTTCTGGTGCCAGGGGCAGTGGTTCCATCTCAACGGCGATCGCGTGATCTGCCGGGCCAGCTCGATGTGGCCGCTGCCGGCCCACACCGTGGCCGAGGCGGCCGACCGCCTGCGGAAGCTCAAGGCCATCAACGTCAATTGCTTCCGGACCCACACGCAGCCCTGGCGTCAGTTGTGGTACGACGCGGCCGACGAGGTCGGCATGCTGATGATCCCCGAGGGCCCGGTCTGGAACGACGACGAGACGTACCGCGTCCAGGACGAGCGGTTCTGGAATCACTTCGCCGCCGACCTCCGCGGAATGGTCCGTCGGATGGGCGGCAATCCGTCCGTGGTCGCGTGGAGCGTTGAGAACGAAATGTGGGGCCCGCGCGTCCGCGACACGACGCCGTATGCCAAGCGGAAGCTCGCCGAGCTCGCCGGCAAGATTCGCTCCTGGGACCCGACCCGACCCGTCATGTTCGAGTCGGACGGCGACCCCGACGGCGCGGCCGACGTCGTCGGCATCCACTACCCGCACGAGCTGCCGAACGTCTATCTGTATCCCGATACGTGCTACTGGATGGACGAGGCGATCAAGCCAATCCACTGGTTCTCGAACGGCCAGGCCCTATGGCAGTGGGATCGCCGCAAGCCGCTCTATATCGGCGAGTACCTGTGGTGCCCGTCGCGGACCCCGGCGACATATTCCGTGATGTACGGCGACCGCGCGTATGACGACTACGATCGGTATCGAGCCTTGGCCATCGGCCGGGCCTGGAGCATGCAGACCCGCGCGTATCGCTACTACCGCGTATCGGGCATGTGCCCGTGGACGTGTGCCGGGGGAAGCCTCGATGTGGACAAGGATCCCATGGCGGCGGCCCAGGCCGAGGCGATGCGCCCGCTGGCGGCGTTCGTCAGGGAGTACAACACCCGCTTCCACGGCGGCGCGAAGATCAAGCGAACGCTTCACGTCATGAACGACACGCTCCGCTCCGGACGCGTTAGCGTGAGGTGGCGATTCGAGATCGACGGCAAGACGGTCGGCGGCGGCGAGGTCGCGCTCGACATGAAACCGGCGGACCTTGCCGTCCGGACGTTCGAGTTCGCCACGCCGAGTGTGACGCGGCGAACCGAGGCGCGTCTCATCGTTGAGGCCCGATTGAGCGATACGCCGGATTTCGTGGAGACGATTCCGTGCAGCGTCTTCCCGCCGCTGAAGCTCGACCCGGTCAAGAGCGGAGGGTTGGCCCTCGTCGGCGGGAGTGAAGCCTTGGCGGTGCGTCTGGCCCGTGCCGGTCTGCAGGTGCGTCGTCTCGGGTCTTTCGACGAGGTCCCGAACGATGTGCGACTCGCGATCGTGGCGCCCGGCGCGCTGGCCGACGCCCAAGCCAAGCAAGTCAAGCCGGCGCTGCGGATCCGCGCGCCAAAGCCGGCCGAAGAGGGCATTGAGCGCTTCCTCGAGCGTGGGGGCCGAATGCTCCTGCTGGCACAGCCCCAGGGGCACCTCGGCGTCGGTTCGAATCGGTTCGCCTCGCGACGGTCGACGATGACGTTCCCTCTGTGGGAATCGCATCCGCTGCTGCGTGACGTTCGGTGCGAGGATCTGCGGTTCTGGGCGCCGGACCACATCGTGGCCGACGCCCACGTGGATCGGTCGACGTGCGGAGGACGGTCGATCGTGGTCTCGGGCAGTGCCGGTGGGATCGATTTAGCCGCGCTGGCCGAGTGCAACGTGGGCAACGGGCTCGTCGTCTGCTCGGGGTTGAAGCTGCTGGACGCGCCGGGCGAAGAGCCCGCCGCAGGCGTGATCCTGGCCAATGCGCTGACCTACATGGAAGCGTGGCAGCCTACCCCCCTGCCCGTCGTCATGACGCCGGCCACCGGGCACGAGGACTTCGTAGCGGGCCTCCGTCGGACCGGGCTCCGGTTCGACGTCGCCGGCCAAGCGTCGTCCGAGCCGCTCGCAAGCGCCAAGGCCGTGCTCATCTCGCCGAGCTGCTCCGCCGAAGCCGTTTTGCCACTGTTGGATCGGCTGGCCAATCAAGGCGGGCTGGTGTGGTGGCATCGCCCGGAACCGGCGCCGTTTGCGGCGGTGATGAGGCGGCTCGACCGCCCCTACGGCCTGCTGGAGGCCTCGGGACCCGTGCGGCTCAATCGTGAGGGCTCGTGCCTCGATGGCTTGGCTCAAGCCGATTTGTACTGGTTGGGCGAGCACCCTTCGAAGTGCGCCGGCTGGTACCGGACGCCGGAGGACCCGTCGATCATCGAGTATGAGGTCGGCGTTTCCGAGCCGCTCGACGAGGCGAAGGCTCGCGTGATCCTGCCCGAGGCCCTTCGCGCCGTTGGCTCTCCCTACAACCGACCTCTGGACGGCGGGCTGATCCTTTGCACCCACGGAAGTGTCGTCGGCGACGTCGATTTCGGCCAGGCAGGCAGGGCCATCATCGGCATTCGCGCCAAGGGGTGGCCGGCAAGCGGAGCGTGGCCTTGCGTGGCGATTCGCGTTGGCGAGCGGCTCGTCGGACAGATCCACGTGAAGACCGGCCAACCGCGGATCTACGTCCGCACGACGGCCGTGCCACCAGGACGACAGCGCGTCGAGGTCACCTTCCTGAACGACGAGCAGACCGCGACCGAGGATCGGAACGTGTGGATCGACCGGCTGTACGTCCAGCCGGCCTGCCCGGAGCCGCCGGGCTTTGAGGCCTACGCGAGGCCCGCGGCGATCGTCTCCATCCCGATCGGCCAGGGCCGCCTCGTCGTCGACACGATCCGATGGGACCAGCCCGATTCGAGGAACACCGATCGAGCCGCGGGCTTGGCACGGGACATCCTGACGCGGCTGGGCGCCCGAGCGGGAAGCACCCCGGTCGCCGGCGTCGAGGCCGAGGGGCTCGAACACGAGCAAACCCCCCACAACCGACCCGCCGGGGACGTCCTGGTGATGGCGACGGACGGCTGGGTCCGCGCGCCGATCGAGTGCGAGGTAGCGGGCCGATATGTCCTGAGCATCAAGGCCTCGGGGACGCCCGCCGGCGGGCAGTGGCCCTTGGTGATCGCGATCGTCGACGGCAAGGAGATCGGGCGCATCAGCGTGCAATCAAGGTCGGCCAGGATGTACGACCTCCCGCTGACCCTCGACCGCCGTAGCGGATGTCTTGAGCTGCGCTTCGTCAACGATCGCTGCATCCCGCCGGAGGACCGCAACTTGTATCTAGATCGGATCGAGATCCGGCGCGAGGACGGCTGAGCCCTCGGCCGCGTCATTGAAACATTCCGGGCGGTCTCGTACGATCATACCAGCGCGACCGACACGACCTTCCACTCACGACTTTGTCCCCGCGGGCCATGGAGGGGGCACGGATGCTCATGAGCTTGAACCGCTGCCGATTGGCAGTCGTGCTGTCGTTGTCTCTGCCGGCGTCGGTGTGGGCGCTCGGGCACCTGCACGCCGACCGCCCGGAGGACTACCCGCCGCTGGCGCCGTTCCGATCCAATGACGGCACGCTCACGTACGTGGTGAACCTGGACGGGCTGCGCGCCTCGCCCACGCAGGACTACAGCGACGAGGAGATCCGGCGGCTCGAGGAGGCCGTCGCCCGCGCGTTCGACACGTGGGCCAAGGTGCTCGCGCCGCTGAACCTGCAACTCGTTCGGCTGCCGAAGTCGCGATCCGGCGAGCTCGGCGTCATCACCTTCGACTACGAACGGCTCATCCCGAGTCAGTGGAGTACGGACTCGGTGGCCGGGGCGCACTCGTTCAACATCTTCGGGTTGTTCTATTCGCCGATCCCGATCGTCTTCGACAACACGGAGCCGTTCGCGGACTTCTCGGACAAGCCGGTCGTGATCGACCGCCCGCTGGCGCATCCCTACACGCAGTTCGTCCAGGCCGATGGCATCGACATCTACTCCGTGGCCCTACATGAAATCGGGCACGTGTTCGGATTGTCGCACCCGTCGGCGTCGTTTCAAGCCCACACGAGCTACAACTTCCTCGCGCTCGACACGGTTCGGATCGACCCGACGTGCCTCCAGCCCAGCGATTTCCTCGGCGGCGAGAACGTCGAACGGCGCAGGCCGCTGCTGCGGACCGAGGTGGACTCGATCATGAAGGAGGCGGTCGAGTCGTACGCGCACTACGTCGACATCCCGCCGGAAGACCGGGCCTTCGTCGCGTTCGCGCTGCGCTATCTCAACCCGGAGGGCGCCGACGAGATCCTCGCCGAGGCCAAGCGGCTGTTTCTGGAGACCTCGCCGCTGCGGTTCGCCAACGTCTATGAGGAATACGAGAAGAACCCGCCCGACCGCCACGACAACAACACCTTCTGGCGAGCGCAGCACGTCGAGCCGAACTCGATCATCCTGGGCTCGATCACCGTGCTCGAGGACGCTAGCGGCGAGCCCATTCGCGACGTCGATGTGTACGTCTTCGACGTGACGGACGAGACGGCCGGGGCAACGTGGGTCTTCGACGTCGATATGGGCGCGTGGGAGCTCGCCCCATCATGGGTCGATCTCCGGCTGGAACTGTGCGACGGTGCAGGGCGATTGCTGGCCGAAAACGACGACGCCGAGGAACTGGACGAGGGCAGCGTCAGCACCGAGGATCCGTACCTGACGTTCCAGCTTGCCGCGCCCGGGCGGTACTACATCAAGGTCACCAGCACGCCGCCCCTGGATCAGGCCGACGCCGCCGGCGACTACGAGCTGAAAATCGGCATCGGAAGCGTGCCCGCCCCGCAAGGCCGGCGCGAGGTCATCCCCGCCCTGGTCGACCCGAGCGTCAGCGCATGCCTCGGCCAGGACCCGGTCGACTCGTCGGCCGTGCCCTGCCAGACCTTCGGCATTCTGGGAATATCGCTCGTCGGCCTGGCCGCGATGCCGCTCTTTCGGCGGCGGTCCGCCCCAAGCACGGGCCCGCAAACGGCCCCATCCCGCCACGCTAGTGCCGTTTTGGGTTAGACAGTCTCGTGGCGGGCGGGTCCGCTCCACAAGCGCGTCCCCCCAGTTGACCTTCAAGTCGACCAAACGAATCGCCCCGCCGCGAAATGCTCGCGTGCGGACCCGTGGCCGGCATCGGAAAGATACCCCCTCTCGATCAACCGGCGATGTCCGTCGCATCTTCATGAGCATAGAGCAGTTGAGAGCTTTCCCCTCGTTTTGCCGATACAATAAGTGTGTGCGTGGGCCGCGAGCCCACGTACGTCAAGGACCCGACCTCGAAATGATATGCGCAACCCCACAGATCATCGTCCCCCCCAGCCCAACCATGGTCGAGGTCAACGCCGCCGCCAACGACGCCGTCCTCGCCGCCGATCCGACCATCCCCGCCCACCTCCTCGACGGCGGGGAGATCGTCCTGCTCAAGATCAAGCCCTCCATGTGGTTCATCCTCTTCGCCTCGTTCCGGACGCTGCTGGCCGCCGGACTCGTCGCCGTCCTCTCCGCGCCCCTCAGCCAGGCCCTCGACCCCCTCGGCCTCTCCCAGCCCATCCTCGTCAGGATCGCCATGGTCCTCGCCTTCGCCCGACTCGCCATCGCAACGCTCCAATGGGTCAGCCGACTCTACGTCCTCACGAACCGCCGAATCATGCGAATCCGAGGAATCTTCAACGTCGACATCTTCGAGTGCTACCTCACCCGAATCCAAAACACCTTCCTGCACCTGGCCATCTACGAACGCCTCTTCGCCCTCGGATCCATCGGATTCGCCACCGCCGGCACCGGCGGAATCGAGGCAAGCTGGGAAAACCTCAACCACCCCCTCGAAGTCCACGAACGAATCCGAGCCGCCATCCGAAAATCCCAAGGCCGAAACGACGACACCGGCCTATAGCCTGTCCGTTGGATACGCCAGCACACTGCCCGAAACGACTGCCGAGTGACGCCAAGCCCCCACACCTCCCCCTACTCAACAGATCAAAAGAGCCATCTTGACCCGCAGCACGCCAAGCCCCGACACCTCGCGCTACTCAACTCACCAGAAGAGCCATCTTCACCCGCAGCACGCCAAGCCCCGCTAGGGGCGATAGGAAAATAGGGGTAGGAAGGACCGGTTGAGTTCCCGGTCCCTCCCCCCTCCGAACCGTACGTGCGGATCTCCCGCATACGGCTCTCCGG
>JAFGLZ010000260.1 GCA_016927755.1 Phycisphaerae bacterium
AGTGGGAAAGGGGCTAGGGGCTGGGGGCTAGGGTTTGGGGTCTTGGGGTTCGGGGCGGGGCGACTACCGCGCGACGGGGTGGGGGTTGGGGTTGAGAGGGCGATGTGCTCTCTTTTTTTTTGCGCGAATGGGGGTGGGTGTGACCTGGGGCGTCACGGTCGTCGGACATGATGGGTGGCGGTGGGTGTTGGCTCGACTGCTTGTGGCCCAAACGGATAATTGACAGGGGATGGGAGACGTCGTGAAATGGGTGCGTCGCTTCCTTGGGAGACTGCCGAACCGTACGGAGCAAGGAGGGAGAGCGTCACGGATAGTCCTGGCTGGATGGGGGGATGATCGTGGAGGGACTATTGGCGCACCCGAAGCTCATCTGGGCCAGCCTGGAGGACATGGGCCATGGCAAATGAATTGGTCCCGAGCAGTCCTGGCGAGTTCCTGATCTACCAGGCCGAAGACGGCCTGACGCGCGTTCGTGTCCGCGTCGAGCAGGAGACCGTCTGGCTTACTCAGAAGCAGATGGGGGAACTCTTCGAGAAGGACGTTCGGACCATCAGCGAGCACATCCGCAACGTCTTTGAGGAAGGCGAGTTGCCGCGCGATTCAGTTATCCGGAATCTCCGGATAACTGCCGCCGACGGCAAGCAATACAATACCCAGCACTACAACCTGGACGTGATCATCTCGGTGGGCTACCGGGTCAAGTCACTCCGCGGCACGCAGTTCCGCATCTGGGCGACGCAGCGGCTCCGCGAGTACATCGTCAAGGGCTTCACGCTGGACGACGAGCGTCTCAAGCAAGCCGGCGGCGGGGACTACTTCGACGAGCTGCTCGAGCGCATCCGGGACATCCGCTCGTCCGAGCGCGTGTTCTGGCGGAAGGTGCTCGACATCTACGCCACGAGTATCGACTACGACCCGCAGGCGGAGGCCTCCAAGCTGTTCTTCCAGACGGTTCAGAACAAGATGCACTGGGCGATCGTCGGGCAAACGGCGGCCGAGATCGTGCACGATCGGGCGAACGCCAAGAGCCCGCACATGGGCTTGACGGGTTGGGCCGGCGACAAGCCCCGCAAAGGGGACGTGAGCATCGCCAAGAACTACCTGAGCGCGGACGAACTGCGGGGGCTGAACCTGATCGTCTCGGCCTATCTCGACTTCGCCGAACTCCAAGCGGTCACGCGAAAACCGATGAGCATGGGCGACTGGATCGCGAAGCTGGACGACTTCATCCGTATCAGTGACCGCGAGATTCTCACGCACGCGGGCAAGGTTTCACACGAGACGGCCAGGCTCAGGGCCGAAGCGGAGTACGAGAAGTTTCGGGCGCATCAAGCGGCTCTGCCGCAGCCGGTGGATCAGCACTTCGCCGAGGCGGTTGAGGAGTTGAAGCAGATCGAGGCCGAGGTGGAGAAGAAGGGGCTCGGCCGTAAGAAGAGAGGGGGTGGGGCGAAGCAAGGAGAGAGAAGAGAGAAGTGAGAGAGGGGCTAGGGGCTAGGGGCTAGGGTTTAGGGTCTTGGGGGCGGGATGGACGGGATGGAGGGGATGGACTTTGTTCGCCGCGCCGGTTGTGGTCAATAGTGCCCGCACGGGGCAGTGGCTGCATGGGCCGTGCGGGGTACGACATGCATTCGCCTCCTCCGGGGGAATCGGGAGGAGGGCCGGAATCCGGTTCGGACTCTCGGGGCACGCTGCCGATCACCGTGGTGATGGGCATTCCGGCCCGGTGCGTGGCAGGGGCATTGCGTTCGTGAATCACGGGCGAGACGCCGGTGCTACGTTGAGACTCCCCGAGGCCAAGCGAAACCCGTTGTTGGTGTTGCGATTGGCCGGCCTGTTCCTGTTGCGGTAGGCGGAACGACAGTTGTGTGCATTGTTGTTCCATGCGCCGCCGCGCAGGACACGGGCGTTTCAACCGGACCCCGTACGAACTTGAGACTTCTGAGTATCCGAGACCGCAGCGCGCGGCAGTTTGCCGTGGCCGCGTGGGCATTCCAAGAAACGATCCGAACTCTCACGTCCTCGGCGCTCATGATGCCGGCGGAATACAGTCGCCGCATCAAGCGGGCGCGGCGTCGGAACCGGCGAACATTCTCCTTGGTTAGATAGCGGTGGTCCCGCCAACAACGGTACCCGAGAAAGCGTGTGGGACGTGTCGTCGGACGAACCTGCGCTCGGTCGACATGGATCCGAAGGCGCAGGCGTTCGAGATACCGCATGACCCGCTCGCGAATGTCGCGGAGTTGCCGCTTGTCGTCGCCGAAGACAAGGAAATCATCGACGTAGCGGACGTACCCCTTACATCGAAGTCCGCGCTTCACGTAGTTGTCCAATCCGTGCAGGTACACGTTCGCCCAGAACTGGCTCGTCAGGTTGCCGATGGGGAGGCCTCGCCTCCGCTGCGCCGGGGTGAAGAGATGGTCGCCCGGGAAGTAATGAACGGCGGGCTCCTGAGGGTTGCCGGCGTCGATGATCGTGTCGCAGAGCCACAGGACATCGGGGTCACGAATGCGGCTTCGCAAGAGCGACTTGAGGATCGCATGATCGACTGACGGGAAGAACTTCACGATGTCGCATTGCAGGACATAGGCGTGCCGTCGGGCGAACTCGTGGTATCTGTCCACGGCGCGATGGGTGCCCTTGCCGAGGCGATTGGCGTACGAATCGTGGATGAAGTTCCTCTCGAACGCCGGTCCGATGACGTTGACAAGGGCATGATGGACGACGCGGTCGCGGTAGGGCGCCGCGCTGATCAGCCGCCGCTTGGGCTGGTGGATGTAGAAGGCGCGATACGGGCCGGGCTGATACGTCCGTTCCCGCAGCTCGTGTTGAAGCCGTAGCAGCTCGCGCTCGCGTTCGAGGTCGAACGCGGCGACGTGGTGCTGACGGCGTTTGCCCAGACGGGCCTTGCGGGCCGCGGCCAGGAGGTTCGCCCAACTCGTCAGCCGATCGAAGGGGCTTTCGGATGTCGCTGCTGCTTGAGCCATCCGCCCACCATCTTTCCGATCTCGTTCATTTCCCGGACCGCATGCTCGTGCGACTTGTGCGGCAAGACGGCGAGCTCGTCGGCGAGCCGGGCGAGCAACCGCAGGATCTCAAGATCCAAGCTGACGGCCGACAACTCCTGCCACTTGGCCGCCCCAGCCGTGTACTTGGCGCGGATGAGCCCTTCGAGAACGGCGTAGAGCCGACCCTCGATGCGTTGGCCGAGCCCATAGCGGTGCGAGCGTGGGAACTTGGCCAGGTGGCCGAGGAACCATTTGACCAGCTCGTACATGCGGTCGATGACCAGGAGCTCTTCTTTAGCCATTTTTCACGCCGCGCGCGGCCCTTTGGGCCGCGAAAGGACCAAGGGTCCGAGGGACCCAGTGCCAAGGGTTAAGTCCCCGCCGCAAGACGAAACCCGACGTAGACGTCGCGGCCGCCGGTGGCGTCCGTGCCGCGAAGCGCCGAGCGGCAGACCCAGGGATTGTCGTCCCAGGAGCCGCCCCGCAGGACACGCCCGTCTCCTGAGGACGGGCCCGTTGGATCCACTTGGGGCTTGCCCGAGTAGTCCCCAAACCTGTCGTGACACCATTCCCACACGTTGCCCGCCAAGTCAAGGGCTCCTTCAGCGGACGCGCCGAGCGGGTAGACGCCCACGGGTGTCGGATGGCCGACGTTGCCTTCGGCGAAGTTGAGGAGGCGGTCGTTGGGCTTGTCATCACCCCAGGGATATCCGCGACCGTGGGGACCTCGGGCGGCGCGCTCCCATTGGGCCTCGGTCGGGAGACGGCAGCCCGCCCAACGGGCGTAGGCGGAGGCCTCATACCAGCTCACGCTTACCACGGGATGCGTCGGATAGACAAGCTGATCGTCCCAATCGTCTGGGCGCTCGAAGTCGCCGAAGCCGCCCTCGTGCCAGAACTGCTTGGCCTTGTACCCCCCTGCTTCCACGAACCGCTCGAACTGAGCCACGGTCACCGGATAACGTCCGATCCGATAGGCGCTCAATCTGACCCTATGGACCGGCGCTTCCCAATCGTAGGCGTTGGGATCGTAGTTGGGGGCTTTGGGGTCCTTGTTCTGCGAGCCCATCCAGAACTCGCAGGCGGGGATGGTTACCCACAGATCGTCGGAGTTGGGGTCGGCGAAGCGGGGGTCGCCGGCCTGGGCGATGGCGTCGGCGGCCTCGATGGCGTCCTTGATGGGGATGGTCTTGGACTTCTTGGGGTCGAAGACGGCCATGGCGTCGTCGAGGAGGCGGTCGTAGCGATCGTCGCTGGGCTTGTATCCGACGGGGTCAAGGTCGCGGAGGACGGCGCTGAGGAGGCCGGCGGCGCGGGCCTTTTGCGCGAGCTTGGACTTGGGGGTGATGCGGGTGAGGATGGTCTCGAACATGGCGTCGACGCGCTCGATGCCCTGCGAGGCGAGGACGCCGGCGATGAGGAGGACGACCTCGCGCCACTCTGGGTGGTAGAGCTTGTCGGCCAGGAGGAGGCGCGTGGCGCGTTCGTCATCGGAGCGGGCCACGAGGGCGCGGGCGGCGAGGTACTCCTGGAAGGTGAGGTGCCAGAAGCGGAGGTCGTGGTCGCCCCGGGCGACGACGATGCCGCTGTCGACCTTCTCTTTCTCGAGGAAGTCATGGGCGGCGGCGATACGCTCGTCTTCAGGTTGGTCACGGAAGGTCGGGGCGACGGCTCTTGCGGCCCAGTGGCCGGGGACCTGGACCTGACGGCCCTTGGCGTGGTCTTGCATGGCGAGGGCGAGGTTCTGGAGGACTCCGATGCAGCGATCGGGCTTGAGCCTGCTGGGATGGAATCGCCGCTTGGCGAGCCAGTCGATAATCGACTCATAGAGCTCGGCTCGTTGCTCGGGCAGGCGCTTCTGGTGCCAGTGGACGACGGCCATGGCGGTGAGCATGACGGGGTTTCTGGCGAGCCGGCGGATCTCGGGGCGCTGGGCCAGGGGGTCGAGCAGTTCCTTCAAGTGACGGTCGGCCTCGGCGGGGTCGCCCTCGCAGAGGATGGAGCACCATGTGCGGAGGAAGTCCTCGATGGCGGGGTCGCCGAGGGGGGCGATGCGGGTCTCGGTGAAGTCGGCTAGGAGGACCTCTCCGTCGTATGCGGCCGGACGGGTGGTAACGACGAAGCGGGCGGCGGGGTAGTGGTCGGCGGCGTTTTCGATGAGCTTTCTGAGGGCGATCCTCTCGGCTTCGGTGGGGACGTCGTCGAGTCCGTCGAGGAGGACGACGGCGGCGCCGGCTTCGAGCCGGTCTCTGAAGAAGGTCTCGGGCAGGCCGTTGGCGGCTTCAGCGCCGCGGGTGGCTGCGAAGTGGGCGAGCCAGGCGGGCGCGTCGCCGTGGATGGGTCCGATCTTGCGCTCGCGGGCGGCGGTCATGTGGGCGGCGAGGGCGGAGAGCGGTATGAACATGGGCAGGAGGTCGTCGAGGGCGTCCCAGGGGAACTCGGGGGCGCCTTGGGATTGGCCGAGCTTTCGGCGGCAGAGCTCGAAGGCGAACCGGTGGAGGAAGGTGGTCTTGCCCGCTCCGGGGTCACCGACGATGACGAGGCAGCGGCTGGTGAGGACGGATCGGAGATCGACCGTGCCCGTGTCTGCGTGTTCGAGGTCGGCGAGGGCGTCCTTGCCTGGGCGTTTGGCTGAACGCTTTGCGGCGTCCTTAGGAGGTCGCGCCTCCGTCGGTCGGGTGGTCATGAGTGGGATGTAGAGGCGGTCGATGTCGAGCCTGGTGGCGTCGGCGGAGCCGACCTTGAGGCCGCGGATGTCGATGTAGCGCGTTTGTTTGAGGAGGGCTTCGAGGTAGCCGGTGGGGTCGGGCGGCGGGGCGTCGGGGGCGGGCTCGGCGACGGCGGTGGGTTGCCTCTGGAGCGGGAAGTCGGCGTAGCCTTCTTGGGCGTTCTCGTAGGCGTTTCGATCGATGATCCAGCGTCCGTCATGCCAGAGTCGGTAGTGGACGCGGGCGATGGCTCGGTCTGGGAACAGCTCAATGAGCTGAAAGGCGTTTGGGTGGTCGGAGGTCTCGTAGATGCTACCGGCGGCGAGCTCGACGCTCTGGCGGTCGGGGTCGTAGATGGTGGCGGATCGCTGTGTGTGGAGGTGGCCGCGGAGGACGAGGTCGGCGTTTCTGCGGACGGTGTCCTGGACCTCGAGTGAGTCGAACTCGGCGAGGTGGTCCCAGGGGTGGTGGAGGAGGAAGAGGCGGAAGTCGGCGTCGCGGGGGACCTGGCTCAGGAGGGCATTGACCTGCCAGCGGCTGACGAGGAGCCGGCCTTGTTCGTCGTCCTGCCAGGACATCCAGGAGGAGCAGAGGCCGGCGAGGAAGACGCGCGAGCCGTTGATGTCTTGGGTCGTCGACCACCAGGGGACTTTGAGGCGCTGCTTGGGGGTTCGGAAGGTGTTGGCGAACTTGAGATAGTTGGCGTGGCGCGAGAGGAGGACGCGTCGCTCGCCTGCGTCGGCGAGGACTTCTCCGATGGCTATCTGGTCGCGCTTATCGAGGAGCATGCGCTGCGTGGCCTGGGCGGAGGACTTGACGGCGGCGCGGTTGACGTCGTGGTTGCCGGGGACGATGAGGATTCGGTTTTTTGGGAACGGTTTCGGCAAGGCTTGGGCTAGCAGGCGGGTTGTTAGCCAATCCTGGGCGGCGGCGTATTCGGGGGGCTTGCCGGAGAAGGCGACGTCGCCGGTGATGGCGACGAGGTCGGGGGGTAGGCCTTGGTCGACCAGTTCACGGACGGCGCGGATTAGATCTTGGAGGACGGGGATGCGGTCCCAGTCGGTCTTCTTTGTGAAGTGGAAGTCCGACAGGTGGAGGATGCGCACCGGTCCGCGAGCGCCTATGTGCTTAGACTTTGGCATCGTTCGGCTGCTCCTGTGCATCGGGTCTGACACGCAATGGCTGCCGGGCGGAGAGACGGAGTACAACGGGTGATTGCGTCCGCGTCAGTCCTAAGTCGGCAACCCGAGCGAGCATTCGGTGAGGATGCGCTCGCGGGACGAGGAGGACTGAGCGCGTGTGGTATCCCTCCGGTCCGGTAGTCGTATGGAGAGGCTACCCAGGGGGGCGTCTGTCGGCAAGCGTGGAATGTGAAGGGTTGGAGGGGGTTGGGGGGCAGAGGGAAGTGAGAAGAGAGAAGAGGGAAGAGGGAAGGTGCGGAAGAACGGAGGCTTGGGGGCGCGGGTTCGTTTGGGAACCGCGCCCCCTTGCCTTTGGAGCGTTGGGGCGGCCGCCGGGGGGCAGGCTGGAAGCCTGCGTTACTCGCTTGCGGCTTCCTCCTGGCTCCAAGCGGCCCGCGGCAATGAATGAACAGTGTGCTCCTCGCAGACTTTCGATGCACGATTCGTGGCTCCGGCCGTCGGAGACACGATCCCCAACCCGAATTCGTGTCCCCCACCGCTGAAGCGATGGGCCACCCATTCTTGGCTGTCTGTTCAAACATTCCCGCAGGCAGCTCAGTCCTGCCGCTTGGCAGGCTGGAGGACTGGGCTGCGGGCGGCGGTTTTGTGTTAGAAACCTCGGGCGGGGGCTCGGCCGCCTCGGCCGCCGCGGGGCATTTGCAGGTCGATCTTTTCGCCTTTCATTTTCTCGAAGGCTGCTTTCTGCTCGGCGGTGAGGACGTCGAGGGAGTTCTTGTCTGCGTCTTCGCGGAGCTTGCGGTACTTCTGGAAGGACTCGGCGCGCTGCTCGCGGGGGACGTTTTGCATGCCGGCGAAGAGCTTGGTCTGCTCGGCTCGCATGTCCTTGTTTATCTGGTCGAGCTTTGCCTTCTGGTCGTCGGTTAGCTTGAGGGCGGCGGCGACGTCCTTGTCGGCGAGGGCGTCGATGGTGGGGCGGGACTGGACGCGGATCTGGTCGAGCCGGGCCGTCTGCTCCTTGGTCAGGACGTCCTTTAGCTGAGCGCTGGCCTTTGCGTCGAACTGGTCGGAGAGCTCGGTCATCTTGGCGCGCTGCTTGGCGCGGTCGTCCATTCCGCGGACGGTGGAGAATTCCTGCCTCATCTCGGCTCTGAGGTCGTCGATGATCTTCTTGACCTTGGGGGTCTGGTCGTCGGTGAGCTTGAGGTCCTTCTGGACCTGGGGCATGGAGAGCAGGCCGAGGAGGGTGGCGCGACCGGGGCCGGGACCGCCCATGCCGCCCATGCCTCGTCGTCCGCCTCTGCGCTGCTGGCCTTCGGCGGCGAGGAAGGATGCGGACAGGGACAACGTGATTACCACGATGAACGCACTTCTTGCACGTGACATTTCTTGGCTCCTGTCGAATGTGGGGGAAAGGTTCCTTGCATCTCGAACGGGGGTCATATTGTACGTGGGGAGAGGGGACGGGGGAAGAGAGAAGTAAGAAGTGAGAAGAGGGAAGTAGGAGGCGGGGGTCACGGTCGGGGACGCCCGTTCAGGCAAGGGCGCGTTCGCTATGGGGAGGTCACGGGCGGGGACGCCCGTTCAGGCAAGGCCGGGTTCGTTAGGGGGAGGTCACGGGCGGGACGCCCGTGCTACGGGGGGTTAGTCGGCGGGTCGTTTGTGCCAGTCGGGGAGGGTGATTTTGGCGGAGTCTTGCCAGGCGGTCAGGAAGAGTCGGGCGGTGAAGGCGGCGGCGGCTCTTAGGCGGTCTCTGGCGAAGTCGGCGGCAGGGCCGGTGGGGTCTAGGGGGGATTCGTAGGCGGGGATCGCGCCGGCGGCCTCGAGGTCGTAGACCTTGTCGACGAGGGCGTGCGAGGCGTTTAGCTCGGCGAGGACGGCGGTGAAGAGGTCGCCGGAGAAGGGCTTCAGGGCGGTGGGGTCGAGGTGGATCCTCACGTCCTTGGGGAGCTTGCCGAGGAGGGCGTCGACGTTCTGGTGGATGCCGGTCT
Source organism: Phycisphaerae bacterium (assembly GCA_016927755.1). Classification (GTDB taxonomy): domain Bacteria; phylum Planctomycetota; class Phycisphaerae; order UBA1845; family JAFGLZ01; genus JAFGLZ01. Next base: position 8,844 of record JAFGLZ010000260.1, read on the forward strand.
TTGCGGGGGCGCGGCCGGGCTTGACTCGGCCGTTGTAGTGGATGGTGGTGTGCAGGGGCATGGTGAGGTCCTCGGCGTAGTGGGCGAGGAGGCCGGCGTACACTAGGGTTTTGGTTTTGACGGCGGGGTTGTGGGGCCACTTTCGGTATTCGGCGAAGCAGACGGCGAGTCGCTGTGTGGATTCGACGACGGCGTAGGGGAGCAGGCCGAGCTTGTAGGGTTTGACGTCGTTCTTTGCGCACCATGCGAGGAGGTCGTATCGGAGCGGGGGGAGGGGCGCGCCTTTAAGGATTTCGAGGTCGATGTAGTGCTCGGGGGATTCGGCCTTGTGGAGGGCCTCGGGGGCGATGGGCCGGGTGAAGAGGTCGGGGTCTAGGGAGCAGTGCGCGATGGTGGGTGTGCCGTCGCGGAAGAAGGCGGGGAGGTCGTTGGGTAGGGCTTTGACGGCCAGGACGGTTGCGCGGTGGTGGCCGTTGCCATGCCAGGCGCCGGCGGGAGCGGCGGCGAGGAGGGTGAGGAGGAGGGGGAGGGTGACGGGGGAGTGGTGGAGGAATGCGAGTTCGTGATCGAATTCGCGTCCCCCACGGCTGAAGCCATGGGCCACCCGTCGAGAGATCGCGGCGAGCGGGGAAAGCATGGTCCTCTTCTGGGAGCGGCTTGGTGCGAGGCGTGGGCGCGTGGTGGTCATGGGTTGGGTCCTTTCGCTGTTGGGTATTGTATGCGGTTTGGCAGGCGAAGAGGGAAGTCAGAAGTGAGAAGAGAGAAGTGAGAAATGGGGAGAGGGGCAGGCAGGGATGCCTGCGTTACATGGGGCGTGGCGCCGCGGCGGGGTGGGGCGGCGCGGTCCGTGAGGAACGAAGGCGGCGTCGAGCCCCAACGGGGCAGGTGGCCGTACTCCATAGAAGGGTGAAGGAGCGTCAGGCCGCCGCACTCCAAGGTTAGAAGAGGGTTGTTTTGGGGCGGGCGGGGGTTTGGGCCTGAGGCTCGCACCCCCCTACTGCTGTGTCCTTGGCCGGCGCCGCGATGTCGTGCCGGGCTGCTGACGCGTCGTGTTGGGCTGTTGGGAGGTCGCCTCTTTGTTGGAAGAAGGCGAGGGCGTCTTGGACGGTGTTGAAGACTCGGGTCGCGGTCTCGGTGATGAAGGGTGAGGGTTCCCTGCTGGGTCGCCATATGACGAAGACCTCCTTGCTGGCCTCGTACGCGTGTTGGAGCTCGCGTTCGACGCCGCTGCTGAGTCCGGGTCGGCCGTCGGCGAGCTGTGGGATGTAACTGATGATCATGTGTGACTGGTCGATGAGCTTGAAGTCTCTCGCGTAGATCTGTCCGTCGATGTCGCGCGCGACGTCCATGACCTGTCGGGTTTCGAAGGTGAGGGTTCGTCCGTGGAGGTCGAAAGAGAGGGTGGACTGTCCGTTGCGGTCGGCGTTCGCGGCCTCGATGAGGAGCCATTTTTCGTCGAGGTCTCCGGGATCGAAGGTGACGAAGTTCTCGGCCAGGACATCGCGGAAGGCCTGGAGCTCGGCGAGGACGTCGGGGAGGTTCATGACGTGGGTCATTGGGAAGGAGGGGTAGACGCGTTTTCGGCCGGGCTCGAAGATGAGCCGGTAGAGCATGAGGGCGGCGGTGTCGAGGTCTCCTCGGGAGATGATGTAGAAGCGGCCGTGACCGCGGATCATGGTGGCAACGACCTCGGTGGCGAGGATTTCTTCCTCTCTCCAGACAAGGATGTCTTTCAGTCGGTGGTCGATGTCGTGGTCTCGGGAGATTCGTTCGTGGACGGCGTCGACGCTGTCGACGAGCGTGAAGTAGAGGTCGGCGTCGAGGGCCTGTAGCTGGTCGTGGTCGAAGGCGGGGAACAGGCCGTGGCGCCAGCGGAAGGTGGCGTGTGTGTTGACGATGAGGTTCACGTTTTGTCTGGCGAGGGCGAGGATGTCCTTGAAGACGCTTCTTCGGAGGGAGTTGAGTCGTCCTAGGGGGAGGTCGAGGATGCGTCCGGGCGAGACGTCTGGGGCCTCGGCGTACATTCGGTCTCCGACGTTCGCGAGGACGAGATCATGGCCTTGGCGTTTGGCGACTTGGACGACTCGTTCGAGGAAGGGGCGCTTGTCGACGCCGACTTGTCCGGTGACGACGGCGCGGATTCCGTTTCTGAGCGAGTGGCCGAAGAGGTTTTCGTTCTTCATTGGTGCTCCCGGGCAGATGACGGTCCAGGGTCAGCGTGGTCCGCGCTTGCGTCTAACCCAGGCGGTGAGGCCCAGGACGGTCAGGGTCATTGGCAGTAGCGGGCCGGCGCCGGCTCCGCAGTTCCAGACGGCTTTGACCTGCCTGTCGGCGTTCATGAGAACGGTGATGGAGGCGTTTGCGTCGAAGGTCGCGTAGTTGTCGTCGTCAGGGAAGTTGGGGTCGAAGAGGGTCCACTGCCTAAACGTTCTTCCTTCGACGGGGACGGCGGTGAGGGTGACGGTGGCTCCCTGGGGGAAGACGGCGGCGTTGGGGTCTTCGGACTGGGGGTCGAGGTCGACGTCGCCATAGGCGGGGAGGTTCTCGGAGATGGTGAGCGTGGCCATCGGCGGCGTGAGGAGCGTGCCGTCGACGGGGTAGTCGGCACCGTTGTAGGATAAGACACCGGACCAGGCGATCTCGGTGTCTTGGGGGACGACGAGGCGCAGGACGTCGGCGGCGATGAAGGTGAGGCCGGGGAGGGATCCGAGACTGGACGTAACGATCGAGGCGGCGCCGGTGAGGTCGGTGGCGTCGGGGGCAATCGTTGTCCAGACGTTGTCGTAGAACCAGGAGTCGGTGGCCTTGGCGTAGTTGGCGTCTGGGTCGGCGTCGAAGGCGTTGGCGTCGGAGGCGGTGTTGACGTGAGTTGCGCCTCCGGCGAGGTTCTGATGGAATGCACCGGTGAAGGTGACGTCGAGATTCCACGCGGCTGGGCCGTTGTCGCCTTGCACACTGACGGTGTAGACCCAGTATCCGCCGGCGGCGGCGCGGGTCCAGGTGAGGACGGGATCCGCCGAGGCGGCGGCGGTGCATGCGAGAAGGATCAGGATTGAGAGGGCCCTGTTCATTGAGTCACCCCTGCGTTTGGATGCGCGGCTCGATTCGATGCAAGCGGCCCCCGGCCGAGATCGGCCGGGGGCGTGTAGACGTCAATCACTGACGGGCTTGAGATCCGCAGGATCCCGCCAGTAGTCTTTCGAAGAGACAAGGAAGATGGGATGACCGACCTCCTGAGAGGCGAGGAGCAGAATTCGCGTCCCCCACCGCTGAAGCGGCGGGCCACCCATCGAGCAACTGTAGGACATAGCCCGTTCTTCCCTTGTCGCGCGCCGCCTATGCCCGGCGACGGCAGCGACGGGTCATCAGGCCGCAGATCGAGGCCGTGATGACCAACAACGGGAGGACCTCGCCGATGCCGCTTCCGCACTTGAAGGCGGCCTCGACCTCGTAATCCATATCCATCACGAGGTGGAGGACGGTGTTCGAGTCCGGGGTGGCATAGTTGGAGTCTCCCGGGAAGTTGGGGTCGAAGATCAACCACCTGTTAAAGCTCTTTCCCTCGATGGCGACGGCGGTGAGCGTAACGAGCTCGCCGTCGAGGAACATCGTGCCGTTGGGATCAAGGCCCGGCGGGGTGACGGTCACGGCGCCGTAGTTTCCGTTGACGGAGCGGAGGTTAAGGGTCATCAGGTCGGTGTCGAGGATGTTCTGGACGAGCTCGTCGACATCGGCCTGGGTGAGGTCATTGTCGCCGGTCAGGTCGTACATTTCCTTTCCGACGTCGGCGGCGAGCTTTCCGCCATCGGTGGGATCGTCGATGAGCTCGTAGAGGCGCACGACGTCACTGACATCGGCGACTCCGTTGCGGTCGACGTCGCCGCGGACGAAGAGCTCGAGGGCGTGCTTGGAGATGTAGAGCTCGCCGTAGGCGCCGCCGTCGGTGAGTCCGAGGGCGTCGACCTCCTGGTGGACGAAGGCCGCGGCGGCGAGGTCGTAGACGTAGGCGTCGGGCATGTAGTCGGGGCTGCCGTCGATGTCGAAGTAGAAGACGCGATTGGCGCCGGGATCGAAGACGAAGAAGCGTCCGTCGCAGACGTCGCTATCGTCGTCGGGGCTGCCGTCGGCGATGGGCCCGTGCATGGTGAAGTCGTTGGGATCAAGCCAGACGAAGGTCTGGCCGCCGTTGGTGTACTCATAGTCGAGGACGGAGCGGGTGAAGATCTTCGGCTCGTGGGACCATCCCTCGTCGCCGTAGTGGGTGGAGGCGGTGTCGTAGTACCCGGACTCGCCGTAGAGGACCGCGCCGTTCTCGTCGACGCGGATCCAGTCGAGGTCGCCGTTGTTGTCGTTGGCGTCGGCGATGTTGTCCGGGAGGAATCCTCCGAGATAAAGGAGGTCGTTCGCGCCGCCGTCCCAGCCGGTGATCTTCTTGAAATCGACGTCATCGGAGGTCGAGGCGGGTGTGTCGTTGTCGGCCAGCCAGACGCCTTCGACGGTGGCGGCGCCGGTTCCGGGGGCGTTGGGACCGACGGCGCCTTCGACGGAGCGGGTGACGAACTGCATATCGATGGGCTCGGAGAAGGCCTGTCCGATCCATCCGAGGGGCAGGTTGGCGTCGTATCCCGCGAGGTTAGGATCGTTCGTGACGCCGTCCATGTTGACGAGGCCGAGGTCGAAGGTTTCCCAGGACTGGGCGGCGCCGTGGTTGTATCCGCCTTCGCGCGCGGCGGTTTGGTTGGGATCGTGGGTGGCCTGATTGGGGTCGGTGCTCTTGCGGATGATGGCGACGACGCGATGGTCGGACTGGGCAGCGGTATACTTTTGCGCTCGGGTGGCGGTGTTGGGGTCGGCGTAGAAGTGGCTTTCCTGGTAGTCCTGATCGTCGAGGACGACGAGCTTGGCAGGGTCGACGAAGTCGAGGTCGATCTCGAAGAAGTCACCGCCGCCGGTGTTGGCCCCTCCGGAGGCCGTTGCGTCGCCGTTGCGGGCGACCTCGCCGATCTTCTTGACGCCGGCGTCAAGATAGACGGTGTTGTAGACGCCGCCGGGGTGCTGGACGCCGTAGGTCTTGTAGTCGAACCCGTCGGCGCCGATGGAGGGGATGTACATGGTCTTCATCGGTCGGGCGTTGTCGATGAAATCCTTCAGGACGGCCTGGTAGTCGATCCTCCAGAGATCCCAGTCACCGGTGCCGTCGTTTCCCTGGGAATCGAAGCCGCCGCCGGTTCCGCTGTCGTAGCAGAGGACGTAGACGGTTCCATTGACGGGGTTGACGGTGAGGGCCTCGGGCTCCTCCTTGTTTGCGCTGGAGGTGATCTCATAGCCGAGCCAGACGGAGAACATGAGGCTGTCTTTCATGACGTAGTTTGGGTCGCCGACGCCGGTGACGTCATAGAAGTTGACACATCCGAAGCGCGGGTGGTAGTCGGCTCGCCAGCCGGTATCGAGGGCGGCGACGACCTTGCGCGGCTGGGCCGCAGTCGCGACGGTCTGCGTCAAGAGGCAGGCCGCGGCGACGGCAGGCAAGACTGTCCGAGTGGATATCATTCGTGTGGCTCCTTTCCGTTGAGTTACGATGGCCCGAACCAACGCGTAGGGCGTTCGGGTCGGTCGTTCGGGTCACATTGACCCATCCGTGGCATGCCCCCTTTTGGTAAGGCCCTGTGTGACGGCAGGGGTCTTGCCCGCGCCTCGGGGGCGCTCTTTGGGCGCGGGGCCCCCTGCCCCATCGTTCAACAACCGTGTTTCCAGCCAGCGTCCAGGCGGCGCCTTGCGCGCGCCTCAAATGAATCCAGTCGGCCGATCCGACCGGAGGTTCCCAGCCTTGAGGGGCCCTTGTGCGTGGCTTGGGACGTCAAGGGCCATCGCCGAAACCGTGGTTCGCGGCGTATATGGTGTAGTCGGCGCCGGTGACGAGACCGTCGCCGTTGAGGTCCCCATCGGCCCCCCCCCCCGCCTGACCGTAGTGGGCCGCGTAGATCAGGTAGTCCTCGTGATTGACCTTTCGATCGAGGTTGACGTCGCCGTACTCGGTGCAGAGGACGTCATGGATCAGCCGGTCGGCGTCGGCCTTGTCGACAGTCCCGGAATCGTCGAGGTCGGCAAAGGGGTTCGAGCTGCCGAACTGAGCGTAGAGTTCATCGATGTCGTCGGCGTCGACGTCGTTGGGCTCCTGATCGCCGTCGAGATCCACGTCGCCGAGGAGGCTGACCGTGGCGGTCAGCGTGAGCGTCAGGTTGTGGCCAGACGTCGCCCCGGGAAGATCTTCATCGGAGACGTCGATCGTGTAGGTCGCGGAGAAGGCGCCGACGCTGGACGTATTGATCATCGCGGCGAAGGCTTGGCCCGCGCCCGGGGCGATGCCCGCGACGGGGTGGAGATCGGTCGTCAAGACGGTGGTGTCGCCGGCGGCGAGGACGCCGTCCAGGTCGAGTCGCGCCGTGTAGTTGGGGGCGTCTTGCAGGTTCCGCAGATCGAAAGGCAACGGATCCGCGACGCGGCCCTGGCGAACGGTTGGGAAGTCGAGGGTCAACTCGTCCTGGTTCGCCGAGGGATTGAAGGAGGCGTTGGCGTGGCCGAGGACGGCGAAGGACACGTTCCGTGTGAAGGCGCCGCCGACAACCGCCTGACTGGAACTGATGATGTCGATCTGTCCGGATTTGGCTCCGGCAGTGGCCGCGACCAGGGAAACGGGGTGAGTGGTTCCGCCGCCGAGAGCGGGATCACTGCCCGCGGCCGAGCCGCTCAGGTCGCCGGACGTGGAGAGCGCGTAATCGAGCTCGTCCGCGGCGACGGCCACCGGTACGTTGGCGTCGTTAGTGATCGTGACGTCGACGGTCGCGGCCGCACCCACGATGAGGGGGGTCGGGGCGGCGGAGACGGTCACGGACATGACGGCGGGGATCTGGTAATCGGCGACGACGGGGAGGTGGTCGCTGGCGGTTTCGAGTGCGGCGAGGACGGTCGGATCGGCACCCGTTCCGGTGGAGATGTTCTGGTTGAGATTGTGCGTGCCGTTGTTCCCGAAGGCGCGATAGGAATGGGTCGCGGCGGGGCAGTCTCCGACGCCGGGGCCGATGTAGCTGAGGCCCTCGCCGTCATAGAGCTCGGTGGAGATCATCTGGAAGTCGAAGCGGTCGTCCATTCCTCCGCCGATGTAGATGGCGCCGGGGGCTTGGGTGTGGACACTTCTGAAGAGGGCGTTTTCGTGCCAGATGCCCATCTTGTTGACCGGGTCCCATCCGACGCCGTTGCCGCTGGTGCCTGGGGGCATCGATGCGGCCTTGATGATCATGTAGGGGCTCTCGACGAGGTTCGGGTAGTCGTTCTGGCCGTCCTCGAAGCTGCTCTTCTGGTTGAAGTCTCCGGCGTAAATGATGCAGGCGGCGGCGGGGAGGGAGTCGTCGGCGTCGACGCGGATGTTCCAGGCCTCGTCGGCCCTTCGGTTCTGATCGCTGACGGTCTCGCCGGCCTTGTAGTGGGTGTTGTAGACGTAGAGGTCGGCCGAGTCGCCGTATCCGTTGACGCCGAAGCGATAACGGCCGGTGGCCCTGGGGCTCGTGCCGTACTTGAAGTAGTAGGTGTCCTCGAGAGCGACGGTGGCGGTGTTGTAGACGACGTTGACGGGCATGCTGTAGTCGTAGGGATGCTGACTCGCCCTGGCGTAGAGCCCGGGGCCATGGATGGCGTTCAGGGCGGAGACGAAGGCATTGGCGGCGTCATAGCCGTAGTCCATTTCCTGGAGGATCAGGACATCCGGGGCCCTGGCGATGCCATTGACGGACTCGGCGCCGATGGCCTGCAGCACGGTGGCGGTTCCGGGGTTGAGCGTTCCGGAGCAGCCGTCCTCGAGGGCGTTCCATGAGACGACGCGGATCTGGGCGAAGGACGCAGGGGTCAGTACGGCGCAGAGGATCGCGGCGAGAAGGCGGGAACGACGCGGGGCAAGACAGTCGCAGGGCGATCCAGGCATCTTCACGGCATTCATCCTTTCTTCCGACCCGCGTGAGCTCGGGGCGTCTAGGGCATCTCCACGTTCCAGAGATCCTCCGCGCGTGGGTCCTGGCACATCCAAGGGCTCTTGAGGATCGTTCGGCCGGGGAAGTAGAGAAGGAGTGAGAGGGTCTCCTTCCACTTTCTGTGCTCGGCGTGCCCGTCGAAGAAGACGAGGTTCATTCCTTCCTCATGTCGCCAGGCATAACGTTTGTTGTAGTCGTTGAGCTTCTCGGCGCTTGCTCCGCCGTCGAGCACAGTGAGGTCATGGTGCTTTGGCGTGGCGGGTCCGAAGACCATGAAGTTTCCGCCCTCGTCCTGGTAACGGTTAACGTTGAAGGAGACCTTGTTGCCACGATCCTCGGCGAGCGCCCGCGCGCCCTCCAAAACGTAGACCTTCATGGAGGGGTTTCCGACCTTCGACTCCTTGGGGACGTAGTGATCGGGGAAGTCGACGAGGCCGGCGGACGGGTTGGGGGCCTCGACCTCCGCTTTGATCGCGGTGACGCTCCTGCCGTCGACGGCCATGTTCTTGCCAAGGAGGTGAAAGCCCTCCGCGGCCACGTAGCTGGAGTACTTGATCTGATCGACGCGGACGCCACCGATGGTGTCGAAGTAGGCATCGAGATCCGTGGCCTCGTCGTAGTGCTCGTGGTTGGAGGGGCAGCAGAGCTTGGTGTTGAGGATCTGGATGAGGCGTTGGACGTCGCGTCCGGGGAAGCTCATGATGCCGCCGAGCGTGGGAGAGATCCAATCCATGTTCTGGATGGGGGCGGTGGCTGAAGACCTGTCGTCCTGCTCGATCTTGGCGAACGGGTCGCCGTGTGTGAGCAGATGACCGCTGGTGGCGGGTCCGGGGAGCCAGCCATCGAAGTCGAGGCCGTACATACTGCGTGCCTTGGCGATCTGGTTCATGTGGGCGAGACAGACGGTGCGTCGGGCCTTCTCCCGCGCCGAACTGAGCGAGGGGAGTAGGATGCTGATGAGCAAGGCGATGATGGCGACGACGACGAGGAGCTCGATGAGGGTGAAGGCTCGTCCGTCACACCGTTGGGATCGGCGACGACGGGCCGGTTGCGGCAAGCGTTCCTTCCTGAGATTCATGGCAGCTCCACCCTTGGTCCTACAAATCCCTTTGCGATCAGAGGGCACGACACACGCACGGTGATCATTGTCCCGGGTAATAGAGCAGGCAGAGGTTTCAGTTTGTTTAGGAACGAGTTCCTCTCAGGTGAATTCGGGTGGAAATCGGCGGGGCGGGCTCTTGGTCATTCGTAGCGCGCGGGCGCCCGGGGGCGGGTCAGAATGGAGCGAGGCGATAACGCCGCTCAAGGCGAGCGACGCCATCGCCTCCTCTTATGCATAGTGGGGTTCCGGCGGGGGCGTGGTCCGCCCGCCGGAACCGCCAGGGTGGGGATGGGGCTACGCCCGGCGCCGGCGCGTGACGGCCGTCAGGCCGCCGAGGGCGAGAAGGCCCATGGTGGCCGGCTCGGGAACGACGGAGCCGGCGAAGCCAACGTTGTCCAACTGCACGCCTTCGTTGCTGCCGTTGCTGGCAACGGTCATCATGAAGTCGGCGTAGGTGGCGTTGGCGGGCAGCGCGGCGCTGTACTCGACATAGTTGTAGCCGTGGGTGGAGAAGTAGGCGTCCAAGTCATCGCCCTCCATATGGAAGAGCGTGACGGCGCCCTGGTCGGTCGAGACGCTGATGTCGACGACGTCACCGGTCTCGTAAGCGCCGGCAAGGACCTTCAACTGGCAGGAGACCTCAACGTCGGTGTAGTTGGTCAGGTCGACCCGCTCGAGCTCGAGGCGGCACTGGGTATCGCAGTCTTCCATCTCGAAGCTGCCGCTTCCGGCGTAGTTGAAGTAGTCGACGACGCCGATGTAGTCTCCGGACTCGCCGTCCGAGGTGGATCTGGGACCGTCGGTTCCGCTCCAGTGGGTCTCGAATCCCAACTCGTTTCCTCCGGCATAGGATACGGTCGGCTCTCCGCCGGGCCTGTTGGGCAGATAGGTTGGCGAGGAGAAGTTGCCGGTGTAGCGTGTGCTGGCAGCGCCCTTGGCGGGCTCCTCGAAACCGGTGTGGGCGATGACGTCGGCATAGGCCGAGGTCGCGGACAGGATGACGGCCAAGTTGGCCATTACGAACGAACGCATGGTATTCCTTCCTCCCTCAAGAGTTCATGGCGGCGTCAAGGCGCCGCACTCCACAAACGTGTTTCCATCGGATTGAGATCATCGGACAGCGTTTGGATTAGCGCGAATGTCGGTTCAGATGCACCTCCTTCCCCTATGCGATTCGCGGCAGCGCCGCGATGCTGCCCGGGACGCTAGCTGGGCTCGGGAGGGCTTGCGGCGCGGCGTTCGCGGACCGCGCGGCCCGCCTTCCTTCGAGCGCTGGGCAAGATAGAGGGCCAGGGTTAGGGGCGCTCCAAGCGTAGGTTAGGAGTGAGTGTTTTTTGGAGATGCGCGCTTGTTTGGTGACGGAGGGGGAAGAGGGAAGTGAGAAATGGGGAGAGGGGCAGGCAGGGATGCCTGCGTTACAGGGGGGCGTTCGAGGTCTTGTCGGGCGGCGGTCGGCTGCGTACTATTCGCGTGTTCGACAATGGGTTGAGACCGACGCAAACGGAGGAAAAGGCGATGAAGACGTGGCGAGCGGGATTCACGCTGATCGAGCTGCTTGTGGTGGTGGCGATCATTGCGGTGCTGATGGCGATTCTGCTGCCGGCGCTGTCGCGGGTTCGGGAACGGGCGAAGGCGACTCAGTGCGCGGCGCATATCCGGCAGCTCGGGGTGGGGATGACGATGTACCTGAACGAGTACGACTGCTTCCCGGCGCACCAGTGGCGTTTGGCGGACGACGCGCGGGTGCGGTGGTTCACGGCCATGTCCAAGATGCTGGCGGGGCTGAAGGTGCAGTCGTGTCCGGCGGTGGCGGACTGGGAGGTGGGTCGGAACAACTCTTACGGGTACAACTACAAGTATCTTGGCAGCGCGCGGGAGAACGCCATCAGCCCGACGGCGCCGTGGGAGATGTTCCCGGTCAAACAGATCCGCAGCCCGGGCAAGACGATCGCGTTCGCGTGCTCTGACGGGACGGGGTGGAAGAAGCCGCACGTCAACGGGGTGAACGACGTGGACATGCTGGGCAACCACGGATACACGCTCGACCCGACATACATACCGGACTACAGCACGGAGACCTACAGCGGGGGGGCGCTCGAGCCGTACGCCTGGAAGGACTACCGGACCTACATCTCAGACCGACACCTGGGGGGATCAAACGCGTGCTTCGCCGACGGGCACGTGGACCGGGTGCTGCCGAAGGACGTCTACGTGGACAATCGGTACTGGAACGGTCTGGGGTATGAAGACCCCAATGAAGATCGTCACGTGGATTACCGATTCAGCGCGGGAGAGTTTCGCTACGATCTGGAAGAGGTGATCTGAGTTTCACAGCGCGACTACCAGGTGACGGTTCGGGCGGCTTCGAGGGCGGAGGGCCTGATCATGACGACCTGGTAGCCGGGGACGCGGAGGGGTCGGTCTCCTTGTCTCTTGGGGCGGCCGCTGGCGTGATCAACCTGCCAGAGGGACTCGATCGCGGGGACGGCGTCGGATACGGGGACGGCCCCCCTGCCCTCGTCGTAGAGGTCGAACCAGGGCAGGCCGGCCCTGGTGTAGTAGTCGGCGGTGACGGTGGTCGGGGGCGGGTCCTCGCCGGTGATGTCGCGGAACTGGGCGCTGTTGGCCACATGGACGTAGATTCGGGCGTGGTTGGCGAGGTCCCAGGTGTCCAGGCCGTGCTCATCGGGATAGATCTTCTGACGCAAGCGTCCACCGGCGCCGAGTCTCATCTCGCACTGAGACGGGGCGAGGAGCTCGCACTCTTCGTAGTCGCAGGCCCCGGGACGATCGGGGAATCGGCCGGGCTTGGCCGCGTGCAGGGTGAGGTGGATGCCGCCGAAGCCGGCTTGGGCGGAGCGCTCTCGGGCAACGGCGGACTCGTGCATGAGCGGCATGGCGACGAACTGCTTGATGAAGCCGTTGCCGGCATTGATGCCGTCAAGCCAGGGCTGGTCGGGACAGACGACGTAGTCTTGTGGATCGGCGGAGAGCCCGGGTCGCCAGGGGGTCCCGGTGACGGCGTTGATCGTTCCGATGCCGATCTTGATGGCGACGGGTCTCCACCAGAACGTGGAGAGCGAGATCCACATGGCCTCGCGCTGATACATGGGAATGAAGACGCCGCCGTGCTTCTTCCAGGATTCGGGGACGCGGTCGGCGAAGTCGTCGACGCGGAAGACGGGATACTCACCGAGGCCCGGAGGCAACGGATACTCCTGATCGTCATCGGGTACGCGGAGGGTGCGCATGAAGCTGACGGTCAGGTGATCGCCGAAGTGAAGCGCTCGGTCGGTGACCTTCATGGCCATGGGGGCGTGCCCCTGGGCATACTGCTGAGGATGTTCGACGATCATGCCTTCCCCTGTACGCGCACCGCGACACAGGATCGTGCCGCAATCCCTCCCGACCGTGTCACCCAAACGCGCTGGCGCTCTTAGCCGCCGTATGTCCATGCGGCCTTGTACTCAACAGACCGCAAACCCTTTCAACCTGGGGTGGAGGGTGCGACGTTGCATCGCTCACCTCCACGCCCAGTCGCGTGGAAAGGAAGAGTTCCTTATGGTCATGGCGCTTCGCGCTGGAAGAGCGCAAAGCCGCCGTGCTGCGCACCTCTCTCTTTATTGATTCCTGGCCTGGCAGGCGGATTGGACAAGAAATGTGGGACGATCTGAATACCGGGGATAGACTCAGGAAGCGTCATGGCATAAGATGTTAGGCGATAATATCTTACGGCTGACAAATCGGCAATTCCGGCCTGCATATGTCGCAGTGTGGAGTGTGTCGTGTAGGCGGGGGGGACGTCAACGCGGATTGTCGTGTCCGTGCATTGATCTGGCGTTTGAGCCCGTTGCAGGTTTGTCGTGAAGCCGGTAGAATCCGACAAAAGATAGACCCATAGTGAAAATACCTAGGTGGGACCAGATCGGGACATGGAATGACGGCTGAGCGGACGTCGCTGACCTTGCTCGCGGGACTGCGTGACCCGGCCAACGCGGAGGCGTGGCAGCGTTTCGACGCTCTGTACCGCCCGATGCTGGTTCGCTTCGGGCTCCGGCTGGGACTCGACCCGACGGATGCCGACGAGGCGGCGCAGCGGACGTCGGTTTCGTTCTGCAAGGCGTATCAGCAGGGCCAGTACGATCCGGACAAGGGCAAGTTCCGGAACTGGCTGTTCGGGATCGCGCGTCATGAGATCTGCGACCTGCACACGGAGCGGGCCAAACAGCCGATCTCTCCCGGTCAGCGGAGCAGCATCGCCGACGCCTTGTCGCTGCTGAGCGATCCGGACTCGCTCACCAAGGTGTGGGACCGTGAGTGGCAGGAGTACGTTCTTTCGGTCTGTCTGCGACGCGCGAAGCAGAACTTCACGTCTCGCGATATGCGGATCTTCGAGCTGCTGACGCTGAACCGGCTGGCCGTGAAGCAGGTCGCGCAGGACGAGACGTTGAGTCCGGACGCGGTGTTCAAGATCAAGCATCGCGTGCTCAAGTTCATGAGCCAGGTCAAGGTCGAGGTGGAAGGGGCGGTCTGAGCGGGGGCGGGTGATCCGGGCGCGCCCTCTGGGGGCGCATTGGCAGGTTACTCGCGTTCGCGGGGGTCGCGGGCAGGATGCCCTTGCCGGAGTCCACGGGCAAGATGCCCGTGCCACGGTGGGGTGACGGCCGCGCATTGATTTGGGCAGGAGAAGGGCTCGTGTCTGGGTGCCTCAGTCTGGAGGAGCTGGAGCGGATCGCGAGCGGTCAGGAGGACGGGCCGGGACGAGACTTGGCGGGACACCTCGAGGAATGCGCGTCTTGCCGCGAGCGGCTGGACGACGTACGGCGAAATCTTCAACTCTTCGATGCGTATCTGGCATCCGACTCCGACTTCCTTCAGCGGAGCCTGCGAACCACCCCGTGCGAGAGCGAGTCGGGAAACGGCGCGTCGGATCTGGGCGAGCCGACCGGGGCGCTTCCGGTCATCGATGGATACGAGCTGCTCGAGGAGATCCACCGCGGCGCGCAGGGCGCGGTGTACAAGGCGGTTCAGACGTCGACGAAGCGAACGGTCGGGATCAAGGTTCTGCTGCACGGGCTGTACGCATCTCACCGCCAGAAGCGGCGTTTCGAGCGGGAGATCGATCTGGTCGCGGAGCTGGAGCATCCGAATATCGTCCGCTTGTACGACAGCGGGCGCGCCAACGGACGGCACTACTTCGTGATGCACTACATCGAGGGGCTGCCGCTTTGCGACTACATGACGGTGAGTCGGCCGGGTGTCGAGAAGACGCTGATCCTGTTCGTGAAGATCTGCCAGGCGGTGGCGTACGCGCACGCTCGGGGGATTCTCCATCGCGACCTGAAGCCGAGCAACATCCTGGTCTCGTCGGCGGGTGAGCCGTACATCCTGGACTTCGGGCTGGCCAAACCGATCGACGCGACGATCACGGGTCCGGACTCACTGACGACGCGTCCGGGGGAGTTCTTCGGGACGCTGGCGTACGCCTCTCCGGAGCAGGCGTCGTGCAACCCTGACGCGGTGGATACTCGAAGCGACGTTTACGCGTTGGGGGTGATTCTGTACGAGCTGCTGACGGGTCGAGGCCCGTATCCGACGACGGGTTCGATGTCCGAGGTGCTGCGTCACATCGAGGAGACGGAGCCGGCTCGGGCGTCTCACCATAACGCGCGCGTGAGCAGCGAGCTGGACACGATCATTCGCAAGGCGCTGGAGAAGGATCCGGACCGTCGCTACCAGTCGGTGCATGCGTTCGCGGCGGACATCGAACGGTACCTGGACGGTCGTCCGATTCTGGCCAAGCCGCCGAGCAGCCTGTACACGTTTCGGAAACTCATCTCGCGTCACAAGGGCATTACGGCGCTGACGGCGACGCTTCTGGTGAGCCTCATGGGGTTCGCGGCGGTGACCACCGTTTACGCGCGACTTTTCCTACGACAGCGCGACCGTGCGGTGTCGGCCGAGCGGCGTGCCCGTGCCGAGGCCGAGGCACTGGAGCGAAGCCTCTACTTCAACCGGATCAACCTTGCGTTCAGCGCGTTCGAGGGGCGCGACACCGCACGGATGAAGCAGATGCTGGAGGCGTGCCCGGAGAGTCTTCGCGCGTGGGAGTGGCGGCGGCTGAAGTGGCTCAGCGATCAAAGCCTGGTCACGTTTCGGGGGCTGACGGACGACGTTCTCGTGCCGCTTCGGGTCTCGGCCGACGGACGATGGGTGGCCACTCCCGGACGGGATCGGACGCTCCGAGCGTGGGAGCCGTCGACGGGTCGTGAGGTGCTGGCGATCGGGGAGGTCGACCCGGGCTGCATGACGGGCTTCTCGCCGGATGGGAACAAGCTTGCCGTGCCGGGTGGCGAGGGGTTCGTGGGGGTATGGGAGATTCCGACGGGCGTCGAGCGTATGCGGCTGGCGCACGCGGGGGCCCGTCGGGCCAGCTTCTCTCCGGACGGGCGGCGAGTCGTCTCGAGCGACGCCGAGGCCGCTCGGGTCTGGGACGCCTTGGACGGTCATTTGATCGCGGAACTCCCGGGGACATGCGGCGAGTTCTCTCCGGAGGGGGGGTATCTTCTGGCGTATCGATCCGGCGAGCGAAGCGTCTGCGAGGTTTCCAGCGGGAAGGTCGTGATCCGGATCAACTCGCTGGGCGCGGCGCCCGCGGCAATCATGTTCTCTCGGGGGGATCAGGGCGTTCTGGCCTGCTGCAGCGACGGCATGACACGCGTGTGGTCGCTCCCGTCTGGGGAGGTGGTTCATGCGTTACCGCATCGGGGGGCGAAATCGGTGTCGGAGGAGGTCGGTGGGACTCGTATCGTCACGTACGACGATACGGCGATCAAGATCTGGGACGCGGGGGCAGGGAAGTGCATTACGACGATCGATTGCGGCGCGAAGGGCCCATCGTACAGCCCGTCGCCAGGAGGGAAGTACGCGGTTCTCGCGACGCCGCAGTCGACGCGGGTCTTCGACCTGGGGGACGGCCGCCTGATCCTGACGACGGCGGGGAGCCAGCAACGAGAGCGCGAGTTCCGCTTCTCTCCGGACGGCACGCGATTCCTGTGTCGAGACCGACAAGGCGCGATCGCGGTGTGGGGTCTGCCCTCGGGAACGCTCGAGTTGAAGCTTCCGCGGCACAAGGCGATGGCGTACGAGTACTCGACGGACGCGGCGCGGATCGTAACAGGCAGCCGAGAGGCGATCAGGCTCTGGGACGCATCCGACGGCCGGGAGTTGTTGAAGATTCCCGTGGAGGATTTCCATCAGTTCGTCGCCACGGGCCTCTCGCCCGACGGCAAACGAATCGTCACGTGCCACAACGACGACCTGACGATCATCGAGCATGACGCGCGTACGGGCAAGCACCTGCTGACTCGGAGGAATCCGTATCCATGGTTGCGGATCGCGGGATGGGGTCAGCGCGACGTCCGGCGTCTCGACGCGGTGGCGGCGGTCTTCGACGGGGACACGGGCAAGACCGAACTGCTGCGGGGTCACGTGGGGTCGATTCGTCAGCATCTGCACGTGCCGGGCGGGAAGCGATTCGTGACGGCCAGCGACGATGACACATGCAAGATCTGGTCGTACGACTCGGTCGGCGAGGCGCTCCGCTGGCGGCTTTCGGGCGGCTTGCGGTCCGCGGCGTTCTCGCCGGACGGAGAGCGTATCGCGACGATCAGCTCGGACGGCGAGCTAGCGTCGTGGGAGGCGGCGCGCGTCGGCGAACCCCTTTGGCAGATTCGCGCGCATGAAGGCAGCGACACCTCGTCGTTGGACTTCTCGCCGGACGGAACGTTGCTGGTTACGGCGCCGGCGGACGTCAACAAGGCCGATACGTCACCGCGCGTGTGGGAATCGGGGACGGGTCGAGCGGTTCGAGTCCTGACGGGACACACCCAGGGGGTTTCCTGCATCAGGTTTCTGCCCGACGGGAAGCGAATCGTCTCGGCGGGCTGGGACGGGACGGTGCGCCTTTGGGATGCGATGACGGGCAAGGAGATATCCTCTCACGCCCAGCGGGGTGAGGTCTGGGATCTGGCGGTATCCGGAGACGGCAGGCTGATCGCCTCGGGGGGGCAGGAGGGCGTCGTCTACCTGTGGGACGTTGGTCAGGGCGTGGTCAGGGCGAGACTGGAGGGACACACGAACGACATCGACGCGTTGGCGTTCTCTCCGGACGGTCGGAAGCTCGTCTCGGGCGACAACGACGGCACGCTCATCTGCTGGGAGGTGGCGACCGGCCAGCCCTGCTGGACTCAACACACGCGAAACGCGAAGAACTACGCGGCGGTTTTCACGCCGGACGGCAGACGGGTACTGACGGGGCACAAGCATCGCATCAACATCTGGGAGGCAGACTCGGGATCGCTGGTCGCCGGTTGGCGGGCGCACGATGGGTCGATCTACAGCCTGGACCTGACGTCGGACGGCAGGTATCTCCTGTCGGCGAGCGGATTCGGGTTCACGGTTTGGCCGGCTTGGGGGGCCAGGTCGGCATCGGTGGCTCTGGAGGCAACGACACGTTCTCAAGAGACGCGCGACTGAGCCGAAACCACGAGGTACATCGGTAAGCTGCCCTCAGGGATCTTCGAGCAGACGGCAGAAACGGGTTGCCCGACCTCTTCAGAGGCAAGGGCAGGAATCTGGACGGGAATTCGAGTCCCCCACCGCTGAAGCGATGGGGCACCCATCGGAGATTTCGAAAACGCGCACTGTTCATTCCTTGTTGCGGGTAGTTCAGCGGGGCTGTCCGCACGGGAAGAATCCCGCAGCTCGGGGCTGCTTGTTCGGCTTGGCTCACGGCGCGTTCGTTTGGTCTTGCCGGATCGAGATGTTATCCTAACTCGTGCAATGGTCCGCGAGGTCTGACGCTTCCGAGCCGGGCGTTCTTCTGGGCCGGCGATTTCCGGAGACTGGGGTGATTCCGCGACGGCGCGTGCCGATCAGCGCATATGACGTGGCCGAGTGGCTTCGATCGCCCCTCCGATCGCGCGAGCGATCGGCGGAGGACGTGGCGTCGTTCGAGCGCGCCTTCACCGAGTATCTGGGCTGCGGGTTCGCGCGGGCCACGACGAGCGGGCGGGACTGCATCGAGTTGGCGCTGGGGGCCGTGGGGGTTGCGTCGGGCGACGAGGTGATCGTTCCGGCGTACACGCTGGGCGAACTCATGCCGCTGCTGCAGGCGAGGGGTCTGACGCTGATTCCGGCGGACATCGAGGAGGACACGTTCAATATCGATCCCCGGCGGATCGCGGAGCGGATCACGCCGCGGACCAAGGCGATCCTGGCCACGCACCTGTTGGGCGCCCCCTGCGACATCGAGGCGATATGCGGGCTGGCCCGAGAGCGCGGGGTCGCGGTGGTGGAGGACTGCGCTCACGGGCTGGGCGCGGACGTGTCGGGCCGGAAGGTGGGCACGTTCGGAGACGCGGCGATCTTCAGTCTGGAGGTGAACAAAGCGGTTCCGACGTACGGCGGCGGCGTGGTGGTCACGAACGACGCCAAGGCGGCGGAGGCGATCGCGGCGGCGTTGGACTCACGACCACGGAACGACAAGCCGGCGCTCAAGAAGGCGTTTAGCAGTTGGCTGGAGGAGGGGATGGTGCGCAGTCCGTTCTACTCGATCCTGGCGAGGATCCTGTTTTCGGAGCGATTCGCGGCGCGGTTCGAGCAGATGTACCGTGGCGGTCACGATCGGCTCCGCGCGGTCAAGCCGCGGTACTCGGGATTTCAGGCACGGCTGGGGCTGCGGCGTCTCGGGCAGCTCGACCGGCGGAACGAGCGACTCAACGAGCGCTGGGAGGCGATGGCCAAGGGGCTGCCCGAGGGGTTCGTTCGGCAGGCGCGGGATCGCGTGGGCCGGCCGGCGTTCTACAACTTCGTGGCGCTCAGCCCGATCCCGCCGCGCGAGTTGCGCAAGCGGGTGATGCGCCGGGGGGTGGACATCGGCGTCGGCAGCGAGGTGATGGACGAGTGCGCGCGGATGCTGGGCTTCGAGGACTGTCCGGTGGCCGCAAGCGTTTCGGAGCGGGCGGTGCTGCTGCCGCTGTATGACGGGTTGAGCCAGCGACGGTTCCGACGGGTGATTCGCGCCTTGGAAGAGGCGGTGCGGGGGGAGGCGCGTTGATGACGTCGGAGCTTCGACCGATTCTCTGTCGGATCGAGCGTGCGCCGGAAGAGCTGACGGGGCATCCCCGTCACATCCACCCCGCGTTGGACCTGAAGTACATCCAGGCCGCGATCAAGCAGGAAACGGGCGAGACGATCGAGTTCCTCGACGGCTGGCTGCAGCGATGGTCGCCGGGAGAACTGGTCGAGCAGGTGCTTGCCCGCGGGTGCGGCATCGCGGTGATCAAGGCCATGACGCCGTGCATCGACGAGTCGGTCGAGGTGGGCGCTGCGTTGCGGCGGGCGGGGGTGATCACGATCGCCGTGGGCCAGCAAGTGAATCACGTGGCTTACCAAGCGTGCCCGGGATGGCATGAGGCGTTCGACATCCCGGTGCTGGGCGACCCGGAGCAAGCGGTGCCGGAACTGATCCGCCGGCTTCGGTCGGGGGAGTCGGCGTCGGCGGTTGGCGGGGCGTGCCGGGAGAAGCTTCAGCGTCGGGAGCCGTTCCTCGTGGACGACCCGAACGGGCTTGCCCAGCCGGAGTTCACGCGCGATGAGCTGGCGAGGTATCCGTTCCCGTTTCCGATTCCGGGTCGGCCGCCGCGTGTGTGGGGATATCTGCTGAGCGCGTGGGGATGTCCGCATCGGTGCACGCACTGTTCGGGCGTGGTGCGTAAGACATACGGCTCGCTGCTGCGGACGCGTTGTCCGAAGTCGCTGGTGGATGAGATCGCGGCGCTGCTGGGTACGGGGTCCGAGGCGATCATCTTCGAGGACGACACGCTGCTGTGCGATCGGGAGAACTTCCTGGCACTCTGCGAGGAGATTGATCGGCGCGGGCTGAGATTCCCGTGGATCGCGCACGCCCGCCCGGACGAGCTGGACGCGGAGCGGGTGGCGGCGGCGGCGAAGGCGGGGGCGGCGCTGTTCAAGGTGGGAGTGGAGTCGGGCTCGGGGCGTGTGATCGAGTCGCTGGGCAAGTCGCGTTCGGGCGAGGGGTGGCTGCGGCACATCGAGACGGCATTCGAGAATCTGCACGCCCACAAGGTTGGCGCGGTGGCGTTGTTCCTGGTGGGCAGCCCGGGAGAGACGGAGGAGGACGTCGAGAAGTCGATCGAGCTGGCGATTCGGCTGCGGTCGGACTACATCCAGGTCCAGGTGTATTGCGCGTACCCGGACAGCCCGTACTACATCGGTCTTGACGAGGCACAGAGCGCCCTGGTTCAGACGGGCAGCCAGTATCACTACGACCGGCCGCAGTGGTCGCCGAGCATGCTGCCGCCGGAGGAGCTGCTGCACCATCAATCGGTGTTCTACCGGCGGTACTACCTCCGCCCGGCGTACGCGCTGCATCATCTTCGACGGTTCTGGCGTTTCTACCTGGACCCGCGGACGGCGTACAACCACATCGTCGGCATGGTGGGTTGGGTCGCGGGTCTGAGAGGGAGCTCGAGGATCGGGTAGTCCGCTTTCCCCCTAGCGGGTCCGCGACAGTCTGAGCGGTGTTGGGGAGACCGAGGCGGACAGACGGGCGGTCTTGCGGAGGGCCTTCCTTCGCCCCTCCGGGGCTAAACGAATTGAGTGCGGTCACCAGGGGTTTCGTCCGCCGAAGCGGCGGACTCCACCCCTGGCTACATTCCGCCGGCCCTTCGGGCCTGAATAGGGACCATCGGATTCGCCGCCCAGAGCGTCGTGCGACAGCGGATCTTGAGGGCACCTCGGGCCGGGTTCAGGTTAGCCGGCACCGCGAACGGCAGCGCGTCGCGCCGGGCGAGGCCAGCTCCTGACGATAGGGCTGGGCGAATCGGGTTCGACCGACGAGGTGGGTGGGGCCGCCCCCGGGGAGTCACGGGCAAGATGCCCGTGCTACGGGGTCGCGAGCCGGCGCTCGGGCTTCAAAACGGCAAGTGGCCGAAGTCGTTTGTGAACTGGGTCACCTGGGCCATCTTCCGGAGCTCCAGCCAGCAGAGGTACAGGGCTCGCGGGACGTGGAAGCAGCCCTTCCATTTGCCTCCCTTGAGATCGAGGAGGCGATCGCCTCGCCGGTCGAGATAGCCGAACCACTCGCCGAATTCGGGGTCGGGGAAGTGGCTCCATGTGTAATCGTGGACCTTCTCGAACCAGGTCCAGCACTCCGGTCGGGCGGTCAGGGCCACGCCCATGAGCAGCGCGACGAGCGACTCGACGTGGACCCACCACAACTTCTGGTCCCACTCGAGCTGCTGGGGGGGCTTTCCGTCGGCGTCCATGAAGTAGAAGATGCCGCCGAATTCCTTGTCCCAGCCGAAGTCGAGGAGCCTGAGGAGCATGTCGGTTGCCCGCGTGATCAGTTCCTGATCTCCACGACGGCGGGCGATGTCCATGATGAACCACATGGCCTCGATGCCATGTCCGGGGTTGATGAGCCTGCCGTCGAAGCAGTCGGGGTGTGAGCCGTCGGTGGCGACGTGCTCGAAGACCAGGCCTCGCTGGTCATCGACGAAGACGTTCATCACCTCGTCGACGCAGGCGGAGACGTCTCGTTCGACGTCGTCGGGGTCGAGGAGCCATTCCATCTCGAGGGCGAGGTTGGACAGTATCATCGGCAGGGAGAAGGCCTTCATCGGACGGGTGCCGGGGACGGCCTTGGAATACTTGCCCTTGGGGTCGTCCTTGCGTCTGAGGATGCTCTGATACGTGGCCAGGGCGAGGTTCTTGGCGGTCTCATCACCGGAGGCCAGGCCATACTGGCTGAAGGCCATCGCCGCGAAGCAGTCGGAGAAGATGCTGTGCGGCTGGACGAGGGGGCGGCCCTGGCGATCGAGGGCGAAGTACCACTGGCCCTGGGGATCCGTGCCATGCCGCTGGAGGAAGGTTGCGCCGTGCCATGCGATCTCGAGCCATTCCTCGCGTGGCTCCAGGCGGTTGTAGAGCATGGCGAAGGTCCAGACCTGACGCGCCTGGAGCCAGACGAACTTGTCGGTGTCGAACACGTCGCCGCGGCGGGTGAGGCAGGAGAGGTACCCGCCCTTCTCGCGATCGATGGAGTGGTTGATCCAGAAGGGAATCACGTCATCCAGCAAGGCGTTGGCGTACTGGGCCTCGAGGGCCTTGAGCGTTTCGATGTCAGGCATGGCTCGGTATCCCGGCAGCCCCCACTCGTTCCGGAGCGACCGGCGATTCGGCCGGTCGCCCCGATCGGATGTCGACTCGTCTATAGCGTCCACCCCTTGCGATATTCGCGTCGGACGCGAGCGTCGGCCTCGGGGCAGTTGGTGACTTTGCACTGGGGTCCGTCCCAGAGGATCTTCTTGCCCGCGATGAGGGCCAGGTTGCCGAGCAGGATGGTCTCGGTGAGCCTCCCAGCGTAGGCGAAATTGGACATGGCGGGCTTTCCGCCCTTGCAGGCTCGGATCCACTCGCGGTAGTGGCCCGGGGAATCGGGCAGCGTCTGTTCGGGGGGCTTCCAGCCCTCGAACTTGTCCTTGGGGAGGAGCATCCACTTTCCGCCGTAATCGTGGGGGGAGTAGAGCGCGCCCTTGTCGCCGATCATGATCGATCCGCTTTGGGAGAAGGCCTCGCCGTGGATGAGCGAGGCCAGCTTTCGGATGACCTTTGGGGGCTTGTTGATTCCGCCCTCGTACCAGGTCCATGTGACGGGGGGCAGGTCTCGGCGAGCGGGGAAGTCGTAGGTGATGACGCTCCAAGTGGGGAAGCTCTCCTTGTTGAACTCGGAGCACTCGGCCGAGATGCTCGTGGGTGAGCCCAGCTCGAGGGCCATGAAGGGCATGTTGGCGGTGTGGCAACCCATATCGCCCAGCGCGCCGGTTCCGAAATCCCACCACCCTCGCCAGACAAAGGGATGGTACTTGTTCCTGACGTAGGGTCTCATGGGGGCCGAGCCGATCCAGAGGTCCCACTTGAGATGCGCGGGGACGGGGTCGCTTCCCTCGGGTCGGGCCATGCCCTGTGGCCACTGGGGACGGTCGGTCCAGACGTGGACCTCGGTGACCTTTCCGATCGCTCCGGATCGGACGGCCTCGACGCCGCGGCGGAAGGTCGAGTTCGAGGTTCCCTGGTTGCCCATTTGCGTGGCGACGTTGTACTTGGCGGCGGTCTCGGCGAGGACGCGGGCCTCGTAGACGTCGTGGGTCAGCGGCTTCTCGCAGTAGACGTGCATTCCGCGTCGCATCGCCATCATGGTGGCGGGGGCATGCATGTGGTCTGGGGTGCTGACGACGACGGCGTCGATCTCCTTGTGCATCTGGTCGAACATGACTCGGAAGTCGTGAAAGGGTTTGGCGTCGGGGAACTTCTCGAACGACTTCCTTGCCCAGCGGTGGTCGACGTCGCAGAGGGCGACGACGTTCTCTCCTCGCATTCGTTCGACGTTGCCGGCACCGCGTCCGCCGACGCCGATGCAGGCGATGTTGAGCTTTTCGTTCGGGGACTTGTACTTGGGCTTGGGTAGACGTTCGGCGGTCGGCGTGCTCGTCGGCTGGGTTTGGGAACAGCCCGTGCTGCCGCCGAGCAATAGCCCGGCGCCTCCGACGGTCGCCCGCTCGAGGAACTCCCGACGCGTGGCCTTATGACGGCTCATCCGCACACTCCTGTATCAGCACCTTTTCAATGGAGCAGTGTCGCCGAGGGCGGCACGGATGCAGCGTATGCACCCGATGCCGTGAAGGGAACTCGGCGCGACATATCTTAACGGGCGAGGCCTCGACGCACGACCACAAAAAAGAGGGCCAGGAGCGGAAGCGCCCCTGACCCTCGATCTGCCGTGAAGAAACGCCCGGCGTCCGGGCGGCTTTCAGGAATCCTCAACCAGACAGCAAGGATGGAACGCCTCACCGCCGACAAGCGGGGAGCGGACACATGGACGGGAATTCGCGTCCCCCACCGCTGAAGCGATGGGCCACCCATTGAGGATCTCCTGTACGTTCATGACGCATCCCTTGCAGCAAACCGTCTAGACCTGCTCCCACCCTTTGCGGTACTGGCGTCGGATGAGGGCCTGT
The DNA here is from genome assembly GCA_016927755.1 of Phycisphaerae bacterium. GTDB lineage: Bacteria > Planctomycetota > Phycisphaerae > UBA1845 > JAFGLZ01 > JAFGLZ01. The sequence goes on from JAFGLZ010000260.1 coordinate 33,071, forward strand.
CCGTTTGCCGAGTTGGTGATCTGGCACTTCTGGCCGTCGAACTTGACGAACTCGCCGGTGAACATGGCGATGTTTCCGAGGAGGAGCGCCTCGGTCAGTCGGCCGCCGTAGACGAAGTTGGAGATGGTCTTCTTGCCTTTGTCCTTGCAGGCGGCGATCCACTCGTCGGTCTGGTACTGGTCGATGTTGCCGTTGCCCCATCGCGGCATCACGGGGGCGGGCTGCTTCCAGTCCTTGAAGTTGTCCTTGGGCAGGAGGATCCATTCGGCGCCGTAGTCGTTCGGGGAGTAGAGGGTCCCCTTGTCGCCGATGAGGATGGAGCCGCTTCCGGAGTACTTGTTGCCGTGGATGAGGGCCTTGAGGCGGTTGTGCACCCACTGGGGCTTGTCGTTTCCGCCGTCGTACCAGGTCCACTTGACGGGGGGCAGGTCCCTTCCGTCGCAGCTCTTTCGAGCGGGGAACATCAGCTCGATGACGCTCCAGGTGGGGAAGCTGTCCTTGTCGAAGCCGGAGTTCTGTGCCACGGCGCTGACGGGAGAGCCGAGCTCCATACCCATGAAGGCCATGTTGGCGGTGTGGCATCCCATGTCGCCGAGGGCGCCGGTGCCGAAATCCCACCAGCCGCGCCATGCGAAGGGGTGATAGACGTTGGACTTGGTGCCGGGATAGAACTGTACGTAGGGCCTAGCGGGCGCGGTGCCGAGCCAGAGATCCCACTTGAGATAGTCGGGCACGGGGTCGGCGCCCTTGGGACGGGCCTTGCCCTGCGGCCAGACGGGACGGTTGGTCCAGACGTGTGCCTCGGTGACGTTGCCGACGACGCCGGAGCGGAGGGCCTCGACGGCGTTACGGAATCCGTCATGCGCGGTGCCCTGGTTGCCCATCTGGGTGGCGACGTCGTGCTTGACGGAGAGCTCGGCCATCTGCCGAGCCTCCCACACGTCGTGGGTCAGGGGCTTCTGGCAATAGACGTGCTTGCCCATCTTCATGGCCTGGCAGCAAATCGGCGCGTGCATGTGGTCGGTGGTGCTGCACGTGATGGCGTCGATGTCCTTGCCCATCTCGTCGAACATCTTGCGGTAGTCGTGGTACTTCTTGGCGTTGGGGTACTTCTTGATGGCGCCGGAGGCGCGGTGCCAGTCGATGTCGCAAAGGGCGACGACGTTTTCCTTCTCGCACTTGGCGATGTCGCTGTGTCCCTTTCCGCCCACGCCGACGCCGGCGATGTTGAGCTTCTCGTTCTTCTTGTAGGTTCCCTTGATGATCTGCTTGGGGGATTGCCCGGGACCGAGCATCGGCCCCTTGCCCTCGGCACAGCCGGCAATGATCAGGCCCAGGCCGGATATCCCGGTCTTCTTGATGAAATCACGACGGCTCGTCTCTTTACCACTCATTCTGCGTTCTCCTTCGTTGGCAGCTCGCCGGGCCTTCCGGCATGCGGCGGTTGTCGAACCCGTTTCGGCCCCGCACGACTCCCATCGCATTCCGTTGCGACATCGGTGCGGGCCGACCGGAAACGGACGCCGGTATCCGCCGGGATCCGGGGCCCCGCGAAGGCCCCATCTCGCATCCCGATGCCACCGGCGACACCAGTCTGACTCATGCCCTCGGCCACTGAGGGACGAATAGCGCAATATTGTACGGACTTCGTCGGATCTGTCCAATGGTCCGGGGAACAATCCGGGGGGGTCGGGAACGCCGCCGCTCCAGAGACTGGGGAGGAAGGCGTCGGCGCGGGGCCGACGGGCCTGTCGGGCCGAGGGGTATGATCGCGGGCTCCTCTCGGCCAAAGGGGATTCTGTTGTAGAGCAATCCGGAGTGGCTTATAATTCAACTAGGCTTGGTGGGGAGAGGTTGGGTTTGCACATCGTTGGTTGGGCGTTAGCGGCCCTCGAGCTGTTGCGGTGCCGCCGAGGCGCTCGGCGAGGATCGTCACGTCGCGCTTGAGTGCCCAACGGGAACTCGCATTTCGGAGCGATCATCGATGGTGCGTCGGTCGGCCAAGTGGGCGGGGTTCACGCTGATCGAGCTTCTCGTCGTGGTGGCGATCATCGCTCTCCTGATCTCGATCCTGTTGCCGTCGCTGAGCAAGGCACGAAAGCAGGCGAGGACATCGCTCTGCGCGGCAAGAGAGAGCCAATTGGGCAAGGCGCTTGGCCTCTACGGGAACGACTACGACGAAGGCCTGCCCTTTTTCGGAACCGGCTTCGAGAACGTCAACAACCTGAGCAACGCGACGCCCGATTACTGGGGGCACAACGCGGAATACTGGTATCGAATGGAAGACTGGCTGATGCCGGACATGCCCGACATCGTCCGGACCGAGCAGGTCGACTGGCCAAACCACATTCACGTGCGTAACGGGCGGCTGTTCTCGTATACGCGGTTCGAGAACCTTTATCGTTGCCCGGAGTTCGAGCGTCAGGGCCAAGGGCGGAAGTCCCAGGAGGTCTTCAACTACACGCGCGGTCTGACGTGCCGGAAGGTGCTGACGAGCTCTTGGGACGATCTGCCGGAGTCGGTCGGCGTCGGGCCGGGGCCGGTTCTCAAGCCGAGTCAGGTCTACGCCCCAGCGACGATGTGGATGTTGTACGATGAGCAGTGGGACTACCACTGCGCGATGCCGATCGAGGACATGGGCACGCACGGCGGGGGATACGTGGGCGACTTTATCTACAACTTCCCGATGGCCATCGACTGCATCCAATGCATCTGTGGAGACATGCAGGGGTCCTACCACGGGACGCTCGGCAAGACGCTGGACTTCACGGCAATCTCGGCGTCGGAGATGGGGAGCCTGTTCTTCTACGACGGGCACGTGGAGCTGTTCCGCGACCCGATCCCGTTTCGGGACGCCAATCCACAAGACCCGCAGTTCTGGAAGGCGGCGCCGGAGGCACTCGAGCAGATGTTCAACCTGCTTGCCAACCAGGTCTTCAGCCAACGCGGGCTGACACTCGACTTCGCGGATCTGGGGTCGCTTCTGAACTGAGCCCCCCTGCCGCCGCGTTCGTTCCGCACGCCCCGAAGTGCCGGTATAATCCTTTCGGGCGAGATGGACTGTACCTTTCTGGGAAGAGGATATGAACGGTGGCTCGAGAGTTGTGACGGCGAGGTGCGTCCTGGCGGGCGCGGTCCTTCTGGCGGGCGGGCGCGTCTTCGGCGGGGCGCCGTCCATTCACAACAAGGTCTACCAGGCGGTTCAAGGACTGGAGATCAAGGCGCTTCCGAGCGAGCCGGCGTGGGCCAGGATGGATGCGCCGCCGCTGTTCACGTTCGCCTGGATGTCGGATTTCCACCTGGACGGATCGAATCAGGAGCGGACGCGGCTCGCGATGCGGTACGTCGATCGGGAACTCAAGCCGGACTTCGTCATGATCACGGGGGACAACAACGCCTACGCGCCGGAGTTTCAGCACGAGGGCCGGGTCCCTCCGGTCACGCTCCGGCGGCAACTCTTCATGAAGCGGTTTCTCGAGGAGAATCTTCGGGCGCCGTACGTGATCATCCCGGGGGACGACTGGCCGCAGGACTTCGAGAAGGTCTTCGGGGCGTTTCAATTCAGCTTCAACTATGGCGGGATGCACTTTCTGTTCGCGTCGCTCGACCGCTGCACGTACGGGGTCGAGGGTCGGGCGGTGTTCGACGAAGCGACATGGGAATGGATGCGTCAGGACCTGGCTCGGAACAAGGATCGCCCGACGTTGTTCATGATGCACGAGACGCTCGTCCCGCCGGCGTTCATCGACGCGGTCAGGACGCGGAAGATGCTCGAGGAACACCCGAACGTCATTGCGTCGTTCTGCGGGCATCTTCACGTGGACGTTGAGTTCACACATGAAGGGATCCGGTACCTCGTCTGCCCAAGCCTGGGGCGGAATGCCCGGTGCGGCTTCAAGTACGTGCAGGTGTATCGTCAGGCGCTGATTCTGCGTACGGTAGAGTACAACAAGGCGAAGAACCGGTACGAGAAGGTGATGAAGTGGCAGCGTGTGGAGATCCCCCAGGCGCTCCAGGCGAGCCTTCACAAGCCGGCGAGCAGGACGTTCACGAAGGCGGACTGCAGCGAGGTGCCGCCGCATCCGCGGCGCTCGGATCCGACGTTGATGAAGCGAACCATGGAGTTGGTAGGACCGCTGATGGGCTTCGTCGGGCAGATGATGAACTCGGGGGCTTTGAGGTCGCAGCCAGCGGGTCAGGGATCGGGGGCCACGGGATCGGGGGTGGGAGGGTCGGCGCCTGGTCACTGAGGCGCCGATGGGATCGAGACAGACAGCGTGCCTATCGAGCGCCCTTGATGGAACGCTGATGGCTCCGGTCATTTCATTGAGGGCGCGATCCTCGGCTTGAATTCGAGTCCGCCACCGCTGAAGCGGTGGGCCACCCGTCCAGGGATGGGGGGGGCGTCCACAAGTCGCTAGCCGCGGCGTTGGGTGATCTCTTCGAGCAGCTTCCTGTAATAGACGTAGTGTTGGAGGGGGACGTTGGGTCTGACTCGTCCGTCGGCGAGGGGGATGTAGCCGCCCTGGGCGAGGAGGGGCGGAACTTTCGATGTAATTTCTTGTCGGATGGTGGTCTCGTCCGCCTGGAGGACATCGAGGTCGATGCCTCCGATGAGTCGGAGATCTCGGCCGAACTCGCGACGAATACCTAGATAGTCCATTGAGGGGGCATAGACCTCGCAGGCCCAGAGGCAGTTGAAGCCCGCCTTGACGATGCTCGGGATCAGCAGTCTGGCGTTGGCGTAGGTGACGAGGCAGATCGTCTATCGGAAGCGGATGGAGAAGAGGTCCGCGTCCTTCATGACGAAGCGGAGTCGCACGGGGTTGCCGGCGAGCTTGCCGAGGTCGGCGCCGCCCTTCCAGGCGACGACGCGCTCGATCTCGTCGCCGATGATCTCAATCGCATCGGCCAAGGCGTATCCGGGGATTGGCTTTCCCGCCGCGTCCTGGATCTCGACTCGGATTCCGCCGGCGGCGGAGGTGGCGTAGTTGATTTCGAGCATCTTGCCGGTGAAGGTCAGCGGCTTGGTGATCATCTGGCCGCCTCGGTACGGCGCGCTGACGGAAGCGAAGCCGTCGAGGCGGAGGGCGTAGCGGACGAGGTGGTGCGTGGGCTGGCCGTAGCCCTTCTGGACGTAGATCGACATCTCGTCCGGGCCGGTCTTGATGACGCCGTATGCGGGGTAGTTGGTGCGGGAGTTCCAGTTGCTCAGGCCGCAGCCCGGACGGATGAAGCTCTCCATGAAGGTTCGGTCGTATCGATTGCCGCCGCGACTGGTAAGAAGGACGGCGTCGGAGCAGTCGTTGCCGTACTGGCCTTGGATGCCGAGTGCCTTGATCTGGTCGTCGGTGAGGACCTTTCGGCCGGGCATGAACCGCGCGCAGACGGCGACGTAGAGGTGATCGGCGCGGAAGTACGGACGGGTCTGGTTGGTGTAGAGGTGCTCCATGGGGGTGTCGCCGAAGGTCATGGCCAGCGGCTTGGACCACTCGAGGAAGTCTTTCGACGTGCAGCGGCTGATCGTCCTGATGCCCTTGTAGCCGCCCCCGGACCAGGAGCGGAAGTAGCAGACGTAGCACTGCTCCGGGCGTGACCAGAAGATGACGTTTTGGGAATCGAGGGCGCCCTCGGTCAGGATGGGCTTGTCCTGAAGCTTCTTCCAGCGGATGCCGTCCGCGGAGACGAATGGGATCAGACCGGTCTTCATGGTCCCGCCGACGGCCTTGAAGCGCTCCGCGGCGGCCACGCCCGGACGGGTGTCGATGAAGGGGCTGAAGTTGTGGGAGCAGGGCGCGTGGCCGTGGAGGACGACGTTGTTGTCGCGCGAGCCGCCGGCCTCGAACAGGCCGAGCTTGGGCTTGGTCCAGGTGATGCCGTCGGGGCTCTCGGCCATGCAGGTCACCTCAAAGGTCGAGCCATCGGGCTTGGCTTCGGGCAGTCCGCGATAGTACATGCGGTAGGTACCGCCGTCCTCGATGACGGTGACGTAGCCGCAGTAACGGCCCTCCCAGGGCTTGTCGAAGATGAGGGCGGTGCCGGCTTGCGTGGGCGGGTGCATCTGGAGCGAGGCGTTCTCAAGCTTGTCGATGAGGAAGCGGTCGACGAGGAGCTCGCGCCGAGATCCGACGTCGACGACGTCGGCGGCGATCGCCCGCCCCGTCGCCAGCCATGTCCAACACAATGCGCACAGGCACAAGGCGGTCGTTTCCGCAACGGTTGTCATTGATGATGCTCCTCGGGTCACGCGTTCGTCTTTGCGATTTCGGACGCCACGTTAGGTCCGTCGAGAAAGCGTATTTGAAGGGAAATGTGGGCACAAGGCCACCCGAGGCGGGAACAGCCATCGGTGGGCGCTCGTTTTTCCGAGGGAAGGCGGCTACGATATGCCCGACCTGTGACGTCTTATTGGAGCATGGCTACTCGAGAGGGGACGTACTCATGAAAGGTCGTTGGGGAATCGCGAGTGGGTTCGTGGCGGGCGCCGCACTGCTATTGTGTGGTGTGGCGGGCTGCGGGCAGCCCGCCGGTGGAGACCAAGCGGAGGCACATGCCAAGACGATGAGCAAGACGGGATTCATCGAGAAATCGGTCGCGCTGGCCGACGGGACGACGCGGAAATACGTGGTCTTCATTCCCCACGGCTACACGCCCAAGAAGAAGTGGCCGTGCATTCTGTTTCTGCACGGGGCGGGGGAGCGGGGCGAGGACAACGAGGCGCAGGTCCGCGTGGGCATCGCCGCGGCGATTCGCAGGCAAGAGACCGATTTCGGCTTCATCGTGATTCTGCCGCAATGCCCGGAAGAGCCGGGGTGGTGGACGGGCGAATCGGAGAAGGCTTATGCGCTGGCGGCGCTGACGAAGACGCGTCGGGGGTACTCGGTGGACTCGAAGCGGATCTACCTGACGGGTCTGAGCATGGGCGGGTACGGGACGTGGACGATGGCGCTGGAGCACCCGAAGCTGTGGGCGGCGATCGTTCCGATCTGCGGCAAGGGTGATCCGGAGCAGGCCGGCAAGATCGCGAACCTGCCCTGCTGGTGCTTCCACGGCGATCAGGACGACGCGGTGACGGTGCAACACTCTCGGGACATGATCGAGGCGCTGAAGCAGGCCGGCGGGAGCCCGCGCTACACGGAGTACAAGGGGGTGGGTCACAACAGTTGGGACCGCGCGTACGACACGGAGGAGCTGTACACCTGGATGCTCGATCAGCAGGCGAAGTAGCTCCACCGTCTTGCCAAGAGATCCTGACGGAATCAATCGAACTCGACGTTTCGGAGGCGAGCCGATGATGAGATCGCGGATAGTGGGATTCGTGGCGTTTGGACTGGTCCTTGGCGGGGTGTTGCCGGGGCGCGCGACGGCGATGACGGAGGAGGAGCTGAGGCAGCTCTACCTCGGCGTCGTGGAGCTGGCGGTGGACGTGTTCGAGCCGATCTGGGTGGACGACTCGAAGAACATTCCGAACTCGGGGTACTACGATTTCCGCACGTACGACACGTGGGGTCCGAAGTGGTACGCGAACGTGGTGACGGTGCCGGGCTGCGGGCAGATCGTGTACTGCTACTCGGTGCTGCTGTCGGAGACGGACAAGCAAACGTTCGGACAGACGAAGCTGTCTCGGGCGGACCTGCTGGATCGGTGCGTCAAGGCGATTCGGTGGTGCTGCCTGACGAGCGCGTACGTGAAGAACCCGTATCCGTTCCATCCGGTAGTGGACCCGCACCAGTTCTATGACGGGAAGCAGTGGCGTCGGCAGCTCGGGTATCGCGCGGACGAGTTGGGCTGGTTCACGGTCGCATGCGCTCGGCTGTGGGACAAGCTGGACGCCGAGACGAAGGGGCTCGTCGAGGAGGTGATGATCGGGGGCTCGCAGCCGGAGTGGCTGGTGCGGTCGTGGCGGGGCGGCGGTCAGGGCGGCAACCACGACGTGGTGAAGCAGGACCTGTCGAGCACGATCGGGGCGGCGTTTCTGTTCCCGCAGCGCGAGGACCAGAAGAAGTATCAGGAGATCATCCGCGGCAACGGGGTGAACCTCGTGGCGACGGTTCACGATCAGGCGCAGAAGGCGAAGGCGGAGGGCAAGACGATCCAGCAGTGGTCGGCGGAGGGCCTAAAGCTGTTCCAGGCTCAGGAAAAGCGCCCCGACTGTCGGGCGATCTGGGACCTCTATCAGGACTACTCGAGTGACCACCACGGGTGGTGTCAGGTGTGGTACGGGTGCGACCTGATCTTCGAGGGTCGGATGTACGTCGAGCTGCTGAGCCACATCCACGGGAAGCCGGTGCCGGAGGTGTACACGTACGATGGCAACGGGTTCGACGGGGTGCTGGCGTGGGTGCAGAACACGTGCCTGCCCGAGGGAGAGCCGGCGAGCGTCCACGGGATGGAGTACGACGCGTACTACGGCTCGGGGCTGCTGGCGTACTGCTATGGCGCGGTGATCAAGAAGGACCCGGTCGCGGCGGCGCTGGAGGCGCGGGCGGCGAAGCTGCTGACGCGTCACGCTCATGCCGTGCGACTGTACGACTATCACCGGAACACGTACGCCAAGGCGGCGACGTGCTATCTGCTGCACAAGATCCACGGGCCGGGGGCCAAGCCGGCGGGGCAGCCGGAGGCGTGGGACGCGCTGGCGGGCAACACGCACTATCGCTGGCAGCAGTGTCTGGTGCATCGGTCGAGCAGCAAGTGGGCGTCGTGGTCTTGGGGGACGATCTCGACGGGGCGGTGGCATCGGATGTCGGGCTTCGTGGTTCCGGCTCGCGACGGACAGCCGGGCGAGGAACCGCTGATCTACACGCTGCAGAACTCGCTCTTTGGGACGACGAGCACGGACTGGAAGGGCAAGAAGCCGACGGGAGACGCGGCCGACTCGGTTTACCGGCACACGTGCAGCGACGACGGCTTGAGCACGGCGGGAGTCATCAGCGAGCCGGGGGCGGATCGATACCAAGCCTTCTTCGCGTTTGAGGACGGGCCTTGCGTCGTGTTCACGCAGGTACGGCTGCGGCAGGCGGGCAAGCTGTACTTCCAGGGGGTGCCGTTGTTCTTCTACGTCCGTCCGAAGCTGACGTCGAGTCGGACGTACTGGGACGCGGCGGGCAGCCAGGCGCTGGAGCAGGAGGCGGCGCGAGACTCGGCGTGGTGGTGCGTGGCGGACCGGCTGGGCGTGGCGACGGTGGGCGGCAGCAACAAGGTTCGGATCAAGCGGGTCACGGGAGAGAACTGGGCGCGGACGAACGCGTACAAGGACAAGGCCGACGCGATCTATACGGGGACGGTCGACGCGGTGGAGGTCGAGGCGGGCAAGTTGGGCGTGGACATGGTCACGGCGGTCTATCCGGAGACGCCGCATGAGCAGGTGGCCAAGGCGTCGGAGCGGCTCGCCGAGGGGGCGTTGAAGCTGCCCGAGGGGTGGAAAGGTGTCGTTGCGCCGGACGCGGCGTGTGCGGGGAGGCGGTATCTGGCGGTGGCGAATCTGGACGGCGAGGACGAGGGGGCGACGCTGGGTCTGCGCTTTGCCGAGGGCGTCGCGGTCGTGTCGTGCGAGACGGTGGTGCGGGGCGATTCGGGGACGGCGTCCGTTCGATTGAAGCGGTTGGAGTCGCTGGCCGAGCCGCTGGAAGTCTACGTGAAGACTGAGGGCGGCGGCGCGGTCCGAGCCGTGAGATTGACACGGAGTCGATACGCCCTCCGTCCGGAGGGAGACGAGAAGGTAACGGTCAAGCTGAACGTTCCGGGCGCGGCGGGACAGTCGTATGAGGTCGCTGGTTCGGGGGAGACCGTGAGGGGACAGGTTCCTCAGAATGGAGAGGTGTCGATTGCGGTGTCCGGGGCTGCCGTGGTGGAGCTGAAGGGCAGGTCGGATGCGGATCGCACGGGCCCTGCCGTGGAGATCCGCGAGCTGATCCATCGGGAGGATGGTCAGGTTCGTATCGAGGCGACGGCGGCGGACCAAAGCGGGATCGGGTCGGTCGAGCTGTACTGCGACGGCAAGCAGGTCTCGCGACAGGTGGCCGGCGATTACGTGTGGGTGCATCGTCCCGGGAACGGCGCGCACACGTATCACGTGGTCGCGACGGACGCGTCGCCTGCGAAGAACAAGCGGACGAGCTTCAAGCGAACGATTGTCGTGGAGAAGGATCAGACTCGGCCGTGATGGCGGTAGCTCTTACTTGCATTGAAGTCCGACCAAGGTTCTTAGAACGATTGCCCGAACCTCAGCCGTCCCGATGGGACTGATTCACTCGCAGGTGGCTCGGTTACCAGGACTGAAGTCCTGGGCTATTCTCACACGGTCCCTACGGGACCGAAGATGCTCGCACTCTCCCGTCGGTGGACGGTGAGGAGAATGCGGCGCCTGGCCGGTGGACCCCTCGGTGATATGGGCATCGCGCTTGCGTATTCATGGGCAAGATGCCCATGCTACGGGCAAGATGCCCATGCTACGAGCGGGATGCCCACGTCTTCGTCGGGAGCTCTCTTCCTTCAGCTACTTCGCAGGACCTAGGTTCTTGAAGAGGTAGAGTCCTTCCTTGCCGGGTGCGACGATGTCTTTCCAGCCGTTTCCGTCGAGGTCCTCGACCCAGAAGTAGATGCCGACGCCGCTGGACTTGTCGGCGGGGCCATAGTCGAGGGTGACCCGGCGGAACTTGCCGCCGTCGATCTCGAAGTAGTAAACGCCGACGGGGTCGCCGGCGCCGGGGTCGTGGCCGTTGTGGGCGCGGTAGCGCTTGCCGGTGATGAGCTCGAGCTCGCCGTCGTTGTCGATGTCGTGCAGGGCGAGGTCGTGATACTGCGATCGGTCGGGGTCGATGTCGTGTCGGACCCAGGTCCGCTTTCCGTCGGCGTCTTTCTTCTGCTCCATCCACCAGAGCCCGTAGGGATGTGCGGCGCCGACGATGATGTCGGCGAGCCCGTCCTTGTTGACGTCGTGGACGAGGACGGGGTTGCTGATCATCTTCATGTCGAACTCGTTGTGGACGATCCATTTGTCGTTGATGGGGTCCTTGGGTGCCTCGACCCAGGCGTTGGGGATGACGAAGTCGCCGCGGCCGTCGCCGTTCATGTCGCCGAAGCCGGTGCCGTGTCCGACGCCCTTATCCATGATGACGTGCTCGGTGAACTTGCCCTGGCCCTTTCCGTCGGGTCCGCAGACGAGCCGGTAGAAGACGAGTCGTCCGCCGGCGTTGGGGACGGCCTCGAGCCGGCCGTCGCCGTCGACGTCCCAGAAGCGGATGGTCTCGATGTTGCCGGTGTCGTCGACGTCATGGACGGTCCAGGGGACGGGCTTACCCTTGGGGTTCTCGATCCAGCGGAGCTTCTGACCCCACCAGCCGCCGGTGATGATGTCGAGGTAGCCGTCGCCGTTAACGTCCATGGGGAAGTCGCAGAAGTCGTCGCGATACTCGCCCTCGGGCTTGACGTCCCAGATCTTGTGCTTCTTGGTGAAGTCGGGCCCGGGGTACCAGAAGGAGCCGGAGACGATGTCGATCTTTCCGTCCTTGTCGACGTCGAAGGCCGAGCACGCCTCGAAGGGCTCGTCGCTGATCTTGACGCGCTCAAACTTCAGCGGACCGGCGGCCAGGGCCGATGAGCCGCAGAGGAGCAGGACCGTCATCATTCGCGTGAACATCTCGGTATCCTCCCGCGCCGAGGCGGCGCTCATGAGTTTGCGTGGCGGCGCTTATACCTTGGGGCGGGAGCGGGTTCAAGGTGGGACGGGCCGCGGGGCTCAGCCTGTGCGGGAGATACGGCGCGGCAGCAGATCGTCGCCGCCTGGGCATTCGTACGCTTCAGCCTCGCTACGCGACTGGACTGTGCACGCGCGACTCTTCCCCCAGGACTGAAGTCCCGGGCTATTCTCACACGGTCCCTACGGGACCGAAGACGTCGGCCCGCTCCAGGGGACGGTACAACATGACATGCGCGGAACTGCCGCGAAACGGCGGAAATCTGAAAGCGCCCTTTGTTTGACCGCGGTTCACCACTTATCATCTTCGACCGCGGCAGGGATGAGGCTGTGTGAGCGGAGGCCGAGATGATCGAACAGATCGAGACGAGGTTTCGGGAGGTGATCCCGAAGGCGGATTACTGTTCGCTCCGGTACGTTCGGGAGCGGAGCGAAGCGATTCCGGTTCGTCAGAACGTGGTGGAGCCCGTCTCCCGGGGCCAGGACGCCGGGGCGATGATCACGGTGATCGACGGGGACGGGCTAGGCTATGCGGCCACGAGCGATCTGACGACGGGCGGGCTAAGACGGGCCGCCGCCAAGGCGCTGGAGTGGGCGCGCGCCACGGCGGGACGGTGCGTGGCGGACTTCTCGAAGGTGCCCCGGACGTCGAGGCAGGCCGAGTACCAGGCGCCCGTGGGCAAGGCGTGGGAATCGCTGTCGCTGAAGGACAAGATCGATCTGCTCCGCCGGGAGTGCGAGCGGCTTAAGACCGACGACCGGATCGTCGATTGGATGACGGCGCTGGTGTACGAGGAGACGGATACGCTCCTGCTGACGAGCGAGGGCGGGCGGATCCGGCAGCAATTCCGGTGCCTGGTTCCGGTGATGCGGGCGACGGCGAACCAGGGGCCCGAAACGCAGACGCGAACGCTCGGCGGAGACGCGCTGACGCGGCAGGCGGGGCTGGAGCTTCTTGACGACGTGGGGTTCTTCGAGGCAGCGCCGCGCGTGGCGGGCCAGGCGATCGAGCTCCTGACAGCGCCGGACTGTCCGTCGGGTTCGAGGGACCTGCTGGCGGCGCCGGATCAGATGATCCTTCAGATCCACGAGTCGATCGGTCACCCGCTGGAGCTGGACCGCATCCTGGGCGACGAGCGGAACTACGCGGGGACGAGCTTCGTGACGGTGGACATGCTGGGCACGTATCCGTACGGCTCGGAGCTTCTGAACATCACGTACGATCCGACGCGGCCGGAGCAGCTCGCGAGCTACGCCTTCGACGACGATGGGACGCCGGCGACGAAGGAATACATCATCAAGGACGGGATCCTTCAGCGGGCACTCGGGGGCATCGCGTCGCAGACGCGGACGGGCAAGCCGGGGGTGGCGAACGCCCGGGCGTCGAGCTGGAACCGTCCGCCGATCGATCGCATGGCGAACCTGAACCTCGAGCCGGGCGGCTCGACGTTCGACGACATGGTGGGCCAAGTCGAGCGCGGCGTCTACATGGAGACGAACCGCTCGTGGTCGATCGACGACTCGCGGAACAAGTTCCAGTTCGGGTGCGAGTGGGCGCGTCTCATCGACAGCGGCGAGCTGACGACGGTGGTGAAGAACCCGAACTATCGGGGGATCTCGGCGACGTTCTGGCGGAGCCTGAAGGCGGTGGGCAACGAGGAGACGTTCGTCGTGATGGGCACGCCCAACTGCGGCAAGGGCGAGCCGAACCAGCTCATCAAGGTCGGGCACGCCTCGCCGGCGGCGCTCTTCGCCGACGTCGACGTCTTCGGAGGAGCCTAGGTCATGCAGGAATACTTCCACCAGATCGCGGACGCCCTGACCGAGGCCCTGACGGGGGACGAGGTGTTCACGGCGTCGTTCACGGCGGAGGAGTCGGACTTCGTCCGGTTCAACCACAACGAGATCCGGCAGGCGGGGAGCGTCACGCAGCGAGCGATCAGCCTTGATCTGATCGAGGGTCAGCGTCACGCGGGCGGGCAGCTCAGGCTGTCCGGGGATTTCGCGTCGGACCGGGCCAGGGCGGGCGAACTCATCAAGGACCTTCGCGAGATCCGGGGCCAGGTGCCCGAGGACCCGTACCTGCTGTATGCGACGGAGGCGCGGTCGACGGAGCGTCGCGAGGAGGATCGGCTGCCGGAGGCGTCGGCGGCGGTTGCGGACATCCAGAAGGCGGGTGCGGGCAAGGACCTGGTTGGCCTGTACGCGGGCGGGGGGATCCACGCGGGGTTCGCCAACTCGCTTGGGCAGCGGAACTGGTACACGAACTACAGCTTCAACTTCGATTGGAGCTTCTATCACACAACGGACAAGGCGGTGAAGGCGGCGTACGCGGGGTTCGCGTGGTCGGGGGATGAGTTCGGGCGGAAGCTCGGGTGGGCGACGGAGCAGCTCGCGGCGATCGGCGCGGCGCCACAAACGGTCAAGCCGGGGCGATACCGGGTGTACCTGGCACCGTCGGCGTTGCACGAATTGGTTCAACTGCTCGGCTGGGGCGGGTTCGGGCTGAAGGCGCATCGGACGAAACAGACGTCGCTGCTGAGGATGATCGAGGGCGGAGCGACTCTGGCGCCGGGCGTGACGGTCTTGGAGAACACGGGCGAGGGCGTTGCGCCGAACTTCCAGGAGGCGGGGTTCCTGAAGCCCGACCGGATCGCGCTGATCGAGCAGGGGCGGTTCCGCGATTGCCTGGTCTCGCCGCGGTCGGCGAAGGAGTACGACGTGCCGACGAACGGGGCGTCGGCGCACGAGGCGCCGGAGTCGGTCGACCTGGCGGCCGGGGACCTGGCGATGAGCGAGGTGCTCGGGAAGCTGGATACGGGCCTCTACGTCAACAATCTGCACTATCTGAACTACTCGGACCGGCCGGGGTGCCGAGCGACGGGGATGACGCGTTTCGCCACGTATTGGGTCGAGCACGGCGCGATCCAAGGCCCACTGAACGTGATGCGATTCGACGAGACGATCTATCGGGCGCTGGGCGAGAACCTCGTCGCGCTGACGGCCGAGCGGGAGATGATCTTGGAGCCGGATACGTACTTCCAGCGTTGCACCAGCAGCGCGCGGCTGCCGGGGGCGCTGATCGAGGATTTCAGTTTTACGCTGTGAATGGCCTAGGAGGGATCGAGGATGACATGCCACGGGCTTCCTGATAAGCTGGTGTGTGATCGAGGGTGGATATCATGATTCGATCGCTCAACATCCAGGGATACCGCTGCTTCGACCAGTTTGAGATGACAGATCTCGGGCGTCTGAATCTGCTGGTCGGCGCCAACAACAGCGGCAAGACCTCAGCCCTGGAGGCAATCTACCTCCTGGTCCGCCACGGGAACCTGCGCGATCTGCAGTGGATCATGGTCCGCAGAGGCGAGGTTGCCTCCGAGGAACCGGGCGAACCGGAAGTCACTGCCGAGGTCGACCTTCGTAGCCTGTTCCACGGTTATGAGGCCGGTGTCGGGTCGCGTTTCGCCGTTCAGGCATCTGACGGCGCCGCGGCGAGGAGCCTGGAATGCATCATCTCCGCCACAGAGCCCGGTGGATCTCCTGTCGCCGGGGATGCCGATGTCCCACACGAGGACTACTACCTTAATCTCCAGTGGAACTCGTCTTCAGGCAGGGGCCTGAACTCAGTCGTCGTAAGGACGAACGATGATTCGCTAGTCCACCGGTTTCGGCTGCGTCGTTCGACACTGTGCCAGCCTGCTGGTGCGCGAGTGGACAGGTTCGTCTGCACCAATTCCCTGTCGGCTGATGACATCGCGTCGCTCTGGCGCGAGATCCCCTTAACGCCAGAAGAGGAATTCGTAACCCAGGCAGTGCAGGCAATTGAGCCTTCCATCGAGCGGTTTGCTGTTGTCAAGCCATCAGGCATCCATGCGCATGGGGGTCTCGTGGTGAAGGTCAGCGGCAGTAGTCGTCCAGTGCCGATAGGGAGTATGGGTGACGGGATCTGGAGGATACTTGCGCTGGCCATGGCCGGCGTCAATTGCCGGGACCGTGTTCTACTTGTCGATGAGATCGACACCGGGCTGCATCACACGGTGATGGGTGAGATGTGGCGTATCATGCACACCATTGCCGACCGCTACAACGTGCAGATCTTCGCCACGACACACAACATCGAGTGCTTTCACGCCCTGGCAACCATTTGCCGGGAGGACGTGAACAGCACGAACGAGGTAAGTGTCCAACGAATCGAGTTGAACCGGCGCAGAGCCGTCTCGTACTCCGAGCGTGACATAGCCGTTGCAACCGAGCAACACATCGAGGTGCGCTAGGCGTGGGGAGGCCGAACCCGAACAAACTTCTGGTCGAGGGAAGGGCTGAGAGGGGAGTAATCGTCCGGCTGATGCAGGCCCACGGTGTGCTCTGGGGAGATGACGCAGCCAATCGCCCAGTCGATATCCGCGAGTATGGCGGGAGTAGTAGGCTCCTTGCTGAGGGAGCGATCACAACCCGCCTCAAAGAGCCGGGGCTCAAGTGTCTGGGTGTTGTCGTCGACGCCGATGACAACTTCTCTGGACGATGGCAGCGAGTACGAGACGAGTGTATCGAGCAGTTCCCCGCCCTACCCAACGCACCACCAGGAGAGGGGCTCGTACAGGAGAACGCCGAGGGCATGCGCCTTGGTGTCTGGATTATGCCAGACAACCGGTCAAGGGGCATGCTTGAAACGTTCCTCACCTTCCTGCCTTCTCGTAACCAGGCTGGTCTCTGGGAGTACGTAGAGCACGTCGTGCCGATAGCACGAGAGCGAGGGGCACACTTCAGAAGCAGGCACATCGACAAGGCCAAAGTCTACACCTATCTTGCCTGGCAGGATGAGCCCGGCATGCTGTTCGGGACGGCCATCGCATCGCGATGTCTTGACCCGCACTCGGAGCATGCCCTACCGTTCGTGAAGTGGTTCAAGAACCTATACCAGTTGAGCGAATAGCGGAATCACGCGGAGCGCAGGCTTCGAGCGATGGCAGTTCGCGCGTGGGGCTGGCACTTGGCGTTGGGGCGATTCTGTTGTGGTCGTTTACGGCGTCGCTGGTTTGTCTGGGCGCGGACGAGATGGGGCCTTGGCATTTCGTCGCGGTGACGATGCTGATCGGGGGCGTGGTTCAGTTGGCGTTCTGCCGGGGGTATCGGGGGGAGCTGCGGAGCTGCCTCGCGTTGCCGGGGCGGCTTTGGCTGGTCACGCTATTCGGCTTCGTGTTCTACATGATCGCGTATCCGCTGGCGCTGGCGGTGGCTCGGGGCGAGCCGGCGCGGTGCGGGGTGAACCTGATCAACTACCTGTGGCCGCCGCTGACGGTGGTGTTCGCGCTGCTGTGGGTTCCTTCGACGCGTCCTCGGCCGGGGCTGGTGGTGGCGCTCGTGCTTGCGGTGGCGGGGACGGGGCTGGCCAATCTAGGGTCGCTGGGAGAGCTGTGGCGGGGCGTCGGGTCGGGGTCGGCGGCAGACAGATCGTCGGTGCCGTATCTGCTTGCGCTGGCGGCGGCGGTGGCTTGGGCGGTGTACTCGTCGCTGCTGTCGAGGTGGAAGGCTTGGGCGCGGAACTACACGACGAGCGCGATCGGGCTGATCATTACGGGGCTGATCGCGGGCATCATCGCGGCGACGTGCGAAGGCGCTTCGCCTGGGATAACGCTCAAGGGCGCGGTGGTGGCCGTGCTGTGCGGGATCGGTCCGCAGGGCGGCGGGTATCTGTTGTGGGAGCTGGCGCTGGCCCGCGCGGAGGTCAAGACATTGGGGCTGCTGGGGGCGATGACGCCGATCCTGTCGACGGTGTGGCTGTGTCTGGCGCTGCGGTTCGTGCCGGGGGTCGAGTTGATCGCGGCGGCGGTGCTGGTGAGCGGGGGGATTGTGTTGAGTCGGCGGGGGTAGTCGTCAGTGTGTTCGACATCACGCGCGTGACCGCGAGCGTGCGCGATGGTGCGTCAGCGCTCAGCCGTCCCTAACGGGACTGACAGGAGTCTGGGCGCACGGCAATTCCACAGGACTGAAGTCCTGGGCTATTCTCACAGCGTCCCTCCGGGACGCGCCGTGAGGCGGCGTCAGGCTCGCACATCGAGGACGGCGTCGGGTGGGCGGCGGTCTCGGCCGCTAGGAGCGCGACTTCCCGTTCGAATTCGTGTCCCCCACCTCTGAAGAGGCGGGCCACCCCTATCGCTCAACTCGTTGGCTTGACAGGCAGGCGCTGATGACGTCCACTGCCGTTCTTGTCAGTGGATGAGGAGGACGACCGATGTGCAGCGGCAGACTGGTTCTGATCTCTTCTTGTGTCGTGTTGGCGTGGGTTGCGGGTTGCGCGGCGCCGGGGGCCGGGGGACCGGGCGGGGCTCCGATCTCGGCGGAGATTCCTCAGGCTGACTTCTACGTCGCCACGAACGGCAATGACGCGTGGTCGGGCCGGCTGGCCGTGCCGAAGGCCGATGGGACGGACGGGCCGTTTGCCACGATCGCGCGGGCCCGGGATGCGGTGCTCGAGCATCGTCTGCTTCGACGGCAGATGGGGGACGTCGTGGCGCCGAAGCCGTATACGGTGCTGGTGCGGAGCGGGAGGTATCGCCTGAGCGAGCCGATCGTGTTCCGGCCGGAGGACTCGGGCCTGGCCGATGCGCCGATCACGTACGCCGCTTATCCCGGCGAGAAGCCGGTCTTCAGCGGGGGCAAGGTCGTGACGGGCTGGAAGCGGAACGCCGGGGCGGTGTGGACGGCGCGCATCCCGGAGGTCGAGGCGGGTCAGTGGTACCCGAAGCAGCTTTTCGTCAACGGTGAGCGGCGGACGCGGGCGCGGACGCCGAACGAGGGGTACTTGCGGACCGACGGGCCCCTGCCCTGGATCAAGGACTACCGGGATCGAAAGAGCAAGGAGGTCCGGACGGGCTTTCGCTACAAGGAGGGCGATCTGAAGCGGTGGGACCGGCTCGAGGACGTGAACCTGTTCATCTATCACTCATGGACGGCGTCGATGAACTGGATCGCGTCGCTGGACGAGCCGAACCGCGTGGTTCGATTCACGGCCCCGACGGGCTGGCCGATCGGGTATTGGGAGCGGAATCAGCGGTACGTGGTCGAGAACGCGCTGGAGCTGCTGGACTCACCGGGCGAGTGGTATCTGCCGCGTGACACCGGCGTGGTGAACTACTGGCCGATGCCGGGCGAGGACATGACGCAGGCGGAGGTGGTCGTGCCGATGGTCCGCAAGCTGGTTGTGTTCGACGGCGATCCGAAGGCGCGGAAGATCGTCAAGCACATCCACCTGCACGGGCTGACGTTCGAGCATGCGGACTGGTGGGTCAAGGATCGGGGACCGGCGGACGGTCAGGCGGCGGCGTGGCTCGAGGCGGCGGTGTTCGCGCGGGGCACGTACGGCTGCGAGATCGAGGATTGCACGGTCCGGCACGTCGGGGAGTACGGGATTTACTTCCAGCAGGGCTGCCAGGACAACCGGATCGTTCGATGCCACGTGCACGACCTGGGCGCCGGGGGCGTTCGCCTGGGGTACATGAGCGGGGACCAGGATCAGGACCTGGTCTCGCTTCGGAACACGGTGGACAACTGCTTCATCCACCACGGCGGGTACGTCTTCCCGGCGGGGATCGGGATGTGGGTCGGGCGGAGCAGCTTCAACAAGGTCACGCACAACGAGATCAGCAACTTCGACTATACGGGGATCTCGGTCGGCTGGAGCTGGGGCTACGCGCCGACGTCGGCGCATCACAACGCCTTCGAGTACAACAACGTCCATCACATCGGACGGGGCGTGCTGAGCGACATGGGGGGGATCTACTCGCTGGGGATCTCGCCGGGGACGGTGGTCCGCAACAACATCTTCCATGACATCTATTCGTACGCGTACGGCGGGTGGGGGCTGTACACGGACGAGGGCAGCACCGAGATCGTCATGGAGAACAACCTGGTCTACAACACGAAGACGGGCGGGTTCCACCAGCACTACGGCAGGGAGAACGTCGTGCGGAACAACATCCTGGCGTTCTCCCGCGAGGGCCAGGTCCAGCGGTCGCGCGAGGAAGAGCACCTCTCGTTCACGTTCGAGCGGAACATCGTCTACTTCGACAACGGGTACCTGCTGAGCAGCAACTGGCGGAACAACAAGTTTAAGATGGACTACAACTGCTACTGGGACACGTCGGATCCGGAGATCAGCTTCGCGGGCAATACGCTCACCGACTGGCAGGCGAAGGGGTTCGACAAGCACTCGATCATCGCCGACCCGCTGTTCGTGGACGCCGAGAAGTTCGACTTCCGGCTGAAGCCGGAGTCTCCGGCGATCAAGCTCGGGTTCAAGCCGATCGATGCGAGCCGTGCGGGGCTGTACGGCGAGGACGAATGGACGTCGCTGCCGGGCAAGTTCAAAGATAAGCCGAGCGAGGTCCCGCCGCGACCCCAACCGAGGACGATCAGCGACGGGTTCGAGGAGACGGGCGTGGGCGCGACCGCCGCGGGCGCCGCGACCTCGGGCGAGACGGACAAGGCGAGGATCCGCGTCTGCGAGGACAAGGCCGCGACGGGCAAGCGGAGCCTCAAGTTCGTCGACACGCCGGGGCTCAAGCAGGGCTTCAATCCGCATCTGCACTACGATCCGCACCTTCGCACGGGGACGATCACGGGGAGCTTCGATATCTACCTGGAGCCGGGCGCGACGCTCTACCACGAGTGGCGTGACATGCGCGGACAGCCGTATCGCGTGGGGCCGAGCATCACGATCAATGCGGACGGCACGCTGCTGGCATCCCAGAAGCCTGTCATGAAGCTTCCGACGGGCAAGTGGATACACATCGCGATCACGTGCGGCGCGGGCAAGCAGAGCGCGGGGACGTACGACCTGACGGTAACCGTGGCGGGGCAGGCCGCCAAGCGATTCGAGAAGCAGCCGAACGGCAGCAAGGCGTTTCGGCGGCTGGATTGGTACGGATTCGTGCCACACTTGCAGACGAATTGCGTGTTCTACGTGGACAACGTGAGCGTTCACGCGGAGTAGCGGGGCCCCCTGGTCACCCGAGTTTCGATCCTCAGCGATGCGCCAGGTAGGCCAGTAGAACGAAGATGTTCATCTCGATCAAGGCAACGATGACCTGGGTGGACAGGACCGTCGCGATGGGATGATCGAATCGGAGGTAGCCCGAGACCGCCCGCGCGAGGCGCGCGGCGGCCAGCAACACAGTTAGGAACCACACGAGGAAGACGCCGCCGAGGACGTAGATCGACAGCCACACTCCTGGAAACTGGTACTGCCCGACCAAACAGGCAACCGCCGCGGCCAGGTATGCAGGCACCATCCAGAGGCAGGTCAGATCGAAGCAGTAGACCACACATCGGATCATGTGTTCGGATCGGATGCGGCCGCGTCTCATCGACGCTTGAAAGACCAGTAGCGCCGCGACCGTAAGCCAGGGCCAGGTCAGCGGACAGAACACACGCAGCCAGAACGTCTCGGTGAGGACTTCGAAGAGCGCATTGGGGTTGCTCCCGAGGAGGGACGAGAACCTGTGCCATCGCACTTCCTCGGCAACCAGGAACACCCCCAGTATCGAACGAGGCGTCGCGGACGAAACGACCACGCGGGGTTGAGGGAGGTCCAGAATCGCTTGGGGCGGAGACCGGCCCAGGCGGTCCGCAGGAAGGGTCCCGGCCCGCCGGTGGGGTGCATGTCGTATATGAAGGGAAGACGCGCGGGTCGCTCGAAGATCTCCGTCCAATCAAACCGGTATGCGCACTCCGGGCAGCGGGGCTCCGTGAGACCCCGGAGGTTGTACTCGCACAAGGGGCAGACGACGTCTTGATCGAGTTGATCCCAGTCGGGCGGCGAGGCAAGGGCCGCGCCATCGAGTTTGTCGGTTCGGAGCATTCGGCTCACGCCCTGTAGACAATGCGTCCGGCCTTGATCGTTATTTGTACGTTCAAGTCCTTGTCGAGGATCGCCAGATCGGCGTCTTTTCCGACGGCGAGGATGCCGCGGCGGTACTTCCACTCGAGGACTCGGGCGGCGTTGAGGCTGGCCATCTGTGCGGCCTGGACGAGGCTTGCGCCGGCGTGCCTAATCATCGTGCGGAGGGCCTTGTCCAGCGTCGTCGTGCTTCCGGCCAGGGTGTCGTGAGCGCTAGCGAGGTAGGCCCGCCCTTTTCGCACGTCGACCTTCTGTCCGCTGAAGACGTACTCGCCGTCGGGCTGGCCGGCGGCGCGGATGGCGTCGCTGACGAGGATGATCTTGTCGTGTCCCTTGACTTTCATCAGTAGCTGGAGGACGGCGGGGTGGACGTGGATGGCGTCTGCGATGACCTCGACGAAGAGCTCGTCGCGGAGCATCGTTCCGGCCAGGACGCCGGGGCGGCGGTGGTGCATCGGCGGCATGCCGTTGAAGATGTGGGTGACGCCCTCGAGGCCGTTGTCGATGGCCTCGGCGATCTGCTCGTATACGGCTTTTGAGTGGCCGATCGACATGTGGAGGGGGTGAGCGGGTCGCGCGCCTCGGGTAGCGCCGGCGGTCTCGGCCATCGACGCGGCTCGGAGGACCTCCATGGCGCCGGGCATCTCGGGGGCGATGGTCATGACGCGGACCCAGGGCCCGCCGGCCTCGATGAGCAGGCGGAAGGCCTCGACGCTGGGCGGCCAGATGTAGTCGGGGCGGATAGCGCCGTGCATTTCGGGGTTGAGGAAGGGCCCCTCGAGGTGAATGCCCTCGAGGATGCGTCCGGGTCCGGCGGATTCGCAGTACCTTCGGAGCGTCCGCACGCAGGCGAGGAGATGCTCGGTCGGCTGGGGATAGACCGTGGCGATCAGGGAGGTCGTGCCGCAGCCGGCGAAGAATCGGCTGATCTCGTCGAAGGTCTCGGTCGTGGCGTCGGCGTCGGCGAAATCGAGGCCCCTGCCGCCGTGGACGTGGATGTCGATGAAGCCGGGCAGGACGTAGTGCCCCGTCACGTCGATTCGCTCGGCGTCGGCGGGTGGGGTGACGTCGTCCTGATGGCCCATGTGGACGATCTTTCCGCCGGCCAGGACCAGCGTGCAGTCGGCCTCGGTTCTGAAGGGGGTGATGGCCGTGCCACCGACCAACGCCAGTGTCTTGGTTTCATCGTTGAGCGTCATCGGCGGTTTCATCCTGGTGCCGTCGGTCGACAGTGTCACGGAACGTGTGACCCAAGGCTTCGGCCGAGTGGGCCGCAAGGGGCAAGCACGGACCTTGCCCCCATCATCATAGTCAAAGCCGACCGGATTTCGAGGCATGCGGGGAACATCGGGGGTTCGAGAAGGTCGGCCCGCCCAGGAGGATGCGTGCGTCGCCACGAGTGCCCGCTTTGGGAGCGGCCGTGAAGCGTCGCGGAGACATTGGCGCGTTGGGGCGGTTGAAGTACACTCCCGGGACGTAACCATCGGCAAAGGACGAGGTGATCACAATGAGAACAACCAAGCGTCGTTATTTCGGATTGCTGGCCGCGATCCTCGCATGCACCGTCTTGATGGGCATCCCGGAGTCCGCCTTCGCGGAAAAGGCCGGCGACAAGCCCGAGGCCAAGAAGGCCAAGAAGGGCAAGCCCAAGGCCAACAAGGCGGGAGGCAAGAAGGCCGGTGGCGAGAAGAAGGCTGCCGCGACGGAGGCCTCCAAACCGGCCGGGGCCGCTCCAGCGCCCAAGAAGAAGAGCGACGGCATGGCCGACATGCTGAAGTCGGTGGTCAAGCAACTCCGGAAGATGGACAAGGTGGAGGTCACCAAGCCGGTCTGGAACGAGAAGGCGGGGTTCGGCCTGCCGGTTCCTCCGGAGTGGGAGGCCAAGATCGACGGGGCCAAGGTCGTGCTGACCAGCCCGGAGACGAAGGCGGGCAGGACGACGATCACGTTGGGCCCCGAGCCGACGGAGCTCGAGGCCAGCGAGTTTCTCGCGCAGCTCTGCAAGGATCTTGCCGAGAAGCAGAAGGTCCTGCCGATGCAGCAACCGCCGATGGACGTCCTGGATCGGACGATCTACCTGGCGGCATTCCTCGACTCGTCGGGCCCGGCGCCGGGCTTCGGCGCGGTGCTCGTGATGGACCGCCCCGGCGATCAGGTCTTCGTCATCCGCGTCAACACTCGAGATGAGTCTCTCATCAAGAACCCGCTGGTTCTGGCGTCCATCGCGATGCTTCGGTTTCGGGGCGAGCCGATTCCGAACTTCGGGGCCCTGATCGGGTTCGGCAAGACGAAACCCAAGCTGGAACTCGGCGAGATCAAGGTCGTGGTTGGAAAAGGGACGCTGGCCGAGCTGCGGACGCCCCAAGTCGTGCGGGACATGGCCCGGAAGACGGAGTTCAAGGGCACGATGCACCGGTACCGCATGGCGCTGGCCACACCCAAGGGCTACAACCGCGATCGGGCGTGGCCGGTTCTGATCATGGACGCTCCGGCCGAAGAGGAAGCCATTGCGCGATACCAGAAGCTCGCCGATTCTCGGGGCGTGGTGGTTCTGGCGATTGCGCCTCAACACGAAGACACGGTGTGGACGGCCGATCTGCAATCGAGGATCTACTTCGGGACGCTGCAGGCGCTCGACAATTACATGATCCTGGATCGCAGCCGGGTGTATCTGCTGGCCTCCGGCGACGAAGCGGGCAAGCGGGCGCAGGAAGTGGCGGTCCAGCTCCCCGTGGCGCGCGGGCTCATCTGCGAGGACACGACGGTGGACGGGCTGACCGCGGCGCTGGCCAAGGCATCCGACGCCAAGAAACGACTGGCGGTCGCGGCGGTCGTCGCGGAATCCAACAAGGAGGTCCCGGCGGCCAAGGTCGACGCGCTCGTTGCGGCCTGGAAGAAGGCCGGCATCGAGACCGCGAGCGCGATCAAGGCGGCCTCATCGGACAAGGCCGTGGAGGACGCCGTCGACTGGCTTCTGAAGCGAGACCGTGACGCCGCAAAGGCGAACTTGGCGAAGTTGGCAGGCGAGGCCAAGCGGTTGGCCCCCAGCAAGCCCGGCGAAGCGCTGATGATCTATCGGCAGGTCGCGGGCTCCGGCCTGGAGGCGCCCGAGGTGGCGCAGGCCCGCAAGGCCGTTACGGAGCTTGTGAAGACCTGCATGGGCGCCTTGAACGAGGTGACCACGCAGCCGGCGGAGATCCCGGCGGATCAGGTCATCGCGAAGTACGAGATCGCGCAGCGATACCAGGGGTCTCCCGAGGGCGCCCTACTGATGTACAAGCTGCGGTCCAAGCTGACGGCTCAATAGGGCGTCGAGCCCGAACGAAAGAACCCGTGAACGCGGTCCGGGACTCACGAGGAGAGCAACGCCCGTCGAAGCCCATCGTTTCGGCCCAGAGCGGAGGGCTGCTGATCGGCGTGGCCGCCGGCACGGGAGCCTTTCTGATCGGCGCGGCGGTTAGCGTCGAGCACTGCGTGGGCTGGTTGCTCGTGATCCCGACGTTCGCCGGTCTGTCCTGGGTCCATCTTCGGATCGCTACTCGACGGGCGCCAACATTCCTTCTCGTCCTGGCGGCGCTGTTTCTCGGGGTCGTCATCGGCGCGGCGGCGGGTCTGGGGCAGGCGCTGCTTTTCCATCGTGCCACCGGGCTGTGGTGTGCTTACGATCTGGTCAGCGCCGGCATTGGGCCCTTGCCCCTGCTCTGGACGGCAGTCGCCGGGGTGCTGCCTCATTGGGCCGCCTGCCTGGTCTTCGCCGGGTTCCTGGTCCATGTCGAGTCTCGCATCGCACAGGCCGTCGGTGGCGTGCTTGCGGGCGGCGTGGCGGGGCTGGCGTACGTCGCCCTGCTGGATATCCGTCTGTGGAGTGGGGAAGGCGCGGCCTTCCTGGCCGGCTTCGGGGTGGCGTACGGTCTGCTGGCGCCCCTGCTCGGGTGGGCGGGCGATCAGGTGCGTCCGGACGCGGATAGGACCCCGCGGCGGATCCTGCCGGTGATCGCCGTCGTGTGGGTCGCTCCGCCGCTAGCACTGCTCATTGGGGCGCTCACGCTGGGGGGGCCCTGGCTCGACGGGCACGTACAGGCGGGGCTGGTGCCCGCGCTGGCCGGGCTGGACCTGCTGCGAGACCTCTACTACGGCCTTTCCGATCCGCCGGTCGTCCCTCGCGTGGCGGTATGCGTGATCGCAGCCGCGCTGGCGATCGGTCTGTGCTCGCGACAACGATGGGCCTGGGTGCCTTGGTCGATCTGGTGGCTTCACGATTTGGCCTTTCTGGCGATTCTGGTTTGGACGCTGAATCGGCAGATCGGCAACCTGTGGACGTTTCCGGGAGACGCAGCCGTCGACGTGTCACCGTTGAATTCGATCCGCTTTTACACGATCTTGGTGGGATTGGGGTACGTTTTCGCATTCCGCGCCTGGTGCCTGACTCGTCGCGGCATTCGCCCCCTATGGTGACGGTTCGACGGCATGACCACCCGGAAGGAAACCCGACACCCGGCGCACCGACCGACCGACCGAAGGCTCCTGGCCGCGTTGATCGTCACGCTCGGAGCGGCCGCCCCGTTCCTGGCGTGTCGCTCGGGCGATGACCGCGCCGAGCCGATTCAAGCGCGGATCGCCGCCTGCGCGGGGAAGTTCGCGGATTTCAACGTCCTGCTCGTGAGCATCGACACGCTCCGCGCGGACCGCGTCGGGTGCTACGGGTGCCCGGTGGCCGAGACACCGACGATCGACGGCCTGGCGCGTCGGGGCCTCCGGTGCGACTCGGTCGTCACGCCCGTTCCGCTGACGTTGCCGGGGCATGCTTCCCTCCTGACAGGACTGATGCCGCCGCATCACGGGGCGCGGGTCAACGTGATCTACACGGTGCCGGCGAAGGTGAGGACGCTGGCGGAAATCCTCCACGATCGAGGCTACGCGACCGGCGCGGCGATTAGTGCGTTCGTTCTAGACCGGCGATTCGGCCTGGACCAGGGCTTCGACGCGTATCTCGACGATCTCTCGGCCGATGGACAGGCGCAGGCGTTCGGATACCAGGAGCGGATCGCCGAAGACACGAACCGCCACGCCCTTGCCTGGCTGGAGCGTCACGGACGAGAACGGTTCTTCCTCTGGGCGCACTATTTCGATCCTCATTTTCCATACAAGCCTCCGGCGCCGTTCTCGGAGCGGTTCAAGGACCGACCCTACGACGGCGAGATCGCCTACGCCGACGCACAGCTCGGGCGTCTGGTCGGGGCCCTGGACGACCTGGGCGTTCGGGACAGGACGCTGATCGTGGTCACGAGCGATCACGGCGAGTCGCTCGGCGAGCACGGAGAGTCCACGCATGGATTGCTTCTGTACGACGCGACGCTCCTGGTTCCTCTGGTTTTCAGCGGGCCGCCCCCCCTGCCTCAAGGCGTCACGTTGTCTCGAGAGGCCGGGCTGATCGACGTGGTTCCCACGCTCCTGGACCTGCTGGGCGTAACGATTCCGTCGGACCTCGACGGCATCAGCTTGCTGTGCCCGGCGCCGGCGGCGCCTCGCAATTTGTACATTGAGACGCTCTGGCCGAAGTTGATGCACAACTGGGCGCCGCTGGCGGGGGTGCGTCGCCGCGGGTGGAAGTACATTCTGGCCCCGCGGCCGGAGCTGTACGACCTGACGTCGGACCCGAACGAGCTGAGCAACCTCTACGAGCAGAAGAAGACCGTCGCCGAGGACATGCACCGGAGACTTCGCGAGCTAGCCGGCCTAGATCCAGGGCTGCTGGCGGATGTCTCGGGAAACCTCGCGATCACGGACGAGGCACGGCAGAAACTCGCGGGCCTGGGTTACGTGGTCACGAGCAGCGCGCCGACGACCACATCCGCCCTGCCCGACCCCAAGGACATGATACGAACATCGGCCGAGACGGATCGCGCGATGGAGTTGGCGCATGCGGGTCGGTTCGAAGAGGCGGTTGCCATCCTCGAGCCTTTTGTCTACCTTCATCCGAAGGACGCGGTGAACGTCGGCGTCTTGGCGGAATGCTATCTGAGCCTGGGCCGGGCGAGGGATGCCGCCGAGATGTTCCGGAAGCAAGCCGACCTTTCGCAACGGAAGACGGAACCGCTGATCGGACTCGGTCTGGCGCACGTGCAGATGGGCAGGCTGGATGAGGCGGAGGGCTACCTTCGCGCCGCCCTTGCCGAGAGTCCGGAGCATCAGAGCGCGCTGTTCGGTCTCGGCGTGATCGCGGCGCAGCGAGGTCGGCGCGAGGAGGCCATGACGCTGCTGAGAAGGTCCGTTGAGACCGGTCGGGGCAGCCAGACGGCCGTAGCACACTACAACATCGGGGTTCTCCACGAGAAAGCGGGCCAGATTGACGAGGCGCGAGAGGCGTACCGGCGGGCCCTGTCTCTCGACCGGCATCAGATGGACGCCGCTCGCGCCGAGGCGATGCACCTGGAGAAGGCGGGGCGCGCCGAGGAAGCGATTCAACTACTGGCCCAAGCGATCGGCAACCGCCCTGCTCCGGGGGCCCGTATGCAGCTCGGCAAGCTGCTGCTCGGTCGCGATCGGCTCTCGGCGGCAGCGGGGCAATTCCGACTGGTGGCGCAGGCCCGGCCGAACGACGCGGTCGCCCGATACGAACTGGGCATCGTCTTGAACCGACTGGGCGAGACGGGAGAGGCCATCGGACACCTGAAGCGGTGCGTGGCGCTTCAGCCGGACAATCTGACCGCCCGGCTCCATCTGGGCGTGGCGCTCGGGCAGAAGGGTGATCTGGACGGCGCGCGGAAGGAACTCGAGGCGGTGGTCGCCAAAGCCCCAACATCCGCGGTCGCGCACTACAACCTCGGGGCGGTGCTGGCCAAGCAGCGCCGACTGGATGAGGCGCGGAATGCGTTCGCCGAGTCGGTCCGGCTGGATGCAAAGAACGCGAGCGCCCGGATCGCGCTGGGGCAGGTGCTGCTGGAGCTCGGACACCCCGAAGCCGCGGCCGTCCAGTACCGGGAGGCCCTGAAGATCGCCCCCGCGATGGAATCCGCCCGCGCCGGCCTGAAGCGAATCGAGACACAACCCGCCAGGCAATGAGGATCGTAACGGGGAAGACTGACTTGCCGCAGGAAGCCGAGGCACGTTGCAGCGCGAGCCCCCCCCTGGGCGGCTCCCTGACTTGGATAGACGGGTTACTGGCGATCGTCCTCGGTGCCATCGGCATGACGGTGTTGGTCCTGATCGTTCGCTTCGTCAGCCCCTGCTACATGTCTTTCTCCGATTGCGTGCCTTACATCATGCAAACGCACATCTTCATCGAGGGGCGTCTGACGCGTGACGTCCCTCCCGACGATGTGGCGCCCTGTTTGACGACCATCGGGATGATCCGGCGCGACGGTCGTGAGTTCTCTCGCCAACCCCCCGGCGCGCCTGCGGTCTTCGCGGGATTGACGGTGATCGTCCGTGACCCGCGGTGGGCGCCTCCGGCGGCCACGGCGCTGGCCATCCTGTTCAGCTACTTGTGGATCGCCCGGGCGTACGATCGGAAGACGGCCGTGTGGGCAACGGTCTTGTGCCTCTTCGGACCCGTCTACCTGCTGACCGGCCCGGCCTCGCTCTCCTACGCGCCCAGCGCGCTCTTCCTGAGCATCGCGATGCTCTGCTTCGTGCTGAGTGTCGAGAAACGGAGCATCCCGTGGGCCCTTCTGTGCGGCCTGGCCATCGGGCTTCAATTCACCAACCGCCCGTATACGACGGTGCTCGCAACGGGGGGGCTAGCGGTCACGAGGCTACTGGTCATTCGAAACGGGTCACCCGCCGCCAAGCAGATGCTCGCTTTCACCGTTGGACTGCTGCCGGGCATCGGGCTTTTGCTGATACACAACCGCCTCGTCATCGGCGACTTCTGGCCGTTGGCGTTCACGCTCTATGACTCCAAGGACAAGCTCGGATTCGGCGTGCGGGGCCTCGACGCGGCCACGCTCGTGCACACCCCCGTCCGGGCGATCCACAATCTGATCGGCACGCTGAACCAAGCGGGCTTGATGTTCTTCGGCTTCTACATCTGGCTAGTCCCCATTGGGACCTGGTTGCTGGGACGGACGGTCGCCCGGGGTCGTTGGAGCGAAGGACGCCTGACCCGATGGGACATCATGGCCGTCGTCATGATTCTCGCCATGGTCATCGGGCACATGGCCTACTGGTGCCCAAGGGTGATTAACTACTACGAGGCGTACCCCTTCCTGGCGGTCCTGGTCGTGCGGGGGCTGAGGGACATGATGGATCGAGGGTGCTTGATGCGTCTGCTGGCCGGCGGCATCTGTGCGTTCACTATGATCGTCGGCCCCGTACTGATCCACGCATGGCTCTCGAGTACGCTTGCTCGTCATCGAAAGGTTCACGCCGCGATCGCCGAGGCGCTCGAGCAGCACGGCAAGATCCTCGTGTTCTCGCGACCCCTGAATCAACGACTCGGAGAGCCGTCGTCGGCCCTGCGGAGCCAGGACCTCCTCTGCACGGGGATGCTCAACACCTCGGTCACGCCAGGGCAGCCCGTCATCTATGCCGTGGACCACGGCCCCTTGAATGAGTCCCTGATCGCGCGCTATCCCGACCATTACCCGCTCCTGCTCCTGACCGAGCCCGAGGACCCCAACGACCCGGATGCGGGGATCAAAGTCGGGATGACCCCACTGAGGAGATCCCCAAGGTCGGCCCCCGGGCGAGTGGATTGACGACGGGGCGCCTCGCGAAAGGGCGCGGCCTTGACGGGCGCCAGTCCCGTCTTCGGCGAGCGAGTTTCGTGTTTCTCCAGGGGGAAGTTCCTTGACCGAAAGAGGCGCTAGCCACATTGGAAACCGCAGCGGCCGTGGAAGCTGCCAACGCCCCGCGGATCGCGACGTGCTCGAAGCTCTGGACTCAGCCGTTACATTCGCCCCGCGGCCGCTCGACCTGACGGCGGTGAACCACTGCCCAAGAGCGCCACGGCGCGAATTCTCTCGACGTGTTTGCCACGGGGCGCCCGGGTCGGTATAAGACCAGCCGCAGGGAAGCGACGTCCCGCCGTCGACGATGATTCCAGGCTGACCGCCGATATTGGCCATGACAAGGAGAACGTGGATGCGATTGGGCGCGCCGGTCTTCGTCAAGACGAAAGACCCGGAGGAACTCGTTCGGGCACACGTGGCCAAGGGATACCGCGCCGCATACTGCCCCGCGCTGTCACTCGACCGACCGGACGAGATCAAGGCGTATCGGGACGCGTTCGCCGAGGCCGGGGTGGTCATCGCCGAGGTTGGGGCGTGGGGAAACATCATCATCCCGGACGAGGATCTGCGCAAACAGCGTCTGGCGCACGTCCACCATCAACTGGCCCTGGCCGACGAAATCGGCGCGTTGGGGTGCGTCGACTTCGCGGGGAGCTTCGCGCCGGATGACTCGCTCAATTACCACCCGAAGAACTTCACGCAGGAGGGGTTCGACACCATCGTCGAGACGGTCAGAGGCGTTCTGAAGGAAGTCCGGCCCAAACGGGCCAAGTTCATGCTGGAGACGATGCAGTGGATCCCGCCGGACAGCGTGGACTCGTACGTCGCCCTGGTGGAGGCGATCAACGATCCGATGTTCGGGGTTCACTTCGACCCGACGAACCTGATCGTCTCGCCGAGGCTGTACGCGGACACGGGCTCGGTCATTCGGGACTTCTTCGAGCGGCTCGGGGACAAGATCGTCAGCGCGCACGCGAAGGATCTGCACCACGGCAAGGGCTATATCGTCGAGATGTTCGAGGTGCCGCCGGGGGAGGGCCAGCTCGACTATCGCGCGTTCGTCGGCGGTCTGGCCGCGCTGGAGCAGGACGTGCCGCTGATGATCGAGCACCTCGAGAGCGAAGCGGAGTATGACCGGGCGGCGGCCTTTGTCCGCGGGGTCGCCGAGGAATTGGGTGTGTCCTTCTGACCGCATGACGCACGACCTTGCCATCATCGGTCCCGTGCCGCCGCCATACGGCGGAGTCACGATCCACCTCAAGCGATTGCTGCCGCATCTGGATCGCGCGGGCGTCGACTACATCGTGTACAACATCAGCCCGGAACCGACGTCGAACGAGCGGATCGTGCCGGTCGGCGAAGGCGGGCGGGGTTGGTTCGTGCGATACCTTCGGAAGGGTCGCGAGCCCGTCGTCTACGTCCACAGCAGCCGCTGGGACGTGTGGGCGGCGACGTGGTGGCTGTCACGAGTTCGCGGCAAGTCGGTCGTGATCGCGCTGCACACGGACTCGCTTCGACGCTTGTGGCCGGTGCGGCCGTGGTGGTACCGGCGGATGGTGCTGGCGGCGTTCCGGCGTGCCAAGTCGCTGGTGGCCGTGAACGAGCATATCCGGGACTTCCTGGAAGAGGTGGGCGGACTGGGCGACAGGACGGTCGTGATTCCGGCGTTCGTCGAGCCGACGCCCAGCGCGGAGGATGAGGCGGGGATCGACGCGTCGGTTCGGGAGTTCTGCCGGTCGCATGACCCCGTGATCCTCGCCAACGGCGCGCCGATCGTCTACGACGACGGACGCGACCTCTACGGCATCGACATGACGATCGAGCTGGTCGATCGTCTTCGCGGGACTTGGCCCAGCGTCGGCGTGCTCTGGTATCTGCTGAAGTTCACGGGCTGGAGCCCGGCGTACGCCCGGCAGATGGTCGATGAGGTGGACCGTCGCGGGCTCGGCGATCACTGGCGATTCGTCGACCCGACGGGGGAGATGTACCCGATCTTCAAGGAAGTCGATCTTCTGGTGCGGCCGACGTGCAGCGACGGCGACGCGGTGAGTATCCGGGAGGCGCTGCATTTCGGCGTTCCCGTGGTGGCCAGCGACGCGGCGCCCAGACCCGCTGGGGTCGTGGAGTTCAAGGCGCGGGATCAGGACGACTTCGTGGGCAAGGTCCTGGACACGCTCGAGTCTCTTGGCGAGCAGCGTTCCAGGCTTGCGGGGATGGCCCGAAGCAGTGAGATCGATCGCGAGGTCGGGCTGCTGCGCGAGGTCATCGCAGAGGCGCGGCGGCCGTCGGCTTGAGGACTGTTGTCACGATATGAAGACGATTCGACTCGATCTGAAGCCGGCCCGATGGCTGGCGTGCAAGATTCTCGGGCAGGTGACGCCGAGCGTTTACTGGAGCCGCTTGTCGTGTTTGCGGCTGCGTGAGGTCGACCGGCCCGCGCTGCCGGGGGACGACTGGGTTCGGATTCGGCCGCTGCTGGGCGGGATCTGCGGGACGGACATCGGCGCGATCCTCCAGCGGAGTCATCCGGCGTCGATCCTCCGCTGCTTCACGCGGTTCCCGATCGATCTGGGGCACGAGGGGGTCGGCGTGATCGAGGAGGTCGGCAAGGGGGTCGCCGGCTGGGATACGGGACAACGGGTGATCGTCGAGCCGATGCTCTCTTGCGGGCCGCGACGGATCGATCCGGCCTGCCCACGATGCCGGGCCGGTCAGTTCAGCCTGTGCGAGAACCTGAGCGAGGGGGCGCTGCCCCGCGGCGTGATGATCGGGACGAACCACTTCACGGGCGGGACGTGGGGCGAATCGTTGGTAGCGCACCAGTCGCAGCTCTTCGCCGTGCCGGACAGCGTGGACGACGAGACGGCGACGCTGATCGACCCGATCGCCTGCGCCGTCCACGCCGTGCTGCGGCACACGCCGGCGGCAGGTCAGCGAGTGATCGTCATCGGGGCCGGTATCGTCGGGCTGGGGGTCGTTGCGGCGCTGCACACGCTCGCGCCGGAGGCGGAGGTCACGCTGATCGCGCGGTATCCGCATCAGGAGGAGCTGGGGCGGCGCTTCGGCGCGGCGGACGTCATCCGATCGAAGCGCGGTGAGAAGAAGGCCGATCGGTATCAGGAGGTGGCGGATCGCGTCGGGGGGAAGCGTTTCGACGCCATGTTCGGCAATCAGGCGCTGTCGGGGGGTTACGACGTCGTCTATGACTGCATCGGCACGGGCGAGAGCCTGACGGACGCGATGAAGTTCGTCCACGGACGGGGGACGGTGGTGGAGTGCGCCACGCCGACGATCACGGTGGTGGACACGACGCCGCTGTGGTTCGCCGAGGTGAGCGTCATCGGGTGCTACGGCCGGTGCGTCGAGCGATTGAACGGCCAGGAGATGCACACCTACGAGGTGGTCCTCAGTCTCCTCCAATCCCGCCGGCTCGACTTGACCGGCCTGCTAACGCATACTTTCCGCCTGGAGCAGTACCGTGAGGCACTCGGCACCATCGTGCAACGAAGCCGGAGCGGGTTGGTCAAGGCAGCCTTCGATCATCGTCGGCTCTGACGCGGAGTGCATCCAGGCGCCTCGCCACAGGATTCTCGTCTCAGTGAACCGGTCGCGTCCGTCATTTGACGGGCACGGGCGGCGAATGCGATGGACCCGTCGCGCATTGTTCGAGAAGGCTTCGGCGCAACGCTTCAACGATGACGTGCGCGATGACGTCGTGCCCTTCGGGGCTGACGTGCGCGCCGTCAATGTAGAGCGACGTGCTTCTTGCGGCGATCAGCGCCTGGCAGGGGTCTATCAAGCAGACTCCCGTTTCCTTGGCGACGTCGCGCAGTACGTACTGATTTCGGGCAAGGAATGCACAGAAGCCTTCATAGTCACGAGGCATTGAACGACAACGCGGATCGTAGATCTGTGGACTCCATGGCCACAAGAGCAGCACGAGCGTCGCCTCGTTACTATCGCAGACCCGCCACATGTCGAGCAGTGCATTACCGAACAACTGCTCGACTCTGGATCGCCTCGCATCGGCCGATAGCAGAGGGGTGGTTTCAGGAGAACAAAGCTTGACCAACTTCTCCCACGTCAACATGACGAGACGCGACTTCATCAGCACGTCCCTCAGTGCTCCTCCGGTCAGTTGGCTCGGGATATCAAGATCATCGACGTCAACTTCGCAATTGCCGAATGCAGCAATGACCAAATCCGGTTGGAGTCTCAATCCTCTCTCGGACAGGTAACGCAGGCCCTGCCAGGACTTGTAGGCGAGACCCGCGGCGTTGACGACCTGATATCGCCTGCCGAGCGGCCTCTTCTCATTGAGAAGCTGCTCTACACGCGCGGGATACGTGTCCACGTCGTCGACGCCAACTCCGAAGGTTGTCGAATCCCCCAGGACAAGGATCCGACACCTGTCTCCTTTGGGCCCGACATCCGGCCCCCGCAGTCCCAGCGAATTCGTGTTCAGCGTGAAATCAACGGGTTGGCTTGTGAGGACTCCCGAGATGCGAACGTCCTTCAGATTCGGTTTCACCCTCCATCCCAAGAGGGAATCCGGTTCCACGCAATCCCCCAACTGTGGCAACTCAGGTATGCTAAAGAACGGCGGGGCCCACCGACGCAGACCCGCTTCGATCGCGGCGAGAATCGTCACGCCGACAAGTGACGCGATGAGGACCACTCTGGCCGCGCGCCGCTTCTTGCCCCCTCCGAAAGGGCCACTTGGCCGCGAGCTGCCAATTGGGGTGTAGCACGCCGGTTCTGAGGGTTCCGTGGTCACGCCAGTATCCTCATCAACACGCCACTTGACGCCTAGGCTATGTCAGCACATCAAACGCCTGGCCGGCGCCCTCGATGTGGCTGATCGTCCAGAGGACCACGACCAGCACGATCGCCAAGCCGATGTAGCCGACGGTGATGACGGCGGTTTGCCAGCCCTTCATGGGGATGAGCTGGGCCTCGGTCAGGAGCATGTCGAAGGCGTCGCGGGCCTGCTTGCGCTGCTTGTCGGTCAGGGGTTGGATGATCGGTCTCGCCAGGGCGCTGAAGTGCTCGTTGGCGTCGTAGCTCAGCGGATGATCGGCGCCGAAGCGGTCCATCATTGCCTTCTGCGTGGCGGCGGTGAGCTGCCGGCCGAACTCCAGGGCTCCTATCACGACCATGATCCAGAGCAGCGTCAGTCCCGAGAAATACGCCACCAGCCCACCGAGCAGCAGCGAGCCGAACACGGCGTAGCGACCGGCGGCGCGGTTCAGCGAATGGCTGATCTCGCCGAGCATGCGCCCGCCGTCCAGGGGCATGATCGGCAGCAGGTTGAAGAGGTTGATGAGGGCCCCCCAGCCGGCGACGGCGGCCAATAGGGCGTGCTCCTGGCCGTTTACGTAGAAGGCCGCGAGAAAGAGCAGCGCCAGGACGGTTCCGTAGATGGGGCCGTTGATCTGGATGAAGGCGTTGCCCCAGCGCGACTTGGCCAGGCCTTGGCTGACGGCAGCGCCGCCCAGGAAGGGGATGAAGTAGATGCCCTTGACCTTCACGCCGCACCGCCACATGGCGTAGACGTGGCCGCACTCATGGAAGCCGATCATGAGCAGGATGAGAGCCGCGAACTCCCATGAGAAGACGACGGCGAACGCGCCGAACGACAGCAGGGCCGGGAAGATCTTGATAGTCTTGAGCCCGACCCAGAAGAGGCTGACGAACTGTCCGGTGTACCTGCGGGCCAGGGCGACGACGGGGTAGCGCTTCTCCAGGGGTTCCCTCTGTTGCTCGCCGAGACGCGGCGGAGTCTCGGGGCGCGGCGGCGATCCGTCCGCGGTGGTGGGCGACGGCGGCGCATGCTCGTCGGCTTGGTCTTCGTCGACGGGGACGACGCTTGGTAGCGCCGAGCCGGAGGAGGCCTCGTGCATGCCGCGCCACTGCGGCGGAAAGAGGGCCGAGGTGCGGGTCCGTTCGGCAATGAGGGCGAGCAATAGCCCGCTCTGCGGGATGTCCTGGACGAGGCCGGCTTGGGTCTCGACGCGGCGCATGCCAAGGGGGCCGAGGTCGGCGAAACGGATGGCTCTTCCGTCATCGGTCCTGACCTGGACGAACCGGAGCGCCGCGGGCTTTCCGCCGCGCTTGACGTAATCGCCCAGGAGCTGGATCTCGCGGATCTCGTGCCAGTGGATCTCCTGGCTGGTTCCGAGGTCGCGGAGGCCGGCGTCGTCGATGCGGATTCCGGTTCGCGCGTGGACGAGGCACAGCCACAGGGCAAACGGGACACCGACGATCAGCGCGGCGGTGACGAACGGGTGCTCGATGGGCCCCAGACCGCCCAGGTCTTCCCCGGCGAAGGTCAGGAACAGCCACGTGCCGACGACGAGGCCGAGCACTGAGGTGACGACGGGTCCGATGCGCGGGCGGAGATAGACCGGCGAGCGAGGCGGCAGCACTTGCACCGGGGGAGCGGAAGCGGTCATTGGGGGCATGCCGGCAGACGTCGTAAAGTCCTCCTCCTTGGTCCAGCGGCTTAAGTCTGCAATATCGACGCCGCCTCAAGCTCTCGGAGGCGGCGGACACGCAGTGCTTCCGGAACGGCGAGCCCATCGATTGCTCGGAGATCGAACGGCAGATGACAAGGATGCGAGGGCGCCGAGGACATGCCTACGCGCCGTCCGTGGCAGACGAGCCGCGACGCGACATACCGCCCGTTGTCCTTCCGATCGGAAGCACACGAACGCGAATCCGCGTCTCCGTAACTGAAACAAGAGCGCCTGCCTCCAAGTCCGCTCGGCAACGTGTCAAGACCATTTGTATCAGCTCCGACGCCGCCGCGGCCCGCAGACCCTCAATCCGTATTCGCAGGACCGAGGGCGATGTCGCGCTGCTCAGCGCCATGAGGGCGTGGAAGTCTGAGTCGAGCGTAACGACGATTCTCCCTTGATCCCGGGCGTGCTCGAGGATTGCCGAGTCAGCGGCGGTGAACAATCCACACTCACCGGTGTGGAGGGCGTCGATCCCTCTGTCGCGAGGCAACAGGGCGGCGCTACGCGGCAATCCCTGATCGAGCAGTACCCTCATGACGCCGTCGTCAACGGGAAGGACTTGTCATCCAGCACGGCGGCGGCGTATGCCAGCGCTTGGCGGATGTCCTCGTCCTCCAGTTCCGGGAACTCTCTGCGAAGCTCCGCGCGATCGGGATAGATCGCGACGATCTCCAGTACGCGCCGCACGGTAAGCCTGAGATCGCGGATGCACGGCTGTCCGTTCAACTTGGCTGGATTGCAGGTGATTCGGTCGAAAGG
The DNA here is from genome assembly GCA_016927755.1 of Phycisphaerae bacterium. Taxonomy (GTDB): domain Bacteria; phylum Planctomycetota; class Phycisphaerae; order UBA1845; family JAFGLZ01; genus JAFGLZ01. The sequence continues at coordinate 70,682 of JAFGLZ010000260.1, forward strand.
CATGGCTTCGCTGATCTCCTTGATTGCATTATATGGAGCATGCGTGGGCGGATACAACACCCACCGACCCGTGACACGCTCGAGCCTTTCCTGTAAGAGTGTGCTCTCCGACAGGAGGGCCAAACCCCCATGCAAGCGATGACTTCGCGCGAGCGATTGATGACGGCCTATCGAGGCGGGCGGCCGGACCGTGTGCCGATCCGGATCTGGGGCGTCGTTCCGGAGAAGATACCGCCGCATCCGAGCTTTCAGCCGATCTGCGACCTGTCGGCCAGGACCGACCTCGTCGGCGACTGGGAACCGAAGAACAGCGGCGTGTTCGGCACCGCCAGCGAGGCCGTGTCGGTTAAGACGTTCGAGCGGGCGTGTGAGGTCCAGGGCCACAAGGAGGTCGTCACCGTCGTGAAGACGCCGGCCGGCGAGCTGCGATCGGTGTACTACCAACCGCTCGAGCCGGGGCTGCCGGGCTATCAGAAGGAATACCTCATCTCGTCGGCCGAGGACGCCAAGCGGTACCTGTCGATGCCGTACGTGCCGCCGGCGATCGACTGCTCCGACTTCGCCGCGGCGGACGCGGCCATGGGCGATCGCGGCGTGGTGATGGCGCCGCTGGGCCCGGAGCCGATGTATCACATGAACGCGCTGATCGGCTCGGAGCTGTGGGCGATCTGGCTGATCGAGGAGCGGGAGCTGCTGCACGAGCTGGTCCGCAAGACGTTCGTGAGCACGCGCGACTTCCTGAAGCAGCAGCTTGCGGCCGGGGTCGGTCCGCTGTTCGGCTACGTCGGGCCGGAGCTGTGTATCCCGCCGCTGGCCTCGCCACGGGACTGCCGCGATTTCGTGGTCGCGTACGACAAGCCGCTCATCGACCTGATTCACGAGGCCGGTGGGACTTGCTGGATGCATTGCCACGGGAAGATGGGCCCGGTCATCGAGATGTTCGCGGAGATGGGCGTCGACGCGCTGAACCCGATCGAGCCGCCGCCGATGGGCGACATCGCGCTCGCCGAGGCGAAGGCCCGTGTCGGCGGGCGGATGGCGCTGGAGGGCAACGTCGAGCAAGGCGAGTTCTATCGCGTCACGCCGGAGAAGATGGATGAGCTGGTCCGCGCGGCCATCCACCAGGGCGCGCCCGGCGGCGGGTTCATCCTGTGCCCGACGTCCAGTCCGTGGCAATCGGCCACGGTCGACCAGCAAACGGTCGACAACTACGTGGCCTTCGTCGATGCGGGCAGAAGGTACGGCGCGTACCCGATTGAGGTGTAGCCGTTGCCAAGACTTGCCCCATCCGCGCCGGAAACGAATCGCCATGACGAGAGAGAGCAAAGGCCCCCAATCGGTTAGTTCTTGAAAAAAGATCGAGGATTTGGCTTGGCAAAGCCGATAGAGGGCAGTATAGTATTCCCGAACATAAACCAAACTTCACAGAGAGAGGGAGCCGAGCCATGCCGGACGACAAGCAAGACAAGGACGTCAAGCGAGACCAGGCCCTCGACCGAGCGATTCAGCAGATCGAGAAGAACTACGGCAAGGGCGCGATCATGCACCTGGACGAGTCGGCCGCGGCCAACGTCGCGGGGATCGGCACGGGGGCGCTGTCGCTCGATTTGGCGCTGGGGGGTCGGGGCATACCCCGCGGGCGGGTCATCGAGATCTTCGGCCCGGAGAGTAGCGGCAAGACGACGCTCGCCCTGTCGATCATCGCCCAAGCGCAGAAAGGGGACGGCGTGGCCGCGCTGATCGACGCCGAGCACGCCTTCGACCCGTCGTGGGCCAAGCGGATCGGGGTGAACCTCGAGGCCCTGATGGTGAACCAGCCCAATAGCGGAGAGGAGGCGTTGGACATCTGCGAGATGCTCGTGCGGAGCAACTCCGTGGACATCATCGCGATCGACTCGGTGGCGGCGCTGATTCCCCGGGCCGAGATCGACGGCGAGATGGGCGATACGCACGTTGGGCTGCAAGCCCGGCTCATGAGTCAGGCGATGCGTAAGCTGACCGCGGGGATCAGCAAATCCCGCACGGTCGTCATCTTCATCAACCAGATCCGCGAGAAGATCGGCGTGATGTTCGGCAGCCCCGAGACGACGCCGGGCGGACGGGCGCTGAAGTTCTACAGCTCCGTCCGGATCGACGTTCGCCGGACGAGCACGGTCAAGGAGGGGGACCAGGCCGTTGGCATCCACGTTCGCGCCCGCGTGGTGAAGAACAAGGTAGCCCCGCCCTTCCGCGATGCCGAGTTCGACCTTATGTTCGCCAGCGGGATCAGCCGCGAGGGCGATCTGCTCGACCTGGCGGTCAACGAAGGTATCATCGACAAGAGCGGTGCGTGGTTCGCGTACGGGCAGGTCCGGCTGGGCCAGGGGCGCGAGAACGTCAAGCAGTTCTTGCAGGACAACCCGGACCTATACGACGAGATCCGGGATGGCGTGCTGCGGAAGCGTGGAATCCTGACCGATCCAGCGCCATCCGAGAGCGGAGAGAAAGGCGCCGACGCCGCGAGCGAAGCCGAGGCGCCGGAGGACGAGAAGAGCAAGGACGACAAGAAACGGAAGCGGAAGTAGGGTTCGGGGGTTCGGGTTTCGGGCCTGAAGTCTGGGGCCTGGAGCCTGAGGCCTGCCGCGCAAGGCCTGGACCTTCCGGCAAGTCAGTTGCATAATTGGGTCGATGAGCACACAGACGACCCATGTCCTACCGAGGTGGCTGCCGATGGCGGCCTCTGTCCTGTTCATTCTGGTTGCGATTTGCCCGGCCCGCGGGGAAGCTGACGCGCCCGCGTCGCGGCCCTCCGATCCACCGGCACCGGTGGCGGACCTCCAGGCGATCCAGAGCGCGTTCGAGGCGCTCGCCCGCAAGGCCGCGCCCAGCGTCGTGACGATCAAGGCGATCCGAGCGGAACGGCGTGCCGCTCCCTCCGGCAACGGGCATCCGAGCCCTCGCCAACGTCGGACGTTCGGCGCCGGCAGCGGGGTGATCCTTCGCGCCGACGGCCTGATTCTGACCAACGAGCACGTGATCCACGACGCCGAGGAGATCATCATCCACCTGAACGACGGGAAGGAGCTGACCGCGTCGATCGTCCAGGTGGATCAGCGAAGCGATCTTGCCGTGCTGAAGGTCGACGCCGACGGACTGCGGGCGGCCGAGCTGGGCGACGTGACCGACGTGCGACAGGGGCATCTGGTCTTCGCCATGGGCAATCCGTTCGGCGTGGCGTCGGAGGTGGGTCACGCCTCGATGAGCTGGGGGCTGGTCAGCGCCCTCGGGCGTCCGCTGCCGCTGCTCGGGGCGACGGAAGACCGGTACTACGGGAACCTGATCGAGACGACGGCCCCGATCAACCCGGGAAACTCGGGCGGTCCGCTCTTCGACATCCACGGGCGGGTGATCGGCATCATCGCCGCGATCAGCACGCGAACCGGACGCAGCGACGGCGTGGGGTTCGCCGTGCCGATCAGCAGACGGACCCGACGGATCATCGAGATGCTCAAGGAGGGCCAGGAGGTCGAGTACGGACTGCTGGGCACGCTCGTCCGGACGCCGGACGCGGCGGAACGCGCCGCGGCCGGCGCGCCGCGGAGCCTCGGCGCGCTGGTCGATTCCGTCGATCCGGGCTCTCCGGCGGAGAAGGTCCGGCTGCGCCCCGGCGACGTCATCATCAAGTTCGACGGTCATGAGGTCCTCGACGCCGACTATCTCGTCCGCATGGTCGGCAGCACGCCTCCCGGCCACACCGTCGAGATGGTCTACTGCCGCAACAAGACGACCAAGACGGTCGAGGTGCAACTGGCCCACCGCACCCCGGCGAGCAGCCAAGAGCCCACCCCCCTCCGCTGGCGGGGGCTAACCATCGCCCCGCTGACGGCCGATCTCACGAAGCAACTGGGCCTGAGCGGGGAGGCGGCCGAGAAGCGCAACGGCCTGCTCATCGTCTACGTCCGCCCGGACTCGCCCGCCGACCGGAGCGGATTCCGGACCGGGATGGTGCTCGAACGCATCGGCTCACAACCCGCGCCCACTTTCGCGGGACTCCAGCATCTCATCCGGCAACTCCACGGCCAGGCGGCGGAGATCACCGTTGTCGGCGGAAAGCGGCTCAAGCTGGATCCGAGCTAAGGGGCGACAGTCGGGGGGCCCTGCTGGAGATCACTTCGGCAGTCTGGCCACTGTTGGGTGACCATCAAGGGCTTCGGGGGTCGGGTGTCAAGGTTTAGGCCCGAGTCGGGCACTTGCTTCGGTGGGTCGGAAGCCCTACAAATGCGAATCGCGGGGATCGTAACGCGATCCTCAGAGCCGCAAGAAGGAGTCGTTATGCGCGCCGAGTCACAGGAGTTCCTGTTCCAGCTTCTCGAGACCCCCTCGCCGTCCGGCTTCGAGCAGCCGGTGCAGCGGATCATCCGCAAGCGAATGAAGCCCCTGGCCGATCAGATCACCCCGGACGTCCACGGAAACACGGTCGTTGCCCTGAACCCCAAGGGCTCGCCTCGGGTCATGCTGGCCGGACACGTGGATCAGATCGGCTTCATGGTCCGCTACATCAGCGATGAGGGATACCTCTACTTCGGCCCCATCGGAGGCATCGACGCCACGGTGGTGCCGGGGCTGTCGCTCGTGGTGCACACGGCCAAGGGCCCGGTCGAAGGGGTCGTCGGCCGCAAGGCCATTCACCTGATGAAGCCGGAGGAGCGCAACAACGCCAAGGTCGACCTGAACGAGCTGTGGCTCGACATCGGCGCGAAGGACAAGAAGGAGGCGGCAAGGCGCGTCGAGATCGGCGACCCCATCACGTACCGGCTCGGGGCGACGAAGCTGGGGCGCGACCTGGTGGCCTCGCCGGGAATGGACGACAAGGTCGGGGCGTTCGTGGTGATGGAGGCGCTCCGTCTGATCAAGCAATCGAGCCGCAAGTGCCGCTGCGCGGTCTTCTCGGTGGCAACGGTCCAGGAGGAGCTCGGGCTGCGCGGGGCCCGCACGTCATGCTTCGGGGTCGATCCGCTGGTCGGCATCGCCGTGGACGTGACGCACTCGGCGGACTATCCCGGCGCGGACAAGAAGGTTATCGGGGACCTGGCCGTCGGAAAGGGTCCGGTGGTGTCGATCGGGCCGAACATCAACCCCGTGGTCGGGCGGCTGCTCATGGCCACCGGGCGGAAGAAGAAGGTGCCCTACCAGCGCGAGGGCGAACCCCGCGCGACCGGGACGGACGCCAACGCGATCCAGATCTCCCGGTCGGGCGTGGCCGCCGGGCTGGTGAGCATCCCGAACCGTTACATGCACACGCCCGTCGAGGTGGTGAGCTTGTCGGACCTGGAAAACGCGGCCAAGCTGTTGGCCGAGACGTGTCTGGAGATCACGACGAAGACGGATTTCGTGCCGAAATAGCGCACGGCTCATGAAGACGTAACCGGGGCCTTGCAGACTTGGCACCTGTCCGAGTTCGCGCAAGGAGATGTTGTGAGCGATCAACCCGGTTCGGTCCCCTCCAACTCGATCGGTCTTCTCAGCCCCGAGCATCGCCGCTGGCGATGGAAGGTCCTGATCGCGACGTACCTGAGCTACGTCGGGTACTACTTCTGTCGCAAGGCATACGGCTCGCTCAAGGCGCCCATCGAGAACGATCTCGGCTGGGACACGTTGCAGCTCGCGCACATCTGGACGGCCTTCCTGGCCGCCTACATGATCGGGCAATTCATCAACGGCGCGCTCGGACGCAAGACAGGCTCGCGCGTCTTGCTGCTCTGCGGAATGGCGATCACGCTCGTGTCCAACATCGTGTTCGGCTTCACGCAGTCGTATCAGGCCTTTCTCGGTTTCATGATCGTCAACGGCCTGGCGCAGGCGAGCGGCTGGCCCGGAAACGTCGGCGCGGTGGCGCCCTGGATACGTTCCCAGGAACGCGGCACGATCATGGGCATGTGGTCCACGTGCTACGTGCTGGGCAACTTGGGATGCAAGTGGGTCATCGCGCTCATCCTCAGAGTCCTGGCGGCGGGATTGATGGGCTATGCCGCGTGGCGGATCTCCTTCTGGGCCTGTTCGCTGGTCATGCTGGGCATCTGGGCCCTCTTCCTCGCGTGGCAGCGGAACCGTCCCGAGGACGTCGGGCTGACGCCCCTCGTCGGTGATGAGAATGAGCTCGAGACGAAGGCGGAACAGGACGCCGCGGGACGACGCGACGGGTGGACCATGTTCTTCAAGGTCCTCTTCACGCCGACCGTCCTGATGATGGGTTTCATCTACTTCTTCCTCAAGTTCCTCCGCTACGCCCTCGACTCCTGGACGCCGTACCTGCTGCACCAGTCGCTGGGTGTCGACGAGGCCACCGCCGCGTTCTACGGGTCGGTCTTCGATATTGCGGGCATCGTCCCGATGATCCTCACCGGCGTGCTGCTCGATCGCGTCTTCAAGGGCAACTGGCGGATCCTCTGCTTCATCATGTGCCTGGGGATGACCGGAGCGTTTGCGTTCGCCGCGGCCTTTGGGAGCCACGGTCCGGCCTATCTCGTTACCGCCTACGGGCTGGTCGGCTTCATGATCTACGGGCCGGACAGCCTGATCGTCGGGACCGCCGTCATCGGCGTGGGCGGCAAGCGCGAGGCCATTACGGCGGTCGGCATCATCAACGGCCTGGGCAGTATCGGCCCGATCTTCCAGGAGGAGATCATCGGCTACCTCTTCAATCGATACAGGGACCTCAATCAGATCAACATGTTGTTCCTGCTGCTTGCAGGTGTGGCGACACTGCTGCTGTTTATCCTATGGCTCCGCGCTCGGATGAGGGCGTCGGCGGTCGCGACCTAGATGATACTCCCCGCGTCCTGGCGCCTTCTCGCCATGAGCGGAGGCGACTATCGGGGCGAGGAAGCGGTCCAAACGCATGGCCCGCCCTTTACACCACGCCCTTCCGCGCAGACACTATACCGCTTGCGGCCGGTGACGCCGCGATGGACGCGTGTCGTTCGAGCCCAATCCGAAGCGGAGCGAGCTTCCGGCGACATTGGATCAACCTTTGGCTTCTGAGCAGTGAGTCGATCATGAGCACAACCTACGTATTCCCAGAAGAACGGCACAATCAACTGGTGGCCCAGGTGTATCAAGCCCGAGGCTACGAGAAGGACGAGTCCGAGGTCGCGGCGTATTACGCCGGCCTGGCCAGCAAGTACGGCATCAAGACGCACGCGGCGCTCAAGGCCCTGCACTTGGAGCACTTGTTCGGCACCGGCTGTGGCCTGGCCAAGCCGGGGGCCAAGGTCGAGGAGATCGACACGGGCTATCCCGCGGTGGCCAAGCTCAACGCGAACCTGAAGCTGGGCCAGCCCGTCGCAAGGCAGGCGATGCGGATGGCCATGGACCGCGCCGATAAGTACGGGATCGGCATGGTCGTCGTCGACCGCCCGTTCCACTACCTCTGGGGCGGCGGGTACGTCCTGGAGGCGGCCCAGAAGGGTTACATCGCCTACACGAACTGCACCGCGACGCTGGCCGAGGTCGTCCCGTTCGGCGGCAAGTTCCCGACGATCGGAACGAATCCGCACACCTGGGGATTCCCGACGCAGGCGTTCTGCGGGCACGTCACGCTGATCGACTGGGCGACGTCGGCCGTGGCGATGGGGCGCGTTCAGCAGCTCAAACGCGAGGGCCTGCCCCTGCCCGAGGGCAGCGCCGTCGATGCGGGGGGAAGCTTCACGACGGACCCAGACAAGGTCTTCGGTCTGATGCCGTTCGGCGGGAAGCTGGCCGGGCACAAGGGCTATGGGCTGGGGCTCATCGACGAGCTATACGCGGCGTACACGGGCGGCTTCCTGCCGACGATCCGCGGGCATAAGGATGAGTCGGGCGACGGCAAGAACCGGGCAAGCTGCTACATGTTCCAGGCAATCAAGCCCGAGGCGATGGGCGCCGCGACGTTCGCCTCGCGCGGCGAGCAGGACGGCAACGTGCGGGCGGTCATCGCCGACGTCCTCGGCCACGGCAACGACAAGGCCATCCTGCCGGGATGGTTCGAGCATCAGGCGTACCTCAAGAGCGAGGAGTTGGGCGGACTGCTCTTTACGGAAGCGGAGATTCGCGAGTTTGCCGAGGCCTTCGAGGAGGCGGGGGTGTCGGGGTTCGATCCGGGCTCGTTGAAGAAGGTGTAGAGGTCGCATCTGTCCGGCTGGCGGGAGCAGCCATGAGTCCCTCGCGCCGAGGCGCGGCTTGCGCCCTGCTGACGGTCCTGCTGTGGTCGACGCTGGGCGTCGGGCTGAAGCTGGCGGTCTCACGGGTCGGCGGGTTCGTGGCGACAGTCTACATCATCGGCCTGTCGACCATCGCGATGTACGCGTATCTCGTGGCGGTGGGCAAGGCGGGCCGAATCGTCGCGCACTTCGAGACGATGCCGACGTTCTTCTTGGCAACCGGCTTCGTCGGGCTGGGCCTGCATCAGGTGCTCTATCTGACGGGCTACTCGCTGCTGCCGGCCTCGCAGGTGGTCATCATCCACTACCTCTGGCCGCTGACGATGGTGGTGCTCTCGACGCTGGTCTTTCGAGAGCCGACGACCCGCTCGGCCGTCGGCTTCGTCATCCTGGGTTTCCTCGGGCTGTACGTGGTCATCTCCAAGGGGACCTGGCTGCGGATCGACCTGAGCACGGGCGTCATCATCGTATTCTGCGGATCGTTCTGCTGGGCGCTGTTCAGCGTGCTGATCAAGCACAAGGCGTTCGACGTCGAGATCGGCACGTTCCTGTTTCACGTGTTCGGGCTGGTGTTCCTGGCTTCGCTGATCCCCGTCTTCGGGTTCACGTTCGACATTACATGGAAGGAGCTGTTGGGCTTTGCGTACCTGGGCGTCTTTCCGACGGCGTTATCGTACATCCTCTGGAACCACGCCCTGCGTCTGGCCCGCACGAGCCTGTGCTCGAACATCGTCCTGCTGATGCCGGTGCTGTCGCTGGTTTGGATCAAGTTAGTGTTGAAAGAGGTCATTTCAGTCTGGCAGCTCATCGGATTCGCGATGATCCTGGGATCGGTGTTCCTGAATCTGAGATATGGGGGACTGAGGGACGACGGCCCCGCCGACGTCCCGGCGGGCCCGCCCTGAGGCAGGGACGTGTTCGCGGATCCTGGCCAATCATGCGCTGTACCCCGAGCTCGCCGCGGCATTCATCTCGCGGGGGCCCCCCGAAGGCCGCGGCATGCTCCGGCGACGATTGACACGCCTTGGGGCATCGTGTACCACAGCGGGTGTCGGGAGAATGGGACGAGCCACGGGCGCCGCAGCGCCCGTTCGAGGGAAACTCCACAACGACAATGTTGAGACTTCTGGCCAAACTCGGCGCGCTGATTCTGGATTGGCTTGCGGCGTGTGGCCAATTCGGCGTCTTCGCATGGCGAACGGTGGTGTGGATCTTCGTCGGCGCGCCGCAACCCAGGAACTGGGCGCTGCTTCCGCCACAGATGTACATGATCGGCACGCTGAGCGTGCCGGTGATCATGGTCACGGGAACGTTCGTGGGGTTCGTGCTGGCGGCCGAGGCGATCGTCCAGTTGAAGGCGGTCGGCCTGGGCGATCGGATCGGCGTTCTGGTCAACCTGGCGGTCGTCCGCGAGCTGGGGCCGGTGCTGGCCGGAACGATGCTGGCCGGTCGGGTCGGCGGGGCGCTCTCGGCGGAGCTCGGGACGATGAACGTCACCGAACAGATCGACGCCCTGCGAGCGATGGGTTCCGATCCGATCCGATACCTGGTGGCGCCGCGGTTCCTGGCGTGCGTGCTGCTCACGCCGTTCCTGACGCTGTACTGCGACGTGATGGGCGCGCTAGGCGGGTGGCTGATCTCGGTGAAGATCTTCCGCCTCCAATCGGACCCGTACTGGGTCTACACCCAGCAAGCCATCGAGAACTGGGACCTGTACACGGGTCTGGCCAAGAGCGTGTTCTTCGGCGCGGCGATCGGGCTGATCAGTTGCTACAAGGGCTTCACGTGCGGGCACGGCGCCGAGGGTGTGGGTCGGGCGTGCACGCAGTCGTTCGTGGCGAGCTTTATGTCCATTCTGCTGATCGACTTCGTTTTGATCCTGATCTTCCAGGAGACGTACGAGATGATCTGGGGCGTCAAGCCGCTCCTGTGACGGTTGATGATGATGGACCTGATTGACCACAACACGACGGCGTCGAACGGCTACCCGGTGGTCGAATTGCGGAACGTCCATAAGACGCTCGGCGCTCTTCGGGTGCTGCGCGGCGTCAACCTTCGGCTGCAGCGCGGGCAGACGACGGTCATCATCGGCGAGTCGGGCGTGGGTAAGAGCGTGACGCTCAAGCACATCATCGGGCTGATGGCCCCGGACGACGGTGACGTGTGGTTCTGCAGCGAGAGCGCATTCGGCGGGCGGCGCGTTCGCGTGCCCGACCTCAGCTACATGCAACTCGTCGAGCTTCGTAAGCGGTTCGGGTTCCTGTTTCAGATGGGCGCGCTGTTCGACTCGATGACGGCCGGAGAGAACGTAGGGTTCCCCCTCCGCGAGCACACGAAGCTCAGTCGGGCCGAGATCGAGCGTCGCGTTCGGGCTAAGCTGTCTCTGGTGGGTCTGGACGGCGTCCAGAACAAGCGTCCGGCCGAGCTGTCGGGCGGGCAGAAGAAGCGCGTGGCCCTGGCCCGGGCAATCTCGCTCGATCCGGAGGTGATTCTGTATGACGAGCCGACGACGGGGCTCGACCCGGTTCGAGCCGACGTCATCAACGAGATGATCCGGAGGTTGCAGGCGGAACTCGGCGTGACCAGTGTCGTCGTCACCCACGACATGGCCAGCGCCTACAAGGTGGGCGACCGTATCCTCATGCTGCACGAGGGGCAGTTCATCGTTGACGGGACGCCGGCCGAGATCCGCCAGAGCGAGGACGCGAGGGTGCAACGGTTCATCACGGGTCGAGCCAGCGAGGACGACCTCTGTCCCTTGATAGAGAGTTGAGAAGACGATGAGCGAGTTTCGCCGAAACGTGATGGTGGGTCTGTTCCTGGTCATGGGCCTTGTCGGGCTGGTCTGGTTGGCGATCATGTTCGGCGAGATCCCGATGGGCAAGACGTACCCGATTTACGCGTACTTCGGGAACCTCTCCAACGTGATCGAGGGGGACGAGGTCCACATGAAGGGGGTGCGCGTGGGAAGCGTCAAGAAGATCGGCTTCCGCGACGAGGAGCACCCCGAGCAAGGCGTCCAGCTCGAGTTGGCGATCCAGAACAAGTGGCGAATCCCCCGCTCGGCGTACGTGGAGGTCGAGCTGGCGGCGATGGGCTTCGCACGGTCGTTCGTCAAGATCGTGATCCCACCCGGGCCGGTCGCGACGTCTCTGCCGACGGACGGGAGCGTTCCGCTGTCGGGCGAGACGATCAGCGCGTTCGACGCCATGTTCCCGCCGGACGTCGTCGCGACGCTCCAGAAGGCCTCGAGCCAGATCGGGGGTCTCGCCGAGGCGCTAACGCCGGTGGCCGACGACCTGCACGCGCTGCTGAAGCCCACGGATCTCGAACTCCTCGACCACCCCGAGCTGGGCGCCAAGCGGGTGTCGGCGAACCTGTACACGGCCGCACAAAGATTGGACTCCGCCCTGAAGCACTTCAACGAGATTCTGGGCGACCCGAACACCAAGAGCAACGTCCGCGTGGCGATCCAGAACATGCGTGAAATGAGCGAGCAGGGCAAGCTCGTGATGGCGGACATCAAGGAGGTGGCCCGTCGCGCGAAGTTCGTGGCGGAGGACACGCAGGAGGTCGTCGGCAAGGTCAACAAGCTGGCCGACAAGACGAGCACCCGGGTGGAGGAAATCTCGCGGGTCATCATCGACGACGCCGAGAAGCTCGGCAAGTTCTTCGACCACCTCGACGCGGTCGGACGGAACATGGCCGAGGGCAAGGGCACGGCCGGCAAGTTCCTCAACGATCCCGAGCTCTACGACGCGATGGTCCTGACGATGAAGCGGCTCCAACTGGCGGTCGAGGACCTCAACGGCCTCGTGAAGGACTGGCAGCGGGAGGGCGTGAACGTCAAGGGCATGGGGATGTTCAAGTAGCAGCGCTGCCGTTGAACAGCTTGAACGCTCGCCGGATTCTGCGCATGCGGTCGCTCTCGTTCTTGCCGTTCAGCATGTAACCGAAACGCTTGCGATCGGTGGGGACCTGGAGCTTGGCCATCCGCTTCCAACCCTTGTTCATTCCGTGGATGAAGAGCGCGGACGTCAGGCTTCTCGTTCGCAGCAGCGTTCGGAGCGTGCGCTTCCACACCCACGGCTCGGTGGCGGCGGCGTGGCGCAACTCGAAGATAGCCTCGTCCAACTCCTTAGGCGTCATTCGCTTCGGCTTGTAGACGGTCTCCGTGAAGGTATAGCGTTCCCAATCCTCAGGGTAATCCGTGGCGGTGAGCTCGCCGTCGGCCAGCATCCGATCATAGAGTCGCGTGCCGGGCAGCGGCGTGAGATTCGTGATCTGGATCGTGTCGACGCCCAGCCGCACGGACTGCAGGGCGGTGTCGGCCACGGTGTCCATCGTGTCCGCGTCGCCTCCGATGACGAACGCGCCGAAGAGCGAGATGCCCGCCGCGTGGTATCCATCGACGAGCTTCTGGTAATCGTCCAACCGTTTCTTGTTGAACCGCTTGCCGTAGCCTTCCAGTGTCTCCGGACTGAAGCTCTCGAAGCCGACGAGCATTCCCCTGCACCCGGCCTTGTAGGCTAGGCGGAGTCCCTCCGGATCGCCCCCCATGTTGATCGTCGTCTGGCTGAACCAGAGCCGCCTCTTGCCTTCCTTGATGATCCGGCGGCACAACTCCTTGGCCCACTCGGCATGCTTGTCGTTCGTGCCGAAGAAGTTGTCGTCGACGACGAAGATGAACGGCTTGGCGGTCTGGTTCCACTCGGCCAGGACCTCATCCATCGGCCGACGGCGGATCTTCGAGCCATTGAAGCGAGTCACGCCGCAGTAGTCGCAGTTCACGGGACATCCGCGAGAGGTCTGGATCGCGGCCACGTCGTACTTTCCGTTGACGGGCCGGAGACCCTGGGCGGCGGTGCCGACGCCTTCGCGAAGCTCCGGCAAGCCTCCCTGGTACCGCTCCGCCAGCCGCCCCGCGGCGGCATCGGCGATGATCTGCGGCCAGATCTCGTCGGACTCCCCCACCGCCACCGAGTCAACATGCCGGGCAGCCTCGTCCGGGCAGGCCCAAGCGTGCGGACCGCCCATGACGGTGGCCATCCCGCGGTCGCGGCACATCTTGGCGATCTCGTAAGCCCGCGTGACCGTACTCGTGAACGACGTAATCCCGACCAGATCGTATCGGTCGGGTCGGAGCGACGACTCGGTCACATCGAGCCCAAAGATCTCGTCGATGATGTCCACCTGATGCTCGGGCGGGACGAGCTTGGCCAGGACCTGCAGGCCCAGGTGAGGAATCTTGCTTCCCATCGTGTGGTAGCCCTCGTCCCGACGGGCTACGGGGTTGACCAAGGCAATACGCATGGTTGGAGTCCGGTAGGCTCAGAGGAACGACCACCTTCGCGCGGTCAAACGGGTAAGTATAGCTCCGTGGCAAAAGCGGGTCAAAACAGCGGGGCGGCGCCTTGCCCCGCGCCAGGACGAGCATTGGACCTAACTGCCACGTTGGGCCCCGGTTGCACTTCTGGTAAGCTGTGTCGGCTCTCGTGCGATACGATAAGTGGACCACCGTCGCGCGCCGCGGAGATGCGATGTGATCGGAAGGGCCTGTCTTTGGGTGCTACTGGCCGCCGGAGGCCCTGTCGCTTTGGCACGCGCGGCCGACGAAAGAGATTTCTCGCAAGACGTCGTCATCCGGATCAGCCCGCCCGCGGGATCCCAACCAGCAACCTCTCCCCATGCGAGCCGCCCGAACATCCTGTCCGCGGACGGATCGTTTGAGCTGGGATCGCCCGACTGGTGCGACGTCGCCTCCGAGAGCGACGATCTATGCGCTGGCCTCGTGATCGACCGGACGGACGCGGCCCACGGCGCGTGCTCGGCTCAATGGCTCATCGAGCCCGAGCAGCGGGCCACGACGCTACGCCTGCCTTTGACGCTGACCGGCGCCCGACAGGGAGCGACCTGCTGCGTGAGCGTATCTCTCCGCGCAAGCCGAACACAGGCGCTGATGGCCGCGGTGTCCACCGGACGCTCCGTCGAGCTGAATCGCTGGAACGTCGGGCCTAAGTGGCGGCGCTTTCACCTGTCATTCGCACTCGGCGGGAACGATCGATCGGACCCGCCGAGGCTCATCCTCAGCGCCAAGTCGGACGTCCAGGCGTGGGTCTTGTGGATCGATGCGGTCAAAGTGGAAGTCGGCGCGTCCCCAACGCCATACGTGCCGTCGGAGGCGGCAATCGTCGGCGTAGCGCTTGGCGGTCAGGCGGGGCTGTTCTTCGAGCGACAACCCGTCACCATCATCGCCGGAGCACAACGTGGATCGTCGGACGTGGGGGGATCGGCTCTCCGATGGTCGCTCACGACCGGCCTCCGAACGATCGAGAGCGGATCCCTGCCAGTCATTGGCCCGCTCGTTCGAGACGCGACGATTCGCACCGCCCCCCTGCCGCGCGGATGGTACGGGCTGCATCTGACGCTCGAGAGCGCCTCGGGTCATGCGATCGCGGAGCGAGAAGAAGCGTTCGGCGTGGCGCGGGACCTCCGCGGACAGGATCGCGCCTTCACGCTGAAGATCCCCTCCCGAGGCCCGAGAAGCGATGCCGTGGCCAGGCGTCTCGGGTTAAGCATCGACGACGGCAAGGGGACATCCCGGCCGGCAACGACCGCCTCCACATCGCCGGCCACGGTGCTCCTCGAGGCCGGGAAGCAGGCAAACGCACGATCCGCCGCCGTCGCCGTTGGGAGGATTGGTGAGCTGACCCAACAGTTCACGGAAGGACATCGAGACGTGCGATGGCCTTCCGCCTGGCGGGAGCTGCGCGATCGCTCAGGTCGCTGGGGGCCGGTTGCCGTGGCCGTCAATACCTGGCTCGACATAGTCGGCGCATCGAGGCACTTGAGGCGAATCCGTCTGGCCGATTCGCCCGGCACGATCGATGTCTTCGCGAGCCCGAATCGAACCGCCGCCGTCGTATGCATCCCGCATCATCAGGAAACGGATTCACGGGGGACGTCCCTGTGTGTCCGATTGGCCATCCCCCTGGGGCCAGACGCGATGGAGGCCTATGACGCCTTCGGCGGGCGCGTACCGTTGTCCGGTGACGCGGATCGAGCAACCGTCGACGTATCGGGGGGGCTCATCTATCTGTCGGCGCGCCCGACGGTAAGCCGCGGGCGGTTCACGCTGCAGCTCGAAGAGGCACGGGTGGCCCCGCCCACGTCCTCCGCCAGCCCGCGTTGACCGAGGCGGTTGAGTGTGATGCAATCTAAATGACCGTGCGAGATTAGGCACCGGGCATTGGCCGACGGCGATAGGGGTAGGAAGGACCGGTTGAGTTCCCGGTCCCTCCCCCCTCCGAACCGTACGTGCGGATCTCCCGCATACGGCTCTCCGG
>JAFGLZ010000033.1 GCA_016927755.1 Phycisphaerae bacterium
ATGCAGAACCCCCGCATCGGCAAGCGACGACAGCATCAGATCGACCGCGCGCGGACTGAACCGCGTCGCCTCGACGATGTCCGACGGTCGCGTGCTCAGACCGCCGCGGAACCGCTCGGCGACCGCCTGCATCAGCGGGACCACCGCCGCCGGGTCCATGACCACCGGCATCTCGCCTCGAACCGGCACCCCCTTGTCCATCCGACCGCCGACGATGTTCAGCACGCTCGTGATCTCAAGCCCGTAAAGGACCACGAGCCAGACGAAGTAAATCCACAGCAGGAACAAAGGAATCAGCCCGAGCGACCCGTAAAGGATCGTGAAGGCGCTGCTCTCCTTGCTGAACGAGTACGCGACGTACCATTTGAAGAAGTAGGTCGCCGCGGTCCAGAGAACGGTCGCGACGAACGCGCCGGCCGCTCGCGCGCTCAGCTTCACCTTGGCGTGCGGCACGAACGTGTAGAGACATAGCATCAGGACCCAGACCGGCAAAAACGACGTCGCCAGCGCAAAGATCGAAGCCAGCGGACCCCACGCGTCCGCCTGCTGGATCATGTCCGTGAACCGCCGCTCGAAGTGGAAGCTTATATAGAGCAGCGCCGGACCGATCGTGATCGTCGTCCAGTACAGGGGGATCCGCCGGGCCAGCGAGCGATGCTCGGTCGATCGGCAGATCCGGTTGAACGACCGCTCGATCGTCGTCAGCAACCCGATCGCCGCCCAACCCAGGACGAGCGCGCCGATCAGGCCGATGGCCCGTCCGCGGATGTTCGAGCTGATGCCGACGACCATGTCCCGGGCCCACTCCGCCAGCGTCAGCGATTCGTCGGGACTGGCGATCTGGTCCAGCTTCGCGGCGGCCAGCACCCGACCCACCATGTCGGCGAAAAGCTCCGCCCCGCCGAACGATCGGAACAGGAGCATCGCGATGATGATGACCGGTACCAGCCCGAAGATCGTTCGAAACGCCAGCGCGGCCGCCATCTGGTTGGCCTGGTCCTCGCGAAGCTGACGCGCCCCCTGGCGACATAGCTCCACCAAAAACCGAGCCGCGTACTGCCAGCGCGAAAGCTCCGCCGTCGGCGTCGTTAAGAGCCGCCGAAGCCAGTCAGGAATCAGCAGGTGCTTCATGGGTCGGACCCTCGCAAGGAAACGGGATCCCCGCCGACGTGCCGCAACACGATCATGATACCGCCACGGGACGCACGGCTCCACGCCGATCTTGTCTTCATGCGTTGGATGCTCGAGCACCATGTGGGTATCGGGAAGGGCGGGTCACGATCATCGGCCGGCCGAGGGATCTCGCACGCCCGCGACGGCGGCTTGACGCCCCGCTACCCAGATTCGGTTTCGCCCGCTCTCCTTGGCCGCATACATCGCCTCATCCGCGCGCCTGAGGCACGTCTCCCCCCCCTCGTCGCTGTTCAAGGAGGATACGCCGATGCTGCATGTCACGAGGAAAGCCTTTCCGTTCGCATCGGCGTGGCCGATCCGGGCCACCTCGTTGCGAACGCGCTCGGCCAGCGCCGCAGCGCCCTCGATGTCCGTCTCCGGAAGGACCACGCAGAACTCCTCTCCACCGTACCGCCCGACGATATCGATCTCGCGGACGGCCGAAACCATGGCCTTGGCCGACCTTGACAGAACCGCGTCGCCGACCAAGTGCCCGCGCGTATCGTTGACCTGCTTGAAGTGATCCAGGTCGAGCAGCATGATCGATAGTGGGGTGCCGTATCGCCGGGAACGCTGGACCTCGTCCGACAACCGTTCTATGAGCGTTCGCCGATTGAGCAGGCCCGTCAGCCCGTCCGTCCGGGCAAGGTGATCCAGCTTCCTGTTGGCCTCCTCCAACCGAACGTTCTGCTCGGCCAGGGCCTTCTCCGCCTGCTTGCGGACCGTGATTTCCTGCTCCAGGCTGTCGTTGGCCGCAACCAGCTCGTTCGTTCGCTGGCTGACGCGACGCCGAAGCAGAATGATGTGTACGCTCACGCCGCCCAGCAGCGTCGCGATGCAGGCCAAGATCAGCCACTTGAGAGCCCACCGCGGGATTAGCCCCGGCTCCGGAACCCACTGATCGAAGATCGCCGCCATCTCCTCTTCGCTGATCTGCTCGATGCCGCGATTGATCTGCATGAGGAGGCTGTGATTGCCCTTCCGCACCGCCGCGCAGACCCTGCCGATCGCCAGCGTCTGAACGACCTCGAACTCGCTCGAGAGACCTCGCTGCTCGAGACCGTAGAGCGCCGACGGATAGTCCATGGCAAAGACGTCCAGCGCGCCGTTTGCCGCGTCACGCAGGAGCTCGCCCGAGCCGTCATAGACCGCGAGCCGTATGGCAGGCCCGCACTCCCTGAGGAACTGCTCCGCCTGCCCGGCGCGGATCACCCCGATCCGCTGCCGGCCGACGTCCGCCAGCCCCTTCGCCCCCAACGATCCGCGGGCAAACAGGCTCGTCTTGACCTCCATGAACGTCTCGGAAAAATCCAAGTACGCATCCTGTTCCTTCGTGTAGCAGCCGCCGCTCAGGAAGGCGGCCTGCCCGGATCGGACCCGCTCGATGCACACGGAATACGGAGCCGGCTCGAACGTCACCGGGATGCCGGTCTTCTTCGACCAAAGCTGCCAGTAGTCGACGAAGATCCCCTTCGACAGGTAGTCGTGGTCGATGTAGTCCAGCGGCTTCATGTCGAGCGCATGGGCAATGCGCAGGGGCGCGGGCCCCGCGAAATCCTGCTGACGAACCGCCGCCGGCTGGCTCGTCGACTCGGCGGAAACGTTGCGATCCTCGTCCGTCGTCGCCCCGGCCGCGAGAACCGCCACGCCGACTAACCAGACCGGCCGATGCCGGTGGCATATAGACACAGAGACACCCCCCGTCAGTGGCATGACCCTTGCCGACATAGGTTTGTTTCGACACACCCGGCGGACGGCTTTACGCGTAACCCGTCGCATCGCCTCGGCCCCGTCGGATCGATCCTGGCAAACCCCCTTGGGAGGTCGTCAAACGGGATGCCAAACCCAATAGGAGGAAGAAACTTGGGTCAAATCACCCACCCAGGGCAGACCGCTCGGAACGTTATCGGCCTTCCCAGTACCGTCAGGGCCGATTCGTGGAACGACCGTTCGTATGGCACGCCAACTGTTAAGTGATCGGCGTCGAGCCGGGTTGGGGCCGTCTCGACACATGGGTCAACGTCGAGGGAGGACACGACATGCTTGGCAAGGCTACCCGCGCAATCATCCCGTGGCTGATCACCACGCCGCTCATCGCGCTCTCACCGGCCATCATCGACGGCTGCTCCGCACAGGATGTCGCCGTGATCGAGTCGGTTGAGCAAGGCAGCAGCCTGCTGATCGACACGACCGGCGCGGTCATGATCAATCCACAACCCGAGCCGCCGGGGAGTTGGCTGAGCATCAACCCGCAGCCTGAGCCACCCGGCCTCCAACGCTGAGCCGGCCCAGGAGCACGCAAAACGGACGTCGCCGACGGTCGCCGTATGTGATACCCGGCGGCAGCCGGCAGATAGGACCACCGTCACAAGAACGGGGCTCCTACTTGCCCTTGATGAGCTTGCCCGTCGCCTTATCCCAGTTCCGAGTCCGCTTGCTCAGGCGGTGCTTGCCGTGGCAGTCGGTGCAGAGCTTGCCCGACGGCTTGGCCGCGTCGAAGAGCGAGGCATGCGGCTTGATGTCGATCCGGTCGCGCGGATGACACTTCAGGCACGATCCGTTGACCTTCGCCGGGGCGTACATGTACCGCGGCGCCGTCAGGCCTTCCTCGTCGCTGCAATGCGCGTCGGAAGCGCCGTGGCATTTCTCGCACCCGACCCCGGCCTTCGCGTGAAGAGTCGCCAGCTCTTCCTCCTCGTAGTTGATGTGGCAGACGTAGCACCGACCGTTGCTGGCCGGGCGCTGCGTCGGATGATAGACGCTCACGCCCCCGTCGTGTCCGTCGCCCGGCGCTGGGGCAATCTTCGCGCCCGGCGTTGCGGACGATCCCTTGGGCGCACAGGCGTGAACTCCGATGGCCATCGCCGACAGCGCCAAGATCCACAAGGAGCAAGTCAGGTATCTCACGCGCATTCCTTTCTCCTCGCGGGGGACGCCCCGACGCGACTTCGCGTCAACTCAACCCACGGTGGCGCATAGTCTATCGGTGATACACGGAGACGCAACCGCCCGGGCCTCTTGAGCGATGGGCCGATGCTCCTGCCACCCGATTCCGTGTGTCTCCCGCCGCCTTGCCGCCACCTCCGGCGCTAAGGGACGTGAACGAAGCGAAGTTCCATGGTAGAATCCCCCCCGTTCGTGCTTATGTAAGGAGCCTGATATGAGAAGCACCCAAAGCCCGCTAACGATCCTGCTGACGTCCCTTGCCGTCGTCGCCCTCGGCGCTACGTCGGTGCGCGCCGCCGACTCGTGCTGCGCCGCCAAGCCCGACAAGGAGGGCTTCCTCCCACTCTTCGACGGCAAGACGCTCGATGGCTGGATCCAGCGAAACGGCAAGGCCAAGTACGAGATCAACGATGGCTGCATCGTCGGCACGGCCGTGCCCAACACGCCCAACAGCTTCCTCTGCACCAAGAAGGACTACGACAACTTCATCCTCGAGCTCGAGTTCAAGGTCGACGAGGGACTCAACTCCGGCGTGCAGATCCGCAGCCTCAGCAAGAAGGACTACAAGAACGGCCGCGTCCACGGCTATCAGGTCGAGATCGACCCGTCCTCCCGGGCCTACTCCGGAGGAATCTATGACGAGGGCCGCCGCGGCTGGCTCTGCGATCTCAAGAACAACGAGGATGCCCGCAAAGCCTTCAAACCGCAAGAGTGGAACAAGTTCCGCATCGTGGCCAAGGGCGACGCCATCAAGACCTGGATCAACGGCGTTCCGGCCGCCGACCTCGAGGACAACATGACGCCCAAGGGCTTCATCGCCCTCCAGGTCCACGGCGTTGGCAAGGACAAGAACAAGGAGGGGCTCCAGGTTCGCTGGCGGAACATCCGGATCAAGGAGCTGCCGTAGCTCCGTTCGTCGCAGGTCATCAAAGGACGCGTGACTGAGACGAGAAGCGTGCGACCCAACTTCATTCTTCTCTACACTGACGACCAGGGCTGTGGGGACCTGTCGTGCAGGCGCGCGATGAATTTCGGCTTGAACTATCCGCATGTGATTGCTAGGGTTATCATCAATGAAACAGGCCGATAGCGGCCGATAACTGTTTCAGGCGCATCCAACGGCGGGATGACGATGGTGCAAGAAACGGATTTCTACCCGACGGGCCCGGCCTCGGCGCCGGGTCGTTTTGCGCGTGGCCTGACATGATTCGATCGAAGTGGCTGATGTCATCACTGATGCTCTCCTGTCTTGTGACCGTCACGGCAGTCCGATCTGGGTTTGCCGCCTCTGGCGGTGATCTCTCCGAAATCAAGCAGCTCCGAACGACCCAGTTCCTCGACTCCGCCAAGCGGCAGGCGCTCAAGGACTGGATCGCCGCGCAGGCCAAGGACCTGCTCAGCGAGGACCTCTCGCTGTCCGAGAAACACCGCATTCGTCAAGTCTTCAACGAGGCCCTCCAAGGCCAGCCCGCCCCCTCCGTGAACTTCAGAGAGAATTTCATCAAGGCAACCGTGGAGGTCTTCTCCGAACACCTCGCCGATGGTGACCCGACCGGCACCCTCGTGATGGCGATGATCCTCTACGACTTCCGCGAACAGCTCGCCGGCCTGCCCGGCGACCAATTGAGGGAGTGTCTGAGCCAGCAGGGCGGCATGCTGACCGCCCTGTCCAACCCCGTCCCCGCGGTGAAGTACTGGGTCGCAAGGACGATCCGCTTCCTGCACCCGAAGATCGCCGATCTGCCGGGACCGAGACGCGCCGTCGTCGAGGCCCTCCGTAAGGCCGGCATGGAAGAGACCAACGGGCTGGCGCTCCGCGAGATCTATCTGGCCCTCGATTTCAGCAAGACCATGGGCAAGAACATCGACTTCGGTCCCGAAATCGCCGCCGCGCTCGTGGACATCTTCGATGCTCGCGGAGAAGACTACGCCACAGCAAAGGTCGACATCTCCGACGGCGACGTCGCCGGGCTCTCGGCCATGTCGAGAATGTCCGGTCCCATGACGAGCAAGGACGAGGCCGAGCTGCGAACGCGATATCTGACGGCCCTGTCCCGCATGCTCTGCCGCATCGCCGACTCCTACACCGTCTTGCTCGCCACCCCCGAGGGCGCCGACCTGGATCGCAAGGAGTACGCCCGTCGGATGCTCGTCGTCTGCCAAGCCGTCGAGGAAGAGATGACCCGCCTGGCCAAGGATGCCAAGGTCGGCGGCGGAAAACTGCCTTCCCTCTATCAGAAAATGCGCGGCGGCATCAAGGAAGAGCTCGATCTCGAGCGCAATCAATGGTGCGGCTGGCCGCCCGATACCAAGGGCGTTCTGAACGACAAGTCGCTGGGCGTGCCGATCGGCGCCGGCTACCCGGAGCTCAAACAGCAAGGTAGTCAGCCCCCGGCCGACACCACACAGCCCAAGCAGAAAACCTCCGAAGCGAAGTCCTCCGACTCCTGAATCGTGCCTCTTCGCTGATCCGATCGCTTGACCATGCCCTCACCCGAACGGTCCACGCGCTGCCGGCCGCGGCGAGCCGGGACCGGTTCGCGCCGGACACTTGCACCCGCGCCGCGGGGCCTGTATCTCTGCACGTGTGATTCGATTCCTCGTGATCACGTTGATCCTCGTCGTGGGGGCCACGCTGGCGGCGCTGGCGTGGTCGACGGGCCAGCCCCGCGCCGACTTCACGTTTGTCGGTTCGCTCGAGCCGAGAACGCTGGACCCCGCCCTGATCAGTTGGACGGACGAGTTCCGCCTCGGCAGGGCACTCTTCGAGGGGCTCACGCGCCTGAATGACCGCTCGTTCCGCCCCGAACCCGGCGTAGCCCAAAGGTGGGATGTCGCCCAGGACCGCTGCGCCTACGTCTTTCACCTGCGACCCGACGCCCGATGGAGCAACGGCGATCCCGTCGTTGCCGACGACTTCGTCTTCGCATGGCGACGCGTCCTTACCCCGGCCGTGGCGAGCGAGTACTTCTACCAGCTCTATCCCGTCAAGAACGCCCGGCGGTATTACGAGTCCCGCGGAGATGGCGATCCCTCGAACGACCTGTCCTTCGATGAGGTCGGCGTGCGAGCCATCGACGATCGGACGCTCCGTGTCGAGCTCGCCTATCCCTGCCCCTACTTCCTCAACCTGGCGGCCTTCCTCACGCTCGCGCCCGTCCACAGAGCCACCATCGAGCGATGGGCCTTCCGCGACGGAAAGGTCCTGCCGACGAAGCACCTCTGGACCCGACCCGGCAACATCGTCTGCAACGGCCCGTTCGTGATCGACGCGTGGCAGTTCAAGCGACGCATCCGGCTCACGCGGAATCTTTACTACTGGGACTCAGGCTCAATCCACTTCAAGACGATCGAGGCCTTGCCGATCGAGGACGTGAACACCGCCCTCCTGGCCTATGAGACCGGAGCCGTCGATATGGTCTCCACCGTCAGTTCCATGGCCGCCAGGGCCCTCTATGAGGCCAAACAGGCCGGGCATAGGCCCGACTTCCACACGTGCCGCTATTTCGCAACCTACTTCTACCGCCTCAACTGCAAGCGCCCGCCCCTCGACGACGTCCGAATCCGGCAAGCCCTCTCGCTGACGATCGATCGCGACGCCATCTGCGACCGAATCCTCGGCTTCGGGCAACAGCCCGCCTTCTGCTACGTCCCGGCCGGCAGCGTCGACGAGATGGCCCAGACGGACAACGACGGTAAGACGTACCGCTACAACCCCGCAAAAGGCTTCGGGCAAGACTTGTCGCCGTCGCAGCGCGTCGAGCTGGCGCGCCGGCTCCTCACCGAGGCGGGCTATCCCGACGGCAACGGGCTCCGGCCTCTGGAGCTGCTCTACAACCGGCTCGAATCCCACCACCTGATCGCCCAGGCCGTCGCCAATCGGTGGGCCGAGACCCTCGGCCTCCGCGTCGATCTCAAGCAGCTCGAGCGAAACGTCTTCAGCCCCCGCGTCGAATCCCTCGATTACGATATCGCCCGCGGCGGCTGGATCGGCGACTACACGGACCCCATGACGTTCCTCGATATGTACGTCACCGACGGCGGACACAACCAGACGGGCTTCAGCAATCCCGAGTACGACCGCCTGATCCGCCAGGCCACGCGCGAGGCCCATCCAGGAAAGCGGTTCGAGATCCTCCACCGCGCCGAGGCCCTGCTCGTCGGCGATCAGCTCCCGATCGCCCCCATCTACGAGTACGTCGGGTACTACCTGCTGAACCCGAAGTTCGGGGGCATCTATCCCGACAGCCAGCTAAACCTGCTGATGTACCGCGCGTTCGCCAAGGGGACCCTCTGATGACCGCCTATGCCCTTCAACGACTCCTGCAGGTCCCGCTCGTG
Source organism: Phycisphaerae bacterium (assembly GCA_016927755.1). Lineage (GTDB taxonomy): Bacteria > Planctomycetota > Phycisphaerae > UBA1845 > JAFGLZ01 > JAFGLZ01. The sequence goes on from JAFGLZ010000033.1 coordinate 8,461, forward strand.
TTGCTGATCGTCTATGCCGGCAGCGTCCTGCTGGTGGCGACCACGCCGGGCGATCCCCTGGCCACCGGCGAGCGCGAGCTGACCCCCGAAGCCCGACGGGCCAAGGAAATCAAATACAACTACGACCAGCCCTGGTTCGAGCGGTACTTCTACACCTGGCCGATCAAGCGATTGCTAATCGACCGCGACCTGCCCGCGCACCGCTACGAGGACTGGACCGTCCCGGAGATCCTGCAGGCGAGCCTCCCGGTCTCCCTGCAGTTGGGGCTCTTCGCCTTCTGCATCGCCCTGACGTGCGGGACGGCCGTGGGGATCCTATCGGCCGCCCGCCGCAACACCTGGGTCGACTACGCCTCCGTCGCCCTCGCCATGGTGGGCGTATCCCTGCCGCCGTTCGTCGTCGGGGCCGCGCTCCTGTTCGTCTTCGGATTGTGGCTAGGCGTCCTGCCCGTCGGCGGATGGGGCCGGCTCGAGCAGATCATCCTCCCGAGCATCACGCTCTCCCTGCCCTTCATGGCCTACATCGCGCGCCTGACTCGGGCCGGAATGCTTGACGTCGTCGACCAGGACTACATCCGAACCGCCCGCGCCAAGGGCGTGAGCCGCTGGCGGGTCTTGCTGGTTCACGCCTTCAAGAACGCGTTTCTCCCGGTCCTGAGCTACCTGGGTCCAGCCGCCGCGGCGATCCTGACCGGATCGTTCGTCGTCGAGAAGATCTTCAACGTTCCCGGCATGGGCGTCCACATCGTCGAGTCGATCAGCAACCGAGACCAGACGGTGATCCTGGCAACCGTCCTGACCTACTCCGCCTTCCTCATCCTCTTCAATCTCCTCGTCGATCTCGCCTACGGCTTCATCGATCCGAGGATAAGGCTTCGGGGCTAGGGGACAGGGGCCAGGGATCAGGGGAAATGCAGGGAGAATGCACCGTGGCGATAAGAACATATCGTGACCTCCAAGTATGGCAGCGGGCGATGGATATGGTTGTGCAGGCTTATCAGGTGGCCAAGGCGTTCCCTTCAGTCGAGAAATTCGGTCTGACGGCCCAACTCCAACGGGCCGCCGTTTCGGTCCCGGCAAACATCGCAGAGGGCCATGGTAGAACCTATCGGGGCGACTACCTGCGCCATCTCTCCATCGCGCGCGGGTCGCTTGCCGAGGTCGAGACCCACCTCACGCTTGCCGTCCGTCTCGAGTTGATAACACGAGAACAGGCAGTCGACGCATGGCGTCTCTGCCAAGACGTCGGAAAGCTGTTGAACAAGCTCATTCGCTCCCTTGAGCGAGGTCGGAAGGACTCATCCCTGACCCCCGACCCCTGATCCCTGATCCCTTGGGAACCGGAGCCACATGACCCCAGAACCCCCCATCACCCCCGACCCCGAACCCGCCGCCTCTTCCCCAGGCCCCTCCGCCTGGCGCCGCTTCATGCGCCACAAGCTAGGCGTCCTCGGCACCGCGACGCTGCTCGGGATGCTGCTGGCGTGCTTCCTCTCCCTGCCCTTCACGGCCCGGCGATTCGACTCCCAAGACCTGGCCGACAACCTCGCCGCGCCGTCCAGCCGGCACGTCCTCGGAACGGATGAGTTGGGACGCGATATGCTCGTTCGGGTGCTGTACGGGGGCGCGATCTCGATCACCTTCGGCCTGCTGGCCGCGAGTCTGTCCGTCCTCATCGGCGTGACCTACGGGGCCGTCAGCGCCTACGCAGGCGGACGCGTCGACGCCGTCATGATGCGGCTCGTGGACATCCTCTACTCCCTGCCTTATATTCTGCTGGTGATGCTCCTGACGCTGTCGCTCAGGCCCTACTTCCAAAGGGTCTTCAGCGTTCAGTGGGCGACATTCTGGGTGCTGTTATTGGCGATCGGCGGCGTGAGCTGGCTCACCATGGCACGCGTGGTACGCGGGCAAGTGCTTTCGCTGAAGGCCCAGCCGTTCGTGGAGGCCGCGCGGGCCTTGGGCATACCCGCCTGGGCGATCCTCCTGCGGCATATCCTGCCGAACCTGGTCGGACCGATCGTCGTGTACGCGACGCTGACCGTGCCCCAGGCGATTCTGCAGGAGTCGTTCCTGAGCTTCCTCGGCGTCGGCGTCCAGGCGCCACAGGCGACGTGGGGCTCGCTGGCCGCGGACGGGATCGCCGCCATCAACCCCCTCCACGTGCACTGGTGGCTCGTCATCTGGCCCTGCGGGCTGTTGGCGATCACGCTGCTGGCGCTCAACTTCATGGGGGACGCGCTGCGCGATGCGTTCGACCCGCATCGCTCGAGGTAACACCATGAGAAGAATGATCGTTGTCGTTTCCGTGTCGATCCTCCTGGCCGGATGCAGCCGCGAGCCGTCGCCCGGGAGCCCGGCGCCCTCGCAACCCTCCTCCTCCGATGCCAGAGCCGTCAACATCCAGACCTACCAGGCCGTCCCCGAGAGCGACTACAAACCCGTCATCGGCAAGCGGGGCGGAACGCTCATGCTGGCCACCTTCGGCCAGGGACCCAAGAGCTTCAACCCAGTCACCGCCGGAGAGACCACCACCACTGTCTACACGAGCCGGATCTTCGAGGGCCTGACCGACCTGAACGCCTGGACCTATCAGGCCCAGCCGCTCCTGGCCGAGAGCTGGAGCCACGACGAGTCCGGCCTGATCTGGACGGTCAAGCTCCGCAAGAACGTGACGTGGAACGACGGCAAGCCGTTCACCGCCGACGACGTCGTCTTCACCTACATGGACGTCATCTACAACCCAAAGATCACCTGCTCCACGCGCGACATCATCACCGTCGGCGGGAAACAGTGGAAGGTCGAGAAGGTTAACGAGCACACCGTCAAGTTCACCCTTCCGTCGCGATTCGCCATCTTCGACAAGGTCATCGCCACCGAGATCATCCCCAAGCACAAGTACGGAGCCTCCGTCAACGAAGGAACCTTCGACTCCGCCATGGGCCTCGAGAGCAAGACCGAGGACATCGTCGGCACCGGCGCCTTCATGTTCGACCGCTACGAGACCGGAGTCAGCGTCACCCTGAAACGCAACCCCGCCTATTGGCGCAAGGACGCGCAAGGCAATCCCTTCCCCTATCTCGACGCAATCACCTGGCAGATCGTCCAGAACTATGACGCCATGATGCTCAAGTTCAAGCAAGGCGAGACGGACCTGTACGACCTGAGGGGGCAGGACTACCCGATCCTCAAGCCGCTGGAGAAGGAAGGGAAGTTCAAGATCTACGCCCAAGGTCCGAACTTCGGATCCTCGTTCGTCGTGTTCAACCAGAACCCAGGCAAGAGCCCAGAGACCGGCAAGTCGTACGTCGAGCCCTTCAAGCTCGCCTGGTTCTCCAGGACTGAGTTCCGTCAGGCCGTCGCCCACGCCATCGACAAGCGAGGCATCATCGATACCGTCCTGAACGGGCTCGGCTACCCGCAGAACGGGCCGATGACGTTCCGCGCCGGGTATTTCTACAACGACAAGATCAAGGATTACGACTACGACCCGCGGAAAGCCAAGGCCCTGCTCGCCAAGATCGGCCTGGTGGATCGCAACGGCGACGGCTTCCTGGAGGATGGTGCGGGGAACAAGGTCGAGTTCACGCTCCTGACCAATGCGGGGAATACCATCCGGGAGAAGATCTCCGAGATCGTCCGCAAGGATCTCGAACGCGTCGGGATGAAGGCCAACCTGCTCTGGATCGAGTTCAACACGCTGGTCACCAAGCTCGACAAAACCTTCGACTGGGAGGCCGTCCTGCTCGGCCTGACCGGCGGACCCGAGCCGCACTGGGGCGCGAACGTCTGGAAATCCTCCGGCCGAATGCACATGTGGTATCCTTACCAGAAAGAGCCCGCCACCCCGTGGGAAGCCCGAATCGACGAGATCTTCGTGAGGGGAATCGAGGAGCTCGATCCCGCAAAACGCAAGGCCCTCTACGACGAGTGGCAGATGATCATCAACGAGCAGCAACCCTACGTGTACACGGTGGCCGCCGAAGACCTTGCCGCGGTCCGAGATCGACTCGGGAACATCTTCGTCGCGCCCATCGGTGGGGCGCTCTTCAATATGCACGAGATCTTCGTCCGGTAGGCGATCGCCGCGCGCAGCCGGTGGAGCACCCATGACCAGCTTCATCATCCGACGCATCCTGATCAGCCTGCTCCTGCTGTGGGGAGCCAGCTTGATGGGTTTCTCCATCATGAAGGCCGCGCCCGGTGACTACTTCGACCGCCTCAAGATGGACACCCGCGTCAGCACCGAGTACATCGAGCAACTCCGCCAGCAATACCGGTTCGACGACAGCGTCCTGACCCAATACGGCGCGTGGCTCTGGAACTTCGTCCACCTCGATTTCGGCTACTCGTTCGAATACAAGCTCGCCGTTAGCAAGGTCATCGGCGATCGGCTCGTCAACACACTCATCCTCAACATCTTCGCCGTGTTCCTCACGTGGTCCATCGCCATCCCGATCGGCATCTACGCCGCCGTCCGCCAGTATAGCCTCGGCGACAAGATCCTCTCCGGCCTGGCGTTCGTCGGTATGTCCCTGCCGAGCTTCTTCTCGGCCCTGCTGCTCTTGTACATCTTCTCCGCCGAGCTCAACTGGCTGCCCAGCGGCGGACTGCGATCCGTCAACCACGACGAACTCTCGCCGGCCGGACGGATCGCCGACTACGCCAAGCACCTGGTCATCCCCGTGGTCGTGCTGTCGTTCATGGCCCTCGCCGGCCTCCAGCGAATCACACGCGGCAACATGCTCGAGGTCCTCCGCCAGCAGTACATCACCACCGCCCGCGCAAAGGGCCTGAGCGAACATCGCGTGATCTACAAGCACGCCCTCCGCAACGCCGTCAACCCGCTCATCACCATCTTCGGCTACCAGTTCTCGGCGATGCTGAGCGGAGCCGCCCTGTTGGAGATCATCATCAACTATCCCGGACTCGGATCGATGATGCTCACCGCCGTCCGCTCCCAAGACCAGTTCCTCGTCATGGGCGGTTTCATGATGGCCGCCGTGATGCTACTGATAGGAAACCTCCTCGCGGAGATCCTCCTGGCCATCGTGGACCCGCGAATCTCGTACTCGTAGGAGAACCGCGCGGCCAACGGGGTCGGACCCCGCCCGGGCGCCGCTGAGACGCAACGGAAATGACGACCGACCCAGTCATGATCGACGCCGAACCCGAGGTCGCCACGGAGCGCCCGCAGTCGCTCTGGCGACTCGGCATGCGCAAGCTCCGCCGGCATCGGATCGCCGTCTGGGCCTCGCGAATCCTGATCCTTCTCTACCTCAGCGCGATCTTCGCCGACTTCCTCGCCCCCTACGGCTATGACAACGAGGAGCGGTCCCACAGCTACCACTGGCCCTGGAACGTCCACGTCGTCGACGCCGAGGGAAACTGGCACCTGCCGTTCGTCTACCCGACCAGCTACCAGTTCGACCGGAACTTCAACCGAGTCTACACGGAAGACACCTCGAAGCGATTCCCCGTCAAGCTGCTTCATCGCGGCGACCCGTATCGCCTCCTATGGATCTTCCCGACAAACGTCCGGCTCTTCGGCGTCGATAAGCCGGCGCGGATCTATCTGCTCGGCGCCGACTACCGCGGCCGAGACCTCCTCAGCCGAATCATCTACGGCGGCCAGATCTCCCTCAGCATCGGGCTCGTCGGCGTGTCCATTACCTTCGTCATCGGCATGATCGTCGGCGGTATCAGCGGTTACTCCAAAGGAGCTGCCGACTTCGTCATCCAGCGGATCTGCGAAATGATCATGCTGATCCCCGGACTCTACCTGCTGCTAGTCCTCAGGGCCGCGTTCCCGCCGAACATGAGCAGCGTGCAGATCTACTTCGGAATCGTCTTCATCCTCGCCTTCATCGGCTGGGCGGGGTTCAGCCGCGTCATCCGAGGCATGGTCCTGTCCATCGTCACGAGCGACTACGTCGTGGCCGCCCGGGCGCTCGGCGTCCCCGTGCACCGAATCATCATCTGGCACGTCCTGCCCAACACGCTGAGCTACGCCATCGTCTCGGCGACGCTTAGTATCCCCGCCTATATCCTCGGCGAGTCGGGTCTGTCACTCATCGGCCTGGGCATCCAAGACCCCATCCCAAGCTGGGGCAACCTGCTCCAGCAGGCCATGAGCATCCCCGAGCTCAAGTTCCACCCGTGGATCCTCATTCCGGGTGCGTTCATCTTCCTGGCGGTAATGGCCTTCAACTTCCTGGGTGACGGCCTGAGGGACGCGTTTGACCCGCGGTCCCTGGCCGGGCAGGAGACGTGATGATCCAGACGTCCGACAACGCGGGCGACGATCTGCTCCAGGTCCGAGACCTCCAAACGCACTTCGGCAGCGACGAGGGGCCCGTCCGCGCCGTCGACGGCGTGTCCTGGTCGATCAAACGGGGCCAGACCCTCGCCCTCGTCGGCGAGAGCGGCTGCGGCAAGAGCGTCTCGGCCCTGTCGGTGATGCGCCTCATCCCAGAGCCCCCAGGCCGATACGCCGGCGGCCAGATCGTCTATCGCGGGCGCAACCTCCTCGAGCTGACCGAGGCCGAGATGCGGGCCGTCCGCGGCAACGAGATCGCCATGATCTTCCAGGAGCCCATGACCAGCCTGAACCCGGTCTATTCGATCGGCAACCAAATCGTCGAGGCCATCGAGCTGCACCAGGACATGAAGGGCCAGCCCGCCCTTGACCACGCCGTCGAGATGCTCCGGCGCGTCGGCATCGCCGAACCGCAACAGCGAGTTCGCGAGTATCCGCACCAGATGTCCGGCGGCATGCGACAACGCGTGATGATCGCAATGGCCCTGTCCTGCAACCCCGATCTGCTCATCGCCGACGAGCCGACGACGGCCCTCGACGTGACCATCCAGGCCCAGATCCTGCTCTTGCTCAAGCGGCTCCAGGCCGACACCGGCATGGCCATCCTGCTCATCACGCACGACCTCGGCGTGGTCGCCGAGGTGGCCGACCGCGTCGCCGTCATGTACGCCGGAAAAATCGCCGAACTGGCCGACGTCGACGAGCTCTTCAGCCACCCGCTGCACCCGTACACGCAAGGCCTGCTGAAGTGCGTGCCCAAGCTCTCGGCCTCAAAGGATCGGCTCGAAGTCATCCCCGGCCACGTGCCCAACCCGCTGCATTTCCCGGACGGATGCAAGTTCCACCCGCGTTGCCCCCTCGGCCACGACGACGAGCAATGCCGTCGGGACGAGCCCCAACTCGAGGAGCGACGCCCAGACCATTGGGTCGCCTGTTGGAAGGCCAAGTAGGTGTTTCGTGAAGCACGTCGTGACCGTCATCTCGTTCGTCGTCGGCATGCTCCTCCTGATCGGGACCATCCTCTGGTCGACCGACCGACTGCCGCTGCCCGGGCCCTTCGCCAGACTCCGCCTCGTGCCCAAGACCGGTCCGGGCGGCCAGCCTGACCTCAGCACCAAGGCCAGACAGGATCGAGCCCGCGCCTTTCGAGACCGCCTGCTCGCCTCGATCTACCGCGACCGCCTCGTCACCATCACCGTTCATGTCGCACTGTGTGACAGCCGTAAAAGTGAGGTGGCCAATCCCGCCTTGGGCAGGGGCAACAGCCCGTTCGATAACCTGTACTGGGGAGCCCGATACGGCGTAGAGGGGTTCTTCCAGCGGCAGAGCGAGTGGAAAGTCATTCACGCCGACAGCGGGGCGGCCGCGAGGTACGTCCTCCGCCGGGTCATCTTCACCCGACGCGTCGAGCCCACCTCCGAGTGGCGCCAACGCGGCGTCACCGAGCCCTTCGATATCTGCATGCTCGCCATCGCATGGTCGGGACCCGCCGCCGCCGACGCCATGCGAGCAACTTTGTCCGACGCGCTGGGCCTCGAGCCCCCACGAGTCATCCCCGTCGGCGGACGAAGGATCCGCTTCGGCTCCGACGGCAACTTCGTCGGCTATGTCGGCTACAACGCCGTTCGCGACGACCCGAGCGTCCTACCCGATCCCGCGGAGCTACTGCCCGGCGCCGGCCCCCAAGGCGTCTTCTTCATCTCCCCGGCCAGCGCCGAGAGCGTCGGCGCTGCACTGCTTCGGCTCGGAATCTACCCCATACTGCTGACCACCGACCGCAGCGTCGTGCCCGAGGCCTATATTCTCTATGGAATTACCGAGGCCCTCGCCCTGGGCCAGATCGAACGTGGCTTTTCCGAGCAGGCCGCCGCGCAGTACGCCCACTTCCGAAGGATCGACCCCGAGGCGGCTCGGAAGCTCTTCCTGCCCTAGCCCTGCTCCCCCTGTTCTTCTTTCTTCTCCGCCTTCTTGTCCTGATCCTCTTCAGCCAGCTTGTCCACGTAGGCCGTCCGCTTCTTGACCTGCTCCGGGCTGTACCACGCCTTGATGAAGTCAATCGCGCGACACATCTCCAGCACTTGACCGGCCTGCTGACGCATCTTCTCCGCCTGATCCATCGGAACTCGATCGATGTTCAGGAACTGCACCATGACCCACTGCTTGCTGACCGGCATCTCGACCAGACCCACCGAGTCCGACGGCTTGGTCGTCGCCCCGGGCTCGGGTGCCAACCCAAAGCACGTCGTGATGAACTTCTCCACCTCCGGCTCGAATCGCGGCGCGACCATTCGCATCGGGAAGTAGCCGGTCGTCCGCTCTTCCACCACGCCCAGTTCCTCGATCGGCCAGCACATCGTCAGTGGCAGCCCGAGCTGAATCGAGAGCTGCGCGAGGCTTCGCTTTCTGGCAAAAGCCTCCGGCTTGACTAGACCCTTGTCGCCGAGACGCTTGGCCAGGCCCTTGTCGGCCTCCACCGCCGCGACCACCCCCTTGCCCTTTGCCGACGGCAGCAGCGCCGTGGCCGCCTCCCCCGCGCGCCGGTATCCCTCCAACTCGTTCACGTCCTTGATGAGCCGGTCCTTGATCTCCGCGATCGTCTGCGGAACGTGAGACTTCTGAGCGCCCACCACTCGGAACAGATAGAAGCTCCCAGCCACCCCCGCCTCCGTGTCGCGAAGCGGCGCATTGAACGGCTCGAACAACGCAAGACCTCTCGACAGCGCGCCCCGCTTCGGCGACGCGTACAGGTTCTCGACCCGGAACGCCAGATCGGCGAACGTCGTCGGCGCGTCCTCGTCGACCTGCTGGCCCTCCAACGACGCCTTCCCGATGCCCGCCAACTCCCCCGCGTCCCGCTGCGTCAGCCAGCGGTCCGGCTTGACGACGCGAAGGACCTCCGGCTTGTCCTTGAAGCCGTTCCGATCCCGCGCGTCCTCGGCAATCTTCTCCAGATAGTCCGGCGCATCGACGCCACGCGGCGCCGACTTGTAGCCCGTGTCCTCGCTGATCGCCAGGTCGTACCACGGCTCGAGCAGACGATTCGCGGCCTGCCGGATGAGCTTCTCGGCGAGGTTCGGCGCACGCTGCTTCTTCATCTCCGCCTCGACTTCCTTCAAAGCCTCCGCGAACGACTTGACCTCCGTCCTCGTCGCGGGCTTGCTCGAAGTCGTCGGAGCCGTCGTCGACTTCGACGACGCCAAAGCCTGACGGGTCGTCGACGGCGCGGTGGCCACCGGAACCTGCTTCGTATACTTCTTCCGGTTCTTCGCCCAGTAGTCCCGCGCCTCGTCGCGAGGAATCTCCAAGGCCTCCTCGATCTGGCCCACGTCGGCCGTCAGATACTCCACGCGGACACGGTCCGGCCACTTGTACCCGTAACCGTGCTCGCCCGCCCCGGGCAGATTGTCGCGATACTTGTAGAACTGCTTCTCCAGCGCCGCTGCCTCAGGCTGCGCGTTCGGATCCGTAAACGCAGAGGCGCTGAGGATCGCTAGTTGAACCGTCACCTTCTCGCGCGTGTCCCGGATGTAATGATCAATGTCCGGCCGAGAGACCTTCACCGAGCGCGCCGCCAGCTCCCCCACGCGCATGATCCGCATCTGGTCCGCGATGAACTCCTTGAGCCGTTCGATGGAGATCCCCCGTCGATCACGGAGACTCTCGAGCATCCTGCCCGCATGAGGCATCATCTTCAGGAATCCGTCTACCTCGTTCCGCGGAATCACCATTCCCTCATGACGTGCCTCGAGATCCAACAGATACCACGTCACCAGATCAATGGGTTCGATCGGCAACGTGAACCGTCCCGTTTGCCAGGGCCGGTTCCACGGAAAGCCAAGACCCTCCAGTACCTCGACCCGAGTGTGAGCCCGCGCCAGGTCGTTCCGGCTGAACTCCTCCCCGAAGGCAACGCCCGCAGTCTCGTTGCCGCTCTCCGGCCTGAACATCTGCTCCAGCGCGGACGAGCCCAACCACACCACCAAGAGTCCCGACGCAAAGACCGCCAGGAGCTTCTTGTTGTGTTTCCGCATGAACTTGATCATCAGATGCAACTCCAGCAAGTGTCGGGGTTTGCCAGGCCAACCCGAGCCCCATAGCATATCCGCTCCATACTGGACAGGGCAAGGGCAAAGCCTCAGAAGCCCTTGGCGATGCGAGTTTCCGAATTCCATCCAGATTCTGCCCGTCCCACTCGAGATTCATTGGAAAACACCATCACTTACCTTAAGTACTTATAAAATAATAGGTTGTGGTCTGAATCTCCCCGATATGCCGCCCCACCAGGACGCCTCGATGCTTGACATTGCCCACCTTGCAGCGATAGCCTTCCCCGCCCTCATCAATTTGACGACCACATGCTCGGTCTATAATTCGTGGTGGAGAAGGTCCCAGAGCGGGGCCGATAAGAGGCAACAGCGATCGTCGGGAGTAATGGACTATCGCTGTCCATTTAGGGGAATAATGGCCGATGGCCAAGAAGTCCGGCACCAACTCAACCGCTCGCGGACGAAAGAATGACGTGGCCGGCAAGGCTTTAGTCGTTGTTGAATCACCGGCCAAGGCCAAGACGATCAATAAGTACCTCGGCTCTGGGTACGTCGTCCGGGCCTCAATGGGGCACGTTCGAGACCTCCCCAAGAACGATCTCGGCATCGACCTGACCAACGGCTTCGCGCCCGTATACGAAAGCCTGCCCACCAGAACGAAGATCCTCGCTGAGCTGAGAGAAGCCGCGCGCGGCGCCTCGGAGATCTACCTGGCCACGGACCTTGATCGCGAGGGCGAGGCGATCGCCTGGCACCTCGTCGAAGCCCTGAAGCTCCCCAAGGAGAAGATTCGACGTGTGATCTTCAACGAGATCACGAAATCGGCCATCACTCAGGCATTCGAGAACCCGCACGACATCGACCTGGATAAGGTCAACGCCCAGCAGGCGCGGCGCATCCTTGATCGGATCATGGGCTACCAGCTCAGTCCGCTCTTGTGGCGCAAGATCGCCAAAGGGCTCTCCGCCGGTCGCGTCCAATCCGTGACGGTGCGGATGGTCGTCGAGCGCGAGCGCCAAATCCGCGCCTTCATCCCAGAGGAATACTGGCGAATCATGGGTTCCTTCTCGCTCGATCCCCTACGGGCCGGCGAGCTCGCCGACGAATGGCGCCGGTTCGTCGCCGCCGCGGACGAGCCCGATGGGCCCACCGAGAAGGACAGGCTCGCCTGGTCGGCCGAGCACCATTGCCTGCGAGCCGAACTCGTCGAGGTCGGCGGCGGGGAATTCAAACCGAGGGACATTGCCGAGGCCCGTAAGGTCGCCGAAGCCCTCGGCTTCGTCGTCTCAGAGGAGCAAGGCGAGCCTTGGCCCGATTACGCCCGTCTTGATCTCCATCGACGACGTCTCATCGGCAGAACCGTCCCGGAGCAGGCGCCTGCCTATCGGATCGCCTCGGTCGCCACCAAGAGGACGACGAGTCGTCCGCCCGCGCCCTTCACGACGGCTGCGCTCCAGCAGGCGGGCTCCAATCGACTCCGCTTCAGCGCGTCCCGAACGATGCGCATCGCGCAACAGCTCTACGAGGGCGTCGACATCGGAAACGGCGAGGGCCCCGTCGGCCTGATCACCTACATGCGGACCGACTCGACCAACCTCTCCAACGATTCCATCGAGGCCGTCCGCGCGTGGATCAGCCAGCATCAAGGACCCGAATACCTGCCCGACAAGCCCAATCGCTACGGCAGCAGTCAGCGCGCCCAGGAGGCCCACGAGGCCATCCGACCCACCGACCCGGCCTTTACGCCCGAGTCGCTCGAGGGACGACTCACTGCCGAACAATACAAACTGTATGATCTCATCTGGCGAAGGTTCGTCGCCTGTCAGATGCCCCCGGCCCAGTGGGACAGCACCACCGTCATGATCGAGGCGGACAGCGCCGCCGGCCTGGCTAAGTTCAAGGCCACCGGAAGACGATTGGTCTTCGACGGCTTCCTCAAGGTGGCCGGCGCCCCGTCGTCAGGCGGTGAGCAGTTGCTCCCGGACCTGGCGCAAGACCAGCCCCTGGCCCCGGTCGCCATCGAGCCGACCCAGTGCTTCACCTCGCCACCCCCGCGATACACCGAGGCCTCCCTCGTAAAGGCCCTCGAGGCCGAGGGAATCGGTCGGCCCAGTACCTACGCCGCCATCATCCAGACCATCCAGGACAAGGGCTACTGCGAGCAGCACGAGCGACGCTTCCACGCCACGCCCCTCGGCGAGGTCGTGACCGACAAGCTCGTCCAGCACTTCCCCGACATCATGGACATCAAGTTCACCAGCCACATGGAGGACGATCTCGACAAAATCGAGAACTCCCACATGGACTGGGTCGAGGTGCTCGAGGAATTCTACGAGCCGTTCAGCGTCGACCTCGTCAAGGCCGGTCAGGAGATGGAGACCGCCAAGGCCGAGCCCAGCGACCACAAGTGCCCCAAGTGCGACAGCCCGATGGTCTATCGCTGGAGCAAGAGCGGACGATTCCTCTCCTGCGCCGCATACCCCGAGTGCAAGACCACCCAGGACGTCGACATCGACGGCAATCCCGTCAAGGTCGTCGTCAGTGACGTCGCCTGCGGGAAGTGCGGGGCACAGATGGTCCTTCGGCGATCACGCAACGGCCCGTTCCTGGGCTGCACCCGCTATCCCGAGTGCGACCAAACCCTCCCCTGCGACGAGTCCGGCCAGCCGCTCAAGCTGGTCAAAGAGGGCGACATCAAGGAAAAGTGCGACGACTGCGGATCGCCGATGGCCGTCAAATGGCGCGGCCGGCGCGCATTCCTCGGTTGCACCGCCTACCCGAACTGCAGGACGACCAAGTCGCTGCCGCCCGGAATCTACCTCGAACCGCCGCCCAAGGAGCCGCCCGAGCCCGCCGGCTTCAACTGCGAAAAGTGCGGCAGGGCCATGGTGATCCGTACGGGACGCCGCGGGAAGTTCATCTCCTGCAGTGGCTTTCCGCGATGCCGGAACGCCAAGCCGATCGACAAGCTCGAAGAGCTCAAGGCCGCCGCCGCCCAGGCTCCCGATCAACCCACGACCCCCGGCGCCGTGGCCGATGCGCCCGCCAAGCCGGCGAAGACGAACGGAAACAAGACCAACCACGCCCACTTGTCCGACGGACCCATCGAGGCCGGAGCCGTTCCAAACAACGAGGGCAACCCCGGCGTGCGCATGACCAAAGCCGGCAAGCTCGCCATCGACTCGTTGGATCGGTCCGTCAACTGCCCCAACTGCGGCGCCGAGATGACTCTGAAACGCGGCCCGTGGGGCCCGTTCCTGTCTTGCAGCGCATACCCGAAGTGCTCGACCACCGGTAGGCTGAACAAGAAGGCACGCGAACAGGCCGAGGAACAGCTACCCCCGGTCGCCCCAAAGCCAAAGCCCAGGCCCACCGACATCGACTGCGACCAGTGCGGCGCCAAGATGGTGATCCGCACCGGACGAACCGGCGAGTTCCTGAGCTGCAGCGCCTTCCCCAAGTGCCGAAACGCCAAGCCACTCCCCGCCGAACTCGTCGGAAGAGCCAACAACGGCGGCTAGTGGCGGCCTCGGTAGTCGAGCCTCCTTCACCAATGGTCCTCCCCCGAAGACCAATGCCGCCCGACGTGATTCCTTGGATCCATCCCCCCCAAACGATCAGCGCTGCAAACGCCCTTGGGCAATGGGTGCCGCCAAGCTACACTGAAGACTTCGGCCCGCAACCGGGCGGCGGCGACGCCCGTGACGTCGCGCCGGCGTCCCTGTGAATGGGTGAGCCGGCACGGATCGACAGCGTGAGAGTCACCTTCCTCGGCACCGGTACCTCACACGGCATCCCCATGATCGGATGCGACTGCGACGTGTGCGCCTCCCCCGATCCCCGCGATAAGCGGATGCGCGTCAGCATCGCCGTCGAGTACGACGACGGATACACCCTCCTCGTCGACACGACGCCCGAGCTCCGTCTCCAGTGCCTCGACTACGACGTCCGGAGATGCGACGCCGTGCTCTTCACGCACCACCACGCCGACCACATCACCGGGCTCGACGACCTGCGGCGGTTCAACTGGCTCCAGGGCCGCGCGATCGAATGCTACGGCCAGGCCTCGACCATCCAGCACCTGACCCGAATGTTCGAGTACGCATTCACCCACGAC
>JAFGLZ010000261.1 GCA_016927755.1 Phycisphaerae bacterium
AACTCAAGCTCTACCTTCTGCGGCGCATGGGCGACGGCGGCCGCGCTCCACAGGAGTATGAGCGCAAGGGCCACGACGAATGACAATTTCCGCATGGTCTTCTCCTTTCCGGCCGGCCGGACCCTGCGGCCCGGTTGCCCGGCCTGTTCCTCTGGCCCGATCCGGCCACTAATCGCACGCCAAATAACGCAATTATGCGCAAAATAGTGAAAAAGAATATGAGGATTTGCCTATTTGAAGTGCAGGCTATCGCCTAGAGCGGTTGAGCCGCGTTTGACCTCTCCAGAATGAGCTCGGCCACCTTCTTGCCGCTCAGGAGCATGCCCCCGAAAATGGGCCCCATCCGCGGTCCCCCGTACGTCGCGCAGACGCTCATGCCCGCGACCCACAGACCAGGGAACACCTCACTCGTACGCTCGACGACGAACGCCTCGCCCTCCGCCGCGTTCATCGGCCCTTCCCCCGTTTCCACCACGGTCTTCGACCCCGTCAGCAGGCCGCGCTTCCGAAGCATCTGTACGACGGCCGCATCGTGACCCGTCCCGTCAATGGCCGCCTTGCACCCGAACGTCACCGGGTCCACGTGAAGCTGGCCGCTGATCATCGTCCGATTGACCACCAGCCCCGCCACCCGACCCTCATACAGGCAGATGTCCTCCACCGTAACGAGGTTGAGGATCGTCGCACCCGCCTGGAGCGCCTTGAAGATCAGTCCGGACGCCATCTCCACCGCGTCCACCACCGCCAGTCCTTCCTGACGCCGGTCCGTACGGATCCCCATGTCTTTCAGGATCGCCAGCGCCTCGTCCTGAACCACCACGTCGTTCATCGCCATCCCGCCCCCCCAGATTCCTCCGCCTGGGCCCAGCCGGCGCTCGACCAGAGTGACTTTCAGGCCGCCCTTGGCCATGTAGAACGCCGCGGTCAGACCCGCCGGCCCGGCGCCGACGATATGAACGTCGCTAACGATCCGGTCGGAGAACTTCTCGTGATACCCGTTCGTAATCGCCCGAGTAATCTGAATGTCGTTGAAACCTGCCATCATACGTGCCCTAAAAGAATGCCCTACTCAAACGCGAACCTTGCCGCCGTGAAGCACGGCTTGCAGCGATCCGAAAAACGCCCCCAAAGATACCGCAGCGCCCCCGCGCCCGTGCAGTGGCAGGGGCCCAGAAGCTGCGCTCCGAAACGATCCAATGCGTCCCCCGTCCGGACCAGCCGCTCCTCACTGGCCCGGAGCAAGTGCATCCCCCCCAATACGGCGTGAAACCTGTCATGCCCCCTCGTCGCCGCGATCGCCTCCAGCGTGTTGACGACGCCGGAGTGGGCGCATCCCAAGAGAATCACGATCCCCTGACGGGATTCGATGACGACCGCCTGATCATCCCGCAACTCGTCGGGTTGCCTGCACCCCTCGTCGACGTAGAAATCCCCGCCAGTGTCCTCGAACTCGTTGCGCCGCGGAATCTCACCCGTGACCCAGATCGAGTCCATGATCTCCGTTGGACCTGAGGTCAACACGACCCGCCCGACCTGGCCGCCCAGTTCATCCGCATCCGTAATCGGCGAGCCGATCGGCCGGCCCACGCCGTCAGGCCCTCTGCTGAACTTCGGCCCGAAAGACCCCGGATGCGTGTAGACGCTCGTGGCGTCCCCAAGCCGGCAAAGCACCTTCGGCAGCCCGCCCGTATGATCGAAGTGGCCGTGGCTCAGGACCAACGCCTCCGTCTTCCCGATGTCCACGCCCAAAACCTTCGCATTGTGTTCGATGACCATGCCCTGGCCCGTGTCGAACAGGATGTGACGCCCGTCGGCCTCGATCCAGAAGGCCATGCCATGTTCGGCGAGAACGTCGGGGTGTCCCGCCGTGTTCTCTGCAAGCACCGTTATTCGCAGCCGACGGATCATGACCCGCATCCTCCAGACGATTCGACGGCCGGCTGGCGCGCGAACATCCCTTGGGCGGACGCACAGCACCTGTCCGCCTGGTGGATCTCCGCCTCCAACTCGCAGACCGACGGGGATTCCCCAACCAAGCGAGCCCGGATCGTCGCGGGGCGTCCTACCGCGACCGGATGCCGAAACTTTACCTCCAGCTTGGCCGTCACGCCGCAAATGCCCCGGGCGAACATGCAATGCATCATCGCCGAGTCCAACAGAAGGGCGACGACACCGCCGTGCAGCCGATCAGGAAAGCCCTGGTAAATCGCATCGCACCCGAACGCGGCCTCCACGCTCCCATCCGCCTGCTCGGCAAAGATCAGGCCGAAGCCGCCGTGCTCGGCGTCGCCGCACGCGATGCAGGCGGGATGGCACGTCTTCCTCAATGCCCCGGTGTCGCTCATCTGCCTACCTTCTGCTGATCCGGCCTGAGCCGTCTCTGTCGTCGCGCCACGAGGCGGCGCGCCCGGCGCCGTCGGTGCATTCCTTGCCCGACCCGCCGTGACGATACACGTTGATCTGCCCAAGCTCGCAGCCGATGTCCCGCGCCACCACCGGACACTTCGCCTTGAACAGAAAGAAGACCTCCCGCTCCGAGTTGCTCAGCGTCTCGTAGTTGCCCTGCCCTTTCGCAACGACCAGGTCGGCCGACCAAAACCGCTCTCGGAACTCCGACGAGCACGTCTCCAACATCGTGCCCGGCAAGTCCGCCCCGTTGTCCATGACGCGCACGATCGACGCCAAACCGGCCGTCTCGGCATCCTCCATCGTCGCGTCGTTGATCACCGGACCGCCCCGAACCACCAGCGTCACTCGATCGAGCGGCATGCGCTCGATCAGCAACCGGTCCAGCACGATCTCGCCGGCGTTGTCCGCAAGGTACAGGATGTCCTCCGCGCCGTCGATGGCCTGCCGGAGCGCTACTATGGCGCCATGATCAACGCGGTCCGTCAGCGCATCTTCGATCGCCTGCCTGACCTGTTCTTCCGTGACGGAATGCCCCAGGCCGAAGTCGATCACGTTCCCCGCGATCGCCAGACGCAACGCCGTCTCGAACGCATCATCCGACTCCAAGACACGTTGAGCCAGTTCTGGATACAGATTCCTCGCCATGGCGTTGGAGTCCCGCTTGGCTTGGCGATAAGGATCAGGATCCCCGATCGCCTCGCGGAGCAGGCGATGGATCTCGCCCCCCATCCACGCGGGCGGCCGGTCGAAGCTCATCTCCGCCGTCATGCGAAGCGTCTCCCGCAGCACCCGCTCCCGCGCGCCATCGTCTCGGCCGGACAGACGCGATGCCTCCAGCACCTGACGCACAAAGCACGGTACACATTCAAGATACGTTCGCATATCTTCTCCCGGGACTCGACCGCCCACAGCCGACTATCGCCCCAGACGTTCCACCTCTTAAGGCAGCGGCGCCCCCGTCGAACGCCGCAGGCCGCAAGAGCATTCCCCAATCACCCGGCCCTCGTCAGAGAACTCATGCGGCGAGACAGTCTGGCGGGATGGTGACGCCTCGAAGTCTGCGGACTCAAGACACTAGCCTACACGGTTCATTCGAGAATGTCACGGCCGCCATCGACGCAAGGGGCCTTTGCCGAACCGACTTCGTCTCGGGTATACTCCGACGCCGTCTTCTCGCGAGTACGTCGTTAGGAGCCGACCATGTCCGATGCGCGGAACGCACCTGTGCCCGAAACCCCTAGTCCCGAGGAACTCCGTCGGGCGATGAAGGCCTTCAAGAAACGCCTCAAGCTCGCCAGGCTCGACGACGAGTCGCGCCTGGGCAAGGGGCCGCTCAGCGGCGGCGCCAAGGGAGGCATCGTCGCCATTCTGCCGCCCCCACAGTATCCTCGCGCCGTCTGGGACGCCCTCGTCGAGCAGGGCAAGCTCCGACGGGCTGGGCACGGATTGTACGAGCTGACAGACGGCTGACGACTGGAGGCGAGCATGCCACACCCGATCTCGCCGATCGAGCACGCCGTCGGCATCTACATCGGACTCCTCCTGCTGGCGTGTTTCGTCGGCATCATCGCCAAGCTCGTCACGCAACTGCCCTATACGATCTTCCTCACCGTCGTCGGCCTGGTGATCGCCGTCTTGGACCTCGTCCTCGAGCAAGTCGGCATCGGGAGCCTCCACCTCGGCTCCGAGCTGCGGAAGATCGGATTCGGACACGATCTCATCTTCTTCGTCTTTCTGCCCCCGCTGTTGTTCCAGGGCGCCATGCACATGGACCTCGATCGGCTTCTCAAACACATCGGGCCGATCATCTGTTTCGCTGTGCCGGGCGTGCTCGTCTCCACGCTCCTGGTGGGGGGGCTGTTCGGGTGGCTCTGCGGTATCAGTTCGATCATGGTCGCCATGCTGTTTGGTGCCCTCATCTCCCCGACCGATCCCGTCAGCGTCCTGGCCCTCTTCCGCGAGGCCGAGGCCCCCGAGGACCTGCGCACGCTGGTCGAAGGCGAGAGCCTCCTCAATGACGCCACCGGCGTCGTCCTCTTCTCGATCCTCCTGACCGCCGTGACCACCGGCGCCGACCTGAGCATGCCGGTGGCCGCGTGGTCCTTCGCAAAGGTCTCTGTGGGCGGTCTGCTGCTGGGTGGCGGCTTGGGATGGGGCGCCTTCGCTGTCCTCCGTCGCCTCGACGATCACTTGCTGGAAAACGCGATCTGCCTCGTACTGGCTTACGGCGCCTTCTGGCTGGCCGAGGTCCTCGGCGTCTCCGGCGTCATCTCAACTGCGATGGCCGGCCTCCTGATCGGCAATCAAGGCCGGCGACTCGCTATGAGCCGCCGAACCACCGAAACCGTCGAAACCTTCTTCGAGTCGATCGACTTCCTCGTCAACTCGTTCCTCTTCATCCTGATCGGGCTGGAGCTCAGCGACGTCGCTCACGGGACGCCCATGGCAACCGCCAGACTCGTCATCGTCGCCATCGCCGCGATGCTCATCGGGCGGGCCGCCGTCGCCTACCCGTTCTACTGGCTGCTCAACCAGGTGGGAACCAGACGCCCAAAGGCGTGGAAGCACATCCTGTTCTGGGGCGGCCTGCGCGGCTCGATCCCCATCGCGCTCCTGCTGCACCTGCCTGGGGCGGACAAGCTGCCCGAGGGCAATCCCCTCGCTGCGCTCCGACCGGCCCTGCTCGTCGCGGGGTTTGCCTGCGTGTCCTTCTCCCTGCTCGTCCAAGGAACCACGACACGCCCGCTGCTGCGCCTCCTCCGCATAGGCGGCGCGCCGGACCACGCGGCTCGGGAGAGCTCGGCCCGGGGCGATCCCTGACCCATCACGCGGCGCCAGGCCGCCGGAGATCTCTTCGGCCGTCTACTTCTTCACCCAGTAGTCCACCACCAGCACCTTGTCGAGGTAGGGGTGAAGGACCTTGCCGAACGCCTTGTGGTCCGGATGCGGCAGGTACGCGGCACGCCCCGCCTCGTCCTGGAACGTCACGAAGAAACAGTGCGTGTACCCTTGTGCCAGGTTCTCCACGCTCACGTTCGTGCCCCACTCGAAATCCCTGATCGTATCGATCTTGCCCGGCAGCGCCCGAAACGCGTCCTCGACCGCCTTGATCTGATCGGGCGTCGCATCGTCCTTGAACTTGAAAAGCACGACGTGACGCAACAGCTTCGGTGGCTCCTTGGCCTGCGGGCAGGGGCACGAGCCGGATTTGCCCGCATCCGTGCTCGCGCAACCGACGCAAACGATCGTCATCACAACAAGGCAAGCAAAGGTCTTCAGCAGCATCATGGTTCCTCCTGGTAAGGGGCTGTCACGAGGTCGTGATGCTAGACCTGCCCCAAGCGGCCGTCAACTCGCCGCTGACGCAGGGGCCCAACGTCCTAACGATCTTCATGCCGGAGTTGACCGAGGGTGGGTGGCCCATCGCTTCAGCGGTGGGCAGCGCGAATTGGGGCCCGGGATTGTGTCCCCGACGGCTGAAGCGATGGACCATACGTCAAGGGCTGTCGGTGAGCACACGGTTCATTCGTTACTGCGGGACGCTTGGGCGTTCCGGGCGTCGATTAACCGCCGCATCTTGGGTATCATAGGGGGGACACGTCACTGCGGTCTTTCAGGAGAAGAAGCCATGGTCGCGCCAAGACGCCGCTCTTCGATGCTCGGATTCGCGATACTCTCACTTATCGGTGGGTCGCTCCTCTCGACGCCGCTCGCCCACGCGACTCCCCTGGACGACTACGTGGCCGCGCCCGATCCCAACTACGGGTACAGCCTCGCCAACACCTTCACCGGATCCGGCTACAGGGCCTACATCCTCGACATGACGTCGCAGACCTGGCGCGATCCCAACGAAGTCGACCGACCCCTCTGGCGGCACTGGGTCAAGATCGTCAAACCCACCACGGTGAGCAGCAGCACGGCCCTCCTGTGGATCAGCGGCGGCAGCAACGGAGGCAGTGTGCCGACCTCCGTCAACTCCGACCTGGTCAACATCGCCAAGACCACCCACACCGTCGCCTTCGAGCTCCGTATGGTCCCCAACCAGCCCCTCCGATTCGCTGACGAAACCGATCCCAGGTACGTCACCTCCGGTCGATACGAGGACGAGCTGATCGCCTATGCCTGGGACAAGTACCTCCGATCTGGCGATCCCCTCTGGTTGCCGCGCCTGCCGATGACCAAAGCCGCCGTCCGGGCCATGGACGCCGTCCAGACCTTCCTCGCGGACCCCAACTACGGCCCGATGACCATCAGCAACTTCGTCGTCACCGGCGCGTCGAAACGCGGGTGGACCACCTGGACCACCGGCGCGGTCGATCCCCGCGTCGTCGCCATCATCCCGATCGTCATCGACATCCTGAACGTCGAGATCTCCATGATCCACCACTATGCCGCCTACGGCTATTGGGCGCCCGCCATCCAGGACTACGTCGATATGGGCATCATGGGGTGGATGGGTACGCCCGAGATCGCCGCCATGTTCGACGTCGTCGACCCGTACGCCTATCGCGACCGCTACACGATGCCCAAGTTCATCATCAACGCCTCGGGAGACGACTTCTTCCTGCCCGACTCCTCCCAGTTCTACTTCGACGACCTCCCGGGCGAGAAACACCTTCGCTATGTGCCCAATGCCGACCACTCCCTCAACGGCACCTACCTGCCGGATGCCCTGCTGGCCTACTACCAAGCCATCGTAAACGGGACGCCCCGCCCCCAGTTCGGCTGGACGTTCCAGTCCGACGGGTCTATCCGCGTGCAGACTGTCACCACCCCGACGCAGGTCACCTTGTGGCAGGCCACGAACCCCTACGCCCGAGACTTCCGCAAGAACCCGTATCTGCCCGGTGGCAGTCCCGCACCCTATCCCGGACCGGTGTGGACCAGCTCGGCACTGAGCGATCAGGGCGGTGGCGTGTACGTCGGCGCCGTCTCGACACCGGCCCAGGGATGGACGGGCTTCTTCGTGGAGCTCCAGTTCGCCGGCGGCGGCGCCACCCCCTTCACCTTTACGACCCCGGTTCGCGTCGTGCCCGACCCCGCCACGCTGACCATCGACGTGGGCAATCCGGGCTTCGGCCGGGTCGTCGAGCTCGACCCCAACTTCCCCAGGTATTTCGAGCCGAACGCCACGACCACCCTGACGGCCGAACCCGCCGATGGCCGATCCCTCAAGCACTGGGAGATCTTCGATCCCAACTGCCCCGGCGACTCGAACTACTCGATCAAGGACGCCAACCTCGCCATCACGCTCACGATGGACACGGATCGGCACGTCATTGCCGCATTCAAGTGCGGAAGTGGAGTGGCCCCGATACTCCTGATGGGCATGGCCGCCCTCGCCGGATGGGGTCTGCTCCTCCGACGACACCGACGAGCGTAGAGTTGACCGCCAGTGCTCCGCCGGTTGCGCCAGACCATTCGACTGGGTGGCCCATCGCTTCAGCGGTGGGGGACATGAATTCGGGCCGAGGTCCACTTCCCCGGTGGATGAAGCGATGAGCCATTTTCCCGACGCCATTGCGCCGATCGAGCCCAACCCCCGCCCTTTCACGGGTGCCCCCTTGCCGATATAGTCTGCTGCCATGTCCAAACGCTCGCGGTCCAGAACAGCCAAGTCGCGGGACGGCCACGAAGCCGACGAAGTCCAAACCCCTCATCATGCGCGCCGTCCGATCCTGGTCCTCGTCGCTATCCTCGTCGTAGCCGCCTCGCTCCGCCTCGCCGGGCTCGGCCGAGTCGCGCCCCCCGGGCTCAACCAGGACGAGGCAGCCAACGCCTGGAACGCCTACTGCATGCTTAAGACCGGCCAGGACCAAGCCGGCGCCCGCTGGCCCATCTTCTACAGCCGGTGCCTCGGAGCCAACCGAAGCACCCTCTACCTCTACGTCCTGCTGCCGTTTCAGGCCGTCGGCGGCCTCAATGTCTGGACCACCCGAGTGCCCTCGGCCATCGCGGGCGTCATCACCGTCCTCCTCATCTACTGGGTTGGCTCGCGGATGTTCGGACGCCAGGTTGGCCTGCTGGCCGCCGCGCTGCTGGCCGTCAATCCTTGGCACCTCCAACAGAGCCGCTGGGGGCATGAGGCCGCGCTGTGCGCCTTCCTCGTCATGCTGCCCTTTGCCGCATTGCTCTGGTCCGGCGCGCCCTTCGACGACACCCCCGACGACAAACGCCGAATCCGAGTCGCCGTGGCCGCGATCGCCGGACTGCTCACCGGAATCTGCTGCTACGGCTACCCCGCCGTCCGAATCTTCCTTCCGATCTTCCTCGTCGCCGCCGCCCTCGTCACGTGGCGAGGCTGGTGGCGGCAGGTCCGATCCCGCAAAGGCGCGCTGGCCATCGTCGCATTGATCCTTACCGTGGGCGCGACGTTCGGCCCGCTCGCCTGGCAACACCTCACGGACACCGAAGGCAAAGGCATTGCACGGCGGAGCAAGACCACCTGGGTCTGGAAGCCCGGTTCGACCCTCGGCGAGAAGGTCTGGGCCGCCGTGAGCCGCTACCCGGGCCACTTCGGTCCCGACTTCCTGTTCGTTCGTGGAGATCCTTACGAAGTGCAGTCTGTCGGCGGCTTCGGCCAGTTTCACTGGTACATGCTGCCGTTGATGCTCTGCGGGGTGGCCGTCGTCGTGCGCCGGGCCTGGGCCTCGCGAGCCGCAAGGGTCCTGCTCGTCTGGCTGCTGGCCTATCCGGTGAGCGACTGCCTCAGTTCCCACGGGCTCGGGACCCTCCACGCGCTTCGATCCTTCCCCGGAATGTGCAGTCTGGTGCTCCTGGCCGCGCTCGGGGCCGTCGCCGCTGGAGAACTGATTGTGCGGTGGCGCCGGTCCGCCGCGATCGGTCTGGCCATTGCGGCCGCGATCGCCGCCGTCTTCCTCAATGTCCGCTTCCTCCACACCTTCTTCGGCGAGTACAACGATCGTCCAAGAGTCTACGACTTCTACTTCCACGTCGATCTGCTCGAGGCCTGCGAGTGGCTCCGTCCCCGACTGAAGGACCTTGACGCGGTGTATTGCACCACCCTAATGACGAACACGCCCTACATCGTCACCCTCGTCGGGCTCGAGTACGACCCGCGCCAGTGGTTCAGCGACGAGCGCGATCCCCTCTGGCTCGGCCCCTGGCTCAACTATTCCCGCTACGGCAAGATGCATTTCGTCTACGGACGTGACCCACGGACGGCGTGGCAACGGGCCGTCCGTGGCCTGGCAAGCAATGGCAGGAAAGACCGTGTCGTCTTCATCGCGCGCCCGGGAGAGTTGCCCTCGAAGACTCCCCCCGTCGAGCAGATCGTCGGGCCGAAAGACGCGCCAGGCCTGTTGATCTATGAGGGGAACCTCTAGCGTTCGTTCGACCAGCCGCCTGTGCGGTGGAGCCATGCACAAGCTCGTCATCGCCGTGTTGCTTCTCCTCATCGCCGGCGGACTGCTCTTCGCCAGGCTCGGCCATCACCCCCTCTGGGACGACGAGGCCACCACCGCCCTCTACGCCAAGTCCATCTGGTTCACCGGCGACGCCCACGCCCTCGTCGACCACAACCTCATCGCCTTCAAGCAGGGCGCCGAACTGCGCAACCTTCGGAACCGCTACATGCCCCCGCTCGGATTCTGGGTGGCCGCCCCGTTCGTCGGAATCCTGGGCGACACGGCCTTGGCCGCCAGACTGCCCTTTGCCCTCTGCGGGTGGCTTACGATCGTCTTGATCGTCTGGTGGCTCTGGCGCGAAAAGGCCGAAACGCTGACGTGGCTGCTGATGGCGCTGGGCATCTTGGGCAACGTCTCCTTCATGCTCTTCGCCAGGCAGTGTCGATACTACGCCCTCACGACCCTCCTCTCCGCGCTGCTGGCCTATCTCTATCTCCACCGCGAAAAGCGGTTCCCACGCTCGCTGACCGTCGGCTTGGCCTTCGTGGCCCTCTTGGCGTCGAACTACCTCAGCTACCTGGCCCTCTGCGGCTGCGCCCTGGTCGACTACCTCTTCTGGGGACGAAGGGACCGACCCCTGCGGCTCGTCGACTGGGTCGGCGTGCTTACGCCCCAGATCTTCCTCGGAAGCGCGGTCCTGTACGTATGGAATCCCCTCATCGCCAAACGGATCTGGGGGGCTTCCTCCGCCTCATGGCTGAGCGAGCGCCTGACGCTCCTCTGGTGGAACCTCCGCGAGCTCAACGGATGCGAGTTCGGCGTCGGCACGCTGCTCCTGGCTGCGCCCTTGCTCGCGCTCATCATGAAGGATCGCTGGCTGCTCCGCGCCTCGGTCGCCCTCCTCGCCTACGTAATCGTCGTCACCATCGCCTCCCCGCAGCAGGTCGGCGTAACGGGCCTCGCCACCGTCCGCTACCTCGTCCCCCTGATCCCGCTCTGCATCTTCATCGGCGTCCGTGTCATCCAGGTCCTCACGGCCGGACGCGCCTGGTTGGCGCTGCCGCTCGCGCTCGTGGCCTTCCAGACTAACCTGCTCCACGGCGGTCGCTACGCCACGCTCGGCATGCGGACGGCCTTCAGCGACGTCCTCCGGCACAATCGGCTCCGCTGCACGCCGTTGGAGTATCTCCGCGAGCTCCGATCCCCTCCCCCAAGCACGTACCAGGCCGTAAGCCAATGGATCGACCGAAACGTGACCCAAGGCCAGAGCATCTGGGTCCTACCCAATTACGCCACCTACCCCCTCATGTTCCTGTCACGCAAGCCCGTCTACGCCTGGCAGCTTGCCTGGCCGCCGCAAGACCAATTCAAGAGCCTCGACGAGATCCACTTCTTCGGCCGAAAGCCGCCCGACTTCGTGATCGTATTCGGACCCTCGCTGACGGAGCTCCGACCCTTCCTGGCGGACCGGGCATACGTCCGCGCCGCGACGATCGATCGCTTCTGGGCCGACCTCATCCGCCCGGAGATGCACTTCCACGCCTTTCGCCCCGTCACCGACTTCGACCGCAGCGACCAGGCCGTCTACGTGTTCAAGCGCCGCGCCGTCGCCCGCGGCGCCCGTGACAGTAGCCAGAGCCTCCCCTTGCCCTTATAGTGCTCGCCATGAACGGCCTCCTGGAGTACATAAACGTCGGCATGATGGGCGTCGGCGTCGTCATCATACTGACCGCGCTGACCGTCGTGACCGTTCGACGTCGCTGGCGCGACGCGATCTCCTGCCGGCCCCTGCGCGCCGGACGGATGGACATGATCCACGTCGCCATCGTCATCCTCGTCTTCATGGGACTGATGGCCCTGATGCAGCATCTCGGCAAGTCCATGGCGCCCCCGTCAGGCCTGAACGAAAAGTTGTGGATCGGCTCGTCCTCCGCCCCTGGCCTGTGGCCCGTCCTGTCCAACAACATCGCCAAGGCCGTCATCGTGCTGATCATCTGCGTGGCTGCCGCGCTCCTGCTGGACGGAGGTCTCGAGAGCTTCGGCATCCGTACGGATCACCTCGGGCGCGACATGGCGTGGGGCGTCCTGATGTTCTTCGTGGTCTTGCCGATCTGCATGGGGTTGGCGCAACTCATCGTCCTCTTCGCCAAACAGCCGCCCATGCACGGAGTGATCAACCTCGTGCGGTCGCCCGCCATGCCCGCCTGGGGAATCGTCTCGCTCTGGATCAGCGCCGTCCTGATCTCGCCCGTGGGTGAAGAGGTCTTCTTCCGAGGGATGTTGCAGACGGTCGTTCGCGGCTACGTCGACCGACCGTACGTCGCCATCGTCGTTGCCGGCATCGCCTTCGGCATGATGCACGCCAGCCAGCCGCAATACGTCCCGCCACTGGCCGTCTTGGGCCTGCTCCTGGGCTACGTCTACGAGCACACCGGCTCGCTCGTCGCGCCCATCCTGATCCACGTCCTGTTCAACAGCCGCACAATGATCTTCGACGTCCTGTCCCGATAGCTCCAAGCTGCTTTCATGAAGGATTGAACAGTGCGTCGGAAGGAACCTCTATGTGGGGGGGCCATCGCTTTGGCGGTGGGGAACACGAATTCGCATGGGAACTCGCGTCCCCCGCCTCCAAAGAGGTGCACCACCCAAGGTTCGTTAGCTGTCCAAACGTCCTTGCAGGCAGCTTGGAACAGCCCCTCGTAACGCAGGCTTCCAGCCTGCGGCCTTTTGCGGCTAAGTGGCTGCGCCGTGGCTAAGACTCCCCAACGTAACCTCGTGGACCCAGACGAGAGTACCGACACAGAACGTCATGCGGCGAGCAACCCAGCGCCTTGGCCAGCATCATCTCCGTAAGGGCGCCCCCCAAAAGCGTCACTTCGTCCCCGGGCGCATCGTCCGATCCCACCTCGACGAACGCCGTGTTCATCCCGACCTCCAGAACCCGCCGACGCCGCCCCTTGACCAGCACCACCCCCGGCGCGAAGCCCGACGAATACCCGCACAAAATCACGCCGGCCCGGCGGCTGCGGAACTGCCGGTACCCCGCCGGTCCGTCCAATTCCCGAGCCACCGCAAGCCTCGTCCTGACCGTCATCGCGCCGAGATACAACCCAAGCCCAGGACGAACCGCGTCCAGCCACGCCGTCGGTCGGTCGAGCAGCGCCGTCCCCGCCGCATGAACCCGGGCGACCTTGCCCGCGCACAGCCGGGCGAGCATCCGGGCGCCCGCCACCTTGATCGTATGCGTAAAGGCCTCCACCACGTGGCTGATCCGGCGGATGGCGTCGATCTCCTCCGGCCGGCAGCCGAACCGCTGCATCCCCGTGTCGACGTTGAGCGCCGCCGGGATCCGGCCGACCGCCCGGGCTTCGCTGATCGACCCCACCGCCGGCCTGACCGACAACTCCGCGTGGGCCTCCCCCGGGCCGCTCAGAGGGCCCAGGATCAGTCCCGGTCGTCCCACCGCCCGGGCCTCGCTCAGATTGAAGTACGCGAACTCGTCGACGATCCCCGCCAGCGCATCACTGACGGCCCCGGCGCCCAGTCCGTACGCGTCGGACTTCACGACCGCGATCACCGCCCGGCCAGTCTCTCGTTTGATCGCTCGGGCGTTCGCTCGTATACGGTCAAGATCGATCACCACCTCGATGGGGTGCGTTGCCGCGGACTGGTCGAAGTGTTGCAGGTGTGGGACGGATCCCACCGGGCGCGCTCGCGAGACCGAACGCTTCCTCGAAGCGCTTCCCGTGGGACGGTTCGATCCGCCGCTGCCTTGTCTCTTCATGGCGGTCTCGTCGGTGGTCAGGCGGGCCCGATCCTCATCACCATCAGCGTGACGTCATCGCTCTGTGGGGCGTGGCCCACGAACTCGGCGATCGTCCTGCGGCACCGTCCGACCAGTTCCTTGGGCCCCGTGCCCGAGTTTCTCTTCAGAAGGTCCTCGATCCGCCCCAGTCCGAAGAACTCGTCTTCCGTGTTCAGCGACTCGGGGATCCCGTCCGTGAAGAAGAACAGCGTTCCCGGCTGGTCCCCGAACGCCACCTCGACGAGCGGATACTCCGTGTCGACGTCGACCCCCAGAGGCATCCCTGCGTCCTCGGGAAGCGTTCGGACTGCCCCGTCGGACGAAACCTGGTAGGGCGGGTAGTGACCCGCGTTGACGTATCGGATCGTTCGGTCACTCATGTCCACGATGCACAGAAGGCAAGTGATGAAGTCGCCCCCGCTCGTGTTCTCGTGAACCAACTGGTTCAACCGGCGAGCCACGTCGACCAGGTCGGCCGCGCCCGGTAGCGTCACGCGAACCGCCGCCTGCAGGTTCGCCATCAGCATCGCCGCGGCCACCCCCTTGCCGCTGACGTCGGCGATCACCGCCCCGATACGGTGATCGTCCAGCGTCAGAACGTCGTAGTAGTCCCCGCTGACGCTCCGCCCGGGGCTGTTGTAGGCCGTCACCTCCAGGTCCGGCCTGTCCGGCAGGTTCCTCGGGAAAAGGCCTTCCTGGATCTGGCGAGCCACCGCAAGGTCATTCTCGAGCTGTTGCCGGGCTCGCAGGTCCTGAACCAACTGACTCGTCTTGAGCGCTGTGCCGATCTGAGCCGCCAAGCCCGCCAGGAAGTTCACGTCCTCTTCCGTGTACTCGTGACCGGTCCGCGTGCGATCTCCGTAGATCGCGCCAAGCACCTCGCTCCGCCACGTGATCGGAACGCACATCGCCGAGCAGATCTGATTCATGACCATGCTCTCGGTCACGTCGTCTGAGCCCGATAGGACGTTGTTGATGATGCTCCGCTCGCCCCGCTCGATCGCCCGCTTGAGGATCGACCGGCTCACCGTGAGCCCGCAGCACCCCTCGCCCGCCCGGACGTTGCGGATCACCGGCACATGCCATCTCGCCCCGTGTTTCGGGCTTTCCACGATCACGCCTCGGTCGAAGGCGAGCGTCTCCATGCAGATGTCCATCGCTCGATCGAGGACTTCCCGCTGCTCGAATGCCCCAACCAAACGCGTTGACAACTCCAGGAGTTGCTCCAAACGCCGCTCGGATATCGAGGGCTTGTGTCGATACACGCTGACCGTGCCGGGCGTTTCCTGTGTCTCGCTGATCGTCACGGTGGCTTGTGCATCGTCGGCCTTCTCCGTGAACTGAAGCGCGCACCGGCCGACTTCGATCTTGTCCCCCTGCGCTAGCAGGGCCCGGGCCGTTCGCTGCCCGTTGACCAGCGTCCCGTTGTGGCTGCCCAAGTCCTCCACTTCATACCGTCCCCGCTCGAGGGAGTGGATCCGGAAGTGTCTGCGCGAGCACGTCGGATCGTCGAGCACGACGTCGCACGTCGGGTCGCGCCCCACAATGAGGTCCCCCCGGTGCTGGAGACGCACCGTTCGACGCTGCCCGTCGCTCATGCTGATCGAAAGCTCGGCCATTGTCTCCGAGAGCTCGGCAAGCTACCGCAGTCTGTCGATGAGTTGCCAGAGGCCTTGCCCGAAAACCTGATAGAGGATGCTCTGAGGGACGTACAAGGCGTTTTGCAGCGCATCCGGGGCGAAAAGGACCTCGAGCTCACGCTGGATCGTGGCGATGCACCCGCCAAGCGATCCGGTGAGCAGCCCGGCCGCCGCCAGAAGCCGCCATGAGCGCCCTGCCCGAGCCCGCTTGGGTTGATGTGATCGGTTCTCGTGCACAGTGTATCTCCTCCCGTCTCGCCCATTGTCCGAACCCCCGCCAGGAGTGTCAACTGAGCTGCCTCCTGGAATGCTTGAACAGATCGCCAGGAATGGGTGGCCCGTCGCTTCAGCGGCGGGGGACGCGAATTCGGGCCGTGGATCGTGTCTCTGATGGCCGGAGCCCAAGACCATCCATCGAAGGTTCTCGAGAACCACGTTGTTTATGCATTGCGGTGAGCCGCTTGGACAGTCCGACTCAGCCCCTAACCCAAGGCCCCTCGCCACCTAACGCAGCCTTCCAGCCCGCCCCCCCAACCGCAACGCCCGCCATGTCTTCAAAGGGCGGCAAGCACGTTCAGTGTTCCGCCCAGCTCGGCTTCCCGTGCCACGCATTGACACGCACGCGCCGATCGTCTTTCATAACCCACGACACGGACGTCCCGGCCACGCGAGGGAACGCATGCGGTTCAACAACACGACGTCACTCGATTCCCATCGACTGGAGCGCATGTTCAGCCGGCACGCCGAGCCCTGGTCCCACGGGCGGCTCACGGTCTCCGTCCGCTACAGCAGGGGGGCCGACTTCTCGGGAACGTGCTTCTACGGACGCCACCTCGCCTACGTCAACCTCGGTCGGCACATCGAGTATCCCTATCCCATCCGAACCCACATCGCGCGGGCCAGGTCCAACCGGCGATACTGGTGGAAGGAGATCTACACCGTCGACGCCGCCGACGGGTATCAGCTCGCCCTGTTCGTCTTCCTCCACGAGTACTATCACTGGCTCATCAAGCGAGCCAAACGCAACACCCGCCAGAAGGAGTCGATGTGCGATCGGTTCGCTACCCGTGTGCTCGTCGATGACTACGGCGCCCTCGTGCGGGACGATCAGGGCAGACCCGTTGCCCGCCAGGATTGGGACTTCCAGGACCTCGACGGCTTCGTCGCCGCGGCCCTGCCCAGGCAAAAGCCCCGACCCGCCGCCCGGACCGTCATCCAACCCGTCCCCGCCGGTCAGTTGCTCTTCAGATTCCTCCGCGGGTCTCACTGACGGCCGGACACCCTCGTCCCGCGCGCATCGGCTTGAAATCCACCGCCCTAACGGCATAATGCCTGTGTACCCGGCCCGGCGCGTGGGCCGAGTCGAAGGGGCCGCCAGGCGGTCCGATCAACACCTGAGTCCGAAACGAAAGGTGCGCCATGAGAGAGTTCTTCCCCGGCATCGAAAAGGTCAAGTACGAAGGCCCGAACTCCAGGAATCCGCTTGCATTCAAGCACTACAACCCCAACCAGAAGATCCTCGGCAAGACCATGGCCGAGCATCTGAGGTTCAGCGTCTGCTTCTGGCACACCTTCAAGGGACTCGGTGGCGATCCCTTCGGGCCCGGCACGATGATCCGTCCGTGGAACAAATCCGACGACCCCATGGAGGTCGCCGAGATGACCCTGCGAGCGGCCTTCGAGTTCTTCACGAAGCTGGGCGTCGGCTTCTGGTGCTTCCATGACCTCGACATCGCTCCCGAGGCCGACACCCTCGCCGAGACCAACAAACGCTTCGACGAGATGGTCAAGCTTGCCAAGAAGCTCCAACGCGACACCGGCGTGAGGCTCCTCTGGGGCACGAGCAACCTCTTCTCGAACCGCCGGTTCATGTCCGGCGCCGCCACGAACCCCTCCCCCGAGGTCTTCGCCTACGCCGCCAGCCAGGTCAAACGCGCGATGGACGCAACCAAGGCCCTCGGCGGCGCCGGCTACGTCTTCTGGGGCGGCCGAGAGGGCTACGAAACGCTCCTCAACACCGACATGGGTCGAGAGCTCGACCACCTCGGCCGGTTCCTCAACATGGCCGTCGACTACAAGAAGAAAATCGGCTTCAAGGGACAGTTCTACATCGAGCCCAAGCCAAAGGAGCCAACCAAGCACCAGTACGACTTCGACGCAGGAAGCTGCCACGCCTTCCTCCAGAAGTACGGCCTGATGGACCAGTTCAAGCTCAACATCGAGGCCAATCACGGAACGCTGGCCACCCACACGTTCCACCACGAGTTGGTCTATGCCGCGGCCAACGGCCTGTTCGGCTCCGTCGACGCCAACCGCGGCGACCTCCTCCTCGGCTGGGATACCGACCAGTTCCCGACCGACCTCTACGATACGACGATGGCCATGTGCGTCATCCTCCAGGCAGGCGGCTTCAAGACCGGCGGCCTCAACTTCGACGCCAAGGTCCGGCGACAATCGATCGATCCCGTCGACCTCTTCCACGCCCACATCGGCGGCATGGACGCCTTCGCAAGGGGCCTCAAGGCCGCCGCGAAAATCATCCAAGGAAAGAAGTTCGAAAAGTTCATCAAGCAGCGATACAGCGGCTGGGACCGTGGCCTCGGACAGAAGATCGAGAAAGGCCGAGTCGGGTTCCAGCAACTCGAGGCCTACACCCTCAAGAACGGCGAGCCCAAGATCCAGTCAGGCCGGCAGGAAATGCTCGAAAACATCCTGAACGAGTACATCCGGTAGGGTGCGCGATGTGACCCCAAGCTGCCTGCGGGAATGCATGAACAGATCGCTGAGAGTGGGTGGCCCATCGCTTCAGCGGTGGGGGACTCGAATTCAGGCCGGGGAGTGCGTCCCCGATGAATGAAGCCATGAGCCACGCATCGAAGCTTCTCGATGAGTACACTGTCCATTCATCGCTGCGGGACGCTTAGGTTGAAATGAAGATCGCAACCTGGAACCTCAACTCGATCCGAGCCAGGCTCGAACGCCTCCTGGCTTGGCTCCGCCAGCACGACCCCGACGTGCTCTGCCTCCAGGAGCTCAAGGTCGCCGACCAGGCCTTCCCCCACGAGACCATCCGTGAGGCCGGCTATCACGCCGCCGTCTTCGGACAGAAGACCTACAACGGCGTGGCCATCCTCAGCAGAACCGAACCCCAGGACGTCGAGCGCGGCATCGACGACGGCGTCAACGACCCACAGGCCAGGTTCCTATCCGCCCGGGTCGGCGACGTCCGCGTAGTCTCGATCTACGTCCCCAACGGCCAGGAGGTCGGCTCCGACAAATACGCCTACAAGCTCGACTGGTTGCGGCGATTCCGCGCCTACCTCGATCGCCGCTTCTCCCCGTCTGACGCCCTCATCGTCTGCGGCGACACCAACGTCGCCGTCGACGAAAAGGACGCCGCCAACCCCGACCAGTGGGCCGATAGCGTCCTCTGCCACGCCGACGCCCGCGCCGCCCTCCGCGACGTCCTCGACTGGGGCCTCGTCGACGTCCTCCGGCGCCACCACCCCGAAGGAGGCCTCTACTCCTGGTGGGACTATCGAATGCTCGCCTTCCCCAAGAACAACGGCCTGCGAATCGACCACATCCTCGCCACCCCGCCCCTGGCCAACCGCTGCACCTCGGCCGAAATCGACCGCGACGAACGCAAAGGCGCCAAACCCTCCGACCACGCCCCCACGATCGCCGAGTTCGACTGCTGATAAGCCCCCTGGCACCGCCAAAACGCTCGGTACCCAGTTCTTATCGGTCCCCCAACGATTACCACCGGTTTCCATGACACGCACCCCTGGTTTTCATAAAACACAAGTTGACTTTCACTTTATACATATTATAATTGATTCAGCCTTGAAGATTATCCAGAAAGGACCGTCCCGGTGAGCGAATCTCAGACGAATGCGAGGCGATGGGTCGATCATCTAGAAGATGAAGACCTCGCCTTCATCAAGCGGTTCGTCCTGGCCTCGGGCTCACTCAAGGAGTTGGCCCAGGCCTACGGGATCTCCTACCCGACCGTCCGCCTCCGGCTGGACCGCCTCATCGAGAAGATCAAGCTATGGGACAGCCAGGAGATCTCGAGCGAGTTCGAAAAGGTGCTGCGCGTGCAGTACGCCGAGGGGAAGATCGACATGGGCACGGTCAAGACGCTCTTGGCCGCCCACAAGCGAGAGCTGGGGGATCGTCATGATCAGACGAATACTGAGTCTTAGCGTGCTCCTCTGGACCACCACCGCCTGCGCCGAACAGCTCCTCCGCGAGGTCCAATGGGCCCCGCTGATCGACGGCGAGACTGGCGTGATCGTCACGAACAACACCGACGCCGCCAAGGGCGGGGTGTACGTCAGGAACCCTTCGCCGCGCTCCGTCACGGTCCCGCTCGCGACGTTGAGCGATCTTGGCATCACGAGCGATCGCTACGCCCTCCGGGGCGAAGTCCGCTACAAGGGCGTGGAGGGCGACGCCTACCTCGAGATGTGGAGCCGCTTCGATGACGGCAAGAAGTTCTTCACCCGGACCCTCGGCCCCGGGCCCATGGCCCCAATCACCGGTTCATCCGGATGGCGCGCCTTCGTCTTGCCCTTCTGCAACAAGCAAGACGCCCCAACCCCGAGCGCCCTGGAGATCAACCTCGTGCTGCCCGGCTCCGGCGAGGTCTGGATCGCTCCGCCCACCCTCGCCCAGTTCGGTCCCAATGAAGATCCCACGGCCGTCGCCGGTCAGTGGTGGAGCGGCGCGACGGCAGGCCTGATCGGCGGCATTCTGGGCATCGCGTTCGGCTGCATCGGTAGCTTGATCGGCATCCTGGCCTCGCGCGGCCGGGCCCGAGGATTCGTCATGGGCCTCCTCTCCGCGATCCAGGTCATCGGCGTCCTCGTGCTGATCGGCGGCGTCGTGGCCCTGATCAAGTCGCAGCCCTATGCCGTCTACTACCCGCTGCTACTGCTGGGCATCTTGTGCTCGGCCCTGGGCAGGGGCTTGGCCCCCACGATCCGAAGACGCTACGACGAACTGGAGCTCCGCAAAATAACCGCCATGGACACCGTCTGATCCGCCCCCGAGCGGGACTATGGACTCATTTCACGGCTCGTCCGTCGCGTAGCATGGGCATCCTGCCCATGAACCTCCATGCGCAATGCACACTCGCTACGCGACGCTGCCTCTCGATCAAACCCGATCCCTGTTGCACCCCACCTCTCCCCGTCGCTACCATGCCGGCGCTTCCCAACCCGGAGGACCTGCGGCATGGCACACGGGCGATTGCGACGCGCGATCATCGGAGCGATTGGGCTGACCCTTGCGATGGGGATTGAAAGCCGCGGAGACCCCCAAGTACTCTTCCGCCCCATCGCCTCCCTCGCCGCGACCTCACCGAACCGTCTCACCGACCCCGGCTTTGAGCAGGTCGGCACGGGCCCGTCCGATTGGCACGCCTTCGAAAAGGGCTTCGACGTCGACAAGGACGTCCGCTCAGAGGGCCGGCAATCAATCCGCTGCCACGCCGACGATACCAACACCTCCCTCGGCGCGCGTGCCGTCTTCCAGCTCAACCACACGCGGGTCGTCCCGATCCGCATCGCCGTTCACACGAAGTGCAAGGACGTCCCCGGCACGCCCACCCCGGGCTACTCCATCTACGTCGACCTGATCCACACCGACGGTACACCGACCTGGGGCCTGATCAAGCCGCTGCCCACAGGAACGCACGACTGGCGGCAGCACACGCTCACCATCGTGCCCAACAAACCCATCCGCGCGATGAGCCTCCATCTGCTGCTGCGCGGCGTCCGTGGAACCGTCTGGTTCGACGACGCGACCGTCTCGATCTACGACCAAGCAGACGTCCGCATCTTCGACGGACAGCCCGTCGAGCTCGCTGACAGCGCGGCCACCGCAAAACACGAAAGCCGCCCCGTCCGCCTCGCCGATGACCAGGGCGGCCTCCAACTCCTCGGCGACCCATCGTCCGGCGACGTCACCAACGTCAGCGTGCCCGGCAAGAGCATCCCTCCCGGCCCCCTCGCCGGAGGCGTCTTCCTCCAGGACGTCGGCGCCGGCGGCCCCGTCTGCAGAGTCGCCGGCAAGGTCGATGCTGGCGGCGGCAAAACCGTGGTCGCCGCAGCGCTCGAGCCCCTGGCGATGGATGTCTCCGCGACATGGACGGCCGACAAGGGACGCATCACCGGGCGCGTGGATCTCCACGCCCGGGATCAACGAGAGCGAGCTCTCTCCCTCGTCGTCGCCGTTCCCGTCGACCTTCGCGGCGGCCAGTGGTTCGACGACGCCAGACGCCGGCGCCCCATCGAGCCGGGGCGAAGCTACTGCAACGCCGCGAGAATGAACGTCGGCAAGACAGGCACCAGCTCGATGTATCCCTTCGCCGCCGTGACAAAGGACAACGTCGGCCTCGCCATCGCCGTGCCCCTCGACGAGCCGAGAATCGTCCGGCTCGCCTACGACGCCGAGCACCAGTGGTTGTATGCCGCCTTCGATCTCGCCCTCTCCCCCGACCCCGTGAAGCTCCCCGGCCGCGCCCGCCTCGACTTCGAGCTCTACACCTTCGACCCGAAGTGGGGCTTTCGCGCCGCCCTGCAGCGCTATTACGACCTCCATCCCGATGCCTTCAAACGCCGCGTCGACGACGTCGGTCTCTGGATGGCCTTCGCCAAGATCAGCGCGGTCGAGCGACCGGAGGACTTCGGGTTCTACTTCAAGGAGGGACTCGGCGACCAGACCTACGATAACGCCCACGGCATCCTGACCTTCCGCTACACCGAGCCCCAGACCCACTGGCTCAGCATGCCAAAGGACATGGAGCGAAGCGACGACCAGGCCGTCAATTACTTGACCAAGCTGAGTCGCGAGGCCGACGCGCCCACGCGGCGGATCTGCGCAGCCACCCTAACCTCGGCGGCCAAGAAGGCCGACGGCCAATACTGGCTCTGGTTGCTCGACACCCCATGGTGCAACGGAGCCGTCTTCGCCCTGAACCCCGACCCCGATCTCCCAGGCGACGTCACCAAGGCCAAGCTCAACTACGATCCCGCCCAGGCCGCAAAGCTCTACCGAGACGCCCCGGACGCGGGCGTCGACGGCGAGTACCTCGACTCGCTCGACGGCTGGTGCTATCAGCAGAACTACCGCCGCGAGCACTTCAGAACCGTCGACGTCCCCCTCGTCTACGACACCGAAACGCGCCGTACCTGCATCATCAACGCCTTCAGCATCTGGGAATACGTCCGCTGGGTCGGCAAGCACGTGCACGACAGCGGAAAGCTCATGATGGCCAACACGACGCCCACCTACTACCCGTGGCAGGTCGCCCACCTCGACGTCATGGGACAGGAGCACAACTGGAACCCGGGGGGGCGCTGGCAGCCCATGTCCGACGCCGAGCTGCTCTACCGGCGTTCGCTGTGCGCGACCAAGCCCTATCTGCTCCTGCAGAACTCTGACTTTGCCCAATGGACCGAGCGGCACACGCGCTGGTACCTGATGCGGGCCGGCGCCTACGGGGTCCAGCCGTCGTTCTTCAGCGCCAACGCCTCCACCGACCACTACTTCACCAAACCCGCCTGGTACAACCGGGATCGCCCGCTCTTCAAGCAGCTCATCCCCATCATCCGGCGCATCGGCCGGGCCGGCTGGTCCCCCGTCACACTGGCCCGATCCGACAAGGCGTCACTGCAGGTCGAAAGGTTCGGCCAAGCCGGCGGCAGTGAGTGCTTCCTCACCATCCACAATCCCGGTGACCAGACTGCCTCCGGCGTGATCAGGCTCGAGCCGAACCTACGCGCGGCCACAGCGGAGGACATGCTCTCGCACAAGCCGATCCCGATCGCCCCCGACCCCGCCGAATGCCGCTTCTCGGTCTCGGTTCCCGCTCACGAAGCCCTGTTCGTCCACCTGCGCCGCTGACCCTTTGCCCACGCATCGCAGACTTTCATGGCACGGCACCAGGCCCTCGCACGTAGGCGAGACACCTTCAGCCATGCATGTGCGAGCCGGCAACAGCCCGATCCCGCCGTTCGGGCCGCACGACCAGACCTCTCCGGTGCGCAATCGTCCAAAGGAGCTGCGACGGACTCCACCCCTAGCCCAAGCCACTATCCCCAAACGCCGCCGCTTCACTTGATGCCAAGCGCCTTGAGAAGCACATAGTCCCGAAGCCGCGCCGGCAACAAGCTCAACACGCGCTCCAGACGCCCGTTCTTGCCCACGAGATAATGCGTCTTCGGACGCCGCGACGTCAGCGCATGCACCGCCACCCGAGCCACCGCCTCAGGCGGACTACCTTGAGCCGCCAGTTCAACGGCCGCCTCCCGCATCCCACCGATCAAACCGCCATAGAGTTCCTGTAGATCCGCCGAGCTCTGCTCAAGGAACTCGTCCCCCTCGCTCAGCGCCTTCTCCCAGATAGGCGTCGCGATCGCCCCCGGCCGAAGCACCGCGACATGAATGCCCCAAGGCCTCAGCTCCATGCGCAAAGCGTCCGCCATCGACTCGATCGAGTGCTTGCTCATGCTGTAGGGGCCCGCCAGCGGGAGCGTCAGGAACCCGCTCGTCGATCCCGTGAAGACGATCCGACCCTTCGCTCTCCGCAGCAGCGGCAAAAACGCCTGCGTCACCGCTACCTGCCCCACGACGTTCACCTCGAGCTGCCGACGCAGATCGGCGATGGGGATAAACTCCATCGGCGCGTTCACGGCGATCCCCGCATTGTTCATCAGCCCCGCCAGCCCCGCATCGCCCACCGCCTCTGACACCCGCTCCCTCGCCGCCGCCACCTGACCCTCATCCGTCACGTCCAGCAGCACCGGCTCCAACCGCTCGCTCGCCTCCGCCCGCAACGCATCCCCCGCCGCCGCCTGACGAACCCCCGCAAACACCCGAAACCCCGCCCGATCAAGCGCCAGCACGCTGGCCCGACCAATCCCCGTCGACGCCCCCGTCACAACACACCACCGCGCCGCACCCATCAGACGCCTCCTCTTCAGCCCCCGAACGGGGGCGATGGAGCGTAGCCCAGGGCGACCGTAGGGAGCCATGGGTCCGCTGTCCGGCGTGAAGCAGAGCCCCGTTAGGGGCGACAGGTGATAGCCCACGGCGCGAGCCGTGGGGGGACGACCCCGCATGAAACCGTCAGCCCCGTCAGGGGCGGCAGAACTCCCTTGCGGTTGGCCCGCCTGGATGCTGGACGCCGCCCTCCGCACCCTCATAGGTCCCGCAGGGACCGCGTGAGAATAGCCCCGGACTTCAGTCCGGGGACAAGCCGCCCGCAAATGAATCAGTCCCGTCGGGACGGCTGAGATCAATCGAATCGCTCACAGGTCGGGTGGCACGGGTCCGCCGTCAACCGTCAAGAACCCTTCCCCAACCCGACCGAAACGTCCCCGCCGGACCCACCTGAAGCAACAGAAGACCCAGGCGGCCCCGTGTTCCGTTCCACGTCAGAAGCTCCGTCCGACGCCACCACCTCACCCCCCCAACAAGTCCCCCTCCCGACCCATCACCTTCACCTTCCCCTGACCCGTAAAGATCCACAACACCCCCGGCTCCGGCTCGAAAACGTACGGATACGCCAGCCACGCATCCTTCTCCCGCGCGATCACCACCGGCCTCGTCCACGTCCTCCCCTCGTCCTCCGAAAACGCGATCGAGAGCTCCTCCCGGTGCCAGCTCGCCTCCACGTCGGAGAACTGACCCCCTCGCCGCTTGTAGTCGTCCTTGCCCTCCGGATACAGACGATTCCACACCAGCACGATCCGCCCGCTCGCCAGCCGTCCCAGGAACCCCGGCGACGTGCTCGCCTCGATCGCGCTCGGCCGGATCGTTCGCCAAGACAGTCCCCCGTCCTCCGAGATCGCCTCCCAGAACCGTCCCCAGCTCGTCCGGATCAGCATCCACACACGCCCGTCCTTCAGCGTGATCATCGTCGGCTCCAGCGCCCCGTCGTGATGCCCGTGCCCGCGAAGGTCGATGATGTTGCTCGCCCGCCACGTCTTGCCGCTGTCGTCCGTCACGTACGTCCGAATCACGTTCCGCCCCGGATTCCGCATGTAGAACTGCACCGGCACCACGATCCGGCCGCCCTTGGCCTGCAGCATCTTCATCGGCGGGTGCCCGCAAATGCCCTCGTGCAGAAGCTGCCGATCCACCCACGTCTTGCCCCCGTCCACACTCCGGATCGACCACACGTCCACACGCGACGCTACGCTCGGCTCGTTCTTGGCCTTGTCCCACTCCCACTTGATCGGGTCCCGCCACACCATCACGAGCGCCCCGTCCGCCGATCGAATGATCTGACCCGACCCGCACGGAATCCCCCGCCCCCCCTTCGACGCATCGGCCCCGGTGTAGATGACCCGCCGCTCCGACCACGTCTTGCCCCCATCCTTGCTGACCCGCGTGCCGTTGCCGTCGACGATCAGCAGACTCCCGTCCTCCATCCGGACGTACGGATTCGTCGACCCGAACTTCTCCACGTCGAGCAACTTGAACCGAGGATCGATCCACCGCTTCGCCTCCCCCCACGCGATCCCTGTCACCGCCAACACGATCCACACCGACGCCGCAACCGCCAGCGTCCTATCCCTCATGATCAAGCTCCCCAGAAAAGGGTCCCGCCCGACCCCAAGCCACCAAGAAACCGTGAGTGAGTCCGCGCCACCGTAGCACGGGCGTCTCGCCCGTGACCATTCGCATGCAAAACGCCCGAGCAACGCACCTGCCCAATCCCCGGCGCCTCATCTCACACGCCCACCCAACCCTCAAGTCTCACGTCCTCAACGCGAGCCTGCCCCGCGATAATAAGCCCTCCCACATCCACCCGCCACAACCTTCCCGTCCCTCTCGCCAACCCCGATCACCACAAGCCCAGCAGAAGCCGCGTAGACCCCTCAGGTCCCGTAGGGACCGCGTGAAAATAGCCCCGGACTTCAGTCCGGGGGATCAAGCCGCCCGCGGATGGATCAGTCCCATCGGGACGGCTGAACTCTCCCCAATCGTTCGACGGACCTGCGGCGGCCCATCGTCTTCAGCCGGTGGCGGCTCACCCCACCTCTCCTGCCCCCCGCACGAGCCCGTTCTCCCTCTCCCCTCCGGCGACTTCTCTCTTCTGACCTCCTACTTCCCTCTTCTGACAGTACTCCGACCCCCTTATCACTGAAGTACGAAAATGAACCCTAAAACCAGCCCGCCCCCGAGGACGCCATGCCCAATAGCTATCGAATCTCACAAGCCCCGGGCCTTCAGAGGCGGGGGACACAACGCCGGGTGGCCCACCTCTTCAGAGGCGGGGGACACGAATTCCCCAACACGTCCGCACCCAGCGCCCCGCCTCCGAACCCCTCCAAGAAACGCTGCATTCCGGCGCATTCCAGCGCATTCCGAGACATTCCGAGACATTTCGAGACATCGTTCCCCATCCGATGTCGACGTGTCGACCTTTCGACGTTTCGACTTTTCCGCAAGGCATTTCGAGACATCGCCCCCGCCCCCATCCGATGGCCGGGTGGCCCACCTCTTCAGAGGTGGGGGACACGAATTCCCCAACACGTCCGCACCCAGCGCCCCGCCTCCGAACCCCCCAGGAAACGCTGCATTCCGCTGCATTCCGATGCATTCCGGCGCATTTCGGGACATTCCGGGACATTCCGGGACATAGTGAGACACCGATACCCCCCGTCCCCCGCACCCCTTTCGTCCTTCGCCCTTCGTACTTCGTCCTTCAGTTCTGTACCATATCCCCACGACGCCCGAGAAGGGGACCAACACCAATGAACCACGTCGAGAGATTCCGCGCCGCAATGAGCTTCCAGCCCGTCGACCGCCTCCCCATGTGGGAGTGGGCCATGTGGTGGGACAAGACCATCACACGCTGGAAGACCGAGGGCCTGCCCCAGCACCTGACCGGCGTCTTCGAGATCGCCCACCACTTCGGCCTCGACCCCTATCAGCAGTTCTGGTTCAGCACCACCGACCCGACCATCGAGGCCGTCCAGCACCACGTCGAGGGCGTCGTCGCCCACATGGACGACTACCTGAGGATCCTGCCGAACATCTATCCCGATCACGCCGCCGCCATCCAGGCAATGGCCCCCTGGGCCCAGCGCCAGGCCGACGGCGACGCCGTCGTCTGGATCACCCTCGAGGGCTTCTTCTGGTTCCCACGAACGCTCATGGGCTTCGACCGCCTGATGGTCGCCTACTACGACCAACCCGAGCTGATCCACCGAATCAACGAGGACCTACTGACGTTCAACCTCGGGTTGCTCGACAAGATCGCCAACGTCTGCGTCCCGACCTTCATGACCATCGCCGAGGACATGTCCTATAACAACGGGCCCATGGTCTCGCGGCAGATTTGCGACGACTTCATGACGCCGTACTACCGGCGCTTGCTCGAACGAGTCAAAGAGCAGAACATGCAGACCATCGTCGATACCGACGGCGACGTGACGCTCCTCGTTCCATGGCTCGAGTCCGTCGGCGTCGAGGGCGTCCTGCCGCTCGAGCGTCAGGCCGGCGTCGACGGCATGAGCCTGCGACAAGCGTTCCCCAAACTGCGGATGATCGGCCACTACGACAAGATGGTCATGAACAAAGGCGAGGACGCCATCCGCGCCGAGTTCGACCGCCTCAGCCCCCTGATGAAGACCGGCGGCTTCATCCCCAGCGTCGACCATCAGACCCCCCCCGGCGTCTCGCTCCAGCAGTACCGATCCTACCTCCGCCTACTGAAGGAGGCCGTCGTTGTCTAGGCCGCGTCATAACTCGATTGGTGGATGCCGGTGGGAGGGCGAGGCCGCCGCTTTCACGATCTTTGGTGCTCTTCGTCTAGTCCCATGGCTCATGTTCACGCACAAAAAGCCACGACGGGAACCTCCAGTATTCAGGCTTCAAGATCAATTGACCGTACCTTCCCGCGTTCGGGTCCGAAAACCAAACGACCCTGACTTCCCGCGTTCAGGCCCGGAGGGCCGAAGGACCGTAGCCACGGGTGGAGCCCGCCGCTTCGGCGGGCGCAACCCGTGGTATCCGTCCTACCATACCCCTCAGCCCCGGCAGGGGCGACGGAAGGTTGTAGCGACGAGTTCGTCCCTACACCATCCGCAATCCTTGGCACTGAGCGCCTATCGCGGAACCCGGAGATCCGCCGTGGAAACCGCACGCGCCGGGTGCCCCATCGCTTCAGCGGTGGGGAACACGAATTCGATCGCGAACACGCGCCCTACAGGTGAACCCGGAGCCTCACCATCCTGTCAACAGCAGAGGAATACGACAATGACCAAGCCAAGGTCCATCGCCGCTTCGATAACGTGCCTTGTATTCTCGAGTCTGTCCTTCGCCGCCCAGCAAGCTCCCACGCCCTGGCCCCTCGAAATCAAAACCCAACACCGACCCGGAACCTACTGGTGGTGCCCCGGCAGCGCCTTCGACAAGGACAGCATCGACTGGAACCTCGAAGGCCTCCACAAGGCCCGAGTCGGCACCGTCCACATCGTCCCCATCTACGGCGCAAAGGGCTACGAGGATCGGTACATCCAATACCTATCCCCCAAGTGGATGGAAATGCTCGACCACATCGTCAAGAAGGCCCAAACCCTCGGAATGAACGTCGACATGACCACCGGCACCGGCTGGTGCTTCGGCGGCCCAGGCCTGGCCAAGAGCACGGCCGACGTCGTCGTCAGCTACGACACCAAGACCAAGAAGCTCTCCTTCGCCGCCAAACGCATGGTCAAACGCGCCGCCCCCGGCGGCGAGGGCCACATGCTCAACCCCTATTCCCCCGCCGCCATGCGCTTCTACCTCGAGCGGTTCTCCAAGGCCTTCGACCAGACGCGCCCCGCCATGCCCAGGGCACAGTACCACGACTCCTTCGAGTACGCCTGCGATTGGTGCCCGGAGCTCCTCGCCGAGTTCAAGGCCCGACGCGGCTATGACCTCGCCGACCACCTCGACCTCTTCTTCGCCAAGAGCGGCGACCCCGAAAGACGCGCCCGCCTCAAGTGCGACTACCGGATCACCCTCGGCGACCTGCACCGCGAGGCCATCGAGGTCTGGGCCGATTGGGCCCGCGCCCGCGGAATGCTCACACGCAACCAGGCCCACGGCTCCCCCGCCAACCTCCTCGACGTCTACGCCGCTGCCGATATCCCCGAGACCGAAATGTTCGGCGCGCCGAACTACCCCATCCCCGGCTTCAGGCGAGATCCCGCCATGGTCAGACCCGGCGACTCCGACCGCCGCGTCTGCATGTTCGCCTCATCCGCCGCCCACGTCGCCCATCCGCCGGGCAAACAGCTCGTCTCCTCCGAGAGCTGCACCTGGCTCCGCGAGCACTGGCACGGCAGTCTAGCCCAGGTCAAGCTCGAGCTCGATCAGTTCTTCCTCGCCGGCATCAACCACGTCTTCTATCACGGATGCTGCTACTCGCCGAAGGACGCCCCCTGGCCGGGATGGTTCTTCTACGCCTCCACTAAGTTCGACTCGCGCAACTCAATCTGGCGCGACTTCCCCGTCCTCAACACGTACGTCGCCCGATGCCAGTCCGTCCTGCAGACCGGCGTCCCCTTCAACGATGTCCTCCTCTACTGGCCCATCCACGACTACTGGACCCAACCCGAAGGTACGAAGCTCCAGCACATCGTCCATTCCCGCAAGTGGCTG
The DNA here is from genome assembly GCA_016927755.1 of Phycisphaerae bacterium. GTDB lineage: Bacteria > Planctomycetota > Phycisphaerae > UBA1845 > JAFGLZ01 > JAFGLZ01. The sequence continues at coordinate 29,892 of JAFGLZ010000261.1, forward strand.
GACTCCCAGCCCTTCGGACGCGTCGCCCAAGACCTGATCGACAAGGGCTACGCCTTCGACTTCATCTCCGACCGACTCCTCCAAGGCATCGACGCCAAGAACGGCGCGCTCCACGCGACAGGGGGAATCTACCGCGCCGTCGTCGTCCCCGCGTGTCGATACGTCCCCGTCACCACGCTCCTAAAGCTCGCGGATCTCGCCGACAAAGGCGCCACCGTCATCTTCCACAAGAGTATCCCCTCCGACGTGCCCGGCCTGGGGCGCCTCGATCAGCGCCGCAAGGAACTCGCCACCGAGCGAACGCGACTAACCAAGGTCAACGCCATCGTCGCCCCCGACGTCCTGGCCGCGCTCGAAGCCGCAGATGTCCCCCGGGAATCCCTCACCGACGCCGGCCTGCAGTGCATCCGTCGCAAGACCAGCGACGGCTTCTACTACTTCATCGCCAACCAGACCGCCAAGGCCTGGGACGGCTGGCTACCTCTCGCCGTGGCATGCAAGTCCGCGACCCTCCTCGACCCGATGACGGGCCGATCCGGCGCTATCGCCACGCGCCAAGACGGCGGACGCTGCCAAGCCTATCTCCAGCTCGCACCCGGCGAATCGCGAATCATCCAGGCGCGACATGAACTCGCGGCCGGCCCGCCCTGGACCTATCTCCAGCCCAAAGGCCAACCCGTTCCCATCACCGGCCAATGGCAAGTCGACTTCATCGAAGGCGGCCCAGATCTGCCCGCCGCCTACAAGCTCGACAAGTTGGCATCCTGGACCAACGCCCCCGACGATCACGCCAAGCGATTCGCCGGCACCGCGCGCTACAAGATCACCTTTAACCTCCCGCCCGGCGACAAGCCCGACGAATGGCTGCTCGACCTCGGCGACGTCCGCGAGAGCGCCCGCGTCCGCATCAACGGCCAAGACGCCGGCGCACTCATCGCCTTGCCCTTCCGGCTCAGCGCCGGTCGATACGTCAAGCCCGGCCCGAACACGCTCGAAGTCGAAGTGACCAACCTCACCGCCAACCGAATCCGCGATCTCGACCGCCGCAAGGTCGACTGGAAGATCATGAAGGACATCAACATCGTCACCGTCGACTACAAACCGCTAGACGCAACCAACTGGCCGCTAACCGACTCCGGCCTCCTAGGCCCCGTCCAACTCATCCCGATGTCCAAGAAGAAGATTGAAGGAGATTAAGGGTCTTGTGTGTATCTATATGGAGGGGGGCGTGTTGGATGAAGTGCTTAGTTCGCCGCCGCGCGCTTCTCGACGACCTTCTCCGCCAAACGCCGGTACGCCCCGACGAGGTCGCGGCACACCAGATCGACGCGCTCGCGCAGAATCCGTCGCTCGCGAATGATCTGTCCGCTCACGCGACGCAGACGATCATAGCGCAGCCGTTCCTTTCGCTGGTGTCGACGATCCGAGACCGTCTTCTCGAGCGTGCGGCTCAGGTGGCCCAGGTCGAATGGCTTGACCAGCAGGTCGCGCACACCGAGACGCATCGCCTCGACCGCCCGACCCAGCGTCGGTCGGCCCGTCATCAGGATCACGTCGCAGTCGCTGCACCGGCGGAGATCGCGAACGAGTCGAAGATCCGTGCAGTCCGGGAGGTTCAGGTCCACTAGAACCACGTCGGGCGTCTCGGTGTTGCTCTTCGAGAGCGCCTCGGCGGCCGTGACGGCCCTGGCGATACGCGCCTCCATGGTCTGCTCAACGAACTCCGCGACCATGGACGCCACGTCGTCGTCGTCGTCGACGATCAGAATGCTCGCAGGGCTGTACGACATAGCGCCCCTTTCTCAGGACGACACCAGGTTCCTGCCCCTCCCGGCAGGCTGCCCGGGGGACGATCAAATAAAAGGCCGGCGGACGTCAGACCGCGAGAGCGAGGGAGGAGGGAGAAGGCCTACCGCCCGCCTGGCCCGGAAACCGAATTTGTACCATCCGTGGGATCGACGTGAAGGTCACGAGCGGCCTTTGTGCCACCCGTCGGAGCTTGCTAGACGGTCAAGGTCGAGGGTGCGGATTCCGCGGATTCCTCGATGCTCGCTTTCGCCGTCGGTAGCTCCAGTACGACTGTGGTGCCTTGGCCTGGCTTGCTCTCGAGCCGGAGTCGTCCGGTGTTCGCTTCGACCCATCGAAACGCTCGAGCCAGGCCCAACCCCCTGTTGCGTCCTGCCGGACGATGCGAGAAGAACGGATCGCAGGCCTTTCCCAGCACCTCGGCGTCCATGCCTCGCCCGTTGTCCTCGACCGTCAGGACAACCCTATCATCGGACGGTTCGGTCAGGCAGTTTATGCCCAACCGCCCGTCTTTCGGGTTCATCGCTTCAATCGCGTTGCTGATCACTTCATCCAGAACTTGCTCGAGCTGAGCCGGATCGAACCACACCGCCGGCAGCGCGTCCGATAGTCGCAGTACGAACTGCCCCTCCGTCAGCCATGACTTCGCCAGCCACGACGCCCGAACCTTGTGCAAGATCTCGGCAAGCGATATCGATTGGCTTCGAGGCGGTTGAGGCCTCGCGAACTCCATCAGTTCCGTCACGATCGCGCTGCACTGATGCGCGTGCTCGTTGATCAGATCCAGCGCCTGACGAAGCTTCGGATCGTTCGTTTGGTCTCGCAGGAGCTGCGCGCGACCGGTAATCACCGCCAGCGGATTGTTCAGCTCGTGCGCCGCGCCCGCCGCCATCTCCGCGATCACTGATAGGCTTCGCGTCCGGAGCAACTGATTCTGCATCTGATGAATCCGCCGTCCCGTCTCGGCCAGGTCCTCGCTGAGCCGATCCGCCGCCTGTCGGATCTGCGTGTTGGCGATCACCAGCCCGATCGACGTGGACAGCGACTCCAGTTCCTCCGCGTCGTTGCGGCGGGCCGCGACCGACTTGGCCGGCGCTGTGAACACCGCGCCGCCCAGCCAATCCTGATCGCGAACGATCGGCATGAGCCAATAAGGCCCGCTGCCCAGTTGGCTCGCGTATCGATCCACCAGCGCCTGTGCCTGGGGCGCCGCCGGTACGATCCACGCGCCCCCCCTGGCCGATTCCACCGTGACGTCGTCCAACTCCCCCGTCAGAAGGCAGTCGCCCTCGGGCGAGAAGATCTCCGTGATCTTCTGGTCCCGATCCGGGTCGACCAAGGCCACGTCGAGATAGCCGTCCTCGACCTGCCGCGCGAACGTCAGGACCGCCCCGAGGTCGAGGGCCTGTCGAACGCTCTCGGCCGCCGCGACGCAGATCTGCTGCAGCGAATCGCGCGGCGAGACCGCTTGCGTCAGGTGCGAAAGGGCCTTGAAGTACTGGTTGCGAACCTGCAGGCCGAGATTAGTCGCGTTCAGCGAGACGTTCAGACGCGCGAGCTCGTGATTCGCCTCGGCAAGCGCCTGGGCGTACAGCTCGTTGCTCGTCAGGTTTTCCAGACCGATGATCGAGGCCCGCTGCTCGATCTGCTCCGGCAACTCCGTCAGGATCCGGTCGAGACGCTGCTTGTTGATGCCCAGCCGCTCGGCCAGCTCCGTCGGGTTGTCCTCGCCCGGCCAGTTTCCGGAGTATCCTATTCTCTGATGCCGGGCGATGACGTCCGCTAGGTGAACGATCTTGACGTGCTCGCCGTGACTGATCGACAAGGGCAGCGCGTCCGGGCTGTGATGGTGAAGCCACATGCACTGCACGATCGGGTCGGGCAGATGCCACCGCTCGCCTAGCCGGCGACCCGCTACCGTGTGATCGATGTCCAGGATCTGCCGCTCCACGTCGGCGATGCACGCGTGATTGCTGTTGGCCAGACGAACGACGCGGTCGAAGCTCTTCGGCAGGCACGAGTCTAGCGCCACCTTGCCGAGATCATGAAGCAGTCCGCAGACGAAGACCTCCTCGGGATCCACCTTCACGCGCCCCGCGAGAGTCTGTGCGACGAGCCTGGCCGCGCACGCCACCGCCAGGGAGTGCTTCCAGAACTCCGCCCGATCGAACGCCGTCTGCCAATCCTGCTTCGTCGGTCCGAACGCCTCGAAGACCTTGATCGAGAGCACCGCGTTGCGGATGGCGTTGAAGCCCATCAGAACGACGGCCTTGTCGATCGTCGAGACGTTACCGCCCGCGCCCGTGTTGGCTCGACGCGCTAGCGACAGTACGGTTGCCGTCAGGGATTGGTCCGCCTGGATCAGTTGGACGACTTGCTTGGCGTTTGCTTGGCTGTCCGAGGTGGCCTGGAGGAGCCGCGCCGCCACCGCCGGAAGCGTCGGTAGGCTGTCGAGCTGAGAGATGATCACCTCGACGCGCTTGGCCTTGTCCTTGTTGGCTGTGGGCAGTTGTGTCACCGCGAGCCGTCCCCCTCGAACGCGTCGCCTCGCATGCCTTCCGGCGCGCAAAAATCGGGGCCGCAGCGCCCTAGGCGTTCACCAACTCGGCGATCTTGCTGATCAGTTGGTCGATCTCGAAGGGCTTCTTGATGAAGTCCTGCGCTCCGTCGGACAGCAGCGACTCGATCTCGTCCCGATTCACCACGCCAGAGACGATGATGATCTTGACGTGCTCGAGATTCGGGTTCAGCCGCACCGTCTTGCACACCACGTTGCCGTTGATGTCCGGCAGCATGTAGTCCAACACGATCACGTCGGGACGGAACTCGCCCGCCACCACCCCCGCGTCGAACCCCGTCGAGGCCGTGCGAACCTCGAACCGCCCGTCGCGCTCCAGAAGCTCGACCAACATGTCCACGATCGCCGGTTCGTCGTCCACCACCAGCACCCGCTTCTTGCCGGAGTCGAGCTGATCCAGAGGAATGCCGTTTTCCTTCATGAACTGGATCAGTCCCTCGCGCGTGATGCGCCGGAATCGACTCCCAGGGACCCGGAACCCATTGAGGCGGCCCGAGTCGAAGCACCGGATCACTGTCTGCTGGCTCACCTTGCAGATCTGCGCGACCTCTCCCGTGGAGAACACGCTCTTGCTCGTGAGCGCCGCGTCGACCTTGCGCTGGCCACCTGACGACTTGGATGATTGATTCTCTTGGACCGCCATTTCACCAGACCATCTTGCCCAACTTACCCAGGTTTCCATTAGTACCATCGGTCAGCCGACACGTCAAGTCAACTTTCCTATGGTCTTCGATCAGACGAATTTGCGGAGGCGTCGACGTGAAGGCAGCGACGGCGTCTTTATCGGCCTGGGCGGGTCACGTGTCGCATTATCGGTCGGCCTGTTTCGCTCCCTTGCCCGATCCCCCAAACCGCTACCCTCGGTCGAGCCGACGGCGGCGATCCAGGTAGACCAGCAAGATGGTGATATCGGCGGGATTGATGCCGCTGATCCGGCTTGCCTGGCCTATCGATCTCGGGCCGATCGCGGCAAGCCGCTCGCGGGCCTCACGGCGGAGCTCGGGAATCGCGGCAAAATCGAAGCCCGACGGGATCGGACGCGATTCCATCTGACGGAAACGCTCGACCTGCCGCTGTTGCCGATCGATGTACCCGCCGTACTTGACCTCGATCTCGACGGCCTCGAGCGCCTGCTCGAGCAGCGGATCCGTGCCGGGTCGGAGTGCGGCTCGATCGATCACGTCGTCGATTCGGACCTCGGGGCGGCGGAGCCAGTCCACGATCGGCCTGCCGTCGCGATGGCCGACCGCCAGCACCTGTCGGATCTCATCCATCAGCTCCTGCTTGTGTCGGAACCGTTTCCATCGGGCGTCGTCTACGAGGCCGATTCGACGTCCGACGGGGGTAAGGCGGGCGTCCGCGTTGTCGCTTCGCAGGAGCAGGCGATACTCGGCCCGGGAGGTAAACATCCGGTACGGTTCCACGGGCGGACGCGTGATCAGGTCGTCGATCATCACGCCGACGTAAGACTCGTCACGGCCGAGGACGAGAGCTTCCTGACCGGCAACCCCGCGGGCCGCGTTGATGCCCGCAAGCTGCCCCAGTCCGCCGGCCTCTTCGTAGCCGCTGGTCCCGTTGATCTGGCCCGCCATGAACAGCCCGCGGACCCGCTTGGTCTCCAGCGTCGCGTCGATCTGGTCCGGCGGGACGAAGTCGTACTCGATGGCGTAGGCGTACTGAAGGATCCTGGCCCGCTCCAGTCCCGCGATCGAGTGTACCATGGCCTCCTG
>JAFGLZ010000006.1 GCA_016927755.1 Phycisphaerae bacterium
GGGACGTGGGATCGCCGGGCGATCTCATCCGCGGGCCAGCAGCGGTCCTGGGACAGAGTGGCGGCCGAGACGCTCGAGTATTTCGAGTGGGTCCTCTCGCGCCAGCCGAGACAGCAGCGGACGACCCCGTGAATCCGTCGATCGTCAAGCACATCCTGCTCCCTCTCCACGAACGATTCGTCGGTCGCGCGACCTTCGATCGATGGCGGGAGTTGGAGCGTACGCAGTGGTGGTCGCGGGAGCGGTTGCGCGAGCTTCAGCTCCGCAAGCTACGGCTGCTGCTGCATCACGCCTGGGCGCACGTGCCGTTCCATCGCCGCCGTCTCGCGGAACTCGGATTAAACCCGCGCTGCGTCACGTCGCTCGACGTCCTTCGTGATTTGCCGCTGATGACGAAGCAGGACATCCGAGCGCACCGTCGGTCGCTGCGCTGGCCGGGCGTTCCGGGCGGCCTTTGCCGATACAACACCGGCGGGAGCACGGGCGAGCCGCTGATCTTCGAATACGACTTGGGCCGGCAGGCCTACGACCAGGCCGCTCGGATGCGGACCCACCGCTGGTTCGGCGCCGACGTCGGCGACAAGGAGGTCTACCTGTGGGGCTCGCCGGTCGAGCTCAGCCGGCAGGACCGGCTCAAGACCTTCCGGGACCGCCTGACCAATCAGCTCTTGCTGAGCGCCTTTGAGATGTCCGGCCAGCGGATGGACGACTACATCGACCGGATCGAGCGCTACGACCCGGTCAGCCTGTTTGGGTATCCCAGCAGCCTGGCCCTGCTGAGCCGGCACACGATGAGTCGCGGGCGCCGTCCGCGACTCGGGCGGCTTGGCGTGGTCTTCGTTACAGGCGAGTTGCTGTACGACCATCAGCGGGAGCGGATCGAGGAAGCCTTCGGTGTCCCGGTGGCCAACGGCTACGGCAGTCGGGAAGGGGGGTTCATCGCCCATGAGTGTCCGCGCGGCTCGATGCACGTTACCAGCGAGAACGTGATCCTCGAGATCGTCGACGAGGCGGGCGCCGCGGTCCCCGCGGGGCGGACCGGGCAGATCGTCGTGACGCACTTGGACACCTACGGCATGCCGTTCATCCGCTACTGCACGGGCGACGCCGGCCGGCTGGCCGACGGCGTTTGCGAGTGCGGTCGCGGCTTGGAGCTCATGGACGTTATTGAAGGGCGCCAAACCGATCTCGTCGTCGCCGCCGACGGGACGGTCAAGCACGCGCTGTCGCTCATCTACGTTCTGCGCGAGGTCGAGGCGGTCCGCCAGTTCCAGATCGTTCAGGGGCTCGACCGTCACTTGGACGTGCACGTCGTATCGACCGGCGAGCTGTCGTCCGAGGATCGTTCCCGGATCGAGCAGGGGCTGCGGACTCGGATGGGCCCTGGGATCGACGTTCGGATCAGGTCGACGGAGCACATCGAAACCGCGGCCAGCGGCAAGTACCGCTACGTGATTTCCCACGCCCGGATGCCCGAGGCGTGACCGGGGCGGACGCGCCGACGGCGCTCACGCCGCCTTGGCCGTGGTGGTCGCCGGCGCCTTGGGCAGGCGATCGAGGGCCTTTTGGGCCTCCGCGGCCAGGGTTTTGTCCTTGGCGGATTGAGCGACGTGCGCGTAGTGCAGACGCGCCATCTCCGTCAGCCCCGCGGCTTCGTAGGCCTGGGCAAGGTGGTAGTGCGTTCGCTCGTCGTCGGCCATCGCGGCGATGACGCGTTGCAGCAGACGCAGACCGTCGTCGGTTCGGCCGCGCTTCACCAGGATCCATCCAAGCGTCTCGGCGAACGCGGCGCCCCGACCGCCAAGTCGGATCGCCTGTTCGGAGAGCTTCTGCGCTCGATCCATGCTCGCCTGATCCTTGCCGCGGAGCTCGGCCAGCAAGTAGGCCACGTTGTTGACCGCGGCGGCCTGCGTGGGATCCTGTTTGAGGCATTGCTCGAACCACGCCAGCGCTTGGGCATCGAGGCCCTTGTCGAGGAAGGCGACTCCCGCGTCGTACGCCAGGTCGGTCGGGATCGCGCCCTGATCTCGCCAGCCATTCAGGATCTTCGCGGCTTGATCGAGCTGGCCGCGAGCCAGCATCGATCGAACGGATTCCTGCCGGGCCAGCGTCGAGTCGCCGAAACGCTTGACGAATTCGTCGGAGAGCTTGGCGACGGTCGGGCTCTTGCCGGCTCCCATCGCGCGCAGGACGGCGAGTCGAGTGACATGCCCCGCCGCGCCGTCCTTGTCCGCGACGGTGGCGGCCTCGGCGAGGCGATAGCTCAGCGTCAGGAGCCTCAGTCTCAGTCCGAGCAAGGATGCGGCCACCCACTGGGCGGCCTTCTTGCCCTCCGCGGAGCCGGCCCGTTTGGCGAGGGCGTCGATGAGAGGCCAGTCGCCGGTTTCGCCGACCATCTTTCGGATCCGCGCGGTCTCGATCCCCTTCTTGGCCGCCAGTCGCGACGCGGCAAGTACCCCGCGCCAATCCGCGGGGAGATCCGCCTGCCTGGCCAACGCCTCGAGGCGCTTGACGCCCGCCTCATCCTGGCCGGAAGCGATATCGGCCAGTGCCCTGAGGCACTCGACCGCGGGAAGAGGGGCGGGGGCGGGCTTGCTCGTCGCTTGGGTCGTCGTGGTCGGTTCGAGCGAGCCGAGCACGCGATGTACGCCCTGCCAGTCGGCGTTGGCCAGCAGCCATGCCGCCAGACGGACGCCCAGCCCCACGTTTGCGCGATGGCTGTCGGACGCGGATTGCAGCGGGGGGATCATCCCGGCTTCCAGGGCCCATTGCACGGCGTCGGGGGGCTCGTTCTCCGCTCGCTTGCGGGCCAGTTGGATCGCTTGCTCCACGCGGGCCTGCCTGAGGAGGACATCGAAGAGGACTCGTGCGACCGCGTCCCCGTCCTTGGTCTTCGCAGCGGCCTGCGTGAGGATTCGGACCGCTTCGTCGATCTTGCCTCGATTCTCGTCGATTCGAGCCCGGAGAATCGCGGCGTCGTCGCCTTGTTGGGCCGTGACGGGCACACTCGAGAGTTGTCGGATTGCCTCATCGGGGTTGCCGAGTTGTCCCAGGCAGCGAGCCAGCGCCAGTTGGGCGCCGAAGTCCAGGTTCTCCGGCCTGGCCACGACACGAGCGAGGCTCTCTTGGGCCGCTTCGCAGAGTCCGATCCGCGTCATGAGAATCGCCCGGTCTCGCGGCGCGACGACAGCGTCGGCGCCTTCGGCCCTTCGGATTGCGGAGAGCGTTTCAAGGGCCTTGGGATACTCCGCGATTTCCGCGTAGAGGCTGGCCAACTCCCTCCTCAGCGGGCGACATCCCGGCCAGTTGGCCAGAGCGGCGTCGATCTCGGCGATCGCTTGATCGACCTTGCCCGCCTGGCGATAGGCCCTGGCCTTGGCTTGTCGGGGCCAGATCATCTCGGGCAGGCGTTGGATGATGCGTTCGTAGGTGGTCGCGGCCTTGTCCGCCCGGCCCGCTTCTCCGTAGGCCACGGCCATCTTGGCCAGCAGGTCGGGCGAGACCTTACCGCTGGTTGGGGCCTTGAGGATGTTATCCAACAGGTCAGTGACCTGCTTGGGCCGGCCCGCGCGGGTCATCAGGGCGATGGCGGCCTCCAAGCCCTTCATTCCGAGGGCCGCGTCTTTCTGCATCCACTGGTAGACTTCCATCTCCTTCTGCGTGTTCTTCCGGCGTTCGTGCGTGTTGGCGACGGCCAGACGCAACTCCCCCTCGGCGTATTTGTCCAGCTTGACGGTCGAGTCATCCAGGCACGTCTGGTAGGTCTTGAACGCCCCGTCGTAGTCGCGGGTCGCTACCTGGATACGGCCGATCCCGAGGGCGGCTCCGGCATGGTCGAGCTTGGTAAGGGCCCCCAGACGGTCGATTCCTTGCCTGGACTTGCCGGTCGCGATGAAGTGATCGGCCATTCGCATGTAGAGCGGTGTCAGCTTCGGGGCGGCCTTGATCGCTTCCTCGAGTCGGGTCGTCGCCTGGTCGTCTCGGCCCGCGTAGCGTAGGGCCCAGTATGCGATGAGTCGTGACAGCCACCCCTTGCCGCGCTCTGACGCCGCGAGTGCCTGGTCGTAGCGTCCGGCCAGCAACGCCCGCGCGGCCTTCTGATCCGGCGAGGAGGGCTGCCAGCCGATCAGTCCGGCCGTGTTCAGGAGGTTCGTGGCCTCGGCCAGGTTCCCGGACAGCAGTGCCAGGCGAGCGGCCTGCCAGAGGCTCACGGGGGCTTCGGGATCCTCGTCCAGCAGGTGCTGACTTCGGTTCTCGGCCTCGGTCAGCATCCCGGACGAGAGATAGAGATCGATCGCGCGAAGCGCGACGAGATAATCGTCCTCACCGGCCACGAACGCTTGCTGAATCTGGGCGTCCGCGTCCATGAGGCGCCCGAGCGTCGCGTAGGCGATCGCGAGCGTCAGATGGAGCGCCGGCGTCTGGTCTCCTTGGGATCCCACGGGGCCGAGCTTCTCGACGACCTGCTCGGCCTTGCCCTGGGCGAGCTCTTCGGCGGCGGTGACCAGCCGGGCGATCGGCGCCTTCGGATCGGGCTTGATGGAGTTCTCGACGATCCGCTTGGCCCACGAGGGTTGGCCGAGCTCGAGACAGAGGGACACGAGCGTGTAGAGTTCCGCCGGTCGGTGCTGGGCGCCTTGTTCGGCCCGAACGACCGTCGCCTCCAGTTGATCCTGACGACCTTGACGCACGGCCAAGGTCGCCAAGGCTCGAAACAGGCGCATGTCGAACGGCCTGCGATACAGCCCTTCCCGCAAGACCATCCAGGCCTGGTCCGGCACGCCTCGGCCCACCAACTGACGGGCCAGGAGCAGGCGCGCCTTGGCGAGGTCAGGCGCAAGGGACACGGCTTGTCGCAGCAGGTCGAGCGAGCTGTCGGCTCGACCGCAGTGCCCTTCGATGACCGCCAGCTCCATCTTCATGTCGGCGGAGTTCAACCGAGCCTGGTCGAGACCTTCCAGGAGTTTCTTGGCGTCTTCCGGACGACGCTGCTTCAGCAGCAGCCCGGCTCGAAGCAGCGTCGTTTCGGGCGACGGCTTGGCCAAGGTCTCGGCCTTGCCGAGAAACTGCTCGGCTTCGTCGGGCGATCCCGCCTGGAGTTCCACGTCGGCCAGCTCAATCCTGATGTCGGCGTTCAAACGGTGCTGCTTTGAGGCCTGGACGAGGATCTCCTTGGCCAGCTTGCCGGCCCGGTTGAGCCCGTAAGACGTCTCCGCGGAAGGCTCCAAGAGGCATGCCTTGGCGGCCAGGATCGCGGTTCGCGGCGTCGGCACGGGCGGTCCATGCGCCGTTGCCGTTCGGTAGGCGACGATGGCGTCTCCCCATCGCCCGGCCTTGAAACACGCCTCGGCGTACAGCTCGGCAAGCTGCATGTTCCCCGGCACGAGCTTGTAGGCCGCCGACAGGTCCATGACTCCGTCGGCCAACTCCTGCTCGGCGCGGTCGCGCGCCGTGTCGGCCTGCTTCTGAATCGCCTCCGCCTGCGCGGTTTGTCCCGCGGCTCTCAGCTTATCCGCCTGATCCTGCAGTGCGTCGGCGCGAAGGGCGGTCGCGTCGGCCTTGACGAGCGATAGCTGGCCCCGCTCGGCCTGGATCATCGGGTTCGTTCCCAAGACCTTTCCGGCTTCGTCGATCAGGGCGTCGGCCTGCCCGCACAGCTTGGCGATGCGATCGATTTCGCCGCTGGACGGCGGGCGTTTTGCCTGACTCACCCCGTGTGCCGCCTCGTGGCGATAGACTGAGGCCTTCTGCAGCCGGGGCTGGGGCTCGCCCGGGGCGGCGGCCGCGGCCTTGTCGGCCCACTCTCTTGCGTCCTCGAAGCGGTTTAGCTTGACGCACGTCTGCGAGAGCCCGATCATGAGCCCCGCGCTGTCGGGCATGTACTCCAGCAACTCCAGGAAGTACTTCTCCGCCTGCTCGTACTGACCTCGCGCCAGGGCCATCTGCGCATTGGCCAAAAGGACTCGCTGCTTCTTCTGTCGCATCTTGCCGGGCACGTCGACGGCGAAGACGATGATGATCGCCACCAGTACGACGGCCGCGACGACGATTAGAGTTGTCTTGGTCTTTGAAGCCATGGGCGCCTCTCAGTGCCGGCTGTTTCCACGGAACCCGATTTGACGCGCACCGCGCGGGGTGCGTTAGCAGTATGAAGAGCCAGGAAGGGAATATAGCTCTCGCCCGCGTTGGTGACAAGGACAGCGGAAGCCTCAGCGTCCGTGGGCGGGCTCGGCCCCCGGCGCCAAGGGACCGGCCCATGCGGCCACGCTGATTCCGCTAGCTGACTTGAGTGCCCCCAGGAGAAGGCATGTTGCCGCGATCCCGAGGGCGGGGGCTAACAGGATCCCCGTCAGGGCCGCCCCGGCACACGCGCCCAGATGGTCCGCCGCGTCGACGGCGGAGGCGCTCCGACCGGCCCTGCCGTCGAGGATCATGTGAACGCGAGCGGCCAGCGGAAACGCCGCGCCTCCCAGCATTCCCGCTACGGCGACCATTCCGCAGATCGCCAGGGCGACGCCCCATGTCGCCCCCAGGCCGTCGAGCGCGACCACGGCGATCGGAATCGAGGCGGCCACGCACGCCAGGACCCCATCGATGCCGACCAGCCACCATCGGGCCGGGGTCCGCCGGCGCAGCAGGCGATTCATGATCGCGCTGCCCAGAACCAAACCCAACATGAACACGCCGATGATCGCCCCGACCTGCTCGTAGACGTATCCGCTGAGCGACTGATACGCGAAGAGCAGCACGATCTCGACGGCTATCGACGCGAAGCCCGTCGACGCGATTGACGTGAGCACCGCGCCGGCGCCGAGGCCCCTGCGACGGCCATGACGCAGCCGCCGTATCGCCAGCCAGATCCCCGGGGGCACGAGGATCGCCGCGCCGGTCGAGATCGGACTTGCCCGGTTCAGCCATGCGAACACGGTGCGTTGCGCCTGGGGACCGGCGACCTCTGCGTCTCGCAGGCTTCGGGTATCCCGCTCGCGAAGCTGCTGTTCCCATCGCCGCAGCCAGAGCAGGTAGATTCGCGGATGCAGGTCGGTGCTGACGATGCGTGGCTCGACGGCCTCGATCTCGGCCTGGCGTTTGGCCGTCAATTGCGGGTCGAGCTGATTGTCGAGCGCGAAGTCCTCCGGCGCGAAGTGTCCGCGAGGAACGCCTCTCGACGCCAGCCGCCGGGCGAGCACGGCCCGGTCCGTTGTGATGACCCCGGGGCGCTTGCAGGCGAGCACCAGGGGACGCTCGCCCCAGCCGACGAGAACGCCGGCGTGGACCCGCGCGAGCGTATCTCGGATGGCCGCCGTCGTGAGGGCCGAGCTCGGCCGAAGCTCGGCGGGGGAGGACTCGGTCTCAAAGACGAGGACGCCGTCCGGACTCATGATCCGGGCGAGCTGCTCGTGGAACTCGATCGTGTAGAACCTTGCCGCCAGCGCCGAGGCCGGCGGTCCGAAATCGGCGAGCACCAGGTCGTAGGGTCCGGCGGCGCGCCGAACGAATCGGCGGACGTCGTCGTGAATGATGTGGACGCGCGGATCATCCAGCGCCTTCAGATCGCTTGCGGGCAAGTGGCCACGGACGAGTCGGAGGATGTCCGGATCGAGCTCGACGTAGTCTACTTGTCGCACGCATTGGTGCGTGAGGACCTCGGCCAACACGCCGCCGAACCCTCCGCCGAGCAGGAGCACTCGGCGGGGGCAGGGGTGCTGGCACAGGGCGACTTGTGTCGACCACCGGTGGGCCGTCGGCTCGGGGAAGCTCGCCGACGGATGGCCGTTGGCGTAGAGCTCGTACTGGCCGTCGCGCCAGCCGAGCGCGAGGTATTGGTATCTCGAGTCGAACGAGCCTCGAAGCTCCTGCCCCGCGGCGAAGCTCCGCCATCGCTTCAGTGCCGACCATCGCTCCAGCCGGGAGCCGGCGCCGATTGTGGCACCCGCAAGAAGGCACGCGCCGATCAGAAGGCTGAGCGGAAGGGCGCTGTGTCGGGCATTCCCCGAGGGTGGGCCCTTGCAAGCGGCCTCGGACGGCAGCTCATGGGCCTCGAGCGTTCGATCCGTCCGAGCGTGACGCCGCAACCACGTCGCGGCGACCGCCAGCAGCAGCACGCCGCAGTACGCCGAGAGGGTCAACTCACCGATGCGGCCAACCAGAACGAACGTGAACGCCAAGCCGCCGACCAGGCTTCCGGCGGACTCCACGAGATAGACCCATCCGATGCCGGCGCTCTCGTCGGGACCTCGCGCCGCTTCGCACGCGAGCGGGAACGCCAGACCGATCAGGATGCCGAAGGGGCTGACGAGCAGGACGCTCAACTCGAACATGGCGTCCATCGGGACGTACTGGCCCGGACCGACGTCGAGCCAGACACGGGCCCCCCGCAGCAGGAAGATGCTCGTCGGGCCGGCCAGCGCGAATCCGCCCGCGGTCAGCGCGAGCGTTCTCGCGGCGCTCGCCGCTCGGCGGACGAGCACGCCGCCGAGCCATGCTCCGACGCCCACGCCGGCCAACCAGGCGAAGAGGACGATGCCCCAAGATATCTCCCCCGCGAAGGACAAGACCATGGTTTCGCGCAGGAGGATCGATTGCGTGATGACGGCCACGGCGCCCCACGCCAGGAGGAATGCGGCCAACGCTGCCCTGTCCGGCGGGCGGTTGCTCATGCATGAGTTGTGACAGCAAACGGCGGCGGGATCAAGACGTCCACTGGCCCGTGAAGACCTCGGTCGCCGGACCCGTCATGTAGACATGATCGTCCTCGGCCCAATTCAGCCCCAGGTCTCCGCCGGGCAGGTGGGCCAGAATCCGGCGATCCGTCCGTCCGGAGACGGCGCCGGCGACGCAGACGGCCGTGGCGCCGGTGCCGCACGCCAGCGTGACCCCGCTGCCGCGCTCCCACGTGACCATCGTCACTTCGCCCCGCCCGTCGAGGCGAACGAAGTGCGCGTTGATTCGCTGCGGGAAGATGCCGGCGTTCTCGATGGGCGGTCCTTCCACCGTCAGGTCGATGCTGGCCAGGTCGTCGGTAAAGATCACGGCGTGAGGGTTTCCCACCGAGACGCACGTCATCGCATAGGATCGTCCCGCGATCTCGACCGGATGATCGACGATTCGGTCGCCCTCCAGCGTACAAGGCAGGTCGCTCGGTCGGAGGGACGGGACGCCCATGTCGACGCATGCCATTTGGACTTTTTCGTCGACCACGGCCAGGCCGAGGGTCTTGACGCCCGCGTCGGTCTCGACCGTGACGGCCAGATGCCGGCTTCCGGGCGAGGCGCCGGCCTCGGCGGCGCGCTGGAGGATGCTCCGTTGTTCGTCTTGGTTCGCCCCGGGCACCGCGTCGGCGAACCGCTTGATCAGGCCGTGGTCATAGGCGTACTTGGCCACGCAGCGGATGCCGTTGCCGCACATCTGGGCCCGGCTGCCGTCGGCATTGTACATCTCCATGCGGACGTCGGCCCGCTGCGTCGGGCGGATCAGGATCAATCCGTCGCTGCCCACGCCCGTATGGCGGTCGCTGATGACCTTGGCCAGGCTCGGGGGATCGGCGACCTGCTCCTCGAAGCAGTTCACATAGACGTAATCGTTGCCGAGCCCGTGCATCTTGGTGAATCTCATCGGGAGCGTCCCTCAGATCCCTCGAATCCGGAAAGAAGCCTTGCGCGCGACCGATCGTTCGGCGCGGAGGCCCTGAATGATAGCAGAATGGGTCTTCGGGGTCAGGTCGGTTGGGGGCTCAGAGCCACAGCGTACGGATCAGCCGGACGGCCTTTCGATACCACTGCGAGGCCAGAGGACGCTTGACCGCATTGAAGCGGACGCGGGCCACGGCGCCGCCCGGCAGACGGAGATTCGGGTCCGTCGGCACGAGTTCGGCCACGAAGCAGGGATAGAGCAGCTTGGGCCCGTCGGACTTGGCGGCGGGGTCGATGACCAGGTCCTCCCCGGCCTTGGACGTCAGGGCCGGATGGGGGATCTCGCGTCCGCTCTGCGGGGCCAGCGAGTCGATTCGGGCCTCGATCACCTCCGCGGGACGGCGTCGGAGCCGGATCTCCACGCGGTCGCCGACGGCGTCGCGATATTCGTACACGTCTTCCTGGTCGATCGCCGCCTTGAGCAGCGGGTGATCGGTATCGGCGATCATCATGAGCTCCTGACCGACGTCCTTGAACTGTCCGACCAGCTCGTTCAGACGCCCGGTGATGACCATGCCGTTGGTGGTGGAATACAGCGTCAGCGACTCGGTCTTCCTGGTCAGATCGTCGACGAGGTTCTGTCGCGCCTCGATACTGGGTTTGACGGCCATGGCGGCGGCGACGTCAGTGACTTCCAGGGCGGCGTACTGATGCTTCACGAGCGCCAGGTCGGCCTTGGCCCGACGAAGATCGGCCGCGAGCGTCTCGTTGGTCAACCGGACGACGGGCTGGCCAGGGACGACGCGCTGGCCCGTTCGAACGAGGACCTCGGCGACGTGTCCCGGCGCGTCGGCGCGGACGACCTGGACCTCCCGGTAATCGACCGCCGCCGTCGTGTACAGCCGCATGGGCAGCGGGACGAGGCACAGGAGGATTACCGCCGCGGTCACCAAGCCTCCCATCACCCAGGCGGATCGCGCCCGCTGGGATCGCGTCTCGCCGGTGAAGAACATGTGTTTGACGGCCTTGCCGAGCGGCACGACGACCCAGGCGACGACGGCTCCCACCGCCAGCGCCAGGCCCAGGCCCTTGAGCTGCTTGCTGACGAACAGGATGATGCCGACGCACACCAGGATGCGGTAGCAGAAGGAGGCGACCCCGTACGTCAGAAACATCGCGGCCTGGCCGATCGACTCGGCGGGGGATTCCTGCTTGCTGCCCAGCAGGTAGCGCGTGATCAGGTACTTCATGTAATTGTTCGCGTTCGTCCAGAGGTTGGGCAGCTCGAGCAGGTCCGAGAGGATGTAGTACCCGTCGTAGCGCAGCAGCGGGTTGCCGTTGAACAGCAGCGTCGAGACGCTGGCCACGAAGACGACGTTGTAGGCGAGTGAGTGGACCACTCCCGGATTCGTGGCGAACCAGACGAACGTGGCGATCGACGCCAGGAAGAGCTCGATGTACATTCCCCCGGCCGAGACGAAGATCTTCTTCCACTTGCTGTCGAACGCCCAGGCGCTGCTGGCCTCGCAGTAGAAGAAGGGCGTGAAGACCAGGAAGAGGATGCCCATCTCGTGGACCGGTCCGCCGAATCGGCGACACGTGTACCCGTGCCACATCTCGTGGAACAGCTTGACGAACGCGAACGCCACGTACAGCAGAAACAGGTTGCTCGGGGCCAGGACCGAATTGGCCCGGCCGACCAGGTCCTGCCAGTGGGTGACGACGATGCCGAGCGCCGCAAGGATCGCCGCCAGCCAGACGACGAAGAACCCCCGACCCAGGAGGGGGCGGACGTAGGGGAGCGTCCGGCGGAGGAACTTGTCGGGGTCCACGAGCGGCAGGTTGATGAACAGGAAGTTGCTGGCGGTCTGGAGACCGCGCTTGCGGCGGGCCTTCCGGTAGGCCTCGTAGAGGCTCGCGGGGTCGAGCTGCTCGTGCGTCTCCAGGAGGTTCGTTTGCTGCAGGTAGTTCAGCAATCGCGCGGCCAGCTCGGGCGAGAGGGTGTCCTCGCCCAGCTCGCCGGCGAGCTGCTGAAGGATCTCCCCGACGGGCCTCTTGCCGTCCAGCTCGCGGATGAAGCGGTATTCCGCCGGTCCCAGCCGGAAGAACTGGCACGTGATCGGGTCTTGGACGATGAACCAGCTCTCGCCGCGGAAGATCTGCTCGGTGATGCTAATGTCGCGCCGCAGCTTCGGCCGAAGCTGTCGAACGTCGAGAACGGCATGGTCGGGTAGGTCGGCCATTGTTATCCTGGAGGATCAACACCTAATCCGGTTGCGCCGACGCGTGAACCGTTCGTCGGCGGCGTGTTCCGCCTTCCTGCATGACCCAACGAGTCTCGGGGCCCGGGGGCCGGAGATCCGAGGATTACCACCAGAGCTTCATCCGCAGCCAGTCGACCAGCTTGTAGGTCAGCAGCCACCCGATCGGCTTGCGGCCGACGCCGATCTTGGCGTTGCCCTCCATCCCCGGACGCAGCCATTTGTCCGAGTTCTCGATGTCCGCCTCCACGATGAAGGTGTTCTTCTCGTCGCGGATCTCGGCCTGCGGTCTGACGCGCTCGACCCGGAACTCGATGGTCCGCTCGGGGCGGGCTTCCAGGGAGAGTTCGCCCGTTTGGCCGGGCTGAATCCGCGCGGCGTCGGCGTCCGGGACCGCTACCTCGAGAATCATCCGATCCAAGGGGGCGATCTCGAACAACACCTGTCCCTGCTTGACGGGCACGCCGCGGGCCCGCTCGAGATCGCCGGTCAAGACCACGCCGTCGATCGGGGCGGTGAGCCTCACGTGATCGAGCTGGAATTGAAGCAGATCGATCCGGGCCTGGGCCTTCTCGGCGCGGATCTTGGCGAGCTGCGAATCGGCCAGCTTGCCCTTGGCCCAGAGGGCGTCGGACTCCTTCATGGCTTCGTGCCATTCGGCCCTGGCCAGGCCAAGCTCGTCCCGAATCTGGTAGTCCTCCAACTCGGCCAGGAGCTTGCCCTTTTCGGCCACGTCGCCGGGGCGAACGTGAGCCTCCTTCAGCACGCCGTCGAACCGCGCCGTCAGATAGCGGCGGGGCGTGGGCTGCAGCACGGAGTTGCCCCCGACTCTAAACGGCACGCGAACGAAGATCAGCACCGCCAGCAGGGCCGCGACTCCGAACGTGATGCCCTTGGCCACGAGATGACCGGAACCGATCAGTTTGGCGCTGAGGTCCGCCAGGTTCCGCCCCGTTCGGCGGATCACGCCTTGGTCGGCCCTTCGAGCCCAGTGAATGACCGGACCGACCTGTCCGGTGGCCACGGCGATGAGGCGTTCGTCGGCCGGGGTGGGTAGCCGGTCCTTACGCCACTGAAACGTCCACATCGCGATGATGTCGTCGCCGCTTCGCAGCGGATGCGTCAGCACGCAATCGGTCTGGCAGACCTCCATGAGATGCTGATGGGCCAGGTCGATCGGCCGCCCGGCCTCGGTTTGATCTTGGCCGGGTGAGTCCTCTTCCTCGGGGGCGGCGCTGGACGGTCCGCCGATGGCGATATGGCGTTCTTGACGAAGGGCCTCGGACATCGCGTCCCGAATGGCTCGGGCCGTATCGCCGCGCTTCTCGAATCGGGCTTGTCCGCTGATCGCCACCACCTTGGCCTTGTCGTTCCTTACCCGCCAGCCGATGGCGACCTGATGGCAGGCCAAGTGCTGGTGAATCTCGTTTGCCAGGAAGTAGACCATCTCGGTGGCGTTCCGCGAGGACACGGACCGCCCGATGGCGTCGAGCACGACGGACATCTGCTGACTGAGGAGTTGGTGTGCCCCGCCCACGCGTCGCTGCACGTGGACCTGGAAGCAGGCCGCCACGCCCTGAAGGACGGCCAAGTAGGGCTCCGGTCGGCCTTGCGGGCCCAAGTCGAGCATCAGGCACATCGCCCCGAACACCCGATCGTGCCAGAACACCGGAGACGCCACGGCGACCCATCGCTGTGTGTCGATTTGCCCGCTGACGTTCTCCAATGACCGGATCGCCGCCTTTCGCGTGCTCGTGACCTCTCCCGCGAATTGCCTGAGCGTTTCGGGCAGCTTGGGTAGCGCGGCGTTGAACTCGTCGGGCCAGACCGGAGGCAGCATCCGCAGGCCCTGATCCCGCTGGAGGAAACTGGCTCCTCCCCTGGCGCCGGTCAGGCCGACCAGGACGCCGAGGAGCTTCTGGACGAGGGCCTCGCTATCGTTTTCGGTTTGGGCCAGAGACAAGATGACATTCTGCAGCGAAGATAGATCGATTGGCGAGGCGCCCGATCGGCCGGGACGCGCTCCTGAGGTGCTTGCAGTGGATGTCATGTTCTCAAGTCTCGCGGGCAACCCGACTAAGGCGATTGAGGGACGACCGACACTCCCTGTATCGGCTAGCGCCGGCTCGGACGTCCAGCCGCTGTCCTCGGGGGCGGCAGTGGTCAGTGGGATTGTAGTCCCCCCAAACCACGCAATTCCAATCCCCAGCATTGAGAATGGGCCTGACCGGCGGTCAATGCGCGCCGCGCCGGACGACCGGGCATCGAGAGCCCATAGGAAGGCTTTCGACCAAACGAGCGCTACGGTTTAGGAGGGGTTTGGGGCCCTTAGCGTTTTCGTGCCCTCAGGGCGAGGCCCCCGCCCATCAGCAGCAACATGGCGCTGGCGGGTTCCGGGACGGGCACCTCGCCGACGTCCCCGGTGTAGTCCGGGGCGAACGTGTTGACCGACAGATACACCACGCCCGGCGAGTCGATCCCCTCGATCCGCCCGTCGAGGTCGTTGTCGACGAATGGATCCGCGTCCAGAATCGCCCTGAGCTCGGCCTGAGTCAATCGGTCCAGGCTCGTCCCGTAGTGGTCGTTGATGGCGTCGATGAAGGCGTTGGCGATCAGGGCGTGGCCGATGTCGCTGGGATGCACGCCGTCCGAGCTGAAAACGCTGGCCTTCTTCTCGCCGAGGTCGGCGATGAACCAGTCGGCGTTGACCACCCAGTCATCGATTGCGTACCCGTTCTCGGCGACGTCGGCGAAGATGCTCTTCAAGTCGACAAGGGCGACGTCGTGAAGCGCCGCCTCGGCCGCGATGGTGGCATTGAAGCCATTGATGGCCGAGTTGATGGCGACGACCTCGCCGGCGTCCCAGTAGTTCGCCGGGTCGGCCAGCATATCCACCTTCCAGATATCCTTGCCGAAGAAGCCGACGTCGTCGATCAGAATCGCCGCGGCCATCAGCTCGCTCGTCATCGCGTCCTCGGGCATCGGATTGGGCCCGATCAGGGCGGTGATCTCCGCCTTGGTCATCACACCGGCGATATGCTGCAGCTCGGGGAAGTTGGCGATGGCCATCTTCATGTTGCCGGAGGCCGTCATCGTATTCATTAGCGTCGCGTAGTCATTGGCGTACTCCGTCTGGTCCGTCAGTTCCGAGACGTTCAGGGGATCGGGCTCCCAGGTCAGCCCCATACTGCCGAAGAAATCCTGGAGAACGGTTCCGTAACTCGTCAGGCAGTTGAGGAAGTCGTTTCCGCCGAGCCAGACGGTCGCGAACGTGGCGCCGTCCGAGATGGCCGCCGAGACTTGAGTCGCTCCGGTCCTGGGCGCCAGGACGGCGTCCGTCGTGTCGCCCGACTTGTAGGAGGGCGGCAAGAGCGGATCGGCCGTTCGGTACAGGGCGTCGCTGAGCTGCGCGCCGTTGACGGCCAGGTTGGCTCCGTGGACGTAGTTCGGCGCGTTGATCTGTGTCTGCTCGTCCGATCCGGTCGAGATCGTCAGCAGCGCCAGCGGGAACTCGGTGCCCATCTTCTCGGCAAGGAGCACGGGGTACGCGTGCGGCTGGGTGCGGTAGTCGACGACCTTGCCGCCCTGGGTCCCGTGCGTCAGGCTGTCGCCGAGACTTCGGTAGACCGAGAAGTCCACCTGCCCCCAGGCCAAGCTCCCGGAAAGGGTCAAGACACAAACGATGACCGCCAAACGATTGACGAACAGCAAGCGGATGAACGAACGCATGGACCTACTCTCCCTCTCCATCGCCGGACGCGAGACCCGGCGCGATGGCGTGCGACGGTGTGACAGAAGCTAGTACCTACTTTACTGTACTTCCCCCGTCCGACGCGGACAAGCCGGTACCCCCCAAATCCCTGCACGAACTCGGGGGCGGCTGCCCGCTACTTGCCGTGACGATACGGCTTTCCCGCCTGGTAGCCTCTGAGGCGGTCCGCGATGGATTCCGTTAACTCTTTCTGATTAAGTCTCTTAGCGAGGTCCAGGGCCTGTCGGGCCGTGGCGGCCGCCTCGGCGAATTGCCTCGTCTCGGCGTACGCCGCTGCCAGGCTGTCCAGCACGCGGGCGCTCCGATCGCCGCTCAGCTCGCTGGCCTGTCGGGCCAATCGGACGGCCTCCTGGCCATTGCGCAGCGCGTCGTCGGGGCAGGTGGCCAGCAGCCAGGCCAGATTGCTCAGGACGCCCGGTTCCTCCGGAGAGTGCTTCATCGCGGCCCGGAGCAGCTCGATGGCCCGGTCGTACTGCTTGTCTCGAAGGTAGAGGGTCAGCAGATTGTCCCGGGCGGGGCCGTGGTCGGGCTTGAATCGCAGCGCCTCGTTGAACCACCGGATCGCCTGATCCGTCTTGCCCGATCGCGCGAAGGCGATGCCCAGATTGTTGCAGCCCTCGACGTGGCCCGGGCGGCGACGCAGCAGCTCGGCCAGGACGGGCACGGCCTGATCCAGCTTGCCCTGGGCCGTGAGGACCACGCCCAGGTTGTTGGCGGCGCGATCAAGCGTCGGATCCGCCACGACGGCGGCTCGAAGATGGGGCTCCGCCTCGGAGTCGCGTCCCTGCTTGTGGAGCAACCAGCCGAGATCGTTGCGCGCTTCGGCGTGTTGCGGCTTCAACGCCAGCACGTGCTGGTACTCCGCCATCGCTTGCTCGACTTGGCCCGACTGAGCCAAGGCTGCGCCCAGGTTGTAGTGGGCCTCCGCGAAGGACGGTTGGATGCGAAGGGCCTCGCGATATTGCTCGATGGCCTCGGCGATCTGACCGCGCGCGGCCAGGGCCAGACCGAGGTTATTGCGGGCCAGCGCGAAGTCGGGTTTGCACTGTAAGGCTCGCCCAAAGGCCTCGATCGCCTCGACGAGCCGTCCCTGTTGGTAGTAGATCCATCCCATGTTGTTGTGGGGCGAGGGGAGCGCCGGTTTGAGCTCGACGGCCTGACGGAGCATCGCCAGGGCTCGCTCGGGCTCGCCCTGCTTGAAGAGGGCCCAGCCCAGGTTGCTCCGCGCCTCGGCGAAGTCGGGGCGGATCCGCAGCGCGCGACGATAGTACGCCGCCGCCTGCTCGAACTTGCCGCGCATGGCCAGCGCGAGCCCGACGTCGTTGAGCTTATGGCATTGCTCGGCCGACTCCCGTCGAAACACGGGGGCCAGCAGGCTCTCGACGGGGGCGTAGTCGTCCGTGAGCACGAGCCCGCCGGACCTGGCCTCGAGCTCGGCCACCTGCTCGGGGGACAGGAGGGTCCCCGGCCAAGTGTTTCCGTTGTCGCCGTCGCGGGACGAGAGGTCGACGCCCACCCGACCGGCCACCACGACGAACGTGTCGCGCGACGTCGGGTCCAGGGCGGCCAGGCCCGTGCGACCTCGGAAAACCCAGACGTGCTCGAACGTCTCCCTCAACGTCCGAACGATCGCGCCGAGGAACCGACCCGTGGCCAGGACGTCGATGACGTTGAGCATATAGACGCCGTCGTCCGCCAGGAGCTTGCGGAGCTTCTCGTTGAACTCGACCGTGGTCAGGTGGAATGGGATGACGTAGTGGTTGAAGGCGTCGCCGTAGATGAAGTCGAAGCGGCGGGGGGGGCTGCCGGCCTCGGCATCCCGCAGGAGGTCGTCCACGTAGTTCGCGGCGTCCATGTGGCGGATGCGGATGCCGGCGTCGGGCTCGAGCCCGAGCGCCGTTCGAGCCGCGATCGTGACCTCCGGGTCGATCTCGGCCACGTCGATCTCGCTGCCGGGCCAGGTGGCTTCGACGTATCGAGGGAACGTATACCCGCCGCCCCCGAGGAAGAGCGTGCGCAGCGGTTTGCCTCCGCGCGCGAGGCGATGCGTCACGGCGGCGTACAGTCGTTCGTAGTCGTAGAACAGCCTGTTCGGATCTCCCATGAGGACCCAACTGTGGATGAGGCTGTCGAGCCAGAGCGAGCGAAGCTGAGGCTCGTCCGACTCCTCGATCACCCGGATGAAGCTGTACGCGCTCTCGGTCTGGAAGACGACGTCGTTGGGCAACGGTTCGCGGAGACCGAGATCGACCGTGGCCGCTCGCGCCCAGGACCACGGGCTTACCAGGAGCAGGGCCAGGAGGATCAGCGTTCCGCTCCACACGCGACTCAGCCACGAGCCGAAGGCCAGCGCGGCGCCCGTAACGCCCAGGAGCCCGCTGACGAGCCCGATCGTCGCGGTCGAGCCCATGGCCGCGATGAACCAGTAGCCGGTCAGGAACGTCCCGACGATACTCCCGATCGCACCCCAGGCGTAGACGTTGCCCACGGTCCGCCCCGTGGCCCGGCCCTGATCCAACGCCATCTTGGCCACGACGGGGGCGACCGTCCCCAGGAGCATCGCGGGCCAGAGAAAGACCAGCCCCACGTGGATCGCGATCCGAGTGGACCAGCCCAAGGATCCCAGCGATTCCCATCCTCCCACGGCTCGATTCAGCGGCAAGGACAACAGACACAGCAATGAGGAAAGGATCAACAGCACCGACAACGATCGGGCCGGCGGGTAACGATCGGCCAGACGCCCTCCCACGTAGTTGCCGACGGCCAGGCCCGTCAGGACGACGCCGATGACGGACGTCCACGTGTAAAGCGACGCGCCCAGATGCCGGGCGATCATCCGCCCCGCGACCAGCTCCACCACCATGACGCAGAAGCTTGCCAGGAACGCCACGGCGCATGGCAGAATCCAGTCCGCCTGCCGCAGTCGCGGCGGCAGACGGAACCTCGGCTTGGCGGGTTCCTTCTTCTTGGTCGTCTGTTTGCCCATGGCGTGGCCCTTTCGGCGCGAAGCGATCATTGTAGCGAGAAGGGGCCACGACGTCTCAACCGTTCGACCGCGCGGATTGCCCTCAAAAGGCTTGGACCGCGATTGGCTCGTTGTTAACATGAATTGTCACGGCGATGCGTGCCGAAGGCGAGTTCGGTCAGCATGTCAGACACTCCCGACTTCTCGGTCGAGAAGCAGATCAACCGACGGCTCGATGAGTATCTTCAGGACTATTGGTTCCAGGGCCATTCCGCCGAGCAATTCTGGCGATGGCAGGTCGAGCGCCGGCAACGCTTGCGTCGCGCGATGCGCCTCGACCTTCCGCCCGTCTACGCCAACCCGCGGGCGGAGGTTTTGGAGACCGAGAGCCGGCGGGGCGTCCAAGTCGAGCTGATCGCCCTGGAGACCGAGTGCGATTTCTGGCTTCCCGTCTACATGCTCAGGCCGACCGGCCCGGACAACGGACGCACGCTGATCGCCCTGCACGGAGAGGGGCGGGGCGCCGTCGACGTCGTCGGACTCGCGACCGATGAGCACGCCAGGCGGCACGTCCAACAGTACCGATATGACTACGCCGAGCGTTGGGCCCGCGCCGGATTCGTCGTGGCCGCTCCGGAGCTGCGCGGTTACGGACGCCTCATGCTCCAGGACGACCGACAGTACCTCGACGGCAGTCCCGCCGAGGCGTTGTGGCGAAACTCGGTCGCCCGCCTGGCGGCCGTCTATCTGCGGATCGGGCGAACCTATGCCGGTTGCTGCGTGGCGGACCTGATCCGGCTCATTGACTACCTCGAAACGCGGCCCGACGTCGATCGCGATCGGATCGGCATCGGCGGGATGGGCGAAGGCGCCCGGGCTTTGAGTTGGCTGGTCTCCGTGGAAGACCGGGTCTCCGCGGCCGCGGCCACCGCGCTTCGCCGCTACGATGCCGCGACGTTGCTGGGGCCGCGAGTCGGGGCGCCGGCCATGATCGACAGCAGGGCGCTGGTGGATCACGCCTCGATCTTCTCATGTCTCGTGCGCCGTCCGCTCTGCATCCAAGCCGGACGCCGCGGCAGTGTGATTCCCGTCGAAGAGATCGAGACCATCGGCCAGCGCCTAAGCGATTTGTACCGCCTCTGCAAGGCCGAGGATCGCTTCGCGCTGGATATCCATGGCGGGGCGGACGTCTTCAATCATGACGTCGTGATCGAGTTCTTCGAGAAGTGGCTGTAGCGAGCGTGCGTGAGTTCGCGCTCGCTTAGCATGGGCCTCTCGCCCGTTCCGGTATCGTGATTTCTGGCTTCCGACAACTGTATCCGGCTCCTTTCAGGAACCAGCGGCTCATCTTGGGTCAGCGGTTGGCCAACCGGGGGGCTCACTCTCCGATTGCCCCGAAGAATCGGCGGAGCAGCTCTGCATTGTACCAGGCTCCCTCGTTCGACAAGCGTTCGACCAGAGGGCGAACCGCTGACACGATGCCGAGTTGCTTGGCACGCGCCAGCAACCCGAGCGATCCCACGACATCCAAACCTACTGCCAAGGCGGCCCTTCGTCCCTTGCGGTCGTCCATGCAGACCCGGCGGATGTCCTCTTGGATGGCGATGCGAATGACGGCTGCCTCCCCGGATCCAGGGCAGCGAGAGCCACCGGGTCCAGGGGATTGCCAAGCTGAATGATGGTTAGCCATGGCGGCAGTACAACCGGGTAGCCGAGCGCGGCGCCCGCCTTGATCTCCTGCTCCACCTCGCGCGGGCAAATGAACTGGATTGGGAGTTGCCGGAGCACGTCGAGTGCGTCCGCACGCGCGAAGGCGATCAAGGGACCCGTGTTGATGACGATGCGATCATCCATGACGGGCGAAATCTGCTTCCACGTCCGCTTCCTCCGCCGTGAGATTGCTGACGGGGATTCCCGCGTTGGTGAGCGAGAGAAGAAACTCGACGCGATTCCTGCCGGCCAAGCAGGCGGCTTGCCCGGAGGTCAACTTGCCGAGCTCGTATAGCTTCGCCGCCAGAAGGAACCTTGCCTCTCGTGAGAACTGATCCGGAGACAGTCCCAGTCCGACGAGGATATCGTCTCCGTATTCGATGGTTAGCGTCCGTTGCATGCCGTCACCTCGGACCACGATTACCGTCCGACGGTCATGATACCACATCCGTGACTTCCCGCGAACAGAGAGCGAGGATTCTCTCGAGACCTGAGTTACCTGATTCCTCTGCCAGCCAGGACCGCCGATCCGGAAACGTCTATTCGAAGCGTCCCGTTTCCCTCGTCTTCAAGGCGGCTGCCTTGCGACGCTTCACCAGTCCGGCTGCTCGAGCCACGCCTGAAGGGTCTGCTTGGCCGCCTGCGATTTGGCGGGCCAGTCTCGACCGCGGTTCTCGATCAGCGCGTACCGCGGATGGTTCCCGGCGATCTCGGCGCAGAGCGAATCGACGACGGCGGCCTCTTCGGGGGATTCATGACGACCGGCCTCGGCGCCCCGGACGTAGTGCGCCGCCGCCCCGATCGCGGAGGTCTGCAGGTGGAGCACCCCGTCGTATCGGCGCACGTGTTCGTCCAGACTCATCTCCGTCAGATCGAAGAACTCCTGGTCGTCCCATCCGCCATGCCGCCAGTACGCCAGCGAATCGAGCGTGCCGCGATCGCAGATCAGGACCTTGCCCGCGCCGGACGCTTCCGGCCCGGCCGCAAGGGCGACGGCGTCCTCCAGGATGAGCTGGAGGCGGACGACGCCGATCTGAAACCGCTTCGTCCCCGGTCTCAATCCCGCGGAGATGAGCAGCGTCGCGGCCTCGGGGACCCGCAGCCAGCGATCGACGGAGGGATCCTCGGCGCGAAGCTCACGGCTCAGTGTCGTCTTTCCCCCGCCGGGCCCTCCCGTCAGCAAGATCCGTCTGCTCCGTGGCACGCCGTCCTCCATGGCTTGGTCGTCGATCCGCGATTGCCCGAACCGCGCAGATCCTAAGGTTCCCGCGAGACGTGTCAACGGACGCTCCCGGCGGCGAACGTCCAATAAGGGCGATCGCAAAAAAAAAGCGGGACCGCGGCGAACTCCTCGCGAGCCCCCTCGTATCATGATCAGAAGAACAACAGACTCCCAACCTCCTTACCCCTTACGGTCGAGTGAACCCCCAATTATCACTCGACGGACTCCAACAGGCCGCACTTTCCTCCGGTGCGGCCTTCTTTCTGCGCGATCCACATTCCAGCGCCTGCTCGAGGCCTTCGGCGGGTCGGGACAGGCGGCGGCCATATCCTTAATCGATTGCAGAGAAAAGCTTTATGTCCGGGTTCCTGGGCTCGGGGTGTGCGAGCACGGCGGGGCCCTCGCGGATTCGGCGAGATTTTTGGGTCTCGGTCGAACCGACGAGGGCGGGTGGGCGTATGAGTATCAGAACACGAAACCCCAGACCTCCTTACCAATCTCCATCGTCGAGGGAACTCGACAAGACCTCAGGGCCGCATTCTCCTCCGGTGCGGCCCTTCTTTTTGCGCGCTCGCTCCGAATCTGATACCATCATGGGGTTATGCCTGCCTCCGGTCGAGACCCTTTGTCCCCAAACGATCAGCGACGGGGAGAACGGCTCTTGCTCGCCGAGTCGGCGCTCGCTCGCGCCATGGCGACCTCGTCGAGTGGGATGTATCTGGCCGCTCTGGCCCTGGCCCTGGGTGCCAATGAATTCGAGTACGGCAAGCTGGCCGGGGCCGTCTTCGTCGGCGGCTCCCTTCAGCTCCTCGTCGTGCCCTTGCTGACTTGGATCGGCTCGCGCCGGCGGTTCTGCCTGGTCGGGTTGGGCGCGACTCGGTTCTTCCGCGTCTGTCTGGCCGCCGCCCCGCTGCTCGTCCTGTGGAACGTGACACCCGGCGGCGTGATGTGGGTCATGTTCTTTGCGCTCGTCCTCAGCGCGATCACGGGGACGGCCTCGGAGACGGCGCGACAGAGTTGGATGAGCGACCTGATCCCCAAGGCTCGGCTGGGGAGATTCATCGGCTGGCGTTCCGCCGTCATGCAATGCGCCGGTATCGTCACCATGTTGGCGTACGCCGCCTACCTCGAGTTCTGGCGGTACACCGGACACGATCCGATTCCCGGTTTCCAGTACCTGATCCTGTTCGGCACGGGGCTGGGCGTCATTGGTTTGTTCCTGATCGCCAAGGCGCCGGAGCCGCCGATGTCGGAGAGGCTCAGCCCAAGGCTGCAGTGGGTGGCCGTTACGCTGCCGCTTCGCGACGCCAGGTTCCGCCGATTCATCGTGTTCTTCTGTCTCTGGACGCTGGCGATGCCCATGGCGGGGATGTTTTTCCACCTGTACATGCTGGACTATCTCGGCCTGCGCCATCGACCGATGGGCTACGTCCTGGTCGCCGCGACCGACATCATCAGCATGCTCGTGGGGATGGCGTCCGCTCCGCTCTGGGGTCGGCTGGCCGATCGGTGGGGGACCAAGCGCGTGCTGTTGCGGGCCGGCTTCGTGATGGCCCTCTTCCCCCTGCTGTGGATCCCCATCACTCCGGGTTTGTGGTGGCTGATCTTCGTGGTCATCCTGGTCCGGGTCTTTGGGAGCGCTTGTGATATCGGCCCGATGACGATGGCCATGCAGATGGCGCCCCGGCGCCGTCGCTCGATCTACATCAGCGTCTACCGAAGTCTGGGATGCGTGACGCAGGCGGTCGCCCCGATGGTAGGGGGGGCGATCGCCCACAAAGCGGGCCCGTCCTTCTGGACATTGGGCGCCTTTACCTTCACCGGACTCCACCTGTTGTTCGTCATCAGCACGTTCGGACGGCTGCTCAGCCTGTGGTGGCTTCGAAGGGTCAATTGAAGCGCCTTGGACGCCGTGACCGCCTTGCGGGGGCCCGTCATCGTCGCCATACTGACGCCGATGAGACGCTGAGACCGTGCGATCGGATGCCGTTCATGGATGACGCCACGCTTGCCAAGCTTCGTGAGGAGCTCCTCGCGGCCCCCGACGATCCGCACGTCCACCTGCGCATTGCCGAGTATCTGTATGGGCAGGGCGGCTACGAGGACGCCGCCGCCGCCGCCCGACGCGCCCTGCAGCTCGGGCACGACTGGCCCGAAGCCAGGTTGCTGCTGGGCAAGGCGTGGATGGGCCAGGGCTGCCCCTCCGAAGCCTCCTTTCAATTCAAGCAGATCCTGGACCGTTACCCCGACCACGAGGAGGCGGCCGCTCACTACGAATCGCTCAGGCGGACGACCGCCGCCATCGAGGTCATCCGTAGGTCCAACCCCCCCGACCTCCAGCTCTATGTCCGCAATCACGTCATCGTGCTGAGGTTCTCCGGCATGATGGCTCCTTACAGCGAGGACGGCGACTACCGAGAGCCTTTCGACCGGCTTACCACGGCCATCGCGAGGCTGCTGACCCTCGGTCAGATCGGCTGTGTGGTCGACCTGTCGCGCGTTCACTTCGTCACCTCCTTCTTCCTCAGCAAGCTCCTGGAGTGGCGGCGCAAGCTCTTCGGCGATATGCGCGGCCTGGTGATTTGCGGCGCTCGCCCGGAGATTCGAGATCTCCTGACGTCCACCCGCGTCAGCCGTCTGATGCGAATCGTCGACTCGCTGGACGACGCCATGCGGATCGTCCGGGACGTCGCCGAGAAGAACGGGCGCTGAGCCGATCGCCCTCGAGCCCCGCGCCGCGTTGACCCGCCTGCGGGTTGCGATACACTGAGGCCCATGGGAGTGATACGACCGCCTCGCAGGGTCAAGCTCATCTGCGGCATGATCGGACCCGATCATGACCTGATGCGTCGCGCGCGGAAGCTCATGACCCGTGCGTTCGGCGAGACCGATCTGACCAGCGACGTCTGGCCCTTCGACAGCACGGACTACTATGAACCGGAGATGGGGCCCGACCTGAAACGCTGGTTCGTGAGCTTCGCGGAGCTCATCTCGCAAGAGCGCCTCGCCGAGATCAAACGCCTGACGATAGACCTGGAGGCCCGGATGGCCGAAGACTGCCTCCGCCCGAAGGATCAGCGCGTGGTCAACCTGGATCCGGGTTTCGTCGGCCTGAGCAAGATGGTCCTGGCCACCACGAAGGACCACGCCCATCGGATCTACCTCCAGCGGGGCATCTACGCCGAGGTCACGCTCAAGTTCGTCAAGGGCAAGTGGGAGCCCTGGCCTTGGACGTATCCGGACTACGCGGGCCAGGCGTATCACCCGTTCTTCCTGCAGGTTCGACAACGTCTGATGGAGCAGTTGGCCGCGACGTGACGTCGCCGAGCGGCGACGTCGGCCGGGCAGCCCCCGGCTCGAGAGGGAGTGCCAGATGGCCTGGCTGTTCTGCATCTGCCTAGCCGCTCCGTTCCTGATGTCGGTCGTCGTCACGCGCGTCGTGCGGCGGTGGGCGCTGCGGCGAGGGTTCGTCGATCGTCCCGGCGGGCACAAGCAGCACGACCGCCCGGTCGCGCTGGGGGGCGGGATCGCGATCACCGTCTCGCTGATCGTGCCGCTGGCGGCCGCGCTAGCGCTGGCCTGGGCGATGCGGTCGCTGGGGACGCCGTCGTGGCTGCCCGCCTCGGCCGCTCGACACCTGAGCGGCGTCGTCGACAAGACCCCCGCGGCGGCGGCCATTCTCCTCGGGGCGATCGTCCTGCACGTTCTGGGGTTGGTCGACGATCGACGACCGCTTCCCGCGCTCGTGAAGCTCGCGTTCATGATTCTGGTCGCGTCCGTCCTCGTCGTCGGATTCGACATTCGCGCGATGACGCTGCTCGGCCCGGCACTGGCCGGCGTCGTGACGGTGGTCTGGATCGTCGGCATCACCAATGCCTTCAACCTGATGGACAACATGGACGGTTTGGCCGGCGGCGTCGCTTGCGTGGCCGGGGCGATCTTCGCCGTCTCGGCCGTGAGGACGGGGCAGATCTTCGTCCCCGCCGTCACGTGCATGCTGATCGGGTCCGTGGCGGGTTTCCTGCTCCACAACTTCCCGCCGGCCACGATCTTCATGGGCGATTCCGGAAGCCTCGTGATCGGATATATGCTCGCCGTCGTGACCGTCATGACGACGTTCGTCGACCCGGCCTCGGGCGGCACGCCCTTCGGCATGCTGGCGCCGGTGGTGGTGTTGGCCGTCCCCATCTACGACACGGCCAGCGTGATCTGGCTGCGCCGGCGGAGCGGCGCCAGGATCTTCCAGGGAGACCGGCGTCACTTCTCTCACCGGCTGGTGCAGCGCGGCATGTCCCAGCGAGCGGCGGTCCTGACGATCTACCTGGCTTCGGCGGCGACGGGGCTCTCGGCGATCATGCTCGGACGCGCCACGTGGACCGAGGCCGTGTTGGTGGGTATCCAGTGCCTGGCCGTCGTCCTGATCATCGCCCTTCTGGAGCGGGCTCCCCGACATGACGCGTAAGTCCAAGACCCCATCCCAGACCGAGAGCCCCTGGCCGATGCGATTGGAGCATCTGGCCCTGATACTCGTGCTCGTGACGATCTGCGGGCGAGCGACGTTGCAGGAACGGTCGGAGTCCGAGCAGTTGAGCGTCGTCAACCGCCTGCAGGGCGGGCCCGTCCAGATCGGTGGCGCCGGACCGGCGACGTCGCTCGTCCTCAACGGGCTCATCCTCGCGGCGACGGGGTGTTGCGCGATGGCCGCCGCCGTTCGCGGCGGTTGGCATCGTCGCTACAGAGGTCTCCTGCCGGTCCTGATGCTGCTGACGCTCGCGGCGGCGGCGTCCATGACCCGCGCCAGCAATCTGCGACTGGCCCTCAACGAGTCGATCAATCGTCTGTGCGCGGTCCTGGTCCTGATCGTCATCGTGCAGACCGTGCGGCGTTGGTGGCAGGTTCGATGGATCCTGGCGGCGATCGGCGCCACCGCGGTGAGCTTCGCCGCCTTCGGCATTACCCAGGTCTTCGAGCTGGAGGATACCCTTCAGTGGATTCAGCAGCAGAAGGACGAGGCCGTTCAGTCCGGGCGGATCCAGGCGGACGATCCGATGCTGCAGCTCCTTGAGCGCAGGGCCCTGGCCGGGGAGGTCAGCGGGTTCTTCTCCCACAGCAACATCGCCGGAAGCTATCTCATGGCGTGCTGCCTGGCCACGGTCGCGCTGGGGCTGTCGCGCTTCAGGGCGCAGCGCAAGCCCATGCGAAGGGTCTTCGGCGTCATTGCGCTGATCGCGGCAGGCGTAATGGCCGTTGTCGTCTGGCTGAGCGGCAGCCGCGGCGCGATCCTGGCCGGCGCCCTGTGTGGATTCGGCTGGGGGGCGTTGTGGCTGTTGGGACGTCTGTGGCCCCGGATGCGAGCCGCGGCCGCTCGGCGATGGCGACTCGTGCTCGGCGCCGGTTGGCTGGCCGCGATCGGTCTGATCGTGGCGGTCGTGCTCTACGGTCTGGTTCGGGGCGGGTTGCCCCGCGGGTCGCTGGGGTTCCGGTGGCAGTACTGGACCGGCGCCGCCCGCATCGTCGCGTCCCATCCGATTCTCGGCGTCGGGGCGGGCAACTTCGATCGGCATTACCTTCGCTACAAACCCGCCGAAGCGCCCGAAGAGGTCAGGGACCCGCACAACTACCTCGTTTCGGTCGTCACGGAATGGGGTGCGCTCGGCCTGGCGGGCACGGTACTGCTCCTGGTCGTGATCTCCGTCGCCTTGGTGGCGCCCCCCGGATCGCGGCAGGAGTCCGGAGGGCCGCGGATCACCGACAGATCGCCGAGTCCCGGCGTCGTCGTTCTATGGGGCCTGCCCGTCCTGATCGGCGTGTTGATCGCTCGGTCCATCGCGGGCCCGCCTCAACTGTGGGTGATCTGGGCCCTCGCGCCGTCCATGATCTGGGCGATTGCCTACATGGGCCTGTCGCTCGATTCCGACCAGCCCACGCGCTTCGAGGACGACGCCCTGGTGATCTCCGGCGGTCTCGCCGCGGCGCTGCTTGCCGTCATGCTGCACAACATGATTTCGTTCTCGATGATCTATCCCGGAACGGCTTGTACGTTCTTCGCGCTGGCGGGCGTGGCAATGAGCGTTCGTCGGCTTTCGGCCCCCTCCACCCGTCCGGACGAGGCGGCTCCCAAGCCGATGAAGCAGGACGCCTCGTCGAGATCCCTGAAGTCCAAGGCGGGCCTGATCTCCTCGGTCGTCCTGGTCGCGGCGGTCATGTACTGGCCGGTCGTGCTTCCGCCCGTGATCTCCGCCACGAGTTGGTTGCAGCGCGCCCGCGAGTCCGAGATCCCGCGGGACACGCTGGCGTCCTACGAGGAGGCGACGCGGGCGGATCCGATCGACCCCGTCGCCCCCGCGGAGTTGGCGAGTTGGGCGGTCGCGGAACTGCAGCGAGCGCGCACGGACGATCTCGATCTTGCCGAGGTGGCCGTCGCCGCCGCGCTGAAGGCCGTGAACAGGGACGCCGAGGACAATCGCAATTACCGGACCCTCGCCGGCGCCCTGGCGATGCGGTACACGGTCAAGCACGATCCGAACGACGTGGACCTCGCGGTCATGGCGACGGACGAGGCCGTGCGCCGCTATCCCGAGCTGCCCTCCTTGCGGATCGACTATGCGGAAGTGCTGGTTCTCAAGGCGATGGCGCACCGCGATCGCAAGCTGCTGGACGAGGCCGTCGCTCAGTTGGACACGGCCCTGAGGTTGGACGACCGTCGCTTGCCGAGGGAGGTCCGCCGGTTCACCCGTGAGCGTCGGGAGGCGATCGCGCGGCGGATGCGAGAGCTTCAGAGCATGGAGCTGCCGACGTCGCTCCCCAGCAGTGGGCCGGGACATGGCCTTCGTCACGTTCCCGGGGAGGCCATTCGAAAGCCGCCGTCCAATCCCTGAGCCGCTTCATGCCGGGACGAGAGCGACCTTGCTCGGTGAGAGGGTTCGGCCGTGCGCGGGGAGCTTTCGGCGCGGCTCAATCCTTCATCATGGCCGCGAGCACGGGGGGCATGCCGCTCTTGAGGGCCTCGCGGCTGGAATCGATGTACTCCAGGATCCCGGCCTCCTGCTCCTCCAGGCAGCTCGCCAGGGCCTCGACCACCTTGGGATCGAATTGCGTGCCCGAGTGTGTGCGTATCTCCTTTAGCGCCTCGCCCACGCTTCGCGACGGGCGGAACACGCGATCCGCGGTGAGGGCGTCGAAGGTCTCGGCCACCATCAGGATGCGGGCCCCAATCGGGATCTGATTGCCGGCAAGGCCCATCGGGTAGCCCGATCCGTCGAAGTTCTCGTGCTGATGCCGGATCATGGGCAGCTCGGCCTGCAGAATCCTCATGTGGTCGACGATGTTCGCGCTGAGCTGAGGCACCGACCGCAAGATGCTTCGTTCTTCCTCCGTGAGCGGGCCCGGTTTCATCAGCACGCTGTCCGGCACGCCGATCTTGCCGATGTCGTGCAGCATGGCCGCCAGACGAACGCTCCGCGTCAGGGCGGGGCTGAGCCCCATCCGCCGGGCGATTTGTTCCGCGAAAAACGTGACGTTTTGCGAGTGTCGCGCGGTGTACTTGTCTCGCGCTTCCAAGGCTTGCACCAACGCCCAGATGCTCTGAACGTAAGCCTCCTTGGCCTGCACGCTCAGCGAGGCCACCTGCCGCCGCAACTGCTCCACCTCGACGGGATCGTGGGCGCCGGTCTCCACGAGGCCGGGCAACTGCGCGCAACTGACGATGCGATTGCGTCCCGTTCGCTTGGCGGCGTACAGGGCTTGATCCGTCAGGCCGACCAGCGCGCTGGCCGTGTCCACGTGCGAGTCTTCGTCGCTGGCCACGCCGAAGGACGCCGTGATCCGATTCCCGTGCATCTCCTCCGGGCACTCGATGTCCGCGATCCGCTGCCGGAGCCGGTCGGCCAACTCCTCCGCCTGGGCGAGCGTGGCCTCCGGGGCGACGATGGCGAACTCCTCGCCCCCGTACCGGGCGACCGTGTCCGAGTCACGGACCGAGTCGTTGAGGGCCTGCCCGACCTGCCGGAGCACCATGTCCCCGATCTGGTGCCCGTAGATGTCGTTGACGGCCTTGAACAGGTCCAGGTCGAGCAGGATCAGGCTGAGCCGGCTGCCGTAGCGCCGGCTTCGCGCGAACTCGCTGTCGATGACGTTGAGGAAGTGTCTGTGGTTGTACAGCCCGGTCAGGCCGTCGGTGATGGCCGTCCGCTTCAGTCCCGCTTGCAGGTTCCACATGCGGATGCCGACGCGGACGCGGCTGAGGAGCTCGTCGAAGGGGCGGTCCCTGCCCACCAGGTCGTCGCCCCCGGCCGCAAGGACCCTGGCACAGGCCTGGCTCGTGTACTCCTCGGCCAGCAGGATGACGTACGAGTCTGCGGTGATCGGATCGGCCTGCAGGAGGCAGCAGATCTCCGTTCCGTCGAGGTCGCCGACGTTCCAGTCGCACAGGATGACCCGCGGCGGGTCGCTGCGGGCCAACTCGATGCCGTCGGGCCCCGTCTTGGCCACGCGGATCTCGTACCCCTCGCGACCCAGACGATC
Source organism: Phycisphaerae bacterium (assembly GCA_016927755.1). Classification (GTDB taxonomy): domain Bacteria; phylum Planctomycetota; class Phycisphaerae; order UBA1845; family JAFGLZ01; genus JAFGLZ01. Next base: position 30,086 of record JAFGLZ010000006.1, read on the forward strand.
GACCAGGGCGTCACATAGGGTGCTCGGCTCGGCAATGATGCACAGATCGACAGGTTCAGCCATACCCCTCTTTCCTTGGTGATTCTCGGACCTTCCACAGGGGCCTTAAGACATCCTTGTCGACACCTAAAGTCTCAGAAGAGTTCATCGGACCTGGAAGGGGGCAAGGTTAGCTTCAAAGGCATCCAGAACGTCAAAGTCCGTCAGGCCGACCGCTCTGGGACTCGCGAATTGGCAGAATCGAGTTGAAGACCGATCGCCCCGGCCGTATAAAGTAGAGAGGACCGGGGCTTATCGGTCGCTCGGCCGGTCGAGGCCTCGGGGCGGGCAAGCGGGCCGACGCTCCGTATTCATTCGGCCGGTAGGGCTTGCGGATCGGCCTGTGTGTGTCGGAGACTCCGAATTGCCGGCTCTCAGGAGGTGGCCCGTCGAGCATACGGGCCGAGCTCGGGCCCGTAGCTCAGCGGTTAGAGCAGTCGGCTCATAACCGATCGGTCGTAGGTTCGAATCCTACCGGGCCCATGGACGTGGCGATCACGGGCTACTGCCGGAGGCCCACTGCCGCTCGGACAGCGGCTGGAGCCTCGCAAGGCGACGGACCTCCGTGAGGGTGGCCCCCGTCCGGGAGCCGCGTATCGGGATCACCATGTTGGCCAGTGTTGCCGCCGCCGGTGAAGCCGTCATCCTGATCCTGATCGTGTTGCTCCTTGTGGTGCTGCTGGGCGTCGTCATGCTGGCATACAGACGCCGGATCCTCACGCGGCGGCCGCGGGAGACGCCCGGGTTCACGTTGGCCGACGTCCGGCGGATGCACCAGGAGGGGCAGCTATCGGACGAGGAGTACGAGAGCATGCGACGCTCCGTCTTGGGGTTGGGTTCCCAGGCCAACGACGGCGCCGGCGGGATCTAGGACCCGCCGCGGTTCTCGCTCCGTGGGAGACATGGAGAAGCTCGGTTTCTTGCTGAAGCGGGCTATCGGACCTACCGATACGTTCTATGCAACGGATTGCCCGCCTCGTATGATATCACGGTCGATGACCGAGTGATCAGAAGGATGTTTGAATGCCAACGGATGGTCGAAGCGGTTCGTCGGGGGGCAAGCGGGGTCGTCGCGGAAGCGTATGTAGCTTCTGCGGGAAGAGCCACCGCGACACCGGGCCGATGGTCGAAGGGCCCGGCGACGTGTTTATCTGCGCTTCGTGCGTGGATCTCTGCCACAACATCATCAAGCAGGAGCGGCGAAAGGTCAGTGCCACTCAACCCCTGTTCGGCACCATCCCGACCCCTCGACAGATCAAGGAATACCTCGATCAGTACGTCATCGCCCAGGTCGACGCCAAGAAGGTCCTGGCCGTGGCGGTCCACAACCACTACAAGCGGCTGACCCACGCGGACACCGCCGGAGACGATGACGTCGAGATCGAGAAGTCCAACGTCCTGCTCATCGGCCCGACGGGCGTGGGCAAGACCTATCTCGCCAGGACCCTGGCGACCTTCCTGAACGTGCCGTTCGCCATCGCGGACGCCACGACGCTGACCGAGGCGGGCTACGTCGGCGAGGACGTCGAGAACGTCCTGCTCAGGCTCCTGCAGGCCGCCGACTATGACCTCGAGGCCGCCCAGCGAGGCATCATCTACATTGACGAGATCGACAAGATCGGGCGAACCACGCAGAACGTCAGCATCACGCGCGACGTCAGCGGCGAGGGCGTCCAGCAGGCGCTGCTCAAGATGCTCGAGGGCACCATCGCCAACATCCCGCCGCAGGGCGGACGCAAGCATCCCGAGCAGCAGTACATCCAGATGGACACCAGCCAGATCCTGTTCGTCTGCGGCGGGACCTTCACCGGACTGGTCGACATCATCAAACGTCGACTGGGCCAGAAGAACATCGGCTTCACCAGCGAGTCGGAACAGGCGACGGACATCCACACGGCCGAGACGCTCGAGATCCTTCAACAGGTCAGCCCGGACGACCTCGTCAAGTTCGGTATGATCCCAGAGCTGATCGGCCGCTTGCCGGTCACGACGGTCCTGGGTCCGTTGGACCAGGACGCCCTCGTGCAGATCCTCACCGAGCCGCGGAACGCCCTGGTCAAGCAGTACCAGCGGTTCTTCGAGTTCGAGGACTGCTCGCTGGAGTTCTCGGAGGAGTCGCTTCGGGAGATCGCCGAGAAGGCCTTGGAGCGCGACGTCGGCGCCCGGGCACTGCGGGCCATCATCGAAGAGCTGATGACCGACGTGATGTTCGAGCTGCCCGAGCACCACGGACGCGGCAAGTACGTCGTGACGGGGGCCGTGGCCAGACGCGAGGAACAACTCTTCGACTCCGTTGACGAGGAACGTCAGAAGGAATCCGCCTGATCGACGGCGACGTGCGAAACGCCTTCGCCTTCAGACACAAACCGCAAGTCCGCGATGTGCGCGGGGATCTTACCGGACCACCCCATGAGCCACCGGGGAGCATCCCCTAAGCGGGCATGGCCCCAAGCCTCACCTTTCTCCTGAAGTGAGCCGGTTTCCTATCCGATACCACACATGAAGTGCCGATTGTCCGTATTGCACGGCATGCCAGGGCGAGACCCCTGGTCGTGCGAAGTCACGGGGGACCTCTCATGCTCGTCACGCTCCTCTGCCCGAATCTCAGATGCAGGCGCGTCCTGCAGGTTCCTGACACCACGCGCGGCCATCGAGTCCGCTGCGGGCACTGCGGCCAGATCCTCACGGTGCCGACCAAGCAGCAGCAGAAAGCAAAGGCGTCGAAGGACCCCAGAACGACGCAGACGCCCTCTGCCTGATCCGACCGCCCATCCCGACCGGGCGAGCCCTCCACGCCTGCCGGGCTCGCACCCCGCCTCTCCGTGATGATTGAATTGATGACCCATGCCGCCTAGGCTATTGCCGCGTGGCGCGAACGACCACGGCCTGCGCCGTCGTTCGGATCGCCTTACCTGAATCCGCGGCGTTCAATCGGAGAAACGCGTGGCTGCAACCATTCTGGTGTGTGCGATCGCACTGACGACGGCGGTCACGATCGTGACCAACTACCGCGACGCGAAAACGCTTCACTACGTCGCCAAGCCGCTGACCACCATTCTCATCATCGTCCTTGCCGCCGTGGGACGCGACGTGGGCGGGCTCTACCAACTCCTGATCATCGCCGGGCTCGTCTTCAGCCTCGCCGGCGACGTCTTCCTCATGCTGCCCGAAAAGCCCCGCGGCTTCTTCATGCCCGGCCTGGTCGTGTTCCTGATCGCGCACCTCTTCTACATCGTGGCCTTCTGCCTCGGAGGCGGCTGGTCGAACAGGGACGTGCTGGTGGCCCTGCCTTTCGTCGCGTTCGGCATCGGCACGGCCGCGTACCTCTGGCCCAAGCTCGGCCCGATGAAGATACCGGTGGCCTTCTACATCACGGTCATCCTGGTGATGGGGTGGCGATCCGGCGTGAGGATCTACGCCGTCGACGTCCCGACCCCGGGCGCGACGATCGCCTTCGTCGGCGCGATCCTGTTCATTTTGTCCGATCTGATTCTGGCCCTGAACCGCTTCGTCCGTCCCTTCGCCTCGGCGCGCGCGACGAACCTTACCTCCTACTTCGCCGGACAGGCGTGCATCGCGCTGTCGCTGCATATGTGAGTGATCCCTGCCGAAAGCCCCCGGCCGCGATCGGCGCGCGTCGCTTCCCCCAGAGAGGTGGTCTTCATCCTCCTCCGCAGACAACTCAGCGGAGCGGCACGGGCCTGCCACCGCGTGAGGACACGACGTGACGTTTCCCGTCCAGCTCGATGTGGATCGACGCCTCGGCTTGCGTCGGGTCGACCGCCCACCACTTGGCACCCAGGCGCAGGAGCACGCACCCGCGATCCGCCTCCACCCGCCCAAGCCCCCCGGCCCCCCACAGCACGATCGACTCGACGCCCCCGTCGGCGGCCTTGACGTGATGAGCGCCGTCACGGGCGACGGCACACTGCCGCGGGAGCTGACGCGCGACCTGCGGCATCCGCTCGGCGGTCACATTGGGAACGAAGGCGTACGCGTAGCTCCGCGAGTCCTGCCCGTGCTCGATGACGGCGGTCAGATAGTGCCGCGTCACGGGTTCCGTCCGGCCGTAGAGCCGATCGCCGCGGATCGAGCTCCAATCAGACGTCCGCGCCTGGCGAACGACGCGCAGCCGCTGCCGGCCCAGCAACACGTAGCCGGTATTGCCGAGCCAAAGCCACCTCGGGCTGACCGTCTTGTCGAACGCGCCGGCGGGGGCGGGCTCCCCGTCGATCAGCATCGTCGCGTCTTCGGAGACCGGCTGGTTGAGCACGGTCGTTTCGACGCGCCCGGGACCGGCGATGTCGCTGCCCACGCAGATGATGTGATCTCCGCTGACGAGCCAGGACTTCCGAGCGAGGAAGCCGTCGCGCCTCAACTCCATCGCCGCCATTCCGACCTCGGGCGAGGCTCGCAGCGCGCCAACGAAGCCAGATTCGTTCTGCTTCCTCACCTCGACGGCCACCGTCGTGCCCGGCAGACGCGTCCAGTCGAGCGTCGGCCAACACCCGTTCCACTCGTTGCCCGTCATGAAGTGGAACATCGAGCCGTGGCTGAGGAACCACCCCTGGAGGTTCTCGTCGTTGATCGACTCGTAGCCGCGGTTCCGCTTCGAGTGCATCTTGATGCCCACGGCCCAGTCGCGGCGCGTAACCTGGAGGAAGTCGCCGTCCGGATACGCGAAGAGGTCGCGGACGGGCGGGGCCGGCTCGACCTCCGGCAGCCCGCGCTTCGCCGCGGGCACCCATGTCGCCAGCGTCGGCTCAGCCTCGGCCGACCGGCATTCGCGCCGGGCAAGCCTCGCGAACTCGCGGGCGCGGGGATGGCTGCTCCTGCCCACCGCCGCCGTCGCCATCAGACCCGCCGTCGAGATGAACGGCGCGTCGCCCCGAGAGATCTCGCGACCGATGATGGCCGGACAGATCCGCGATCTGTACAAAAACCCGTTGGCGAAGTGCTCGGCCATCTTGGCGAATCGGTCCAGCTCCTCCTGGCTCGCCCCAAACGTCGTGCCCCCGAAGCAGTCGAGCAGCCGGGCGTAGTCGATCAGGAACGTTCGACCATAGCCCCACATCGGAATCGGCCCATGGAACTTGAAGCTGTAGTCGGCCTGGAGGTGCCCCTGCCCGGCCGGGGCCATCTCGCCGAACGATTGCTCCGCCCACTTGCCCGCCATCGCGGGGTTCTCGATCAGCACGGCCAGTTCCAACCGGAGCCGATGACGCCAGAGCGAGTTCGTGTCGGTCTTGCCCACGGGATGCCTCGGGGCAGGGCGGTAGGGGCCCTGCAAGCTCGCGTCCTTCTCGCACTTCAGCAGATACGTAACCGACTCGAGATAGTGCTTGAACAACTCAGGATCGAGCCGGCCCTCCAGCAACGTCAACGTCGGGATGATCCGCATCGGCATGCCGATCTGCCACGCCCACCAGTTCCCCTTCTGCGGGCAGCCCGGATAGATGAACCGCCGGAAGTGCCGCAGCCCGCCCTCGGCGGCCTCGAGCACGCGGTGGTCCTGGTGATACTTGCCGTTCGGCTTGGCGTAGGCGATCGCCAGGATCAGCGGCTCGGTCGTCGCCCGGGCGTGATGTGAGATCGACGGATGTGAAGCGCTGTCGTATTGCGCCCAGTAGCCGGGCCGGGCCGCCAGCAGCTCCTCGACCCGGTCGTCGAGCCGGGCGATGCCGTCGCGATAGGCGCGCGACGTCTTGACGAAGTCGCTGAACGTCAAATCGGCGACGATGCGCTTCTTGATCTCGCGAAGCTCGGCGACCTGCGCGGATCGCGTCTCGTCATCACTCGTACCGACAAGGGTTGAGCAGACAAGGATGGCAATTGGCATCAGCATGACATCAAGCCTCGTTCGCTGGGAGTGGGAGGGCGAGCGTCCCCGCAAGCCGCTTCTCGGAAGGACGCTTGCCCTCGGGTCTGCGGCTTGCAGGGACGCTCGCCCTCCCGTGAAAGCCGTGGCTACCGGGAATCGTGAACCGTCCGACTGAACGCTCTTCGGTCCCGTAGGGACCGTCTGAGAATAGCCCAGGACCGTCAGTCCTGGGAACCGAGCCGCCCGCGGGTGAATCAGTCCCGTCGGGACGGCTGAGGTATCGGCAATTGTAGGAAGGATCCTCGGCGAACTTAAGTCCTGGCCAAAACCGCCGCCGACGGGCGGTGGTGGTTCATTGGGACAACCAGCTCAGCATCGCCGACTCGTCCAGCTTGTCCCGAGAAAGTCGCAGGCTCTTGCGCGCCTCCGCCGAGCGATACGCCGCCTCGGTCGCCTTCGTCGCGTACGCACCGCCGGTATTGTGGATCAGCAGCCGCGACGGCGCGATCAGTCCGCCGGCCGTGTCCAGCCCGCCGAGACGCATCATCCCCGGGTTGAACATCTCGTTCTTGTCCCAGCTCGCCTCCGCCGATCCGTCGAAGCCGCACGCGTCCACCACGGTCGCCCCGAGCCCCGGAAGATCCGCCGCCCCCCGTGCCAGAACGGCCCACAGCCCCGCCTGATCCAGCCCGATCAGGTCGACCTGTCCCTTGCCGCCCCTGCACTCGCTCGACAGCATCGCCAGCGCCAGCACGATCTCCTGCACGCGGACCGCCAGGTTCGAGCGGTTGTACGTGTAGTAGAACGCGTCCTTCGTCCGCTTGCGCTGCCCCATCGGCAGGCAATCGATCGCTAGCACGGCCTGATACGTCTTGGTCAGCTCTCGGACGAACGACTCGGACAGCCCCTCGGTGCCCTTCGGATGCGCCACGACGACCAACCGGCGAGGCTTCTGGACCTGCTGCCTCGTCCAGATCGTCCCCTTGAGCCACGTCGCGCGACCCTTCAGCCCGAGCTTGATCGTCCCCTTGACCACCCCGTCGCTATCGGGCTCGGTCTTCTTGCCCGGCGCCCCGTCGAGCTGATCGGCGACATCGGGCGCCAGACAGAGCGTCTGATGCAGTTCGGTGCCGAAGACGTCCCGGAACCGTTTCAGACCGGCGGCGTCCTTCGGGCGATACTCGTCGAGCTGCTTGCCGGCCATCCGCCGCCACTCCTCGACGAACTGCTCCGGCGACTTGACCCAGTCGGGCCTGGGCCGGTCCTTGCCGAAGATCAGCAGCTCGTTGTCGACCTCGTACGGCGTCTCCTTGACCTCGGTGCCGGCGGGGGCGCCCTTGAGCCACCGCGCGAACCACGAGTAGACGACCTCTCGTCCGGGCTGGTCGTAGTTGTGGCCCAGGTTGAACTGCTTCTCGGCGATCTTGTCGCCCGCGCCCAGCAGCTCGTAGATCTTGCGGATCGCCGGGTACTCGACCGTCGGGTTGTTCTTCGTCCAGTCGCCCGTGGCCGAGACCAGCACGAGCGGCCGTGGCGCCATCGCCGCGCCGATCTCCATGTTGTTCATCATCACCCGCATGAGCGGGGCGTTCTCGCAGAGGCACCCGCCCTGGAAGTGCGCCGAGATCATGCACACCGGCGCCGCCACCTTCACGCGATCGTCGACGGCCGAGACCATGAACGTCTGCGTCCCGCCGCCCGACGCGCCGGTCACGCCGATCCGCTTCGGATCGACCCTATCCAGCGTTTGCAGGAAGTCGAGCGAGCGGATGCAGTTCCACAGTTGCAGCCCGCCCAGCGACAGCTCCCAGAGCATGTCGCCCTTGAAGCCGTGCGGGATGGGCCCGTTGTCGTTGTAGCCGACCATGTCGATCGCCAGGACGACGTAGCCCTGCCGGGCGAGGTTGATGCACCGCGCCTGGGGCGGCTCCTCCAACCGCCCGTGTTTCCAGTGTCCGTGCGGGCAGAGCACCGCCGGCAGCTTGCCCTTGGCCTCGGCGGGCCAGTAGAGCGCTCCCGTCACCAGCACGCCGGGGAAGGATTGGAAGTACACCTTCTCGCGGACGTAGCCGTCGAAGGCCTTGCGGTCGAGCCGCTCCGGCTTCAGAGCGCACTTGGGCGGCTCCGGCCAGAGCCCGGCGCTGACGAGAATGTGCTCGCGGATGTCCTTCTGCCGCGCGAGCCACTCGGCCTTCGTCGTGATCGGGCCGAACGTGTACTTCGTCTTGGTGTGCGTCGCCGGAAACGGGTTGCTTGCGGTGGGCATGGGCTGTTCCTCGGCCTCCCCGGCGCAGGCGCTGCCGCACAGCAGCGCCCCGGCGCCCAGGGCGATCGTCGTAAGAACGAACGGCAATTCGGCAAACAGACGGCGTGCTCGGATCATGTGACGTGTTCGAATCATGTGCCAGGCTCCCTCGTGCAAGGTCTCGATCGGCTCGGCTCAAGCTATAGCCCGAACCCCGCGCGGTCAACCGCCGCGCACGCGTAGCATGGGCATCTTGCCCATGAACCACCGGTCCTGGGTGAACGCATGGACGCGTTGTGAGGGCGTGCGCGGGTGCCCCATCGCTTCAGCGGTGGGGGACACGAATTCATACGAGAATCGGTTAAGGGTGGCACGGGTCCGCGGCGGAAAGCCTCTCCAAATGAATGAAGCGAGGGCAACGAGAACATCGTTCAGCCTCGGTATGTCCTTCCGCGGCCCCGTGGTTCGTCCCATGCCGAAGCTCGCTCCCAACATTGCCCCGCCGCACTGGCCAGTTCACCAACGCGCGGCTATCATCGCCCCGACCAAGCCGCATCCCCCGGAGCAACACATGAAAGTAGCCACCGAGATCCGCGACGACGAGCGAGCGCTCTTCCAGCGCGAGCTCGACGCGTTCGTCCCGTCCGTCGTCTTCGACGCCCACGCCCACCTGTACGATCAAAGCCAGTTCACGCCGGACAGCTTCGCCTGGCCGCAGCGCGACGACATCCCGGCGCGGGCGGACCTCACCGAGTATCGACGCCTGGCCGGTCTGATGCTCCCCGGGCGGCGTCTCGACGGGCTCTTCATCCCGATGGCCCTCGACGGAGATCCCGCGACCGTCAACGGCTTCATCGCCGACCAAGTCCGCGGCGAGCCGAGGTGTCGCGGCGCGATGGTCGTCCGTCCCGACATGGACCCCGACTACGTCCGCCAGGAGGCCGGGCGCCTCCGCATGGCCGGACTGAAGTGCTACCACTTCCTGTCCAAGCGTTCGGGCCCCGGCGCGTCCGACCCGACCTGGGAGCGAGAGATCCCCGAGTACCTGCCCGAGCCCATCGTCCGCGTGGCCGACGAGCTGGGCCTGACCATCACGCTGCACATGGTCAAGCTCCGGGCCCTGGCCGACGCCGGCAATCAGCAGGCGATCCGCCACTACGCCGAGCGCTACCCGAACATGCGGCTGATCCTCGCCCACGCGGCCAGGGGCTTCAACCCGCACCACACGATCGAGGGTATCGCCGCCCTGGCCGGCCTGAGGAACGTCTGGTTCGACTGCAGCGCCGTGACCGACTGCGGCGCGATCGAGGCCATCGTCGAGACCTTCGGCCACGAGCGGCTCATGTACGGCTCCGACTTCCACGTCAGCCACTTCCGAGGCCGGTGCGTGGCCATCGGCGAGTCGTTCCTCTGGCTCTACGAGGACTCCGTCGACTGGTCCACCGCCATGCAGACCGACCTCCAACCCATCCTGGTCGGCCTCGAGTCCCTCCGCTGCCTCAAGCTCGCCGCCCGTCACACGCATCTGACCGACGCCCAAGTCGAAGACGTCTTCTACAACAACGCCGCAAGGTTGTTCGAGTTGACTTGAAAAACGGGGACGAAAACGGGGACGCAGCTAGTTTCTCCGGATACAAACGGGGACGCAGCTAGTTTCTCCGGTGACCGGTTCCCCAATTGTGTAGCACGAGCGTCTCGCCCGTGACCCCAGGTCCCACCAACCAACGGCCCTGCGGGAAAGGCCCGACAAGACCCCGTCAGATCCCGCCCGCAATGCCCGTGCGCGACGGGCCCGGAGTAAGGAACAGCGTGATCGCTGCCGCCAGCCCCGAAGACCAACAATAGGTCGCCCAAAGAGGTCGCGGGACGCCATCCCCCCAATCGGGGGACCACATACTGATTTCTTGACGTGCAATCTACCCGCGCGCAAGCTGAGACAATGAACGAGACAAACAAGCCGTCCCCCGACTACATCATCCGCCCGATCGAAACCACCGACCGCGCGTGGGTCGCCGAGCTGCTGACGCAGCGCTGGGGCGCACCGGCCATCGCCGCCCACGGTGAGCTAATCCAGGCCGACCAACTGCCGGGCTTCATCGCCGAGGACCACGGCGCCATTGTGGGACTGGCGACGTACCGACTCGACGCCGGACAGTGCGAGCTGGTGTCGCTCGACAGCCTGGCCGAGGGCCGGGGGATCGCCACGGCGCTCGTCGATAAGGTCGCCGCGGCCGCCCGGGCGGCGGGTTGCCGGCGTCTGTGGCTGATCACGACCAATGACAACCTGCGCGCGCTGCGGTTCTATCAGAAGCGTGGCTTCGTGCTGGTCGCCGTGCACCGCAA
>JAFGLZ010000262.1 GCA_016927755.1 Phycisphaerae bacterium
GCAGAGTGTTCTTTCCGTGCGGACCCATGCCACCCGCGGCGGGGGGCGCGGATTCTCGTTCGAATTCGAGCTGCCCACCGCTGAAGCGATGGGGCACCCGGTCTCTGTTGCGATCCACGGGCAAGATGCCCGTGCTACGGAAGCGATGGGGAACCCGGCCGGCTTTGTGGGCAGGCTGGAAGCCTGCGTTACGGCGGGTGCGAGTTAGCGGGCACGAGCGGGCGATAATGGTGAGGTTTGTTTTGCGGGGATTAGGGTTCGGGGGGATTCCTTGCCTGGCGGTCATCTTTTCGTGTCGTTTCTTTGATTCCGGTGGATTCGTTTCATATAGATGTACTGGAAGCTGTCGTGTCCCCTTTCAACCTCCCGCGGCTCTGTGGACAGGGCCGTGGGATTTTTATTGCGCTGGGCGACGCGTTATCGGATGTTGGCTTCGCGGAGATGGATCCTTCGAGCCCGATCGTTGGCGCCGCGCCGCTGCTTACGCGCAGATCCTGGTGTTGGACGAGCCGACGGCGAGCTTGTACGCGAAGCAGGAATACGAGATCTTCACGCGTTTTCAGGAGTTGACGGAGGGCAAGACGACGATCCTGATCTCTCACCGGTTCAGCACGGTTCGGATGGCGGATCGGATCTTCGTGGTCGAGGAGGGTCGGATCGTCGAGGCGGGCAGCCATGACGAGCTGATGGCGGCGGGGGGGCGGTATACGTATTTGTTCACACGTCAGGCGGCGGGGTATCGGTGAGGTCGGCGGGGTGGTCGGATTGTCATCGAGGCCAGATTAGCGGTAGACTGGTAGGTTCTCGCGATAGGCGGCGCTTGCGGACCGGGGGGGAGTCCGGTTTGTGCCATGCTGGGCGTTTCGGGCGGCGCGGCCTGTGTTCGATGAGGATCTGCGATGGATTTCATGCGGTTTGAACGTGAGGGTCAGCAGCTCGTTCTGCACACCGAGGGCAGCATCTGCACGACGACGCGCGACCTGCTTCAGAGCAAGACATTGGAGCGCGTCGTGGCCGAGTATTGCGAGCTCCTTCACCGAGAGAGCTCGCCCGTGATCGGTCCGTTTCGGGAGCTTTACGAGACGGGCAAGACGTGGTCGGGCGTGATCAATTTGCTGCGAACGCTGGCCGTCAATCCGTTGGACGAGGTGGCCAAGATCCTTCCGGGTTCGTACGTCTTTTTGGACGCGGAGAACCGCAAGCTTCTGCACCGATTCGTGGAGGGGCTTTACGATCACTGGCGGTCGTTCAACCGGTTCATGATTCTTCACCACGAGCCGGGTCCGAGCAGTCTGGACCATCGTCCTTACCGCTCGTTCAACATCACGTTGCAGGATCTAGTGCATCTGATCCGGGCGACGTACCGCGACATGTGCGAGAACATCACGGGGGATCACCCGCGCGTCTACCGGCAGGTTCCGGCGGGCTGCAACGTGGGGCTTTTGGCGGTTCCCCGGGAGTGCGGGTTGCCGCACGCGTATTCGGACGTGCTCGGGCGGATCCCGTTCATTCGGCAGGTTTGGTTCACGCCGCCGATGCTGATTGATCCGCCGATGAACACGCGGACGGGTCAGTTCGAGCGGGTCGATCGGAGTCCGCTGGAGGGGCTGGACCTGGACAAGGACCGGTGGCTTTGCTATCCGGCGCAGGTGGGTCCGCTGGTGGTCTTCGTGTACTTCCACCAGCGTTTCATCGGTCTGGGGTGTTCCCTGGCGAACCTGTTCGAGATGGCGACGAACGAGCAGATCGCGCGCGGTCCGGACGCGATCTATCTGTACGGGGCGCCTCCGGAGTCGATGTCGCGGTACGGGGAGCTGCCGACCGTGTTTCACGATGACGAGGAGAACGGTTTGCTGGTCGGGGCGGTGCCGGGCGAGGATCGATTCGGCTACTTCGGCTATCTCAAGAAGATGATTCTGACGCTGCACAACATCGTGATGATGAAGCGAGGTCGGATGCCGTTCCACGGGGCGATGGTTCGGATCGCGATGGATCAGGTGTCGGCGAACGTGCTGATCATCGGCGACACGGCGACGGGCAAGTCGGAATCGCTGGAGGCGCTTCGTCTGCTCGGCAAGGGGCGGTTGAGCGAGCTGCGGGTGATCGCGGACGACATGGGGTCGCTCGAGATCGGCAGGGACGGCCGGGTTCTGGGCTACGGCACGGAGATCGGGGCGTTCATCCGGCTGGACGATTTGCAGCAGGGGTATGCGTTTCAGCAGCTCGACCGCGCCATCATCATGAGTCCGCAGAAGGTGAACGCGCGGGTGGTGTTGCCGGTGACGACGTTGGACGAGGTGCTGCGCGGCTACGCGATCGACTTCCTGCTGTACGCGAACAACTATGAGCAGGTGGATGCGGATCATCCGGCGCTGGAGCGGTTCGAGTCGGCGGAAGAGGCGCTGGACGTGTTCCGCGAGGGCGCGGCGATGGCCAAGGGCACGACGACGGCGACGGGATTGGTCCACAGTTACTTCGCGAACATCTTCGGCCCGCCGCAATACCGGGAGGCGCACGAGGCCCTGGGCGTTCGGACGTTCGGGGCGGCGTTCAAGCGGGGGGTTTACGTGGGTCAGCTCCGGACGAGGCTGGGGATCCCGGGGTACGAGGCCACTGGCCCCCACGAGGCGGCCAAGGCGCTGCTGGCGATGATTGCGGAGATCAAGGTGGATTGCACGTGTCGGTGATCGGTGGGGGGGCTGCCCAATGGTTGGCAACGACGAATGCATGGCGTGCTCCTTGAAGATCTTCGATGCGCGATTCATTGCTTCAGCTATTGGGAATGCGATGCCCAGCGTGAATTCGAGTCCCCCACCGCTGAAGCGATGGGGCACCCCGCCATGGGGCACCCCGCCATGGGCCAACCCGTCATGGGCAAGATGCCCATGCTACGGAGGCGGCGGAATCTCTTCAGTTGATTTCGGGCGTGTGCCGAGTATAGGATTAGTAGGCGCGGTGGCTAGCGTTGTCGCTGTCGGCGGCGCGTGAAGCCCGGTATCTCCCCTTTTCATACCGACACGATGCAGTAACCCCCTTCGTGGTTGTCTTTCGTCCGAGTCTTGGGCTCTGCGCAGGAGTTGCATCCATGGTGGGCAAGCGGTCTAGAACGGTGAGCGTTGTTGCGTTGGCGGTGGGCGGGAGCGTTTTGGTATCGGGGTGTCTGCCGTGGCCGACGACGGACGAGACGCTGGTCAAGTCGAACAAGGCTCGTGAGGCGTCGCCGTCGGTGAGCCAGTCGGATCTGGACGAGCTTGTGGCGGGCAATACGGCGTTTGCTTTGGACCTGTATTCGGCGATCAGCGACGAGGGGATCAATCTGTTCTGTTCGCCGTACAGCATCTCGATCGCGCTGGCGATGACGTACGCCGGTGCAAGGGGCCAGACGGAGCAGCAGATGGCCGACACGCTGCATTTCACGCTGCCGCAGGAGCGTCTGCATCCGGCGTTCAACGCGCTGGATCTGGCGCTTGCCAGTCGCGGGAAGGGGGCGTCCGGCGCGGACGGCGAGGGGTTCCGGCTGAACATCGCCAACGCGATTTGGGGTCAGAAGGACTACGCGTTTCTGGAGGCGTACCTGGACGTGCTGGCCGTCGACTATGGGGCGGGCATGCACGTGGTCGACTTCGTGACGGCGCCGGAGCCGGCGAGGCTGACGATCAACAAGTGGGTGAGCGATCGGACGGAGGGCAAGATCAAGGATCTGATTCCGCAGGGCGTGATCGACGCGATGACGCGGCTGGTGCTGACGAACGCGGTCTATTTCAATGCGGCGTGGAAGCATCCGTTCGAGAAGTCGAACACCAAGGACGGGACGTTCAACTTGCTGGACGGGACGCCGGTGACGACATCGATGATGTGGCAGTTGGAGGACCATCGCTACGCGGCGGGTGAGGGGTATCAGGCGGTGGAGCTGCGGTATGACGGCGATGAGCTGTCGATGGTGATCTTGCTTCCGGACGCTGGGAACTTCACGACGTTCGAGGGGTCGCTGGACGGGCAGAAGCTCGCGACGATTCTGGCGGGTCTGAGTTTTCGGCCGGTCAATCTGACGCTGCCGAAGTTCACGTACGAGTCGGAGTTCTCGCTTGGGCAGACGCTTTCGGCGATGGGCATGGTTGACGCGTTCACGGGCGCGGCGGATCTGTCGGGGATCGACGGGATCGTGGGGAGTCTGTTCATCCAGGAGGTGATCCACAAGGCGTTCGTGGCGGTTGACGAGGCGGGCACGGAGGCGGCGGCGGCGACGGCGGTGATCGTGGGCCTGACCGCGGCGCCCGATCCGACGGGGGCGGTGGAGTTCAAGGTGGATCGGCCTTTCATTTTCCTCATTCGTGACATCGAGACGGGGGGGATCGTGTTCCTCGGACGGGTGATGAGTCTGGGGGCGTAGGTCGCGGTGGGGATTCGGGGGGAGGTTACGGGTCGGTGAGGTCGGCCCGTGATCCTTCCCGTTGTTGGCTCCGTCAGCGTGGGATAAGATTCCGCAACGCAAGGGGGTCAGGCACCTTCTTTCGTGCAGCTCGGCGTTGCCTCGCTCGCACCGAAAAAGGTGCCTGACCCCTTCCCCTTCCTCGCATCGAAGAAGTAACGTGCCGCCTTTTCAGCCTGGA
Source organism: Phycisphaerae bacterium (assembly GCA_016927755.1). Classification (GTDB taxonomy): domain Bacteria; phylum Planctomycetota; class Phycisphaerae; order UBA1845; family JAFGLZ01; genus JAFGLZ01. Next base: position 4,611 of record JAFGLZ010000262.1, read on the forward strand.
GGTCCGTCGAGATGGCGTATTTGAGCGAGCCGCTTCGGTTTCTCGATAGCGAGGAGATGCGGCGGATTCATGCGGGGGCGCTTCGGATCCTCGAAGAGACGGGGATGTGGATCGATCATGACGAGTCGTTGGAGATTCTGCGCTCGGCGGGATGTCGGGTCGACGGGGACGCGCGGCGGGTGACGTTTCCGGTTGAGGTGGTCGAGGCGGCGGTGGTGCGGATGCGGGAGGCGTATTCGCGCCCCGACCGCGTTCCGGCTCGGATGGCGGTTCGGTACAGCCACGTGCGTTTTCGGTCGGAGCCGTATCGGATTCACTCGGACTTCACTGTGTCGACGGGCGGGTTCTGCTGCTTCTTGGTGGATCTGGAGGGGCGGAGGCGTCGGGCGACGATCGATGACGTTCGGGCATCGCTACGTCTGGCGGACGCGCTTCCGAACATCGATCTGACGGGGCTTCCGGTTTCGGCGCAGGAGGTGCCGCATCACGAGCGGCCGGTGCGGATGGCGGCGGAGCTGGTGAAGACCACGCGGAAGCTGGGGGGGATCGAGACGTTTTGCGCGCACGACGCGGGGTACATCACGAAGATCGCGGAGGTGGCGGCGGGCGGGGCCGACGCGCTGCGGCGCGAGCCGATCCTGGTGGGGTACGGCGAGGCGCGTTCGCCGCTGTGTTTCGATCGGAACATGGCGGAGATCTTCGTGGCGTACGTTCGGGCGGGTTTGCCTCAGACGCTGGACACGATGGTGAACGGCGGGGCGACGGCGCCGATGACGCCGGCGGCGTGTCTGGCGCTGGGCATGGCCGAGACGCTGAGCGCGGTGGTTCTGGCGCAGGCGATCGACGCCGAGGCCGTCGTCGGGGTGGACCTGATTCCGTCGTTCATGGACATGTCGAGCGGGATCTTTCGGTACGCGGGTCCGGAGCGCTGGCCGCTGTTGGGCGCGCGGCTTCAGTTGCAGCAGGAGTTCTACGGATGTCCGGCGGGCGTTCACGGCGGGAAGACGGACGCGTGCGTGCCGGGGGTTCAGGTGGGGATCGAGAAGGCGATGAGCATGATCATGCCGGTCCTGTGCGGGGCGGTCGGGGTCGGCACGGTCGGGCATCTCGAGAACGCGGTGACGTTTTCGCCGGTGCAGCTCGTGATCGACGACGCGATCGCGGCGTACGTTCGTCGGTCGGTGCAAGGGTTGGACGTGACGGACGAGACGCTGGCGCTCGAGTCGATTCGAGAGATCGGTCCGGGTGGCGAGTTTCTGACGCATCCGACGACGGCGGAGTGGTGTCGCGAGTCGGCGATGATGCATTCGTTATTCGAGCGGGCGCCGTGGCAGACGATTCACAACGGGGAGCTGGTGGGGATGGAGGCGCGGGCGCGGGCGGAGGCGGAGCGGCTGATGGGGCGGGAGACGGAGCGTCCGCTGACGGCGGATCAGGAATCGGCGATCGACGAGATCGTTGAGGAGGGGTGTCGGACGCATCCGCTGCGCGGGTAGATAGTCTTGCGGGCGCCTGAGGGCGGAGTTCAGAGAGAGCGCCGCGTGGGTTCAACCGTTGGGGGGCGCCAATGGGGGGGGGTGAATTCGCGTTCCCCACCGCTGAAGCGATGGGGCACCCGCCACGTACGTCTTGCCTGTGGCTCATGGGCAAGATGCCCATGCTGCGGGGGTCGGGCAAGGTTGCGGATTTCCTCTATAATGAGCATTTACGGTCGTTGGCGAGCGGCCATCCGAGGGTGATACAACCGGGAATCGAAGGGAGAATCATGAGGCGCGTATTCGCATCGTTGGTGCTGTCGTTGTGGGTTCTTCCCACGGTGTCCGCGCGACTTGCGTGGGCGGGGGAGCCTCTTCGTGTCGCGACGTTTCAGGCGGACGTGACGCCGCCGCTGGATAGTCCGCTGTGCAACGGGTACAAGCCGTGCGCGCAGCGTGTCGACCGGCCGTTGACGGCTCGGGGCGTGGTGCTGATGGTCGGGCCGTCGCCGATCGTGTTGTGCGCGGTGGACTGGGTGGTGATTTCGAACGGGGCGTATGACGCGTGGCGGGAGGCCCTGGCGAAGGCGGCGGGCACGACGGTCGAGCGGGTAGTGGTGCATTGCGTGCATCCGCACGACGCGCCGGGCTGCGACTTTTCCGTCGAGGAGCTGCTGAAGGCGCACGGTCTGAGCGGCAAGATGTTCAACGTCGAGTTCGCGCGGGTGGCGATTGCCAGGACGGCCGAGGCGGTTCGCGCGTCGCTGGGCAAGGCGCAACCGGTGACGCACCTGGGCATGGGGCAGGCGAAGGTCGAGAAGGTCGCCTCGAACCGTCGGATATTGGGGCCCGACGGGAAGGTCAAGTGCAATCGGATGAGTGCCTGCGGCGATGCGAAGATCCGGGCGGAGCCGGAGGGTCTGATCGATCGGCAGCTTCGCGCGCTGAGTTTCTGGAACGGCGACAGGCCGGTCGCGTACATGAGCTACTACGCTACACATCCGCAGTGCAACTACGGGCGGGGCGGGATCAGCTCGGAGGTGCCGGGCGTCGCGCGGGAGATTCGGGAGCGGGCGTTGCCGGGGGTGGCGCAGATCTACTTCACGGGGGCCGCGGGCAACGTGGCGATGGGCAAGTACAACGACGGGTCGGCGGGGAATCGTCAGATCCTTGGTCGGCGGCTCGCCGAGGGCATGGCGGCTGCGAGCGAGGCGACGAAGCGCGTGCCGATTACGGCGGCGGACGTGGAGTGGCGGGTCCGGCCTGTAGCGCTGCCTCTGCCGAAGCGGCTGGAGGACGAGGCGGATCGGGCGCGTACGCTCGGGGACGCGAAGGCCAAGCAGTCGGATCGGGTGTTTGCGGCGCGGGATTTGGCGTACCTGCGTCGCGTGAAGGCGGGCCGGAAGCTCGACGTTAGCTGCTTGCGGCTGGGACCGGCGTATGTCCTGCACATGCCGGGGGAGCTGTGCATCGAGTATCAGCTTGCGGCGCAGAAGATGCGTCCGGACGACATGGTGTGCATGGCGGCGTACGCGGATTTGAGCCCGGGGTACATCTGCCCGAAGATCGGCTACTCGCAGGGCGGGTATGAGGCGGGGCGGGTCTCGCGCGTTTCGCCCGAGGTGGAGGGGGTGCTCATGACGGCGATGCGCGAATTGCTGCGGGACTGAGACTGGAGGTGACTTCCGATGTGCCGGACGGTTCATGGACTATGGTTGCCGGCGGCCTTTGCCGTTTTCGTGGCGGCGCATGCGATTGCGGAGGATGCTCGGTGCGTCGTTCGGGGGGAGGACACGGGGGCGGCGCTGTTGAATCCTGGGATGGGGTGGGTCCTTCACTTTTACGACAACGTGCCGGCCAACTACGGGTCTCGGTTGGCTCCGTCGGACACGGTGGACGAGTTTCCGGGGCTGACGGTGGTCTATCTTCGGATTCCGTGGTCGTACATCGAGCCCGAGGAGGGACGATTCAACTGGGCGGTGGTCGACGGGCCGGCGCAGCGATGGATCGCCAAGGGCAAGCAGGTGGCGTTTCGATTCTCGTGCAGCGAATCGTGGATGCGTTACGCGACGCCGGAGTGGGTCAAGCGTGCCGGGGCGAAGGGATACGACTTCCGGCCGGGGGAGGGGGTGGTGGAGGGCGGGCCGTTCTGGGAGCCGGCGTACGACGATCCGGTTTTTCTGGCCAAGCTCGAGATCTTTTTGAAGGCGGCGGCGGCGCGGTACGACGGTAATCCGGAGGTTGCGTTCTTCGACGTGGGGTCGCTGGGGGTTTGGGGCGAGGGTCACACGTGGTCGAGCACGAAGCTGCATATCTCGACCGAGACGACCATCAAGCACATCGATCTGCACTGCAGATACTTCAAGCACACGCTGCTGGCGGCGAACGACGACTTCTCGTTCGGCGGGAGCGACTCGAAGTTTCCGGCGATGGCGGCGATCCGGCACGCGGTAGAGCGCGGGCTGACGCTGCGTGACGACAGCATTCTGGTTCAGGGCGGTAAGAGCGCGTACTTCCACGCGAAGATGGCGGAGGACTTCTGGCCGAACGTGCCGGTGATCCTGGAGAGCGAGCACTACGGGGGATCGAAGGCTCGGGGGAACTGGAAGGACGAGCAGTATCTTCAGGCCGTTGAGGACTATCACGCGAGCTACGTCTCGATTCACTGGTGGCCGAGGGAGTTCCTAGAGGCGTGTCGGGGCATCATCGATCGGATCAACCCGCGGCTGGGCTATCGTCTTCAGCTCGTGGAGGCGTCGTGGCCGGCGAAGGTCCGGGTGGAGGGGCGTTTCGGGCTGACGGCCAAGTGGCGTAATGCGGGCGTAGCGCCTTGTTATCCGGGCGGGTTCCCGGCCTTGACGCTCAAGGACGACAAGGGGGGCATCGCCGGCGTGTTCGTGGACGAGGGGTTTGACGTTCGCAAGCTGCCGGTGGGGGCGCCGGGCAAGGCGGAGGCGGTCGAGCAGAAGGCCGAGTTCATGCTGCCGTTCAATCTTGCGGCCGGGAGGTATGACGCGTATGTGTCGGTCGGGACGCGCACGGGGACGCCTCGGATCGCGCTGCCGCTGCCGGGCGACGACGGTCAGCGGCGGTACCGGGCAGGTACGTTGCGGGTGACGGGGGACTATGACGTTCGCGTGGGTGAGCTTCGGCGCGAGGGGGAGGCGTGGCTGCTGCCGCTGACGTGGACGGTTCATCGGCCGTTGCCGGGCGGGGTTCGGCCGTTCTGCCACTTCGACTCGGGCGGGGCGATTGTGTTTCAGGGGGAGCCGAAGGCGGGGTTGGCGTGCACGGCGTTGGAGAAGGCGGGGGTCGTGGAGTTGGGCTGCGTCTTCAAGATTCCTGAGAGCGCTCGGGGCAAGAAGTACTCGGTGCGGGTGGGGTTGTTTGTTCCGAGCCGGCTCGGGCGGGCAGACGAGAGGATGATCCCCGGCGGGGGCGAGCCGGATCGACGGGTTTTGGTCGGGGATCTCGCTGTGGCGCAGGACGGGGGGGTCCGGTTTGGAGCGGCGGGGCGGTGAGCTATGACCGCGTAGTGGGTTGGGTTTGGAGTGGAGTTCCTGTGGGTTCCTCTATGTGAGTCCCAGAGCTTCAGCCGTCGCTACGCGACTGAGACATCTGGAGGCGGCTCGGTTCCCGGGACTGAAGTCCCGGGCTATTTTCACACGGTCCCTACGGGACCGAAGACGTTTGGACGCGTCTGATCCGCGGGACCGAAGACGTTTGGGCGCGTCTGATCCGCGGGACCGAAGACGTTTGGACGCGTCTGATCCGCGGGACCGAAGACGTTTGGACGCGTCTGATCCGCAGGACCGAAGACGTTTGGACGCGTCTGATCCGCGGGACCGAAGACGTTTGGACGCGTCTGATCCGCGGGACCGAAGACGTTTGGGCGCGTCTCATCTACGGGAGCGGGGACGTGCGGTTGGGCGAGTTGAATCGCTCGTAGGACTTGAATCGTCCACTTCCGCAGTTCGTGTTGGCTGATCTGACGATGACCTTCTCGCTACTGTAGCCTGCAGGCGAGATCTTGGGGTTCACCCATCGCGAGATGCCAGAGGAGCGGAGAGGAGCAGGAATCGAGGTCGATAATGGCAAGAGTGTTTTGGACGGTACTGGCGGTGGTGATGGTGGCCGGGCCGGTGGCGACGGCAGAGGAGTTGGTCGTCGACGATCGGGCGGGCACGGCGAGCGAGTGGGGCTTTCGGCCGGCGGACGAATCGACGTCGGCGACCACGCCGCCGTCATTCGTTTGGAAGCCTCAGAAGAGGGCGAGAAGCTACGCGCTCCAATGCGCTCGAGACCGAGGGTTCACGGGGATTGAGTACGAGGCCTCGGGGATCGATTTGAACTGTCATTGCCCGCCGAAGGCGTTGGCGGAGGGCCAGTGGTATTGGCGATTCCGCTTCGAGCGTGAGGACGGGAAGCGATCGCAGTGGAGCCAGATCCGGCATTTCGCCATTCCCAAGGACGCGGTGGAGTTGCCGATGCCGGCGCGCGAGGAGCTGATCGCGCGGATTCCGAAGGCGCACCCTCGTCTGTTCGTTCGCCCGGAGGAGATGGCGACGCTGCGCGAGCGGGCCAAGGCGGATCTGAGGCCTCATTACGAGGCGATGGTCAAGCAGTGCGAGCGATTGCTGAAGAAGCCGCCGTCGACGGAAGAACCTCCGAAGTATCCCAAGGGCACGGTCCGCAAGGGTGAGGAGTGGCGGAAGATCTGGTGGGGCAATCGAGAGCGGACGCGTGCGGTGCTGGAGAGCGCATCCATTCTCGGGTTCACGCGGCTGCTGGGGGGCAAGGAGGAATACGGTCAACTCGCCAAGCGGCTTCTGCTGGCGGCGGCTGCGTGGGATCCGCTGGGGGCGACCGATTATCGCTACAACGACGAGGCGGGGATGCCCTACGCGTACTACTTCTCGCGGGCGTACACGTTCGTGAACGACCTGCTGAGCGAGGCGGAGAAGGCCAAGTGTCGCGAGGTCATGCGGATTCGCGGGAAGCGGATGTACGATCATCTCTGCCCGTCGCACCTGTGGCGGCCTTACGCGAGCCATAGCAATCGGGCGTGGCACTTCCTCGGGGAGGTGGGGATCGCGTTTCTGGGCGAGATCCCGGAGGCGGAGGCGTGGACGTGGTTCGCGGTGAACGTCTTCTTCAACGTTTATCCGGTGTGGTGCGACGACGACGGGGGTTGGCACGAGGGCGTGAGCTACTGGCGCAGCTACGTCTTCCGGTTCACGTGGTGGGCGGACGTGATGCGGGCGGCGATGGGGATCGACGCGTACAAGAAGCCGTACTTCTCAAAGGTGGGCTACTACCCGATGTACCTGCAGCCGCCGGGGACGGTGGGCGGGGGATTCGGAGACCTGTGCGGCACGAAGCGGGCCGAGCAGAACCGGCAGCTCATGACGGTCCTGGCGGCGCAGTCGGGCAACGGTTACTGGCAGTGGTACGTGGACGCGATCGGCGGGCGCGACAGCGCCGGCGGCTACGTGGGGTTCGTCCGCGGCGTCCTGCCGAAGGTGGCGCCGAAGCCGCCGACCGACTTGCCGACGAGCCGCTGCTTCCACGGGATCGGGCAGGCGATGCTCAACACGACGCTATTCGGGGCGAAGGACAACGTCGAGGTGATCTTCAAGTCGAGCCCGTTCGGGTCGATCAGCCACGGATACGAATCGAGCAACGCGTTCCTGTTATATGCATACGGCGAGCGGCTGCTGGTCAGGACGGGGCAGCGCGACGTGCACGGCAGCAAGCACCACATGCAGTGGATGCACGACACGAAGAGCGTGAACTGCATCACGATCAACGATCGGAGCCAGACGAAGCACTCGTCGGGCTCGGCGGGGCGGATCACGCAGTTCCATACGTCGGATACGTTCGACCACGTATGCGGCGAGGCGGGGGGCGCGTACGGCGATCTGGCCGAGCGATTCACGCGACATATCCTGTTCGTGAAGCCCGAGCTCATCGTCATCTACGACCGGCTCGGCACGCCCGCGCCGGCGACGTTCCAGTGGCGACTTCACGCGATGAAGGAGATGGCGGTTCGCGGTCAGGGGGACATCCAGGTCCGCAGCGGCGGGGCGGCCTGTCGCGTTTCGTTCATGGCGCCGGAGGGTCTGCGCGTCTCGCAGACGGACAAGTTCGAGCCTCCGCCCCGCGAGCGGATCAAGCTGACGCAGTACCACGTGACGGCGGGGACGTTGGAGCCGGCGAAACGGTGCGAGTTCGTCACGCTGATCCGTCCGCACCGGGTCGGTCAGGCGCCGCCGACGGGCGCGACGATCGAGAAGACGTCGTTTGGGTATCGATTGGCTTGCGAGCTCAGCGACGGGCGGGTCGTCATCGGCCTTCGATCGACCGACGGCGTGGAGATGGCGTTCGACGGGCTCCGGGCCGGGGGCGACGTGGCGGCGATTCGCGTCGACGCGGGGGGAGGCACGCGTGGCACGTTCGCTGGACAGTAGGGCGGACGGCGGGATCAGGATCGGCCCGCGGAGTCGGGCGAGTCGACCACTTGCCCGCACAGGGTCAGGAGGGCATCCAGGGAGGCCCGGAGCGACGTCATTTCTTGGGACGCGTCGAGCAGGTCCTGGACGCCGGCGGCCAGCTTGCTGACGCGGGGGAAGCCGTACCCTCCGGCGGCGCCTTTGAGCTGATGAACCAGGGTCCGAAGCGTGTCGACGTCGGCTTGCTCGAAGGCGTGGCGCATTTGGTCGACCTGTTGCGGCAACCGGCCCACGAACATGCGGACGAGCTCCTTCATCCCAGGATCGTCATCCAGGTCCGACGAAATCGCGGTGGAGTGGGAATCCGTCGCGGCCCCGCCCGCGGTGATCTCGGGCAGATCGTCGTGGCGGAGATATCGGGCGACGAGGGCAATCAGCTTGGTCTTGTCGACGGGCTTGGCGAGGAAGTCGTCGCATCCACAGGCGAGGCATCTGCCTCTATCGACGGTCATGGCGTGGGCGGTCAGGGCGACGACCGGTCCGGTGTAGCCTCGCTTTCTGAGTTCGGAGGTGGCGGCGTAGCCGTCCAAGACCGGCATCTCCATATCCATGAGGATGAGGTCATACGATCGGCCTGGAGCGTTCGGGGAGATGGCCCTTTCCACGGCGGCGCGACCATCGCCGACGACGTCGAGCTCGGCGCCGGCTTTTGTCAGCAGCAGGGAGACGAGGCGCTGGTTGTCGAGGCCGTCCTCGGCCAGGAGTATCCGACCGACGAGGCGCGTCGACGGCGGCAGGACGGGCTCGTGGCGATCCCCCTCCGAGGTCTCGCTCTCGATGGTCGCATCGATCATGTGAGCTTGCGTCAGGGGTCCGGTGTCGACGGTGGCCGTGAAGACGCTCCCCGCTCCGAACGTGCTCTCGGCGGTCACGTCGCCGCCCAGCATCCTGGCGAGGCGTTTCGTGATCGCCAATCCGAGACCGGTACCGCCGAAGCGTCGCGTGGTCGAGGCGTCGGCCTGCGTGAAGGGGGAGAAGAGTCTGGACTGGTGTTCGGCGGTGAGTCCGACGCCCGTATCGATCACGTCGAACCGGAGGAGGCCCGAATCGTCGCCGGGTATTCTCTGGAGGCTCGTCCGGAGTCGCACGCTTCCGGAGTCGGTGAACTTGACGGCATTGCTGAGGAGGTTGAGGAGGATCTGTCGGATTCGCGTCGGATCGCTGTGGATTTGCTCGGGGATAGGTCCATCGAAGTCGACGTGGAATTCCAGGTCTTTCTCGACGGCCCTGGCCCGGGTCGACGAGATGACGTCGGCGATGATTCGAACGGGCGAGCACTTGATCCGTTCGACGTCCATCTTTCCCGCCTCGATCTTGGACAGGTCCAGGATATCGTTGATGATGGCCAGGAGATGCGCGCTATTCCTGCGGATTGTCTGGATGGCCTCGGTTTGCTCCTGGGGCGACTGCTCGGGATCCAGCAGGAGTTCGGTGTAGCCCATGATCGCGGTCATGGGCGTCCGTATCTCATGGCTCATGTTGGCCAGGAATTCGCTTTTGGCCTGATTGGCCGCCTGGGCCCGGCGTTCCGCTCCCGCGAGGGCACGGTTGACGTCCTGGAGCGCTTGCTGTTGGGAGAGGAGCTGCAGGCTCCGGGTCTCGAGTTCTTGTTTGTGCACTTCCAGGGCGACGTTCTTGGTTTTGAGCAGTTCCGTATGCTCGCGGACTTCCTGCTCGGCTCGCTTCTTGTCGCTGATATCGGTGACGAACCCTTCGAGACAGAGGAGGTCGCCGTCGGCGGAGAAGACCCCCTGGCCCTGTTCCCAGACCCATTTTTCTTGTCCGGCCGCGGTATGAATCCGGTAGCTGTGCTCGAACGGCCGCTTCCCGGCCAGCGCCGCCTGGACGGCGTCCCAGACGCCCATTTGATCGTCGGGGTGGATGAGCGTGGCGTAGCTGATCCTTCGATTGCCGACGAGATCGATCGGGGAGTATCCGGTCAGAGCCGTGCACCCCTGGCTGACGAACGCCATGGTCCAGTCGGCATCGTTCCGGCACCGATAGGCCATACCTGGGAGGTTACTCATCAGGGTAGACAGGACCCGCTGGCTTTCGCGGAGGGCCGCCTCGCGGCGCGCGAGCCCTTCCATCATGCGATTGAACTCGCGTGCCAGCATGCCCAGTTCGTCGGAGCGGTCGACGGCCAGTCTCGCGCTTAAGTCCTGGCCTCGTCCGATGGCGGCGACGCGCGCTGTGAGCCGGGCAATGGGGCGAGTCACGGCCAGGTGGATCAAGACGAACATGACGAGCAGGACGATCACGGCGGCGGCGGCCATCGAGAGATGGACGACGCGCATGGCGTTCCTGCCACGTTTGGTGACGTCTCTGGGGATTTCGGCCCGCAGGAGGCATGCCGGCTTTCCGAAGATGTCGGTCAGGCGGGCGTAGCCTCGCAGTTGATTCTCGTCGATGGGTCTGATGATGGACGAGGCTTGCAGCGACATTTGATCGAAGACGAGTCGTTCGGCGTCCGGGATGGGAGTGCCGCCGACGGGCCAGAGCTGAAATGACACGCGAGTCTGCTTGACCAGCCTCTCGATGATGCCTGGCCCGAGGAACCGCCCCATGAGCAGTGTTCCCCGGATCGGGCCCTTCTTGGCGGTCGTCAGTATCGGGCGGGAGGCGATCATCAAGGGTCCCCGAGACGTCATGAGGATTCCGCCAAAGCGGCTGGTCAGGTCGTCGAGCTTCAGAGCCGGATGGGTGACGGGCCAGCGATCGGTCGGAAGCTCCGCGAGCCGGATCGGCGAGGGCGCGTCGGGGACGTGCACCTGGCCCCAGACGACGTTGCCCTTCGTGTCGAAGTAGTAGATCGCGTTGAGCTTCGATGTGATGAACGCCTCGTGCATGAGGCTGGTCTGGATGAACTGCTCGTTTCGATCCGCGACGAAGTGGTACGAGTCGTCCCAGTGCGCCCAGTCGCAGCACATGGTGTCCACGTCGGTCACTTGCTCGAGAACGGCCTCGACGCATCGATCGAGATCCTTGCGTGCCTCGGCGCGCTCGAGGTCGACGAAGCTCGGGAAGACGATCCACTGATGGACGACATGGTCCAAGCCCGCGTATAGGGCCACGACGACCGCGATGAGGCCCAGGATTTTGCCTCTCAACGTCATACTAGCGTGCCCTTGTTCTCTCTCGCGTCGGGCGCCGGCGGTTGGTCGGTCGATCGGCGCTCCAGTTCGCTCTCGGTCGACGGCATCGCGCGCCGGCACAGGTCAATAAGATTCTCGATGGACTGACGTGCCGCTTCCAGGTCGTTCCGCGTCCCGAGTCGCGCTTCGGCGGCAGCGGCCACTTCGGTGATTCCGGGGAACCCATACCCGCCCGCGGCCCCCTTGAGTTGGTGGATGAGATGCCGGACTCTCTCAATCCGCGAGTCACGAAGGGATTCCTGGATGGCTTGGACGCGGTCCGGGAGCGTTCTCAGGAAGGCCACCACGAGTTCTCGCATGTCGGCGTCGTCGTCGCAGCCCCCGAGGATATCGGAGACGAGGCGCGCGGGCCGAGGCGCGTTCGGCGGCGCCGGACTGATTGGAGCCTGGCTCGGGGTCTCGGGCAGGCGGGCTTCGTCGGACGTTCTTCTTCTCGTGTAGGTGGAGGCGAGCTCGATGAGGTCCGCGCGATCGATGGGCTTGGTCACGAAGTCGTCGCACCCGATCTCGAGGCAGCGTTTTCTATCTCCAGGCATGGCGTGGGCGGTCAGTGCGACGATCGGTCCGTGGTACCCTTCTGAACGAAGCATGCTCGTGGCGGTATATCCGTCCATCTCGGGCATCTGCATATCCATCAGGATCAGATCGAAGGGGGCACCCGCACTCAGGGCGGCGCGGGCCTTGTCGACGGCAATCGCTCCGTTCTCGGCGACGACGACCTCCGCCCCGGCCCTAGTGAGCATGAAGGCGATCAACCTCTGGTTGTCCAGACCGTCCTCGGCGAGGAGGATTCTGCCGTCGAGTCCGGCGTTATGGGAGGGAGTCGGACTGGGCGATTCAGAGGCTTCGGACTGGACGGCCTCGCGTGGGTCCATGAGCCGCGTATCGTTCAGGGGGCCGGCCTCGAGAGTCAGGACGAACCGGCTGCCCACTTCCCGCGTGCTGTCGACTTCGATCCGGCCGCCGAGGTGTTCGGCCAAGTGCCTTGATATCGCCAGGCCGAGCCCCGTGCCGCCGAAGCGGCGCGTCGTCGAGCTGTCGGCCTGCGTGAAGGGCGTGAACAAGCGCTGGAGCTGTTGCGGGCTCATTCCGACACCGGTGTCGATCACCTCGAATCTCAGGCGGGATGGCTTTTGGCCGTCAGGAGGCTCGAATCCGACCTTGAGACGCACACGGCCGCGCTCGGTGAATTTGACGGCGTTTCCCACGAGGTTGATGAGGATCTGGCGCAGCCGGGTGGGATCGGTGACGATGGTCTCCGGGACGGGTCCGTCGTAGGTCACGTCGAACTCCAGACCCTTGTCGACCGCCCGCCCGCGTACCAACGAATCGACCTCGGATACGAGCGGAACGAGCGAACACTCGATTCGCTCGACGGTCATCCTGCCTGCCTCGATCTTGGACAGATCCAGGATATCGTTGATGATGGCCAGCAGGTGCTGACCGTTCCTGCGGATGGTCTCGATACAGCCAAGCTGGTCTTCGGCGGACTGCTTGGGATCGAACATCAGCTCGGTGAACCCGAGAATGGCGGTCATCGGCGTGCGGATCTCGTGACTCATGTTGGCCAGGAACTCGCTTTTCGAGATATTGGCCGCTTCAGCGGCGACGGCCATTTCGCTGGCATGCGTGACGGCCTCCTCGAGCCGTTGGTTCGTGCGTTCGAGCTCCCGATTGGCCTCGACGGCTTGCGTCCGCGCCCGCTCCAGGTCGTCGAGCATGTTGAGCGTCGCGGCGCGAGCCGCCTCGAGCTCCTCGGCCCGTTGGGTCAGCTCTCGGCTGGCCTGCTCGGCCTTGCGGCGGGCCTGGACGAGCTCAGTCACGTCCAGGACGTTCAGCAGGGCTCCTTCATACTGTCCGTCGCGGCAGATGGGTTGGACGCGAAGGATGACCTCGGCCGCACCGATCCGCCGCTGCATGATCAGGGGTTTGGCGTCCGGCTCCTCCCGGAATCTTCTCAGGACTCCCTGCAGCTTCCGCAGGATGGGCCCCTGATGAAGGTCGAACACGGTGCGATGGAGGACTTGAGCGCGAGACACGCCGACCAGACGGCAGAAGTACTCGTTGACCTCGACGATGCGCCCGTCGGCGTCGGCGAAGACGACTCCCTCTTCCATTCCGGAGATCATAGCGGAGAGCTTGGCGTTCTCTCGACGGACGGCGATCTCCATTTGCTTGCGTTCGGAGATGTCGGTAGCGATCCCACAGACGGCACAGGGCGCGCCGTGGGCATCGTAGAGGGGAAACTTGACGGACAGGTACGTGTGTATGCCGTCGGCCTGTGGAAGGAATTCCTCCAACTCCAGGGCGCGTCCGGCCTGCAACACGCGCTGGTCATTGGCGTGTATGACGTCGGCGACCTCGCGTGGGAAGACGTCGTGCGCGGTCCGCCCGACGATCTGCCGGTTGGTGAATCCGCAGAGTTCCTCGTAGCGTCGATTCGCCAGCACATAGCGACCGTCGACATCCTTGAGGCTGACCGCGGCCGGCGAGTTATCTAGGATGGCCTGGAGTCGCGTCTCGCTTTCTTGGAGCGCTTTCTCCGCCTGCTTGCGTTCGGTGATGTCGAGGACGACTCCGACGAGCCCGGCGATCCGTCCGTCCGGTTGAGAGAAAGTGGCCTTGTGGATGATGACGGCGCGCTCCTGGCCGTTCTTGTGGCTTAGCGTCCCTTCGTAGACGTGGATTCCGCGTTGCAGGAACAATGCCTCGTCGGCCTCCTTGTACCGGTCCGCAAGGTCTTGGGAGAAGACCTCGAAGGCCGACTTTCCGACCAGTTCTTCCCGTGACCAGCCGGAAAAGGCCTCAAAGGCCTTGTTGAGGCCCAGGTAGACGCCGGCCGTGTCCTTGAAGAACAGGGGCGCGGGGATCGTATCCATCAGGTCCTGGAGGAATCCGAGCTCTTGCCCATGCGCGTGCTCCGATCGGCGATTCCGGACCTCGAGGGCGACGATGCAAGCGAACACGTCGAGGATGCCGAGGTCGGCGGGGGAGAACGCCTGCTCGCCACGGCGGAAGGCATAGAGGAGGCCCCACGTGTTCCTTCCCGGCTTGACGGGGGCCACAAGGCCATGGAGCGATTCGTCCGGTTCCCGCCGGTGGCTCGAGGAGCGGAGGGACTGGATGCGTCGAATTCGGTCGTCGAGGGCCTCGGGGCGACGAATCGCCGTGATCAGTTCGGCCGAGAGCTCCGTTGCGATCCGGCGGCCGCGTCGTTCGAGCGTCTCCGACCCGGGACTCGAGAAGGCGTGGATGCTCATTTGATCGGACCCGTCGTCCGGCACGATGATGAAGGCCACGTCGGCGGAGAGCGCCTCGCGCATCCTTGCGGAGATCAGGTCGAACGGCTGGTCCGAGTCGTCGTCATCAAGCAACGTTGCGATGCTGTTACGGATCGCGTCGAGATCGGTCGGCTCAAGGGCACGTCGATTGGGATGCGTCTTGGGGTCTGGCGGGGCGTTCTTGTCTGGCTGACGGCTTCTCGCCGCCCCGCGGTAGCCGACATAGGCTCCCAGGCCCAGCAGCAGGATGATGCCGAGACCCGCTTGAAGGAGGTTCGCTGTCTCGCTCGAGACGGAGACAGTGATCGGTCCGGCATCAGCGCGTGGATCGCCGGCCGCTCTGCCGATTCGACTCGCTCCCGAGAGGAGCAAGGCCGCGGCGATGGCGTACAGAAGGCGCGCGTTGGACCGGGCGCTATGCATTCTGGCCCTCCGAAGAGGCGCTGCCCGCGAAGCTCACGTCATACGGGGGCGGCACGCCGGCCTTGTGTGCCATCTCGTTGACCTCGCGCTTGAGTTCGATCATGCGTTGTTCTCGTCCGACGGCCATGCGATTGAATCGCCCCAGGTCCTCGATGCTTTTCTTTATCCGCTCTTCGGAGAGTTTCTGCGCGGTCATGTCGAACAGAATACCCCTCAGGCCGGCGGGGTTACCGTCCAGGAGGATGCGCGTGCAGTGGGCGATCGCCGGGAGTCGCGTCCCGTCCTTTCGTTGGACGACGTACTCGGTCGTCTCCGGTTCCTTTCCTTCCAGCATCAATCCGACGTTTCTGACGGCTTGTTCATGGTAGTCCGGCGGCATGACGTCCAAGAGGTGGATGCCCGCTTCGAGATCCTCTTGCGTGTAGCGAAAGACCTCGAAGGCGTTCCGGTTGACCAGCGTGATCTTTCCGGAAACGTCCGTCTCGAAGACGGTCTGCGGCAGCATCTCGATGAATTCCCGGAAACGTTCCTCGCTCTTCTTGAGGGCGAGTTCGGCTTCCTTCCGTCGTTCGGTCAACTCGAGGTTATTAAGGGCGAAGGCGATGTCGTCGGCCATCTCCTGGAACATTCCGCGTTCGTCGTCGTCGGTCTTGAATTCGGACGGTGCGGAAGCGCTGAGGACACCGAAGACGCGGCCGCGGTATTCCAGACGGACGCTCATCACGCGTCGCCGATGGTCCTCCGGCAGGAGCTCGCAGGCGCGGCAGGTCTGTTTCGGCTCGCCGACGACGATGACGTTCGCTTTCTCGATGGCCTTTCGGGCACAGTCCGGCAACGGGCCGGTCGCAATGCGTTCCCGGAATGGTTCGGGCCATTCGTTGTCGCCCGCCGCGCTGGTTGCAAGGAACCTGCCGTCGTCATCCAGCAGCGCGATCCAGGCGTGCAGGAATCCCCGGGTCTCCACGAGATTCGCGCAGATGGCCCTGACCAGCGCGTTGCGATCTCGCACCTTGGCCGTCAACTGGCTGACGGTGCGTACCGCGCGGAGGACGGCGTTGAGATGCGCGATTCGCTTGTCGGCCTGGGCGCGTCGGAGGAGGTGCCGATTCGTTCCTCGCCAGGTGAGCCCGATGCCGACGAGGCCGAGAAGCCACAGCGAGCCGTGGGCCAGGCACAGC
Organism: Phycisphaerae bacterium; assembly: GCA_016927755.1. Lineage (GTDB taxonomy): Bacteria > Planctomycetota > Phycisphaerae > UBA1845 > JAFGLZ01 > JAFGLZ01. Next base: position 20,635 of record JAFGLZ010000262.1, read on the forward strand.
GCGAGTATCTCATTTCGATCGGCGCGTTCGACGGAGTCCATCGGCGCGGGGGCGCCCCGTCTTCCGGCTACCGGCTCGGGGGGCAGTTCCGCGATGCGCCGATGTTGCAGGTGAAGGTTCCACGCCACCGAGGCCGCGATGGCGATCGTCCAGAGGCCCGTCGCCGCGAGACTCGCTCGCCGCGAGCGGGATGTGTTGCTTCGATGTTCGTCGGCAGCAGCCATGATCATCTGTCCCTGGGGCCGACGGGCTCAATGGCTCGCCGTTGGGAACGTTCCTGTGTCTCTCGGAGCGCCAGCTTCCGCGCTAGACGTTGACAGCGCGGGCAGGCGTCTCGGTCAGGCGCACCGCTACGCGATCGCGCAGCGCGTCCGGCCCGCGGGGACACGCGTCGCGGATGCGGGACCGAGGTCCAGCCCGGGGGGGGTATCCGGCGGCTCGGCGCACGGAATGTCCCCGAATCAGGTCGGCTCGGCGGACCTCGGTCTTGACTAAGCCCATAGTGGCTAAAGCTCTTACCGAGGGGCCGTTGCTTCGTCAGGACGGCTCCGAAGGGGGAACCCCCTGAGCGCGTGACTGAAGGGGTATCGACAGCGATTCCGGAGTTGGGGGTTGAGACGGTCGGGACGACGAGGAGCCGTTGGAACTGCCGTGTCTCGACCGATAAGCCCACGTTGCCGATTGCCCGATAACTCCGAGGTGTGTTGTTGAAGTCGATGATTCGGGGGCGAATGAGAAGGGTGCGCCCGACCCAAGAAGCACGGAACTCGCGGGGGTCATACCGCGATTCCGGAGTACGTGATCAAGGGTCGGACGCACCCTATTGTTGGGCGAGGATGTGCCGGCAGGGCGGCCCGCTCAGAGCTCTTCCAAGATTCCCGTGAAGGTGTCGTGATGCTCTTCTTCGTCGGAGAGGATCTTCTTGAAGAGCTGTAGCGTGGTCTCGTCCTTCTCCTTTCTGGCCAGATCGATGATTTCTCGGTACATCGTGATGGCGGCTTCCTCGTCCTTGGCGTCCTGTTCGAGCATTTCCTTGAGTGACTCGCCCACGTAGATCGGGTCTGGCTTGGTCGTCGGCGTTCCGCCGAGATAGGCCAGGCGCTCGGCGATGGCCTCGGCGTGCTTCATCTCCGCGATCGCGATGCTCTTGAGCTCATCCTTGACGGCAAAGGCCTTGACGCCTTTCCACATGACGTGCTGCCAGATGTACTGGACGCTGACCTGGATCTCCCTGGCGATGGCCTTGTTCAGCATTTCCATCAGTTTTGGTGATGCTTTCGTGATTGACATAGGGCTTGCCTCCTGTTCCTCATGGGAATACCGGCTCGCAAGTTTTCGAATCACGTTCTCGATTGGCCCGACGGGCTCTCGTCCATGGCGGGCTGGCGAACCGTGTCGCGCGGACAGTCCGCCTGGAAGGCGCTCTTCAGCCTGTTCGGACAGAGCGGCTTGGATTCTATCCAAGGGTCGGAAGAGATGTCAAGGAGGGCTTTCGGAAGGGTGCATCGAGGAGTCCGTCGGGGAGTTCTCGGCAACCTCGTGCTAATCGGAGGGTGGCGGGACGTTTGAGGCGCCGGGGTCCGGGCCGGCGTATTCGGGAACGATCTCGGCGAGGCGGACGCGAATGGCCTTGGCATCGCCGCTGCAAGCCAGTTGAACGAGGTCCTCGATCGCCCGGCACACGGTGGCGTGGTCCTCGGCACGATGTCGCCAGATGCCGATCTTGGCGTGCGGGGTCGGGGCGACGTCCTCGCCGCGGATGTTGAGCTCCTCGAAGAGCTTCTCGCCGGGTCGGATGCCGGTATACCGGATCTCGATGTCCTCGTCGGGCCGGAGCCCGCTCAGCGTGATGAGTTCGCGGGCAAGATCGACGATCTTGACCGGTTCGCCCATGTCGAGCAAGAAGATCTCTCCTCCTCGACCGATGGCTCCGGCCTGGAGGGTTAGCTGGGTTGCCTCGGGGATGGTCATGAAGTAGCGGACCATGTCCGGGTGCGTAACGGTTACGGGACCGCCGGCAGCGATCTGGCGTTGGAAGACGGGGACGACGCTCCCGCTGCTGCCGAGGACGTTTCCGAAGCGGACGGTGACGAATTGGGTGGGGCCGTCGGGGCTGAGCTGTTGGATATACATCTCGGCGACGCGCTTGGTGCATCCCATGACGCTGGACGGATTGACAGCCTTGTCTGTTGAGATCAGGACGAACTTCCGACAGCCATGGGCCAGGGCGGTGTCTGCAAGGTACTTTGTGCCCAAGATGTTGTTCTTGGCGGCCTCACCTGGATTCTCCTCCATGAGGGGGACGTGCTTGTGGGCGGCCGCGTGGAACACCACGTCGGGGGATTCCACGTCGAAGATCTGGCGCAGCCTGGCTTCGTCGCAGACGTCGGCGATATACGCCTGGACGTCCGCATCGGGATGCGCTTCCCTCAGTTCGCGATCGACCTCAAAGAGGTTGTTCTCGGCCTGCTCGATGAGGACGAGCCGGCGCGGGGTGAACTTCAGGATCTGGCGGCACAGCTCGGAGCCGATCGACCCGCCGGCGCCGGTGACCAAGACCCGCTTGGATCGGATGTAGTGCTCGATGGTCTCGACGTCGAGCGCGACCTCCTCACGGCCGAGCAGGTCGCTGATTCGGACCTCTCGAAGCTGGCTGAGCGTCAAGTCGCCTCGAATCAACTCGTCCGGGCCTGGGACCATGCGGAAACGGACGGCGGCGCCCCGGCTGGCCTCGACGACCTTTCGGAGCTGTCTCTGGTCCGCCTCGGGAAGCGCGATGAGGACCTCATCCACGCCACGGGCCGCGCAGACCTCGCCCACCTGATCCGTCGTCCCCAACACGTCCACGCCGTGAATGCGCGCCCGTCGGAGGGCGGGGGCGTCGTCCAGGAATCCGACAACTCGATAGCGTTCCACGGGCATCCGCAGGATTTCCCGAAGGATCATTTCGCCGGCGTCGCCCGCGCCGACGATCAGGAGCTGGACGGGGCCGCCGGAGGCGACCGGTCTGAATTCCTCTCGGTAGAGGCGAACGGCGGCGCGAGCGCTGCAGACCAGTGCGATGGTCAGTCCCCAGTCAAGCACGAAGACAAGCTGAGGTCGTATTGGAACGTCCCTGGGTAGGACGTCCATGTAGTCGATGGCGAAGTAGAAGATCAGGAATGCGAGCCAACTCACGTAGCTGGCCCAGAACACGGAGACCAGATCTCGGAGTCCGACGTATCGCCACCACCCGCGATAGAGACGGAACAGGCCGAAGACGGTCGCCTTGATCGCGATGTTGCAGGGCATCAGCGGGAGCAGATACCTGAGAAAGGCCGGTTCGCCGAAGTGGAAATTGTAGGCCACGCCGTAGCTAAGAAGGTAGCTTGCGGTGAACAGGACCTGATAGATGAGAAACGAGAGGGCCAGCGGCTTGAAGGGGGGCCAGCGCCGCCGCCAGCCGCGACGTCTGTGATCGGACAGGGCTTCCTCTCGAGTCGAATCGGTCATCGGTTCGGCGGCGCCAATCGAGACCACACGGGAGCACGCTGCACACTTAGGCCGACACGCTTCTCAGACGCGGGTCTTCCGTGGCACCCACCTCGAACGAACACGAGACGCGGCCAAGACGTCCTCACCGGCTGCTCAGCCCGGGAACACGCGGTCGCCCCGGCGTCAGAGGGCGGGCCATTCACTTGAAGTCTTCTTGTCCTGCTTGGATTCCGACTGCTCGGTCTTTCCTTCGCCGGGCGACTCCAGCGCCTGTATGATATTGACCCAAGCCAACTCCTGCGGCACCTCGGCAGCGGCTTGCTTGATCTGGCCGAGAGCGCGTTGACGATCCCCTTCAGTCCACGCGACGTATCCGAGCAGGACGCGAATCATCTCGCCCGCTTTGGTCGTATCGCGGATCTCATCGCGAAACCGTCGGAGGAACTCGTCATAGGCTTCCTGCGATTCGTGCCACCTGGCGACGTCGAAGTTCCCGGAGAAGACCCGCGGCGCCGTCCTGCCCAGCAGGCCGATCATCTGTCTGGCTTTGTGGTAGTTGCCAACCATCAAGGCGATCTGGATCAAACCGACTTGGGCGTCCGGGTTGCTCCTGTCGATTGTCCTGGCGATCGAGAAGTTGGTTCGGGCGGTGGCATAATCCTTCTTGCGTAACTGGGCTTGTCCGGCGAGCACACGGCTCGAGAGCGAGCTTTCCACCCAGGTCTCCAACTGGCGAGCTTGCGAGGTGTCCACATTCATCTGCGAGGCCAACGACTCTGCCTCCGGGGAGGGCGGCGCCGGAAGAAGACGGAGCACGTTCCGGTTGTTGACAAGCAGGTCGACGACGCTTCGTCGAGGGGGAAGCGGATTTCCGTAGTAGGACGACAAGCCCGAGGAGAATCCTCTCGATCCGTACTGCTTAGAGCTCGAAGCCGTTCCGTAGGACCACCCACCGCCCGAGGAGAAGCCGGGCGAGGCTCCGACACCTTGATTGAACTGCCCCGGCGATACGGATTGCCCCATCGCCCCGCTGGCCCTGAGGGAATCCCCGCTCGGGCCGCGCGGCCCCCTTTGGCTTTGCCTTTGAGCGTGAACGTTAAGGCTCACGCCCGTATTGAAACTGACGCCAGTCTGGCTGGGGCGCGCGGACCAGAGACCGCCTTCGCTGCCGACTGTCAGTTGTGCCATCGCGGTTCCCGTACAGCCCGTGACGAGAAGCGCGGCAACGGCCAGACGCCTACGGTATCGAATAATGCGGGCGAACACCATGGTTAGCACCTGCAAGGTCGAATCATAAAGTCTTATAGCAGGGCGACTTGACTTCAAACCGCCCTTGTCATGCCTTTGGGGCTTACGCTGTCCAGCCACGACCACCCCAATACAAGTATATCGACTATATTGCGGTGGGACAATTAAGGTCGATCTTCCGGCCGCTCGGACGCTGACGGTGGTGAGGGCGATTCGGTCTTCCCAGGGCGCGGGTCGGGGGCGATGGCGTCGGAGGGGGTGCCGCACTCGGGGCATCGGGGCTCGGTCAGGCCGCGGAGTTGGTAGCCGCATTCCACACAGATGGGCACGCCGCTCTTGGCCAATTGCTCGCGCAGCGATCGCCGGATGCTGTAGCGATAGAGCCAGGTCAGCCAGAATCCGCAAAGGGCCAATCCGAGCGGCGCTGCGAAGGGGGGGTAGTTATTGTGCGGAAACATAGCCTCAGGGGACAGAATGCCGAGGCGCTTCAGGCAATCGAAGCCGACCATGGGAACGACAGCGATCACGGCCATAACGACGACGGACGTAGCGAACCCGAGAAGCGCCAACTTCTTCGATACCTGCTTGCGGGCAACCTTGAAGGCCTTGTCACGTTCCTCTTTGGTCTCGAAGAGCGCCAACTCAGGGAACAGTCGTTTGGAGGCAAACGGTTCTGCCGAGAACATGGCTGTTTCCCCTGCTGGCCGGGTTTCAGTCATTCCTGAGGGACTTGGGGAGGGCTCGCCGTCGGTCGGCGAACCCAGGACTGAAGATCCTGGGCTATTATCAGAGCGTTCCAACAGGACGCTGGCAAGTGGCGTTTCGCTTATTCGAAGCGCGGATGTTCCGCCGATGACCGTGCCATTCGTTGGTCGCCGCCGATCTCGGGGACGATTCTTCGCCCTGCAGGCTGGAATGCGGGTCGACGGTACGGCCCCGGACGTTCGGCCTCTCTGGATCGCTCTATCGTTGGTTTCGGCTCGCGAGGACGCTCGCCCTCCCGAAGACGCTTGCCCTTCCGAGATTGATGGCTTATGGGTTGGGCTCACCGGGTGGGGCTATTCGCGGATGTCGGCGCCATTGTCTCGGGTTGCCGTGTCCGGTTAGGATGGTCGGGGCGGGTCTGGTCCAATTCACTACGTTTTCTGGCCCTGGCGGGGTTCGTCGATTCGACGGCGTCCGCGTCGAGGAAGCGAAAGCGGGAGGTCATGAGCATGTGTGCGCACGAACACGATTCATGTGGGAAACCGCAGTGCTGTTGCTGCCCCTCGGGGCATGAGATGTCGCGGCGGTCGTTTCTGGGCGGGGTGGGCGGGACGGCGCTCGGGAGCTTCGCGATGACCGGGCTTACCTGGACGGCGCTGGGCGCGGACGAGGCCGGTGCGGCGCCTTGTCCCGATCGCAAGCCGATCGTCGTCAAGCCCGTGTTCACGTACGGCACGTACAAGCATCGGGATCAGACGAGTTGGCGTCCGTGGGGGGGCATCGAGACGCAGAAGGACGCGGACGCGGAGATGGCGCGGATCCGAGGCGAACTAGCCAAGCTCGCCGAGACCGCCGACTTTCCGATGAAGCTCCTGCCGCTGTCCGGTCTGAAGTCCAAGGTCGAGCTCGACAAGATCGGCGACCTCGACTCGGCCGATGCGGTGATCATTTACGCAGCGGCCGCGGGGGACGACATCTTTGACGCCATCGCGGCCAAGGGCAAGGACATCATCTTCTTCGTACGTCACAAGTCGGGCCCCGTGTATCTGTGGTACGAGATCGTCAGCCCGCGTTATCTTCGCGCCCACACGGACCATCAGGCCAAGGCCAAGGTGACGTGCAAGGACGTGGTGGTCGACAGCCAGGACGAGATCCTCGTGCGTCTTCGGGCGTTGTGCGGGTTGAAGAACACGATCGGGGCCAAGATCGTGGCGCTCGGCGGCCCGAGCGGCTGGGCGCATCCGGAGGCGCCGGACCTGGCTCGCGAGCGGTGGAAGCTCGACATCCACACGCTCAGCTACGACGAGTTGGGCAAGTTGATCGCCTCGGCGCGCAAGGATTCCAAGGCCATGGCCCGGGCGAAGGAGAAGACGGAGGACTACCTGAAACAGCCGGGGATCACTCTCGAGTGCAAGAAGGAGTCCGTCCAGAACGCGTACGTGATGGACGACATCTTCCGTCGGGTCATGGCGAGGGTCGGCGCGCGAGCGCTGACGCTCAACAACTGCATGGGGACGATCATGAAGGTCTCCGACACGACGGGGTGCATGAACCTGACGTGGCTCAACGACGACGGGTTCGTGGCGTTCTGCGAGTCGGATTTCGTGGTGATCGCCTCCGGCATCCTGATGAACGGCATCTCCGGCAAGCCGCCGTTCCTGAACGACCCGACGTATCCGCACGACGGCGTCATCACGCTGGCTCACTGCACGGCCCCGCGTCGAATGAACGGGAAGGACCTCGAGCCGGCGCGGATCATGACGCATTTCGAGAGCGACTACGGGGCCGCGCCGAAGGTCGAGTTCCGAAAGGGCCAGAAGGTCACCGTCGTCGACCCGGACTTCGCCGAGCAGTGCTGGCTCGGGCTGACCGGTACGGTTGCCGACGTGCCGTTCCTGCCGATCTGCCGGTCGCAGTTCGATCTGAAGGTGGACGGGTGCTGCGAGAAGCTGGCAGAGAAGATGCGCGGCTTCCACTGGATGGTGGTCTACGGGGACTATCTCCGCGAGATCGGCTACGCGTTGAGCAAGACGAAGATGAAGTGGGAGACGCTGGCCTAGGGGGTGTGGATACGTTCCCGGTTTCACGCGTTCTTGGGCCGTGAGCGACCTTCTGCGCCGGGGCGTTTCGGGTCTAGGGGTTAGGGTCTAGGGGCACCATCGAGTTAGTTTCCGGATGTTCAGCCGGCCCCTTTGGAGGCCGGGCCCATGAGAATCGATGGTTCGGTGATCGTTCTGACCGGCGCTTCCCGAGGGATTGGGAGGTGCCTGGCCGTGGAGTTTGCGCGCCGCGGCGGCGTGTTAGTGTTGGTGGCCCGGCAGAGCGAGGCGCTCACTGAAGCCCTATCGGCAGTGCGGGAATCGAGTCCTGACAGCATCGCGATTCCGACGGACGTGACGCAGAGGGAGGCCGTGGAGTCGATGGTCGCCGAGGCGTTCGGCCGCTTCGGGCGGGTCGACGTCCTGGTGAACAACGCGGGGCGAGGGCATTTCGGTCCGTTTCTCGAGGTCGCGCCGGACGCGCTCGACGCGGCGATGAAGGTGAACTTCTGGGGGGCCGTCTATTGCATGAGGGCGGTCGTTCCTCACATGTTCGAACGGCGTCGCGGCGTGATTCTGAACATGGGGGCGGTCGACGGGAAGTTCGGTATCGCGGGGGGTACGGTCGGCTGTTCGTCGAAGTTCGCGATCGTCGGGCTGTCGGAGGCGCTGCACCTGGAGTTGAGGCCTCGCGGCGTGAAGGTTCTGTTGTTCAACCCTGGGCCCGTGGACACGGAGGCGTTTCGCGAGGAATGGGCGGGGGCTCCGGCGCGGTGGGGGACGATGTCTCCGGAGAGGGTGTCGCGCGCGATCGTCAGGTCGATCGAGCGCGAAAGGCCGGAGGTTACGCTTCCGAGGATGCTCGGGCTTGCGGTTCGGCTTCGGCATCTTGCGCCGTCGGTGTTTCGCTGGTTCGTGGCACGGGCGGTTCCGGCTTCGGCTTGGGGGGAGGCGGATCGTTCGTTGCGGCGCGGATGACAAGCAGATCCGTTGGCCTTGGGTGTTTTTGGGCGTGTACAGTGAATTGGCTGGCACGCGTTATCGAGCCGTAGCGGCGCGGCGTATGGAGAGAGGGGCTCATGAAGCTCGCAGGGCGGGTTCTGCCTGGCAGGATTCGTGTCCCCCACGGCTGAAGCCATGGGCCACCCAGAATACGTTGGAGTGCGACGATGTTTCATAAGCAAACACGGCTTCTTCTTATCGGTGTACTAAGTGTATGGGTCCCAATGGCACCCGCCAAGGAAAAGGACAAGCCATTCCGCGCCGGGGCGGCCACGAGCAACATTACGCCGCGGCTGGGGATCAGCGTCAACGGGGGGATGTCGGATCGGTCGGCGGCTCACGTTCATGACGAGCTGCACTTTCGGTGCATCGTGCTGGACGACGGCAAGACGCGCCTGGCGATCGGGACGATCGATAGTTGTGTCGTTCCGCGCGACGTGATCGACGCGGCCAAGCAGATCATCGAGAAGGAGACGAAGCTGCCGGCGGACCACGTCCTGATCTCGGCGACGCACACGCATTATGCGCCGACGCTGACGTCGGTGTTCCAGAGCGACCCGGACGAGGCATACCGTGGCTTCCTGGTCCGCCGGGTCGCCGACGGCGTTCGCCGGGCGATCAACAACCTCGCGCCGGCCAAGATCGGTTGGGCGGTCGGGTCCGAGCCGAACCAGGTCTTCAACCGGCGCTGGAAGCTCAAGCCTGGGACGATGCCTCCGAACCCGTTCGGCTCGACCGACGACAAGGTCAGGATGAACCCGGGGGTGGAGAACCCGAATCTCGTCGAGCCGGCCGGCCCGATCGATCCGGACGTGTCGGTCGTGGCGGTCCAATCGCGGGACGGCCGGCCGATGGCGCTGCTGGCGAACTATTCGCTGCACTACGTCGGGGGGTGTCCGGGGGATCACATCTCGGCGGACTACTACGGGGTTTTCGCCGACCGGATCCAGCAGCTCCTGAAGGCGGACCGGCTCGCCCCGCCGTTCGTGGGCATGATGACGAACGGGACGAGCGGGGACATCAACAACATCAACTTCGGCAAGCGTCAGCCCGGCCAGCCGCCGTACGGGCAGATGAGGCTGGTGGCCGACGCCACGGCCGAGGCCGCATACAAGGCATATGAGGGGATCACGTGGCACGACTGGGTTCCGCTCGACGTTCGTCAGACGAAGGTGGAGCTTGGGGTGCGCCGGCCGAGCGAGGCCGACGTGAAGCAGGCGCAGGAGATTCTCGCCAAGGCCAAGGGTCGGGCGCTGCGAGGCATGCCGGAGATCTACGCCAACGAGACGGTGAACCTGGCCAAGTATCCACCGAAGGTCGAGGCGATTCTCCAGGCGATGCGGATCGGCGACTTGGGCATCTGCGCGATCCCGTGCGAGGTGTTCGCGGAGATCGGCCTGGAGCTGAAGAAGCAGAGCCCTTTCAAGCCGACGTTCACGATCGAGCTGGCCAACGGCTACAACGGCTACCTGCCGACGCCGGAGCAGCATGCCCTCGGCGGTTACGAGACGTGGCGGGCGCGATCGAGCTATCTGGAGGTCGACGCGTCGACGAAGATCGTGGCCAAGCTGCTTGCCCTTCTTAGAGAGTGCCATGGGACTGGACAGACGTCCGACGCCGGGCTGAAATGACTGGCGTGCAAGGCGCATCCGAAGCCTCGCGGTTGTAGAATACGATAGGAAGACAAGGCCTGAGGATTCAGACAGTGTCCAAGCGGCGCTGATGTGCTGTTGCGGTGCCGCGTGACTTCCGGTGAAGGCCCAATTCGATGGCAAAGGGACCTCCAGCGTTGGTGACAGCGCGTGTGCTGGAGTGGGCAAGAACCACTCTGGGCCTGTCGCAAGATGAAGCTTCTCGCAAGCTGAAGGTCTCGGTGGAGAGGCTTGCTCAATGGGAACACGGAGACGCCACTCCCACAGTAGCTCAGCTTCGGAAGCTGGCACACATCTACAAGCGTCCGCTTCCCGTGTTCTTCCTTCCCGAGCCGCCAGACGATCCGCGTCCTCCGAAGGACTACCGTCAACTGCCCGAGAACCTGTCAAGGGCGCTCTCTCCCCGACTTCGTTTCGAAATCAGACGCGCGCAGCTTCGTCAAAGCGTTGCCGCAGATCTGTCCGACGTCGAGGGCGCGAGAGTACTTCCTTCGCTTGGATCAGCGTCACTGGACGAGAACGTTACGGCGCTTTCGCAGCGCATCCGGGATGAGTTGGGAGTCTCACTGGGGGAACAGGCTTCCTGGCGGAATCCTGACAAGGCGTTGAGCGCCTGGATCCTAGCGTTCGAGGAACAAGGCATCCTCGTATTCCACGCCAGCCAGGTCGACGTGAATGAAATGCGAGGGATGTCTTTCCATGACCGGCGCGCTCCGGCCATCCTCTTGAATGGGTCGGATTCGCCGAACGGCAGGATCTTCACGCTCTTCCACGAATTGAGCCATCTGCTGCTGGCCGATCCAGGAATCTGCGATCTCTACGACCTTCGAGAAGGAAGGTCGACGACGAATCGCGTTGAGAGGTACTGCAATCGTTTCGCCGCAGCCTTCCTGGTCCCTGCCGAAGCGATTCGGAACCACCCGATCGTCGCGAGCCATGACCGAAGCGCTGAGTGGCGAGACGATGAGCTGATGGGGATTCGACGGTACTTCTCCGTGAGCACGGAGGTCGTCTTCAGACGCCTCGTTGACGTTCAACGTGCTTCGTGGTCTGACTACCTGCTGAGGCGCGAGTCGTTTCTGGCGGGGGCCGAGGAGTATCGGACTGCTGATGCACGGAGGAAGATCGTTGTGCCTTGGGAGCGGCGCGTGATCAAGGCGAACGGCCGTAGGTTCACCCGGCTCGTCCTTGCGGCCTATGATGACGAAGGGATCACGGGCAGCGATCTGTCCGAATACCTGTCAGTTGATCTCCGCTACCTGCCGAAGATCGAAGGTGAACTGTACAGGCCTCGACGTTCGGAAGGCTCGTTAGCATGAGATTCTGCCTCGACACGAGCGCCTTCATCGGTGCCTACGAACGTCACTATCCACCCGACGTGTTCCCGACAGTGTGGGAGGAGATCGACCGTCTGATGTCCGACGGACGAATCGTCGCTCCCGAGGATGTGCTTCTCGAGATGAAGAAGAAGTCCGATGGCGTTGTGCAGCGTGTTGGCGCGCACAAGAACAGCTTCCTTCCGCTGGACGAGAAGGTCCAGGAGTGCCTTCGTGGCATCATGAGCGACTTCCCGGAAGGATTCGTCGACCACCTGAGGAATCGCTCAGGCGCCGACGCAGTCGTCATTGCGCTCGCGCGGGCACACGGCGACGTCGTGGTCACTGAAGAGAAGCCCTCCGGCAAGGCCGGCAGGCCGAAGATCCCAGACGTATGTGTCCACTATGGGATCGAGTGCTGCGGCCTGCTGGAAATGTTCCGGCGACTCAAGAGGGCTTTCTGATGAGGGACGGCCCGCGCCAGGCTAGCGAGGCGTCACCTCCCCCGCTTGCCCCCCCTCGGCATCATGGATTACCCTGGCGGCACGTGGACGCACATCGAGAGGCGGGACGGCATCGCTCCGGCGGGTCGTGGATGAGCCGAGAGAGGTCGAGGCAGAAAGGTCATCTGATGAGACGGTCGTTGATCGGCATCGCGCTGCTTTCGCTGGCGTCGGGGTGCTACAAGGAGACGACGCCGTGGGAGACGTTCGGCGCGGTCGGGCAGACGCCGCCTCCGTCGACGCAGAACGACCAGGCCGCCGACCTCAAGGCCCTCGTGGAGGGCAACACGGTCTTCGCGCTGAATCTCTACGCCCAGCTCGCTCGGTCGGACGGGAACTTGTCGGTCTCTCCGCAGGGCGTCTCGCGAATTCTGGCCATGGCTTACGCGGGCGCGCACGGCAATACGGCCAAGGAGATCGCCAAGGTGGCTCACTTTGGCCTGCCCCCGGGGCGACTGCATCCGACGTTCGGGCGGCTGAGGTCCGAGCTGAAGGCGCTGGCGGGCAGGGGGGGCATGGAGCTGCGATACGCCGACGCGATCTGGATGCAGCGGGATCGGTCGTTCAAACCGGCGTTCCAGGAGTTGATCCAGAAGGACTACGACGCCAACCTGAAGCGCGTGGACTTCCTGGGCGAGCACAAGGCGGTTCTCGCCGAGATCAACGCCTGGGTCGAGCAGCAGACGGGGGGAAGGATCAAGGGCTTTCTGGAAAAGGGCGACGTCGACGCCCTGACCTTGCTAGCGATCACCAACGCGATCTGCTTTCACGGTAAGTGGGCCAGGCCTTTTGACGCGCAGTGTACGCAGAACCTCGCGTTTCGGCTCTCGGCCAAGCAGGGCGCGACGGCCGCGACGATGAGCCAGTCGGGGACGTTCGGCTACATGGAGACGGGCAACCTGCAGGTGATCGAGTTGCCCTACGCCGACGGGGAGCTGAGTATGCTCGTGCTGCTGCCCAAGAAGGCCGGGGACCTGCGGCGGGTCGAGGCGATGCTCACGCCGGCCAACCTCAGCGCGTGGAGCGGGCGTCTGATCGAGACGAGTGCTCAGGTCTTCCTGCCCCGGTTCACCATCGGCGCCAAGTTCCGCCTTCACGACACGCTGAGCGACATGGGGATGTTCGACGCCTTCAACCTGAGCTCGGATTTCAGCGGCATCGACATCCGGCGGAAGCTGTACGTCAAGCAGTTCATGCACGCGGCGGAGGTGGCGGTCGACGAGGGCGGAAGCGCGCCCGCGGCCGAGCCGGCGGGGGAGGCTTCGGTCGTCTTCCGGGCGGATCATCCGTTCCTGTTTTTGATCCAGCACAAACCCACGAAGGCGATTCTGTTCATGGGGCGCGTGATGAACCCGACGTCCGGGCCGGGGACCACGGCTCCCGGCGGCTCCTGAGCGAGGGAGCGATCGATGACGATCTCGAGGACTTGAGGGGCGGTTTCCGAACCGCCCTTTGTCGTTGGAGCGCAGAGAGGGAGCGGACATGTATCGAAGAATCTGGACGACGGTCTTGGCGGGTTGCGTTTGTCTTGTCGTCAGTGGGCGATCCGCGCGCGGGCTGACTCCGGGGGGCATCGTCTACGAGAGCGAGGCTATTTCGACGCCGAAGACGGCGTGGCAATTGAACAAGCGGACGGGCGATCACTGGATGCTCTGGACGCAGGAGGCGGACATCGCCAAGAAGCGGTCGGGCGAGGCGGTTCTGGCCGGCCCGGTCGTCGCGGCCGATCGCGGCTCGCCGGAGGAGGGCGCCCCGCCGCTGCACAGCGTGGTGACGGATCTCGAGCCTGGGGTGTATCTGGTCTACGCGAGCAACCCCGGCCGGCCGCTCGGGTACTCGCTCGACGGCAAGACGTGGTTCAAGGGCCAGGGGCGCGAGGTCTTTCTGGGGACACATCACATCGCCGACGGGCGGTTCGAGCTGTGGGTCGACGACCGATACGCCCATCCGCCGAACAGCGCGGGCCCGGGTTATTACGACTACGTGCGGTTCGTTCGCGTGCCCGACTCGGCGTTGAACGTCGAACGGTATCCGACCTGGGGTGGGCTGGGTCGATGGCTGGAGGGCAAGGGCGGCCGGTCGATCCCGGCGATCCAGATGACCGACCGGGTCGGCTTCGAAGTCGAGGGCGCTCAGCTCAAGGGCGGCAAGACGGGCGATCGGTTCAGCTACGCCTTCGATCGGGCGGGTACGTTCTATCTCGCCGTGGAGATGGTCGACGACGGGGACGGGGTGGAGCAGCTCGCCGTTTCGCTCGACGGGAAGGAGATCGCCTGCTTCGTGGGCGATCAGCCCCGAGACGGCACGGCGCTCTACAGCGTGAAGCAGCCGATCAAGGTTGCCAAGGGCGACAAGCTGACGTTCACGTGTCGGACGCCCGTCGGTTGCTACCGGGTCCATAACTTGTTCCTTGCGGCCGGTCCGATCGTCCCGCCGCCGCCGCAGTTCGAGCACGTCGAGGCGTGGTGTCCCGAGGCCGGGTCGGTGGATGTCTGCTGGACGACGTCGACGATCGTGGAGACCGGTCTCGTCGAGTATGGCACGGGCGGTCAGAAGACGAAGACGGAGCGCTGCACGTATCGCGGTCGAAACCATCGCGTCCAACTTCGACATCTGGATCCGGGGGTGACGTGCGAAGCCAGGATCGTCACCGAGTATGAGGGCAAGCCGCTCGTCTCCGGGACGATTCGCTTCGAGGCTCAGCCGAAGACGCCGCCGCTCACGCAAGCGCAGACGATCGAGCTGACCGTACCCGAACCGACTGAGCATCCGCGCAGGAGTTGGCCGGCAACGGCGGGGGTTCCGTTTGCCCGAGGCAAGCTCGCCGGGGCGGAGGACCTTCGGCTGACCGATGACAAGGGCAGGCCGGTGGCGCTTCAGGCCGAGACGTTCAGTCGGTGGCCTGATGGCAGCGTGAAGTGGGCCGTGGTGAGCTTCGTTGCGTCCGCGCCTGCCAAGGGCTATCGGCTTACCGCACAGCCGGGGCAGGCCGGGGCGAAACAGCCTGGGCCCACGGCGACGGTTCGTCGCGTGGATGGCGGCTGGCGCGTGGAGACGGACATCCTCCGATTCACGCTTGATGAGAAGGCGCCCGATCTCTTTCGGGAGCTCGGGGTCGATCTGAACGGCGACGGGGAGATCGATCAGGGGGAGACGATCGCCGCCGGGGTCGGGGGCGCCAATCTCGTCGCGACGGACGGCGACGGCGCGGCGCTAACGCTCGGTCCCACGGACGCCGGTGGTCCCAAGATCGAGGCGAGCGGCCCCGTCGCCGCGGTGGTCGCGTGGCGTGGCTCGCTGATGGCCGGGGGCAAGCCGTCGGCGTTCCGCTACGTGCTCAGGCTGAGGCTCTGGCGGGGCCGGCCGATGATGGGCGTCGACGTGACGGTCTGGAATGACCTGACGAAGCCCGCGTTCAGCGCATTGGGCTGGCTCGAGCTTCGCGTGCCCCTTGCGGGCGGCAGCGGCGTTCGGGGGTCTCTCGAGGGGCAACCGCTCGTGAGTGTCGGTGGCGAGCAGGGAATCTGGATTCTTCAGGACCGTGACAATCGATATCGACTGTGTGTCGGCGACAAGGCGACCGAGGGCAAGCGTGCCCTGGGCGTCGCGATGGCCGAGAGCGATCGGGCTCGCGCGACGGTGTGCGTGCCCGACTTTTGGCAGACGTATCCCAGCGGCTGTGCGGTGAAGGTGGACGGCATTCACGTGCAGCTTCTGCCTCGGTTGCCTGGCGACGCCTATACGGACCCCGACAGTCAGAAGTGGTATGCCCAGCTCTACGCCTGGTGCCAGGGCGGCAAGTATCTCTTTCGCGCGGGTCAGGTGACTCGGGGCGAGGTGGTCGTTCGCTTCGATCGTCCGGGTGGCGAGAACGACGCGAGGCAATTCGCTGGATGGGTGAACCATCCGCTGCTGCCGCAGGCGAGCCCGGAGTATATGTCCGGCACGGGCGTTTTGGGCCGAGCGATCTACCCGCGGACCGCGGGCGTCTGGGACAGCTACGAGCAGATGTTCGACCGTTGTTTCGCCAATCACCTGAAGGATCGAGAGAAGCGCCGCACCTATGGGTGGATGCACTACGGCGATTGGTTCGGCGAGCGATCGTTCAACTACGGCAACAACGAATACGATCTGCCTTGGGCGATGGCCGTGCAGTGGATGCGGACCGGTGATCGAGCCGTCTTCGACCGGGGGGTGCAGATGGCCCGGCACTACTCGACCGTCGACACCGCCTGTGGCGCGCCGGCCAAGACGTATCGCTGTCTGGCCTGGACGCACTGCTACAACCACGTCGGTTCGGAGCGGCCCGAGGGCGAGCTGAACTTCCGCAAGGATGACAAGGCCGCGCAGACGTATCTCGAGCAATACCGCTGGGGGCTGCGGGGCGGGATGGATCCGCAGGGGCACATCTACCAGCCTGGCAACTGGCTGTATGCCGCGCTAACGGGCGACGCGTGGCTGCGCGAGACGGCTGAGCGGGTCTGCACGGACCAGGCCGAACGGCTCACGCCTAACTTCAACTTCAGCATCGAGCGGTCGGGCGGGTGGCCGTTGATCAACGCGTCGATGGCGTACGCGTTCAGCGGCAATCCGTACTACCTCAACGCGGCGCGGCTGATGATCGAGCGGTGTCTCGAGCGGCAGGATCCCGAGACGGGCGGCTGGCTGCACACGCCGCCGATGAGCGAGACGGCCGGCGTTCGCGTGCGAGGGGGTAAGGCCTTTGCCGTCGGCATCCTGACGCACGGGATTCTGCGCTATCTCGACCAGGAGCCCGAGGATCGGCCGGAGGTTCGCAAGATGTTGGTCCGAGGCGTGGACTGGCTGATGACCGAGTCGTGGATTCCGGGTAAGGGGTTTCGGTACATCAGCCGCGCGCCCAACTGTCGGGATACCGGCCGGAAGGGCATGACGTGTCTGCTCAACGCGGAGGTGGTCGCCTACGCTTGCGAGCAGACGCGCGATCCGAAGTACGTGGCGTTCTGGAAGGAGATGATGTCCGGCGTCATGGACACGATGAGCGAGGGCATGGGCAAGGGCTTCACACAAATGGTTCGGCAGACGGTCTTCGGGCTGGACCGGATCAAGCCGTTCGGTGTGACGTCGCTGGCGTCGGAGGGACCAAGATGAGACTTGGAGGCATCTGTCTTGCGTTGGCATTCTCGGCGGCGGGTTGTTCGCGAGACGCCGGGCCGGAGCCGCCGATCACGCCGGAGAGCAAGGCCGTCGCGGAGGGCGGCAACGCCTTCGCTCTCGACCTGTACGCGAAGCTCAGTCAGACGGAGGGCAATTTGTTCTTCTCTCCGTACAGCATCTCGGCGGCGCTGGCGATGACGTATGCCGGCGCGCGGGGCGAGACGGCCGGTCAGATGGCCAAGGTGCTGCATTTCGCGACTGACGGTGATCGGCTGCATCCTGGCTTCGCGGGGCTGGGTCGGCATCTGAACTGGCTTGGCGCGAAGGGTGACGTTACGTTGAACGTCGCCAACGCGCTCTGGGCCCAGCAGGGCCACCCCTTTCGCGAGGAGTTCCTGGGCGTTGCCAAGACGAGTTACGACGCGTCGGTGCAGCAGGTCGATTTCATCAAGTCGGCCGAACAGACACGCGGAAGGATCAACGCCTGGGTGTCGGATCGGACCAAGGGGCGGATCAAGGACCTCGTCCCGACCGGCGTCCTCGATGAGATCACGCGGCTGGTTCTGACCGACGCGATCTACTTCAAGGGGCGGTGGGACGAGCAGTTCGATAAGAAACACACGCGCGACGCGCCCTTTCACGTGACGCCGACCAAGACGGTCACCGTGCCCATGATGACGCACAAGGCGGAGTTCGGCTACGCCGAGACGGACGGGGCGGAGATCCTCGAGATGGCGTATGAGGGCGAGAGCGTCTCGATGGTCGTCCTGCTGCCCAAGGAGGCCGATGGGTTGGCGGGGCTCGAGAAGTCGCTCAACGCGAAGGACCTGGAGGCGTGGCTCGGGCGATTGGCCAAACGGGACATTCGCGTCTTCGTTCCCCGGTTCCGGATGACGTGGCAGTTCGATCTGGCCAGGACGCTGGCGTCGATGGGCATGTCGGACGCCTTTGACGGTAAGGCCGACTTCTCGGGGATGGACGGGATGAGGGACCTGTTTATCGCCGCGGTGCTGCACAAGGCCTTCGTGGACGTCAACGAGGAGGGGACGGAGGCAGGCTCGTGGATCGGAATAACAGTAGAGACGTTGGGAGAGCCGGAGGCTTTCCGGGCCGACCGGCCGTTCCTGTTCGTGATTCGCCATCGTCCGTCGGGCGCCATTCTGTTTCTTGGACGACTCGTGAAGCCGAGCGAGTGACGCGGTTCTCGAGCGACGATGCGTGAATCCGCGCTGCCGCATCACGGGCGTCTTGCCCGTGATGGTCATGGGCAAGATGCCCATGCTACGTATTGGGCGACCATGCTGTAACCCGATACCTGTCACCTTTCCGTCAATACCACTGTTTGGTTCAGCTCCGGCGCGGTCGGGGGCCAGCAGGTTGTCTTGCCGTCGGCGGTGGCGACGCGAACGAAGTATTCGAGCATGGGTGCTGCCACCTTGTCGGTCGGCAGGGCCACCTCGTAGCAGCCCCGGGCGACGTGCTTCAGCGCGATCTGCTTGAACCCGCCGAGCGGACCCTCGGTCGGAACCGCTCGCCAGAACACATCCCCGCGAATGACTGGGTGCCTGCTTGCTATGGTCACCCTCAGCGGGAGTGCCTCGCCGCGGGTCGCGCTGGTGCGCACCGCGGCTACGAAGACGCGCGTGGGGCCTTCGTAGGCGGTGCCGGGCTGTGCGTCTTCGGGCAGCGGCGCGCCGAGGACGTCCGACAGTTCCCGGCCCGGCGCGGTCAGCACGACGGGCATCGTGTGCTGCTGCCAGTTGGTGACGGTTCCCATCGTGCCGGTGGTGTGGACGGTGGGGAGCAGGTGTCGATGCAGCTCGGCGAAGGCGGCCACGAGCTCCTTTCGGATGGGCAGGGCGGTCTTGGCGGCGAGGTCGCGGCGCTTGGCGGGGTTCTTTTCGGCCTTGACCTTGGCCATGGCGGCGTTGTATCGGGCCCAGGCGCAGTTGACCTTGGCATTGGCGCGCATGGTGCGGAACGTCTCGAGCCAGTAGTCGAGCCGGGCCAGGTTGCCCTTGCCGGTGACGTTGGGGCGGATCGCGGCCAGGTCGTCGACGAAGGCGTACTCCTTGGCGACCTGGAGCCACGGGCGCGCGTCGGGCTTGATGCCGCCGGGGCCGTTGACCCAATCGGACGGGCGAGGCAGCTTGCAGTCGATGTTCGTGAAGACCTTGGCGACGTCGGGCCCGGCCTCGGGGCCGAAGAGGTGCGTGGCCCAGTCGAGGTAGAAATCGTCGACGTGTGGGTACTTGCGCACGGTCGGCAGGTCGGCGACGTAGTCCTTGTAGGCGGGTCCGCCGCAGTTGATCTTCTTGCTAAATCCGTCGCCCTGGATGACGATCGCGGCGACGCAGGGGAGCTCGATGACGCGGATGAAGTCGAGGTCGAGCCAGCCGTCGGTCACGTTGACGTCCTTGAAGGTGTAGTCTTTGGCGCGATCCTTACCGAACGTGGCGAACATGTCGAGCTTGTCGAGGACGGTCTTGCCCTCGAGCTTGACGCCGAAGACGCGCTTGTCTTTCTCGGCGTAGGCGGGCTCACAGAGCCTGAGCGTGACCGTGTACGTGCCGTTGGGCACTTCGAGGTAGTAGCCGTCGACGTCGTAGCGGACGGTCTGGAAGAGCGTGTCGTCGTCGGTGTCGGCGAAGTTACGCCCGGCGGACGTGGCGATCTGTCCGCCGAGGGGTCCGGCGATCCGCGCTCGCGTGGCCCAGCCGGTTTGGTCCCAGGCGGCCTTGGCCAGGGCCGAGACGTTGGGGCCGAGGATGCGGGTTCGCCAGTGGATGCCCATGAGCCCGGTGCAGCCGTAGCGGAGCGAGTCGGCGGCGTCTTGTCGCATGCGTGCGACCCAGAGTTGCGGCGAGACCATGGCGGGGTCGTCCTCGAGCCAGGGGATGGCCCATTTCTCGCGGCCCTCTACGTGCGCGAAGCCGGGCTCGACCGGCGCGTGGCCGACCGACCGGCTGATGCAGCTCATGAACATGTCCTTCGGCAGCGTCTTGTCGAACAGGGCGCGATTGCTGGGCGGGCCGAGGACCCAGCCGCACGTGCCGAGGGTGAAGGGGTTGCCCACGTTCTTGACGGCAGCGATGGCGGCCTTGATGTCCGCGACGGTCGCGTCGATCTGCTCCTGCTTGACGCCCGACCAGGTCCAGCCCTCGGGCGTCCAGAACCAGTAGTAGTCGATGGGATAGGCCTTGGCGATTCGGGCGAACATGCCCTCATAGAGCTCTTGGATGACCCCGGGCTTGGCGGGGTCCTTGCCGAGCGATTGGAGCCTCGCTCTGACCTCCCTGGGTACGACGAGGGGCGTCTCCGTACCGACGCACGTCTTGACGCCGAGGGCGTGGGCGTGGGCGA
Source organism: Phycisphaerae bacterium (assembly GCA_016927755.1). GTDB lineage: Bacteria > Planctomycetota > Phycisphaerae > UBA1845 > JAFGLZ01 > JAFGLZ01. Next base: position 41,073 of record JAFGLZ010000262.1, read on the forward strand.
AGGCTTGGCGATAGAACGCGCCCGCACGGTTGAAGACCTCGTTGCAGTGCTCGGGCGTGCGCGGCCGGGGCGTCAGGCCCTTCATGATGTCGGAGCTGTATGCGTCGCGCGGGTAGATCTTGTCCGCGCCGAACGCGTAGTCGCTCGTCCGGGTCGCCTTGAATCCCCAGCCGACGGGCAGGGCCGTGTTGTAGTAGATCGACGGGTAGCTGAACGCGACGCGGCCGTCCTCGGCGAAGTCCTGCTTTAGCCCGATCCAAACGGTGGGCTCGGCGGCGGGTCTGTCCTCGGGATAGGTGTGCAGGCCGATGAAGTTCATGCCCAGCTTGGGGAGTTGGGAGATGATGGCCTTGTAGTTCTCGAGCTCCCACCAGTCGGGCCCTTCGGGGAAGTCGTGGAACGGCTGGATGCCTCGCAGGCCGAAGAGCGGCTTGGCGGTCTCGTCCAGGTCGGGCAGCGTCAGGGCGACGCGCCGGTCGGGGACGACGTCGCCGTGGAGGTAGAACCGCACGCCGAGGCGTTCGGCGAATCGATAGGCGGCGTAGAGCGTTCCCGCGTCGTCACCGCCGACGATCAGGACGAGCTTCCGATCCGCCTGTCGAATCGTTTGGAGCCGGAACTGTTGGGGCCCGAGGTCGGCGGTCGGTGCGTCGCCGCGTGCGGCCTTGATGAGGGGTCGGTCCTGTCGGCCGACGACGATGAGGTTGCCTCGGAGCGGCAGCGTCGCCGACGGCGCGACGCGGATGCGCTGGCCCGTTCGCGCGTAGAGGTATCGACAGACCTCCCTGGCCGAGAGCGTTTCGGACGGCGAGGCGTCTTGCGGGCAGCAGATCATCAGGGAGGGTTTGCTCTCGGGCGCTGCGCACCCGCAGAACGGCAGCCCGGCGAGTATGACCAGCGGGAACAGTCCGTGGCGTCCCTTCATGGTGTTGTCTCCTTCGCGTACATCGGTGGTTGGCGGTATTGCACAGCGGTTGGCGGAGGGGGTCAAGGCCGGTGCGAGAGTCCTCTCTCGCACCGGAAGGTCGAAGGACGAAGTACGAAGGATGAAAGGGATCGCGGGACACCGGGGGCCCTGGCCGTGTCATTCGCGCGCACTGAAGGGGCACTCGCTTGGTTTATGGTCTGGAGGCTTGCGACTCGTTGGGCGGGCATCTTGCTCATGGGACTTCATGGGCAAGATGCCCATGCTACGAAGAGGGACATGCAGGCTGGAAGCCTGCGTTACGCTTCTTGGGATTCCTCGACCGGCAACTGGCCGCGGTCTAGGAAGAGTTCGGGCAGGGAGAGGGCGAGCGTCCATGGGCGCATGAGCATTTCGACCTCGCCGCGGCAGTTGTACCAGCAGTCGGTGCAGGTATTGCCGCGAGCGCGCTCCTTGAGGCGGCGGACGATCTCTTGTTCATGGTCGCGGTAGAGGTTCGCCACCGGGCGGTGCCGCTGCTCGACGCAGATGGCGATGTCGCCCGTCGAGTCGATGTTGCAGAAGGCCCGACCCGCCTGGCAGCCGGGCACGCCGCCGTTGAGGGCCTCGTCGAACTTGCTGAGGAAGACCGGGTGGCTGAGGAAGTTTCGGTAACGGCGCTTGAGGTCGAGCAGGCGCGGCGCGACGGGGCCGTTATTGTGCGCGAACTTACGACTGCCTGTCTTTCGGTAGCAGTACGGCTGGACCATGAGGTACGCGCCGTGGTCGGCCGCGAGTTTGAGCAGCGGCTCCATGTGGTCGATGTTGTCGTGCATCAGCACGGTCATGACGTTGACGCGCTGCCACGGCCAACGGCGGGCAGCTCGGAAGTAGTCGAGCGCTTTGACGGCCCGCTCAAACGCGCCCGGCATGCCGCGACGCCGGTCGTGCAGGGCCGGATCGGCATAGTCGAGGCTGACCGAGACTCCCCAGAGCTTGGCCGCGAAGAGGTCGCGGGCCAGCTCGGGCGTGGCCAGCCAGCCGTTGGTCGTCATGAAGCAGACGTGTTGGCGCGAGACCAAGCGGGCGACCTCGACGATGTCGTCGCGAAGGAGCGGCTCGCCGCCCGCCAGTGAGATGAACATCGAGCCCAGCTTGGCCAGCTTCCTGGAGCCGATGTCGAACTGTTCGAGGGTCTGTTCGGGCAGTTTGCCCATCGGATCGCGCCAGTACTGGCAGAACCCGCACCGGAAGTTGCACCGGTAGGTCACCTGCCAGGCGCACCACATCGGGTTCCGGGCGACGTATTGCCGGAGCAGGCGCCACTTCTTTCCTGTCGATGAGATCATAGGGCTGCCATGGTCATCATGCGGTGCGAATCGGACCCCGAAAGGCCGGAACAAGCTGTCCATGGTCTCGACACTGCGGTAGGATGTCAACAGCATGTCTCCAATGGGCGCCTTCATCTCGATCTGCATGTTCCTGGCCGGTGCTGACGCCGACGTCCACCAAGGACGCCTTCAGGATCTCCCGACCATCGGGCTACAGATCGAAGTGCCCGCCCCAATGACCCCCCTACCGGTCGACACCCTGACGGACTGGGTCCGCGTGGGAGTCAAGGGCTCAGGGGAGCGCTACGACCAGATCCTGGTGCTGTCGGCCCTGCCCGAGGGCACGCGCCACAGCGCCAAGATCGCGGCGGAGGAGTCTATTCGAGATGCGGGCAAGCAGCGGGGCGAGTACCGCGTCCTGTCGCAGCGCCCCGCCGAGTGGTTGTCCGACGGTTGGGAGGTGCTGGCGACGTATCGCGCGGAGGGCAGGCCGGTCACCAGCCTGCAGTGGTTCGGGCGACGCGAGGGCAAGCCGGCGATCATCTACATGCTCACCTATGACGTCATCGAGGGACGGGCCGACGAGATGCGCTCGGTTGTTCAGGTCGCGGCACGCTCGTGCAAGGTCGCGCCGATTCGGCCGGCCTGCACGCAGCCGGTCCGCTTGAGTCCCTCGCGCCAACACCTGCCCAAGCTGGGAGTGTCGCTGCAGGTCCCCGAGTCGCTGAGAATGATGGTGCCGAACCGGGAGAACATGGTCCTCCGCGCCGGGGCCGTCGACTACGTCCGCGATCGGCTGGTGCCGGTGTTGACGCTGACCACCAACGACGTCAAGGCGGTCGAGACGCCTCAGGGGCGACTGAAGCGATCCATCGACGCCCTGCTGCCGTCGCTTCGACCGATGGACGGCAAGGTGGATTCTGAAGGACCGGCCAAGATCGGCGCTCTGCCAGCCCATCAGGTGATGCTGGACCTGACGCAGCGGCGCGAGCGTATGAGGACGGGCATGCGGCTGGCGATCTGGCGACAGCGCGCGTTGGTATTGTCACTGACCTATCCGGCCGATAATGCTAAGGAGCTTACCGAGGCCTTGGAGAAGGTGTCCGCCTCGTTTCAGTTCGAGCCGTAGCGGGATGCGCGTGCGTCGCCCTTGACGGCGTGAGAGAAAGGTTGTTCCCAGTGCGTGGTCCACCTTTTTCGGAAGTGGGGGTGACGAATTCCGTCCGAATTCGAGTTCCCCACGGCTGAAGCCATGGGCCACCCGACTGGGGACCATGTGACCGTCGAGATGAGAGAATGAATCACCCGGGCACGTTCATGACGACCATCGCGGCCGTTCTGACCTTGACGGTTAGCCTCTTCGGCGATGCCGTCAACGAACGCCCGCTGGACGGTCCCTGGCCGCAGTACAACGCCAATCCCTTCGTGATCAAGACGGAACTCCCGCCTCCGCCGGACTCGGCGGGGGGAATCATCGTGGACGACGTCAATGACGACGGGCTGATCGACTATCTCGTCAGCGTCCCCGGGCACGTGGCGGCCTATCAGCATGGCGGCGCCAAGCTCTGGCTGATCAAGACGGACATCCGGGTCGGCAACGCGTCGGAGCTTTACGGCCTGCCGGGTCACAACGGGCCCGGGCTGCAGGCCGGCGACTGCGACGGCGACGGGCACACGGAGGTCCTCTTCCTCGCGCAGGACGGCAAGCTTCATATCCTCGAGGGCGTCACCGGCAAGGAGAAGACAGTCCTGGAGATGCCCCAGCCCTACAAGGACGGCATGGCCTGGCAGCACGTCGTCCTGTGCAATCTCCGCGGCAAGGGCGTCCGTGACGTCCTCCTCCAGACGACGAACCGGGCGGGCTACAAGATGGGGCGGTACCTGGCCGCCTACGCGCTGGACGCGCCGACCAAGCCGCTCTGGCAGACGGACGGCTACCTCGGCTGCGCGCACACCGGCGCGCGGGTGGCCGATCTGAATGGCGACGGACTCGACGAGGTGCTTGGAGCGACCGTGCTTGCGCCGGACGGCAAGCTGCTCTTCCGGCTGCCGATGAAGGACGGCCACGTCGACAGCATCTTCGTCGGCCCGGTTCTTCCGGACGTCAAGACCCTTCAGATCGTCGGCCTGCAGGAAGGCGGCGCGGACGGCGGGAACCACGTCTATCTGTGGGACCATCAGAAGATGTACTGGCAGGCGCACCACCAGCACATCGAGCCGCAGAACGCCGCGATCGGGCGGTTCGACCCGGGTCGGAAAGGGCTGCAGATCTGGTGCCGCTCGCGCTTCGACGAGCACCAGAAGCCTTTCGTCCTCGACGCCGAGGGCAAGCTCATCAGCCAGTACGAGATGGACAAGGTCGCCCCCCAGGGCTGGACGACCAAGGGCGTCGAGGTGATCTACACGATCGATTGGACCGGGGAGCCGAAGCAGCTCGCCGCGGCCAAGGCCCGCCACGCCTCCGGCGACGTCTGCGTCTTCGACGCCGTCAGCGGCGCGTTCGTCCACGTCATCAAGACCAAGGCCGATCGCCTTTACGTCGCCGACGTCGCCGGAGATTGGCGCGAGGAGATCGTGATTCTCGCCGGCAACGAGCTGCACATCCACCATAACCCCGCCCCGAACCCCCAGCCCAACCTGCCGAGGCTGTGGCACCAGCAGTGGTACCGACGGAGCAAGATGACGCACAATTACTACTGCCCGTGACCCACGCCGTCTCCCTAGCCTACCACGAAAGAAGAACAAATCTGTTACATTGAAACTAGTATAACATACGGCAGGACAGAGGGGCCTCACACAACTACTTATAGTAGAGGTACTTATACGCCTCAAGTCTTGGTGTTACCTATCATTCGGGGGGGCAGATGCCAATATTCAGTAGACTTTTCCTTGACCTTTGGTTTCTTGGCTTGCAGCAACTCCGCCTTCGTCCTATAATCTGGGAGACGGAGTTTGGAGGATCCCCCGTGGAAGACAAGGAACTTGACGCGATGGCTGCTATTACTCGTGCTCTTGGTCAGTTTGGCGAGGGCGAGTCCGACATAGTCCAACGCATCCTTCGCTGGGCCTGCGAGCGATATAGGCTTGAGTCAACTTCGGCCAGTCGTCCGGTGTCAAAATTGCATGAAGCAGACGAAGCTTTGCCCGAATACAGCTCCTCAGCTTCCAGCTCAGAGCATGGTTTTGAGGACCTTCCCGACCTCTACCACAGGATGGACCCAAGGACAGATCCAGATCGTGCACTCACGGTCGCCTACTGGTGCCAAGTTGTTGAGGGGGGCGGGACGTTCACGGGGAGAGAGGTCAACTCGAAGCTCAATGACTTGGGCCACCGGCTAGCGAACATCACTGATGCGCTCAACTCGCTGATGCGTAGGAAGCCGCAATTGGTTATCCAAGCCGCTAGGATGGGGCCTAGCAAACAATCGCACAAGAGGTATAAGCTCACTGCGGCGGGAGTGAGAGAGGCGCAATCCCGCCTAACTCATCTGGACATCTCTGAGGATGCCAATTGACTGCCGCAACAGTTGATTTCCCAGATTCGAGGCGCGGGTGAAGTGGAGAAGAACGAGCGATCAACGACGAAGGAATCATGAGGCACAAAAAACACCCCTGGCGATGGAGTCGTCCAGGGGTGCCGGGCGCTAGCCCTGATGAATCTATGCAAATTCATTATCGGCATGGCCGTCCGGAAAGTCAACGACTCCTTTTGGAGGATCGACCCATGAAAAGGTCGAATCGACAAAGGCCGGCACCGCCCGGCCGCCGGAAGGTCTTCTGCCGATCGTTTGTCCACTACTTGACAGGGAAGCGCGTCTACCCCCGCCGGGGGAAGGCGTTCTGCTTCCACGTTCGGCACCGTTGACCTCCGCTGCAGGCTGGCTCCCCGGATTCGGGGGGCCAGCCCCTTTTCCCGATTCATGGAGATGGATGGTGTTTCACACCTGCTCGAACTTGCACACCTGGTCGTAAAGCTTCCCGTTTAGCCGCTTGGCGATTTCCGTATCCTTCAGCAGGGCGATCTTGAGGACGTCGCACGTGAACACGATGTGGTAGTTGCTCTCGATCGACCGTCCCATGCCTTCGAGGATGATCAGGTCGGCGTCGCGGGCGGCGTCGTTGCACGCGTCGCTGATGTCGCTCAGGTCGATCAGCGGCGCGCCACATCCGCTGGCGACCGTGGCGATGCGGTCTTCGGCCAGAAGGTTCGCCAGGACGGCATCGAGGCCCTTCAGGCGATCGAGCACGTCGTTCAGCTCGGGGAACGTGATGTCGTTCAGCGACGGCGTGGAGTTCGCCGCTAGGACGACCCGAGCGCCCCGGCGGGCCAGGTGCCGGGCCAGGGGGATGCAGCCGAGGATCAGGTCGGACCCGGCGTTGTCGACGAAGAAGAGCACATGACGGTAGGTCGGCTTGTTGAGCAGTCTGTCGGACAGTGTGTCGAAGTCGTCTACGAACCAGGGGCGGCGAGGTTGACGCTCGCGGGTCGCGTGGAAGTCCATGCCCTCGGCGTGGTAGTTCTCGATGGTCGCCATTGACCCGAGGTCGAAGATGTTGCCCGCGAAGACGCCGCGAATCAGGGCCTCGATGAGCCCCGGACCGTCCAGGGCGTCCAGCTCGGCGAGCACGTCGGGGTACAGCCCGATCGCCGCGTGGTTCTCGGCCTGCTTGACCTGCGCGTAGGGGTCGTCGATGCCGTGCTTGCGGAGGAGCCGCTCGCGACAGCGGTCGAAGCTGAGCACGGTCAGCGGTCCCCAGTAGGCCGGGTCGGAGCGAAGGAAGTCGAGCTCCGACAGCAGCTCCTGGCGGAAGGCCTTGATCGGCGCCTCGTCCAGTCCCTGCTTGCGGGCCAGGGCGAGCATCGTCTCGGTGTGGTGCGTGAAGTGCCCGATCCAGTAGTCGCGTCCGACCGGATCGGCCAGCAGGTCCCAGTCCGAGACCACGTACGCCTGGGGATCGGCCAACTTGCACAGAACGGCCATGAGACCTCCTCGCCAGGGCCCTTTTCAGCTAGACAGGTTTGTGGCGGGTGGCACGGGTCCGCACAGGGGGACCATTCCGCCTGAACGAGCCACGGGTCAGCGGGATGCACCGTTCTGAATCATGGCGGCGTTCCGCGGACCCGTGTTTCGTTCCATGTCAGAAGGCTCATCTGACGCTGACCCATGCCACCCTGAACCTGATGCGAAACCCACTCACCGAAAGGGGCACTAGCGCAATCCGCGCCGGTCGTCCGGGCCCGGGCCCCGCAGCGCGATCGAAGCGGAGAGTGTAACCGAAAAGTCCGGCAAGAGTGCAGCGCGGCGAGGACCGACAGAGCCCGGCGTGAATTGCCCGAGACGCGTGGTTCACACTGAGCGGGGACTCTCGTCGATCGTGGGATTCGTCGCCCGGCTCGATGATCGGTACGCGACCCACCACGTCACGACGATCAGGGTATCGGCGGCAAAGAGCAGCAGATTGATCCGCCCCAGGAGAGGTGGGGCCGCGTACATCGCCAGCCAGGCGATCAGCGACGCGATCCACGTCACGTACAGGATCCGCTCCGATCGCGTCCGCCGCGACCAGCCGACGTCGGGCAGCATGGCGGCGGCGATCGTGGCGATCGGCATGACCAGGACGAAACTGTGCGCCCAGGCGATTTTGCCCAACGTGTTCGAGATCAGGAACGTCGCCGCCGGCGCGACGTAGAAGGCAAGCTCGTCGCGCCGATCCCACCGACCCGGCGCCAAGAAGCACGCCAGCGCCAACTGCGCCGCGAACCAGCCCCCCAGGATCCAGAAGAGCCGGCGTTGCGACGATGGATCGACGAAGTGTACGTCTTCGTATTCCTCGCGGTCGAACCCGATGACGAACATGCAGGCCAGCCGGTACCAGCTCTGGTTCTTGTCGGAGAACTCGTTGATGTGTGGGATGTCGCCGAAGACGTGGCCCTGGGCGTTCCGTCCGAAGTAGCCGCCCCCGACCTTGGCCCGCCACGAGGCGTAGGCCTCCAGCGTCTTGGCCGGGCCCATGACGACGACGGGCAGCACGATCATCCAGGCGGCCAGCCCGATCGCCACGCCGGCGAAGAACCGGCCGTCGAGGAGGCGTTGTCGGATCGGCTCGTGCCGACGCCGCCGGAGGTCGCGCAGCCACATCCAGCCGCAGACGGTGACGACGAGGATGGGCATGATCTTGATGGATGCGGCCGTGCCCAGCGCGACCCCCGCCATCAGATCCCAACGTCTCCGAAGCCCATATAGCATCAGGCACGCCATGAGCAGGACCAGCAGGTTCACCTGGCCCCGCCCGAGGGTGTCGAGCGCGGAGATTCCGGCAAAGACGGCCCCCCAGACAACGGCCTTGCCCGTCGAGCCGGGCGATTGCTCGGGCAGCGTCCGGTACAGCAGCCAGCCCGAGGCGTACCACATCCACAGCGACACGAGGAACCATAGATAGGCCGCGATCTTCGGCGGCAGACATGCCAGCGGCGCGACGAGAATGGCCAGCGCCGGGGGGTACAAGTAGGGCCAGTCGCGAATGTTGCTGACCTCGTAGATGTCCTGGCCCGCCAGGAGGGCGCATGCTGCCGAGGTGTAGACCGTGAAGTCCGTGCGGTGCTGCCGATGGGGCGACAGCACGGCGGCCTTGGGCGCCACAAAGAGCCAACCCCAGCCCAGAAGGCCCAGAAACAGGAGGGCCAGCCCCACCCGACGGCGCCGAGGGGACCCGCTCTCGAGCGTAGCGGCATTTGCCTGAGGGGCGATCACGGCGGCATCATAGTCATCCGCAAGATCCCGCTCAATCGGAAGTCGGCTCCGGCGTGAGACCCACCTGGTTCATCGGTCCACCCTTGCAGGGGGTGCTGGTCGGAAGCCGTGAGCGGGAGCCGGGTGAGACGAGTATCAAGACAGTTTGGGCCCCGAGAGTACTGCGTAAGAATTGACACAAGTTCTGTCCTTGAAATGCCGACCCAGGGAATTCCCGGACTCTCCGGTCTTGGCGGGCGGTATTAAGGTTGCCGGTTGGGTGGTCTCCGTGTAACATCATGGCTTTGGTGCGCCCATCGCGGCTCACCGCGTCCAGGGGGATGAAGCTGCGGCAAGCCAGACGTTCCCTGTAAGTGCTTGGGGACCTTGAACCAGGAAGACGACTCGAAATGTTGGAATCACTGTTAATCCCTGACACGGTAGCGGTTATCGGTGCCTCCCGGACGCCTGGGAAGGTAGGGCATGACATCGTGTCCAACCTGATCAAGGGCGGCTTCGAGGGCAAGATCGTCCCGGTAAACCCGTCGGCCGACGAGATCCTGGGTTTGCCGTGCTGCAAGGACCTGGCCTCTTTCGGCGAGAAGATCAACATGAGCGTCATCGCGGTCCCGGTGCCGTTCGTGCGAAGCGCCGTGGAGAGTTCGATCCAGGCGGGCGCCAAGGCGATCGTCGTGATCACGGCGGGCTTCAAGGAAGTGGGGCGCGAGGGGGCCGAGCTCGAGAAGGAGATCGCGCGAATCTGCCAGGCGAGCCACGTTCGGCTGCTTGGTCCGAACTGCTTGGGGCTGATCAACAGCCATCACAAGATGAACGCGTCTTTCGCCTCGCACATGCCGAAGCCCGGGGGGATTTCGGTGATGTCGCAGTCGGGAGCGTTGTGCACGGCGATTCTCGACATGGCCGCCCACCGCCACCTGGGCCTAGCCAAGGTCATCAGCGTGGGCAACAAGGCCGACATCGACGAGACCGACCTGCTCGAGGCGCTGGCGGCGGATCCGGACACGAAGGTGATCGTTGGTTACCTGGAGAGCATCGGATCGGGGAATCAGTTCATCAAGATCGCCGAGAATGCGGCCTCGATCAAGCCGGTGATCATCCTGAAGGCGGGCACGACGTCGTCAGGCGTCAAGGCGGCCTCCAGCCACACCGGGAGTCTCGCGGGCGCCGACATCGCGTACGGAGCGGCCTTTAGGCGCGCTGGCGTGATTCGAGCGGACACGTTCGAGGCACTGTTCGATTGCGCCAAGGCGCTTTCGATGCAGCCGCTACCCAAGGGCGACCGGGTCGCGATCATCACGAACGCCGGCGGTCCCGGGATCATGGCGGCGGACGCCGTGGAGAACGCCGGGATGGAGGTCGCGGCGTTGGCGCGCGCATCGGCAACCGCGCTCAAGAAGAGGCTTCCGGCGGCGGCGAGCGTGGGCAATCCGATCGACGTTCTGGGCGACGCCGACCCGGAACGATACATTACGGCCCTGAACGCCGCGCAGGACGACTCGTCGGTGGACGCGATTATCGTGATCCTGACCCCGCAGGCGATGACGAAGCCGGCGGACACGGCGCTGGCCATGGCCAAGTGTCTACGCGGCGAGAAGCCCGTCATGGTGGCGTTCATGGGCGGGCAGGACGTCATGCCGGGGCGGGAGGAGTTGGTTGCGCACAGTCTGCCCGACTACCCCGCGCCCGAGCGGGCGGTCGCGGCGCTGCGGGCCATGTGCGACTACGCGGCATGGCGTCGTCGACCGCCGCGTGTGGTGACTCGGTTCCCCGTGAACCGCCGCCGCGTCGAGCGGATCATCGGGCGAAACCTACGGACCAATCGCACGCAGATCGGCGAGGTCGAGGCCAAGGAGATCCTTCGGGCGTACAACTTCACGGTCCCGGAGGGCCACCTGGCCGCAACGGCGGACGAGGGCATCGACGTGGCCGGGCGCGTCGGGTACCCCGTGGCGATGAAGATCGTCTCGCCGGACGTCGTCCACAAGTCGGATCTGGGCGGGGTTCGGCTGAACCTGGTCGACGCTGACGCGGTTCGCGACGCGTTCGACCTGATGATGCTTCGGATCCGGCGGGCGCTGCCGGAGGCGCGTCTGGACGGCGTGTACGTGGAGAAGATGTGCGCACGGGGCAGGGAGGTCATCCTGGGCATGACCCGGGATCCCCAGTTCGGGCCGATGCTCATGTTCGGCTTGGGCGGGATCTTCGTCGAGGTGATGAAGGACGTGACGTTCCACCTGGCGCCGATCACCGCGGAAGAGGCGATGCAGATGTTGCTCGGGACGCGGTCGTATGCCCTGCTGAAGGGGGCTCGGGGTCAGTCGGGCGTCGATCTGCCGGCCATCGCGACCGGCTTGCAGCGGATCAGCCAATTGGTCACGGACTTCCCGCAGGTCGTGGAGCTGGACATCAACCCGTTTATCGTCGGGGAGGTCGGAACCGACCCGTTTGTCGCGGATGCACGGATGACGCTGTCTGAAGCTGGTAAGAAGTGATGAGCGCGAAACACAACGTGAGCTACGATCCTCGCTGGCAGAGCAAGTACGCGAGCATGATCCAGTCGGCGGACGAGGCGGTGTCGCACATTCGCCCGGGCCAGCGGATCTTCATCGGAACCGGATGCGCGCAGCCCCAGGAGCTCGTTCACGCCTTGGCGGCGCGGGCGGGGGAGCTGGCGGATACGGAGATCCTGCATCTTCTGACGATGGGCGAAGCGCCTTACGCCGACGCGGAGCTTTCCGAGCAATTCCGCGTGAACAGCTTCTTCATCGCGGAGAACGTGCGGAACATCATCCAAGAGGGTCTCGGCGACTACACGCCGATCTTCCTGTCTGACATTCCGCGGCTGTTCACGTCGGGGCAGCTCCCGCTGGACGTCGCGCTGATTCAGGTGGCCCCGCCCGACGAGCGGGGGATGTGCAGCCTGGGCATCTCGGTGGACATCGTCAAGAGCGCGGCCGAGAACGCCGGGCGCGTGGTTGCCGAGGTCAACCCGAGAATGCCGCGGACGCTGGGGGACAGCTTCATTCACGTCCACGACATGGACGTGCTCGTTCCGGTCGACACGCCGCTGCTCGAGGTGGAGCCGCCGGAGACGACGGAGGTGACGCGTCGGATCGGCGAGTACGTCGCGGCCCTGGTCGAGGACGGGTCCACGATCGAGCTGGGGATCGGGCGAATCCCTCAGTCGGTGCTCGAGTTCCTCAAGGGCAAGAAGGAACTGGGCATTCACACCGAGATGTTCACCGACGCCATTATCGACATGGTCGAGCGCGGCGCGATTACCGGCTCCCGCAAGAGCGTCGATCGAGGGAAGATCGTCGCGAGCTTCGTCCTCGGAACGCGCCGCCTGTATGACTACATCGACAACAACCCGATGTTCTCGTTCCACCCCACGGAATACGTCAACGACCCGTTCCTGATCAGCCGGCAGCACAAGCAGATCGCCGTCAACGTGGCACTCGAGATCGACCTGACCGGACAGGTCTGCGCCGACTCGCTGGGGACGAAGTTTTACTCGGGCATCGGCGGCCAGCTCGACTTCAATCGCGGGGCCGCGCGTTCTCCCGGCGGCAAGGCCATCATCGCCCTGCCTTCGACGGCCCAGGAGGGCAGGGTATCCCGGATCGTGGCGCGGCTGAGTCCCGGCGCCGGCGTGGTGACGACGCGCGGCGACGTTCACTACGTGGTGACCGAGTACGGCGTGGCCTACCTGCATGGCAAGAGCGTGCAGGAGCGGGCGCTGGCGCTGATCAGCATCTCTCATCCAGACTACCGCGCGGAGCTGCTCCGGCAGGCCATCGAGGCCAAGTACGTCCGCGAGGAACTGGCGGATATCGAGAGCCGCGTCGCCATGATCGGACCGCCCGAGCTCCGCACCACGATGTTGCTTGACGACGGAACCCAGGTGAACTTCCGGGCCATTCATCCGACCGACGAGCCGGGCATGCGCGACTTGTTCTACGCCCTGAGCCAGGAGACCATCTACTACCGGTTCATGACTTACATGAAGCGGATTCCCCAGAAGCAAGTGCAGGACTTCGTTTACGTGGATCACCGCACCGAGGTGGCCATCGTCGCGACGCTGCCGGAGGCCTACGGCGACGAGATCATCGCCATCGGACGCTACTACCTGGACCCCAAGACGAACCGGGCGGAGGTCGCCTTTGTGGTCCGCGATCAGTGGCAGAACCGCGGCATCGGCAGATTCCTGCTCAAGCACCTGATCAACATCGCCCGACGGAACGGCATCGCGGGTTTCACGGCCGAGGTGCTCCGGGAGAACAAGGCCATGCAGCACGTGTTCAACAACAGCGACTGCAAGGTCTCGAGCCGTCTCAGCGACAACGTTTACAGCTTCCAGTTGGAGTTCGAGTAGTCGTCGGCGACGATCCGGGATTCATGAGAGGCGACACGAAAACGGGCGACGCCCTTTTGAAAGAGGCGACGCCCGTGGTGCTTACCTGGAAGTGCGCGTGCCTTATTTCGACAGCGCTTCCGATCGTTCGACGCGGATTCGCGGGCTTAGTGACGGGCCGTTGATCAGTCCGCAGGCGTCGGACTCGCCCTTGAGGATGCAGTCGAAGAAGGCCACGGCATAGGCGTTGATGTACTGCTGGGCGTCGACGGAATCCCAGTAGACGACCTCCGTTCCGTCGAAGCGTTTGCCCTTGCCGACGCCGTCGCCGTGATCGGGACTGATGCGGTGCATCTCGCTGAAGGTGAAGTGTCCGGCGTCCTTGAACTCGAGCAGCCACTTCGGGGCTCGCCAGGCCTTGTAGATCTTGAGGAACAGCTCGCTCTTGTCCTTTCCGATGGTCTTGTCCTGGTCGGCGACCATGAGCATGACGGGCGTCTCGAACGTCAGGGCCGCCGGCGCCACCCCGGCCAGCGGGATGATCGCCTTGATCCGCTTGTCCCGCGTGGCGATGGTCGTGGTGATGCCGCCGAAGCTGTGCCCGGCGCACCCGATCTTGTCCAGGTCGATCCCCTGGTAGAGGAAGCTCTTTTCGTCGCCGTTCTGGCGCGTCATCTCATCGATCAGGAAGGACATGTCGCGTGGGCGGTCCTCGACGGCGGCGATCGATCCCTTGGCGTTGATCAGGACGACGCCCTCGGGCAGGGGCGCGACGGACGCGTTTCCGGTATGGTCGCACGCCACGACGATGTACCCGTGACTGGCCAGGTGCTCGGTCAGGAAGAGCGACTGTTCGCGGATTCCGCCGTTGCCATGGCTGAACAGGATCAGGGGGAACTTGCCCTTGCGCTTCTGGGCGTCTCGAACAGCTCGAACCGCTCCGGCGAAGTTCTTCTCGATCTCGTCGAGCGCGATCTTCTCGGTGTAGCGCTTCAGTGCCGCAACCGCCTCATCGAACTTGTCGAGGAAGAACGACCGGAACGTGGCCTTGGGACCATTTCGGGCCCCGTCGGCCGCCGGATACCAGACCTCGGTGACGAGTTGGCGCTTCCGGCTCGTCGAGACGTCGACGCGGGAATCGTCGGTGAAGATGAAGGTGCGACAGCCAACGGGATACGGGCCGGGTTTGTACCACTTGGCCGCCCGCTTGGGTGGGGCGCCGATCGCGACCGACACACATCCCCACGACAAGACAACGGCAAGCGCGCAGTGCCGAACGACGCGCGGTTTGACTGCGTGATTCATGACGGTATGGCCTCTCGGAATCCAGCACCCCTGTCCCAATGTAGCGGACGGGGGTCGGGACGTCCAACAGAGACCGCATAACGCCGGCGGACAGGGGCGGCGCCGGGCGGCGGCTTCCCGCGACGGACGGGCCCCAGGCGAGAATCGAAGTCTGAAGTAAGGTCCTCGCCCAGGTGTCCATCATTCGGAGGTTGTCGACGCGCCAGACCGTCGCGGATGTGCCGTCAGGCGTATCTAAACCGTTTGACCCGACAGGCCGATGTGATAGAATATGACTGGAGGACGCATATGGTCAGTCGGTCAGCCGGAACAGTCAACGGAATGCTCGACGTCCGTCAGCAGGTCATGGACGAGGCGTCCAGGCTCTTTCTCCACTATGGTTTCAAGAAGACGACCATGGACGAGATTGCTCGCCAGGTTGGTATCTCCAAGGGTGCCTTGTACCTGCATTTTGATAGTAAGGAGGCGATCTTTACTGAGATTGGCAACCAGGTTCGAACGCAGGTGCTGGGCCTCATCGCGGGCATCGCCACGGGAGACCTGCCTCCTGACGATAAGATCCGGCGGATGCACGCTGACGCGTTGCTGTTCGTGTGGGACTATTTCCATCAGGCTCCGCACGCTCCAGAGATTTGGGGCGAGGCGACGACGATGTTTAACGCGCGGAATACGGAATTCTACAAGCAGTGTCAGCGGCTGGAGGCGCAGGTGGTCGGCGAAGGCCAGAATCTGGGGATGTTTCGCCGCGACCTCGGGCCCGATCGCGTCGCCAAGCTCATGGCCCTGGCCAGTCAGGGCATGGCCCCCCCGTACCTCCGGATCTCGGAGCGACGGGAACTGATCGAGGCCCTCGATCAGATGTTCGATTTGATTCTGGACGGGCTTCGCTACGGAGCCGAGCAGCCCGCCCACTGAGGGGACAAGGCAAGGGAAGTGACTCGATGACTACATTGGTCAGTAATTCAGAATCCGAGACCCGCGCCAGCGGGTCGCCCAAGGCGGCTCGACGTCGTAAGACCGCCGGTGATCCGGGCCCGAAGCCCGGCCCGCG
Source organism: Phycisphaerae bacterium (assembly GCA_016927755.1). Lineage (GTDB taxonomy): Bacteria > Planctomycetota > Phycisphaerae > UBA1845 > JAFGLZ01 > JAFGLZ01. The sequence goes on from JAFGLZ010000262.1 coordinate 56,770, forward strand.
GCAGAGCTGGGCGGCCCCGGCATTCGTCCTGGGCGTCGGCGCCCTCATCACGGCCGGTGTGGCGCTCTGGCCGGCGCCCGCGGAATCGATCGCCAAGACGGAGGGCCCGCCCGCCGTTAACGTCAAGATTCAGGAATTGGTTCCGATCGACCAGTTGGACGAGATCCGTTTGCCGGCGGTGCTGGAGCCGTACCGGCGGGTGAAGGTGGCCGCGGAGGTGATGGGTCGGGTCGAGAAGCTCGGGCCGAAGGAAGGCAGCGACCTGGAGCCGAACCAGCCGCTGGCGTGGCTGAACTCGGACCTCATTCAGGCGGCTTACGATCAGGCCAAGGCCAAGCATGAGCTGGACGTTCACGAGTTGAAGCGGTACGAGACGCTGGATGATCGCGGTGTGGCCACGGACATCGAGCTGTTCCGGGCCCAAGCCGCGGCGGCGATCAGCCAGGCCGTGCTCAACGAGGCGGGCGAGCGACTGAAGCGGACCGTGATTCGGGCACCCATGGCGGGCGTGCTCAATGACATGATCATCGAGCCGGGCGAGTTCGTCAGCGCGGGCACGCCGGTGGCGGAGATTCTCGAGATCGACCGGCTCAAGGCGGTGGTGAATCTTCCGGAGCGGGACGTGGTTCACGTGAGCGTGGGCCAGAAGGCACGGATTCTCGTGGACGCCATTGACGGCTACGAACTGGCCGGCGAGGTCACGTTCATCGAGTCCTGCGGCGACGAGCGATGCCGGACGTTTCGCACGGAGATCACGGCCGACAACAAGCAGCGGCGAGCCCGTGCCGGGTTGATCGTCCGGGTCGCGTTGCGGAGGAACGTCATCGAGAAGGCGATCATGATCCCTCTCGTGGCGGTCATTCCCACCGAAGAGGGCTACCAGGTCTACGTCATCGAGGAGGGCAAGGCCCGCTCGAGGACCGTCAAGGTCGGCCTGATCGTCGGCGATCGGGTCCAGGCCAAGATCGGTCTCGAGCCCGGCGACAAGCTCATCGTCGACGGACACCGCTTGGTCGGCGACGGCGCTCCCGTCCAAGTGGTGGAGTGACGGCATGATCCTCAGCGATGCCGCCATCAAGAACCGGACCACGGTCCTCGTCCTGATCATCCTGATCATCGTGTCGGGCCTGTACAGCTACGTCGCCCTGCCGCGGGAAGCCGAACCCGAGGTACCCATTCCGTTCGTCATCGTCAGCACGCAGTACGAAGGCATCAGTCCGGAAGACGTCGAGACGGCCGTGACGATGAAGATCGAGAAGGAGTTGCAGGGCCTTAAGTGCTTGGAGGAGATCAAGAGCTCGAGCGCCGAGGGCATCAGCCTCATTACGATCGAATTCACGCCCGACATCGACATCGAGGACGCGCTGCAGCGGGTCCGCGACAAGGTCGACCGGGCTCGGGGCGAGCTGCCCCGCGAGATCGAGGAGCCGATGATCCGGGAGATCAACGTCTCGGACTTCCCGGTTCTGGTGATGAACCTGTACGGCCCGGTCAGCCTGGTCCACCTCAAGGAGATCGCCGAGGATCTGGAGGACATCTTCGAGGCCATCCCCGGCGTGCTCGACGCGACCGTCTCGGGGGGGCTGGAACGCGAGATCCGGCTCGAGTTCGACCCCGATCGCCTGGTGGCCTACAAGATCAGCCTGGCCGAGCTGATCAGCCTGATCCCTTCCGAGAACGTGAATATCTCCAGCGGGAACGTGGAGTCGGCGGAGGCGAAGTTCTCCGTCCGCGTTCCGGGCGAGTTCGTCAGGCCCGACGAGGTGGATCACCTCTTGCTGACCGTTCGCGAGGGCAAGCCGATCTACCTGTCCGACGTGGCGAAGGTCCGTGACACATTCAAGGACCGCGAGGGGTACTCCCGGATCAACGGCCAAGAGTGCGTAACCCTGTCGATTCAGAAGCGGACCGGGGCGAACATCATCGAGATCGTCGACAGGATCAAGGCGGTCATGGCCAAGGCGCAGTCTCACCTGCCGACGGGGGTTTCGTACACGTTCACGCTCGACGATTCCAAGGACATCCGTCGGATGGTCAGCGAGCTGGAGAACAGCATTCTTTCCGGTCTGATCCTGGTCGTGGGGGTTCTGTTCGTGTTTCTCGGCTGGCGGACCAGCCTGATCGTCGGCTTCGCCATTCCGCTATCGATGCTGATCAGCTTCGGCATCCTGCTGGCGATGGGCTACACGCTAAACATCGTCGTGCTGTTCAGCCTGACGCTGGCGCTGGGCATGTTGGTCGACAACGCGATCGTGATCACGGAGAACATCTACCGGCACCATCAGGAGGGCAAGCCGCTGGTCCAGGCCGGCATGGACGGCACGGCGGAGGTCGCCTGGCCGGTGATTACCAGCACGGCCACGACGCTGGCGGCGTTCGCCCCGATGATGTTCTGGCCCGGCATCATCGGCGAGTTCATGAGTTTCCTGCCGATCACGCTGATCATCACGCTCAGCGCGTCGCTGTTCGTCGCGCTGGTGATCACGCCGATGCTGTCGACGGTCCTGATCCGGCTCAAGGCCGAACACCGAGCCGGCGTGACTGAAGGCCCCTTCCTGCGTCGTTACCGAGCGGTGCTCGAACTGGCGTTGGCGCATCGTCCGACGACGCTGATTCTGGCGGTGATGGTGTTGGTAGGACTGACGATCGGGTACGTGCGTCACGGACACGGGGTAGAGTTCTTCCCCGAGGTGGATCCGCAACGAGCGTATATCGATCTGAGGGGCGCTCAGGGCACCGCGTTGTCCGAGTCGGACCGGCGCGCGCGGATGATCGAAGACGTGCTGGTGGATTACTACGGCGACAACAAGGACCGCGACCTGCGCAACTACGTGGCCAGCGTTGGCGCCGGGTCCGAGTCCGGCGCCAGGAGTCTACAGGTCGGCACCAGCGGGTCGCATCGTTCTCGGATCAACCTCGACTTCCACGACTACCAGGACCGCCGGCGTCACAGCGCCCAGGCCCTTATGGAGATCCGCTCGAAGCTGCCGAAGCTGACGGGGGTCGAGGTCCGCGTCAAGAAGTCCGAGCACGGGCCGCCTCGCGGGGAGCCGGTGACGGTGGAGATCGCCGGCGAGGACTTCAAGGTCCTTACGCGTCTGAGCGACGAGGTGCAGCGTCGCATCATCGACGTTCCCGGGCTGGTCAACCTTCGGGAGGACTACGAGCGAGCCAAGCCGGAGCTCCAGTTCATCGTGGATCGCCAGCGGGCCATGCTGCTGAGCGTCAACACGCAGGTCATCGGCGAGTTCCTCAAGACGGCCTTTTGGGGTAGGAAGGTCAGCACCTATCGGCAATACGACGACGAGTACGACATCACGGTCCGGCTGCCCCGTGCCGACCGTCTGCGGATCGAGGACCTCTACCGATTGCAGGTGCCGAACCTGGCCGGTCGACCCGTTCCGCTGTCGTCGCTCGGGGAGTTCGTCTACACGGGGGGCAAGGGCACGATCGAGCGAATCGACCAGAAGCGGGTGATCACGGTTCTGGCCGAGGCAGAAGGGCGTCTCGGCAACGACGTCCTGGCGGACGTACAGAAGCGTTTGTCGGAGCTGGATCTCCCGCCGGGGTACACGATCAAGTACGCCGGCGAGACCGAGAAGCAGGACGAATCCAGCGCGTTTCTCGAGAAGGCCTTCATCGCGGCGCTCTTGCTGATCACGCTGATCCTCGTGGCGCAGTTCAACAGCCTTCGGATCCCGTTCATCGTCATGACGACGGTGATCCTGTCGCTGATCGGGGTGCTGGTGGGGCTGCTGGTCTTCAAGATGCCGTTCGGCGTCGTCATGACGGGGGTGGGGGTCATCAGCCTGGCCGGGGTGGTGGTCAACAACGCGATCGTGCTGCTGGACTACACGCGTCAGTTGCAGGATCGCGGGATGACGCTGGTGCAGGCGAGCGTACAGGCGGGCATGACGCGTCTGCGCCCTGTTCTGCTGACGGCGATCACGACCGTGCTCGGGCTGATCCCGATGGCGGCGGGGATCAGCTTCAACTTCCGACAGCTTCGATGGGAGTTCGGCAGCGAGTCGGCGGAGTGGTGGGGCTCGATGGCGATCGCCGTGATCTTCGGCCTGACGTTCGCGACGATCCTGACCCTGGTCGTCGTGCCCACGCTGTATTGCATGCTACATCAGCGTGGTGAACGGCTGGCGGCCGAGAGACGAGCCGCCGAGGCGGGCGAAACCTGCCTTCCTTGACGCGACTCCGGCCGATTGCTACCGTGAGGTGGGGTTAGGAACGTCGAGCCACCGGACGACCGCGTTAGTGCCACCTGAAATCCAACATCATTGTGGGTTATTCGGAATCTACGGCGACCCGGATGCCGTGGAGAAGACGTACTATGCGCTCTACGCCCAGCAGCATCGAGGCCAGGAGTCGGCGGGCATCTGCAGCAGCGACGGCCAGGAGATCGACCGGTACGTCGGCATGGGGCTGGTCACGGAGGTCTTCGATCGGCAGCGGCTCGAGCTGGTTCGCAACCCGATCGCCATCGGTCACGTCCGATATTCGACGACGGGCAGCAGCGCCCACGTCAATATCCAGCCCTTGTTGGTAACGTACAGCCGCGGCCAGATGGCCATCGCCCACAACGGTAACCTGATCAACGCCAAGCTGCTCCGCGACTCGTATGAGGATGCCGGGGCGATTTTCCAGACCACGTCGGACACCGAGGTCATCGTCCACCTGATGGCCAAGCCGGACCACATCAAGCACCACGACACGCTAGCCCACGTGCTGCGGCACCTGCAGGGGGCGTTCAGCCTGCTGTTTCTCTTTCCGGACCGGGTCGTCGCGGCCCGCGATCCGTACGGGGTGCGTCCACTAAGCTTGGGCATGACGGCCCAGGGCGCGCCGGTCGTGGCGAGCGAGACGTGCGCATTCGACATCATCGACGCCCAGTACGTCCGCGACGTCCAGCCCGGCGAGATCGTCACATTGGATCGGAAAGGCATCAGCAGCCACTACTTCGTCGAGCCCAGCGAGTGCCGTCCGGGTCACTGCATCTTCGAGCACGTGTACTTCGCCGACCCGGCCAGCTCGATCTTCAGCGAGAACGTCCACATCGTTCGGTCCGCGATGGGGCGGCAACTGGCGCGCGAGGCCCCCACCGACGCGGACGTGGTAATCCCCGTGCCCAACTGCGCCCGGTGCGCGTCGATGGGCTACGCCAAGCAGTCGACGGTCCCGCCCGGGAGGGGATTCACGACGAGTCACTATGCCGGGCGGAGCTTCATCATGCCGAGCCAGGGTCAGCGCGATCTGGCGGTCAAGATGAAGCTCAACGTGATCAAGGAGGCGGTTCGCGGCAAGCGTCTGGTCGTGATCGAGGATTCGGTCGTCCGCGGCACGACGACGCGGGGCAAGATGGGGGCGCTCCGGGCGGCGGGGGCGAAGGAGATCCATCTCCGCGTGGCCAGCCCGCCGATCCGGCACCCGTGCTTCTACGGCATCGACTTTCCGGACCCGAACGAGCTGGTCGCCAACCAGTGCGGCAGCGTCGAGGCCATTCGCGAATACCTCGAGGTCGATTCCCTGCACTACCTCTCTCTCGAGGGGATGCTGAGTTGCGTCCGGTTCGCGCCCGACCACTACTGCACGGCGTGTTTCAGCGGTCACTACCCCATCAGCGTGGACGAGCCCGTCACCAAGTTCGCCCTCGAGCGACATCAATTGCGGATGTTCGAGTAGCCTGGACGGAGCCAAGCGTCCGTGGTCGCCCTTCGAGCGATCTGCGCACACGTCAGATATTCTGCCCAGCGAGCATGGCGCCGGCCATGCGATCGGCCATCTGCTGGTTGGCGAAGATGAGCGGCAGTAGGAAGTGGAGGTCCGTGTTGGGCAAGCGCAGGTAGTCGGCCATGGCGGTGCGCCATCGGGCGTCGTATTCGCCTAGGACGTCCTGCGCGGTGGCGGAGGAGGCGGCGTCGGCGATGACGTCGGCGGCGATCGAGGCGGACCACATCCCGGGATAGATCCCCTCGTAGCTGATGGGCGTAACAAACCCCCCCGCGTCGCCGACGAGCAGCGAACGCTTCCCGACGTGGGTCTCCATCTCGATGGCCGCGCCGGCGGGGGTGGGCAGCGTAGCGGGCTGGGCGGGCTCGATACCTTTCGGCAGGAGTCCGGCTCGAGCCGCGTCCTCGGCGAAGATCTCGAAGTACTCGCCGATTTCCCCGGCGCCGGCCTTGCCGGCAACGCCGATCGCCAGATGATCCGCCCGACGAAGGAGGTAGCCGATGCCCTGCTTGCCGATCAGGCCCAGGACGAAGGCCGTCTCGGTGCCGCGATCCTTGGACGGGCCGCCTCGTGATGCAGGCAACGTCGTATCCCATTGCGCCTGCCAGTGGGCGGGCTCGGACGAGACGGCCAGCCCCAGGTGGTCGGCGACGAGGGATCGCGCCCCGTCGGCGCCCACGAGAAATCGGGCGTTCAGATCGGTTTCGTCCGACAAGGTCAGGCGGACGCTCTCCTCCTGAACGTCCACTCCCGTGACGCGGCGTCCCAGCGTCAGGGTCGCGCCCGCCGTCGTGGCCGCGTCGAGCAGCGCGTTCTCGAGGACGCCTCGGTCTGACGCGAAGGCCAGCGACGCGCCGGGCCGGGCCGTGATCTGCTTGTCGAAGGTGGCGGAGTGGAAGGTGACGGAATCGATGTCACCGGCGAGCACCGCGTCCGCATCCACGCCGCAGGCGTCGAGGATTCCTCGGACCTCCGCGTTCACCCACACGCACTGGCCTTGCGCGCGCGGACCGTCTCGGTAGTCGACGAGACCGACGGACAGTCCCTTCTTGGCGCAGAGGCAAGCCGCCGTCGCTCCGGCGGGGCCCGCTCCAACGATGATGACGTCATAGCCCGCGGCATCGCTGTCTACAGTCATGTATTCTCGCTCACAGTCGGGTTCTCGTCATGGCGACACTCGCGGCCAACCGGCGTCGTCTCGCGCGGACGCCACGGGAGAGGATCGAGCCGCGGTCAGGGCTTGATGTTAAGCGACTTCCACAGGGCGGCCTCGGCCGCGCTGAATTTCTTGAACGTGTCCTGCAGCTCGGATCGGATCACCTTGAGCTCCGGGTCATCGACGGGCACCTTGCCTTCGCGCGATTCGGTCAATCCTTCCAGCCTGGCGGTCGCATCGTCGAGTCGCGTGGCCGCCTCGGCGAACGCGCGAGCGGCGTCGAAGATATTGAGTTCCTTGGTCTCGACGAGCGTCGGGCGATAGAGCAGCCGCCAGGGGTTGCGCCTCAGGTCCTTGGCGGCGGCGGTGAGGTGATCGCTCGTCTCCTTGAAGTTGCTGAGGATCTTGTCGAGCGTGCCCTTGTTGAGGGTCACGACCTCGTTGGTGGACTCGGTGATCTCGTTGAGATCCTTCAGCGAGGCCGTCATCAGATCCACGGACCGATGGATCTTTGCCATCAGGCTCTTGGTGTTCTCGGCGTTCAGCTCGTCGGCGATGGTCTTGACGACGTTGTCGTTGAGCGTCCTGGTCGTTTCCTGGACGTTGTCGAGGGTGGTTTTGATCGTCGGGCGGTTCTCGGCCAGCATTCCGCTAACGTCTTGGAGCGAGTTGTTGACCGTGTCGAGGGCGATTTGCAGCTTACCGAGCAGGGCGCTGCGGGCCTTGGGGTCCATCTGATTTTGCAGTTCGCCCGTGATGACGTTGATGTGATCCATGGTCACGTGGAGCTTGGCGAGGAGGGCCTGGCCCTGCTTCGGATCGAACTGGTCCTTGAGGCTGCCCGAGATGGTGTTGAGGTCGGTCATCGTCTGGAGGAGCTTGGCCATCAGGCTGCCTGCCTCCCGAGCGTCCAACTGGATCTTGATCAACCCCATCAGGCTGCCCTTTTCCTGGGCGTCCAGCTCGCGAGTGAGCAGGCCACCGATCTCCGATATCTGTTCGGTGACGGCCGCGAAGCCGCCCATGCCCTGGCCCTCGACCACGTCGTTTGGACCCAGGGTCTTGTCGCTCTTGCCCTGGTCCTGAATCCGCAGCAGGCCGGCCCCGCCGAGAATCGGCCCTTCGGGAAGGATCTCGCAATCGCTTCTAAGGTCGAGGTCGCTACGGACGGTGGCCCTGACGAACAGGCACATCAGGTTTCGCTTTTCGCCCTTGGCCTTGTCCGTCAGCTCGGCCGGTGCGAGCCAGAGCTCGCTGATCCTGCCGACCTGCCGTCCGGCGAAGAGGATGGGGCTGTCTTCCTTGAGCGGCGGGAGGGCCAGCGTCGGCGCGAATCGGATCGTCATGGTTCGGGTGGGCTTGCCCCTCAGGTCGCTCGCGCCGACGTAGATGACGACGGCGATGGTCAGCGCGAGCATCACGAGGACCGTCAGACCGACCACGAAGTTGTTCCGGCGTTTGGCCATCTCGATTCCTCTCTTGCTCGACGTGCCCTCAGCGGCTCGCCCGCCCAACAGTAACGAGCTAGCCCCGGACGATGAGCTTTTCGAACTCGCTCATGCCGACTTCGTCCGTGAGCGGGCCCTCGCTGTAGCCGTTGAGGAACTGGTTCATCAGGCGTTCCTCGACGTTGGCCAGGGAATCCGGGTCGGCATCGCGCAGGGCCTCGAACTCGGATCGCGGGCCGATCTTCAGGACGCGCCCCTTGTCGAGCATGACCATCCGGTCGGCGATACGGAACGCCGAGTCCATCTCGTGCGTGACGACGACGCTGGTGACCGCGAGCATCTTGGACAGGTTCATCATCAGCTCGTCGATGGCCGCCGAGGTCACCGGGTCGAGCCCGGCGCTGGGCTCGTCGTAGAACAGGATCTCCGGGTCGAGGGCGGTGGCCCGCGCGAGCCCGGCTCGCTTTTTCTGGCCGCCCGAGAGCTGCGAGGGCATCTTGTCGCGGTGCTCGAGCATACGGACCTGCTGGAGCTTGAGCGTGACCACGATGTCGATGACGGACTCGTCCACGTAGCTGTGCTCACGGAGGGGCAGGGCGACGTTTTCGGCCAGCGTCATGGAGTTGAACAGCGCGCCGCTTTGAAAGAGGATGCCGAACTTCTTTCGCACCTCGTTCAGCTCGGCCTCACCCAGGCGGGCGATGTCGACCGGCGCGGCCATGCCGCTCGTCTTGAAGAGAATGGCACCGCCGTCCGTCTGGTACTCGGCGATGAGGCAGTTCAGCAGCGTGCTCTTGCCGCAGCCGCTGCCGCCCATGACGACCAGGGTCTCGCCCTTGTAGACGTCGAAGGTGACCCCGTCGAGCACCGTGATTTCGTTGCCTTCGGCGTCGGAGAACCGCTTGACCAGGTCGCGGACGCTGACGGCGATCTCGGGGCGTTTGCCGCCGTCCGGACCGATCGTGGTGCCGTTCGATTCTTGGTGCGGCTGATCCGCCACGACGTTCTCCGCGATTCGTCGCCAGGGCCCGGTGACCGGCTTGTCGGGGCGAAGGCCGGATCGCCTCGTCGCCGGTCATATCTCATAGACGTAGAAGATCGTCGTGAAGACGCAGTCCGTGGCGATCAGGGCCACGATGCTCTTGACGACGGTTTGGGTCGTCGCCCGCCCGACCCCCTCGGCGCCACCGCTGACGTTAAGACCTTCGTAGCAGGCGAGCATGGCGATCAGGAGGCCGAAGACGGCCGCCTTGATCAAGCCGGTGACGAAGTCCTTGTTCGTCAGGGCGTCCTGGGTCAACTGCAAATAGGTGGTCGGGTCCACGCCGAGCACGACAACGCCCGTGAACATGCCGCCGGCGACGCCGGTCACGTCGGCCAGCACGGCGAGCCCCGTCAGCATCACCACGGTGGCCAGATATCTGGGCACGACGAGGAAATGGATCGGGTTCAGGGCGTGGGCGCGCAGGGCCTTGATCTCTTCCGACTCGACCATGGATCCGATCTCGGCCGCGATGGAGGCTCCCGCGAACCCGCTGAGAAGGATCGCCGAGATGAGCGGTCCGAGCTCACGGAACACGGCGATCGCCACGATGATGGCCACGGTGTCGACCTGTCCGTACATCTCCAGGGTCGGCGCGATCGCCAGGGCAAGGATGACTCCGATGAAGAGCTGGACGAGCACGATGATCGGGATGGCTCGAACGCCGACGCGGACCATCTGCGCGACGACGGCGGGACGGCCGAGCTTGACCTTGGGTAGGAACGTGCCTCGCACCGTCCATCGCACGGCGTCGGCGAGCAGGTAACACAGTCCACCGAACAGACTGACTGCCCGGTGAAGGGTTCGTCCGGCCTCGAACGTGGCCTGCCCGACCGCCTCGACGTATTGCCGAGCGCGGTTGGGCGCGGCTTGCCCGGAGCCATGCGGAGGTGAGCTCATGCCTGGAGCGCCTCATCGACGGTCAGGTGGATCGAGAAGAACTGATCGAGTCGCGTGATTTCGAACGCGTTTCGGACACGATCGTTCATTGCCACGAGGGCCATCTTGCCCTTGTAGCCGTTGACCTGCTGGAACACCTTGACGAGCGTGCCGAGGCCGCTGCTGTCCATGTACTCCACGTCCGCCAAGTCGATGATGAGGCGGGCGGGTCGTTTCTCGACTTGACTGTTGAGGACCTCCAGCAGCTTGTGGGATTGGTTGTAGTCGATCTCGCCCGCCAGCGAGACCACCAATCCGCCGTCGTGCTCCTGGATCCCTTTGACCAGCGGCTGACTTGCTTCTGCCATGTCTTCTTCGCCTTCTCTCGCGGCGATCAGGACGGAGGCCCGCCTTGGCCCTTGACGTACTTGACCATCCGCAACTCCATGCCGCCACCGTCAAGGCAACGGTATTCCACGTGATCCATCACGGTCTGAATGATGTGAACACCCAGGCCGCCGGGACGAACGTCATCCAGGTCGCGTCCCCTGATCTGCCCGGGATCGACCTGCTTTCCGCGATCGCGCAGGATCACCTGGAGACCGGCGGGATGACCCTCTTGGCAGACGGCTTCCAGTCGGATGCAGATCTCGCAGTTCTTTCGGCCCTCATACCCGTGCTTCATCACGTTGGCGAGCGCCTCGTCCATCGCGAGCACGATCCCGTCCACGTCGCTGGGGGCAAAGCCTTCCTGGCGGGCCATCTTCTCCGCGGCCGCTCTGACGACCGCGAGGTTCCTCGGATCGCTACGGATGGACAACTCGACCGCGCGAACCTCGTTCTCGTCGGATCCTTCCGTCATGCGTGGTGCCTTCACCTGCCCTTGGTACCTTGGGCGACATCGCCGACTCGACGGCCTACTCGGGTCTGGCCGCTGTCTGAGTACTCGGGGCGGAAGACGCGCCGTTGCGAACGTATCGTCGCCACCGTCTTACCGCGGGAAGCCGTTCACGGGACGGCTTGTAGTACTTGTAGCCCATGTCCGTACCCGCCAGCCTCTCGAGCGCGGCAATCGCATAGAACCGAACCGCTTCGTCTTCGTCCTCCAACCGATCGACCAGAAGCGGCACGGCGCCGCGGTCATGCTTCTCGGTGACCTGCCGGATCGCCCTGATCCGCGCGGCGGGATCAGGCGAGTTGAGCGACGGCGCGTATCCCGCGACGCAGCCACCCGCGAAGACGACAAGGCCGAGCAGAAGTCTCCTGGCAGCACTCATCTGTCGCATCTAGACTCCTCAACGCGGGTTCGGTCCGGCGCAATCCCAACGTCTCAACCACCAAACGTATGCATTCTACGAACCGCGGCCACGGACGCAAGGGCCGACGCCTTCCTTCACCCCGCTTTGGGCCCCGTTGGGCAGCAGGCCGGAGCCCCCCTGTCCCGGGGCGACCGGCGGCGAGCCGCTCCTGTCGATCTCCGAACATTGATCAATGCATCTGCGGCGGATATGTTTTGGGCGATTCGTAACGATCCTTGGTTCGGCGGCGTAAAGCGATGCAGACTGAATATCCAGGAAGCCGTCTCCGGGCACTGCTTCAAGAGATTCGACAACGGGGTCTGGGCGCCTCCGCCTGGCGCGCCGGCTACGAGCTCAAGAAGCGCCTCGGGCTGACGGCCTCGTACTTCCGAGCAGAACCGCTGGAAAGCGCGGAGCTCTGCTCGCAGTTCGATCCGCCCGTGGCCGGGCTGGAGGAACTCCGGCGACGACTGCACGAGCGGCTCGCTCGCGTGTTCCTCATCTCTCCGGACGCCCGGGAGGACTATGTCCGAGCCGTTCGGCGCTGGTGTCCGGATCGTATTGCGGCACTCCGCGCCGCGGCGGACGAGGTGGCCCGATGCCGGTTCCACTTCATGGGGCACACCTTTGATTTCCACGGTGGGCCGATCGACTGGCACTGGGCCCCCGAGAGGGGCACGTCTTGGCCTCGCCTGCCGTGGAGTCGCATCAGTCTCTACGGCCCGGGCGTGCCCGGCGACGTCAAGCTGACGTGGGAGCTGAACCGTCATCAGTTCTGGCCGACGCTGGCACGGGCTTACTGGTTAACGGGAGAGGATCGATACGTCGAGGCTTGGATCGCTCAGATCACGAGCTGGCTCGACGACAACCCGCCGGAGATCGGCGTGAATTGGTTCAGCAACCTGGAGCATGCGATCCGCATCGTCAACTGGTGGATCGCGCTGGGGATGTTCCTGCCGGCGCCACAACTCAGCGACGACCTTGTCGGGCGAATTCTCGGGACGATGGTCCTCAAGGCGCGACACATCGTCGCGGATCTCGACCATACCCGCATCAACATGCCCAACAACCACCTCCTGGGCGACTCGATGGGGCTTGCGGTGATGGGGCTGCTCCTACCCGACCTGCCGGAGTCCCATCGTTGGCGGGAACTCGGCCTGGAGACCCTCTGGTCGGAGGCACAGCGACAGATCCATCCCGACGGAGCCAGCTTCGAGTGTGCGATCAGCTACCACCGGTTCGTGGCCTACTTTTACGTGCTGACCGCCGGGCTCTGCGAGAAGATCGGCGTGGAGGTCCCCGACCTCGTCCGCCGTCGTTTGGAGGGGATGTTCGAGTTCGCGATGCATCTGCGCCGTCCGGACGGCGGCATGCCCTCGATTGGGGACTGGGACGACGGACGGACGGTCGTGCTCAGCGAGCAGGCCCTGTCCGACTTCCGGCCCATGCTCAGCACCGGAGCCGTCCTGTTTGGGCGATCCGACATGGCGCATTCGGCAGGTCGGCTCGACGAGGAGACCCTCTGGTTGGTCGGGCCGGAGGCGGGAGAGACCTTCGACGAGCTGACCCCCCGCCCACCGGACGGCACGAGCCGCTGCTTTTCCGACGGCGGGTACTTCATTTCGCGAACCGACTGGACCGATCAGGCGTTCTACTGCGTCGTTCGGAACGGGCCTTTTGAATCGCACACGCACGCGGATCTACTGAACGTCGAGATGGCGGCCTTCGGTGAGCCCCTCGTCGTGGATCCAGGGACGTACACGTACAACGGGCCGTGGGCTTGGCGCACTTACTTTCGATCGGCGCGGGCCCACAATGCACTGCTCGTCGACGGTCGGGGTCAGACCTTTGCCCATCGCATCTTTCGATGGCTCTGGCCACCTCAGGGGCAGACCTTGGCCTGGCATGCCGGTCAGCGTGTGGACTACTACGAGGGTCAGCACGACGGTTTCCGGCATCTGGCCGGCGGTCTCGTGCATCGACGCGTCGTCCTGACGGTCCGGGGCGAGTACTGGCTCGTTCTGGACGGACTCCTGGGTCGCGGGGAACATGAGGCCGAGCTTCGTTTGCAGCTCGCGCCGACGCTGGATGTCGCCGAGCAGGAGGGTCTTCTGTTCCTGACGGGGCCCGGGGGGGTCGGCGCGACGATTTCCACGTGGTGCTCTCGAGCGGCCCGGATCGGCATTGCACGGGGAGAGGAGGCGCCGATTTCGGGATGGTACTCGCCGGGCTACGGGGTCAAGACGGAGACAACGACCGTATCGCTCTCGGCGTCCGGGGAACTGCCGCTGTGGATTGCCTGGCTCGTGAAGCCTTCTCGCGGCGCGCCCGCCCCAGTGAGGCTAAGGCCTCCCGAGGACAGGGGGCACGGCACCGGCGGCGTGCCGATGACCCGCGTCCGCCTGCGGATTGAAGGGCCGGAGGCCACGGACGTTTTCGTCTATCGCCCCGCGGCGGAGCCGGTCAAGACCTTCGTCGCTCCCGGTCTGGAGGTGCCCGTCGGGTCGGCCTGGGCTCGTCTGGATTCGAGGACGGGCGAGGTCCGGGCTTCCTGGTCGCGACCGTAGCGGCGTGCGGTTTTGAAATGGGGCTTGGGGGTCGGCTACTTCTTGGACCGATAGAGAGCTCGAACGGATTCGACAACGTGGGTCTGCTGAGCGTCGGCTAGACCGGCAAAGCTGGGCAGGGACAGGCCTTGTTCATCGAGGCGATCGGCGACGCCGCGTCCGACGACCTCGGAACGCGCGTACATCGGCATCTTGTGTAGCGGGGACCAGATGGGGCGGGTCTCCACGTCGCGGGCCCGCAGTTGCGTCATCACCTCGTCTCTCGACCGTCCGAATTCCGTTTCATCGATCAAGATCGTGGTGAGCCAATCGGAGGAGGCCGTGCCGGGCTCGTCGTGGGGCAGCGTGATGCCCGGGATCTCCTCGAGGCAACGATACCGTTGCGCGATGCGATGCTTGTCCGTCAGGATCGTCGGCAACTGCTCGAACTGAGCCATGCCGATCGCCGCGGCGACGTTGCTGAGACGATAGTTGTAGCCGACCGCGTCGTGCATGTATCCCGGGCCGGGGAGCTTGGCTTGATTCAGGAGATGGTCGGCCTGCCGGGCCAGCTCATCGTCGTCGGTCGCGATGAGGCCGCCCCCTGCCGTCGTGATCAGCTTGTTGCCGTTGAAGCTGAAGCAGCCGGCCCTGCCGAACGACCCCGCTTGCCGGCCGTCGACGGTTGCCGCAAGGGCCTCGGCGGCGTCCTCGATGACGGGGACCTCGTAGCGCTGGGCCGTGGCCATCAGGAGATCGAGGCGGCACGCCCGTCCGAGGATGTGTGCGGGCAGGACCGCTCTTGGGGGACGTCCCTCGTCCGCTCGGCGCCGCAGCTCGCGAGCCATGAGCTCAACATCGACGTTCCAGTGTTCCGGATGGGCGTCGATGAGGACCGGCTCGGCGCCGAGGTAGCGTATCGGATTGGCCGTGGCCACGAAGGTCAGATCGCTGACGAGCACGGTGTCTCCCGCCCGGACACCGATGACCTGCAAGACCAAGTGCAGCGCGCTCGTGCCCGAGTTGCACGGCAGGGCATGGCGCGTGCCCAGGTACCCAGCCATCGCCTCCGCGAAGCGGCGGTTGAACTCGCCTCCCGCCGCGAGCCATCGGGCATCGAGGCACTGTTGAACATAGTCGGCCTCCCGGCCGGCGATATAGGGTGCGAACAATGGGATCATCACATCACGCCTCTCAAGCCGCCGACGCTCGGGCAGACGGCAGCGCGAATCGGGGCCTTCAAGAGCCAGCTTAAGGCCGCGCGGGTCTGAGTGGAAGGGCCTCGCCTTTCTCTTGCGGTGTCGTTCTTACCAGTCGTCGATCGTTCCCAACTCTCGCAGGTGCTCGGTGAGGCCCCACTGCTCGAGGCGCCACTTGCCGTGGCCGATCGCGAACCTGTTGATGCTCGCGTTGTAGAGAGAGTGGTTGCGGGGCCCTTTGATCGGCAGGTCTAGTGTGCGGCGAAGCAGCCGGTCGAGGATGCCGCCGTGCGTGACGATGACGACCGATTGCCCGGCGTGGCGGTCGGCCAGCTCGGCCGTGCATGTAACACACCGCTCGTAGACCCGCCGCGAACTCTCGCCGCCCGGCGGCGCGTGGTCCGCGTCGTCCGAGCGGAATCGGGCATACAGGTCGGGATGCTCGCGCTGGAGCTCGGCCAGGGTCACCCCCTGGATGCAACCCAGGTGGCGTTCGCGGAGGCGCGCGTCGGTGACGACCTCGAGCCCGATCATCGTGGCGATGATCTCGGCCGTCTGGACGGCCCGGTTCAGGTCGCTGCTGTAGAGCGCGTCGAAGCGGTCATTGCTCAAGGCTCGCCCGACGGCCTGGGCCTGGCGGACGCCAAGCTCGTTCAGTTCGCCGTCGAGCTGGCCCTGCTGCAGGCCGGTGGTGTTCCAGACGGTCTCGCCGTGGCGGATTACGGCGAAGTGCGCGGTATCGCTCGGGTTCATCCAACACCTCGGGGGCGACGGGCCTCATCGAGTGATCTTGCCCCAGAACGCGCCGTGGTTCCGGGCGGGGTCTTCGCGTTTGCCGTAGAGGTGCTCGAACTTGCCGTAGACGGCGTACAGCGTCTCGCCTACGCGACACATGTCGGGCGAGGAGTTGTACTTCACGTCGTCGACCCAGTAGATCGTGTCGATCTTGCCGTCGCGCCCGATGCGCGTCAACGCCAGGTCATGATACATGTAGCCCGTGTTCGGGTACTGCGAGCTGCACTTATAGACGCAGTAGAACGCGTCGCCGAGCTGGGCGCCCTTGGCGTATCGGCTGCGGACCTTGTCGTTGAACTTGACGGACTTGCCGAATCGCTTGCCGTCGAAGAGCGTGTAGTAGATCGGCTCGTGGTCGCTGTTCTTCTCGTTGGCCTCCAGGTCCGACCAGAGCAAGATCAGCTTGTCGCCGAACGGGCTGATGCTCGGGCCGTAGGGGTATGCCGACGGGCAGTTGTCGAAGACGACGGCCGCGCCGAAGGCGCCGTTTTCGTACGGCCGCATGACGACGCGCGTCCTGCGCCGCTTGTTGGCGTCGAGCCAGACCTCCAGCCACATCATCCAGAGCTTGCCCTGGCAAACGTCGAGGCCGCCTTCCCATGTGCCGCAGGCGGGCTTGGTCGACTCGATGACGGTCTCGGGCCCGATCTGGCCCGTCTTCAGGTCATACGTCTTGAACCACTGCCGCGAGTCCATGATGACGTAGTTCGGGTCGCCGGTCGCCTGACGGTTCCACATGAGGTAGAGCTTGTCGCCGAGGATGCACGTGTCGGGTATGCCCTGGTACGTCGGGATCTCTTTGACCTTCGGGACGAACTCCTTCTTCCAGACGACGCTGAAGTCGTCGGGGCGGACCTTCGAGAGGTGCAGCCCGCCGCCCCAGCACTCGACGATGTAGAAGTGTCCGTCGTGAGATTCGATGCAGGGATAGGCGGTGTCGCTGGGGAACGTGGGGATGTGCCACGTCGGCGACAGCTCGAGGCCCTGCCAGGTCTTGGGCTCGACGGGCGTCGTGGTGACGCGGATCGGCTGGGTCCACGGCCCCGCTCCGCCGGAGGTGACCTTGCCTTCGGCGTCGTATCGCTCCGGTCGGATCGCGCGGACACGGAATTCGTAGGCCGTCTTCGGCTCGAGCATGATCACGCTGTGGAACGTCGACCAGACGTTCCGCTCGGTCTGCCAGTCGCCCGTGCCGGCCTTGCGGACGTCGACCTCGTGCTTGGGTGCGTCCGACGACCACTCGAGGTGAACGAAGTTGCAGCCAACGCGATCGGCGCGGACGCTGCCGACGTGATCCGCCGCCGCCGGCGCTCTCAGTCGTCCCGTCGGGGAGGTCACCGTCACGCAGTCGGTGAATGCGCGCGTGTCGCCGTCGACGTAAGGCACGAGCAGCCTGGCCCAATGCGTGCCCGTCGGTGCCTTCTCGGTGACGATCAGCTTCTTCCAGCCGTCGGTCTTGGTCTTGCACTCGGCCCAGACGGCCTTGATCCGGGACTTTCGGGCGTCGTAGTAGTCGAGGTAGATCCGGACGCTGCCGCCGTTGCACCGTTCGACGTTGACCCAGGCCGACAGCGTGTAGGGATGGCCCTGTTCGATTGGGATCCACTGATCGGCGGCGACGTGGACGATGCCCTCGAGCACGGGACGATCGACCAGGATCGATCGTTTGCCGTGCAGGGCCTTGGCCTCTGTGAGGGACTCGAACTTCGGGTTGGCGTAGAAGCTCCATCCGTCGGGCAGGCCGGTTTTCGGTTCGTCTCGTTCGAACGAGCCGTTCGAGACGAGATTACCCGGCGCAGCCAGGGAGGCGGGGTCGAAGGCCTCGGCCGCGATCGATCGGACCGCGCCGAGGATACAACCCAGCACCATCACAGAGGTCAGTAGTCTGTTCATCGCATTGGCTCGCTACTTGGACTTGGGTTCGAATCGTCCCACCGGGTAACCGTCCTTGTATGAGATCACGTAGCTTCCGTTTGGCGTGGCGTATCGCACCTTCTCGTCGCGGCGCTCGAAGTCGCACTTGCCCACGCGAACCTTTGCCGTCGGGCTGTCGGGACGGAGGAACTTGCCCGCGAACTTGTCGACGATGAGCGTGCGATCGCCGACGCCGTGGCCGGTGTCCTTGATGACCTTGCCGTCGCGGTCCTGGTCTCTAATGAAGTGGGCCTCGACGTCGAGGCCGGCGGCCTGCATGTTCTCGACCATCTCGCGGGCGTCGCGATAGGGGCAGGCGTGGTCTCGCGTGCCGTGACTAACGACGATCTTGCACGTGTTGCCGAGCGCCTTCATCGTGGCCAGGTGCGGCGGATGGCCGACGAACCGCAGGAGCTGGGCGTCCTTGGTGAGGTGATGGGGGTCGGAGGGATCCTGTTTGTACCCAGCGTTGAGCTGGCTACCACCTTCGAGGCCGAAGGCGATGTCGTCGGTCAGCCTGGCCATGCCGGAGCAGTCGACGATGCAGGCGAAGGTCCGCGGCGCGAGTTTGTTGGCCATGAGCGTGACGTTGCCGCCGCCGGAGCCGCCGGTCGAGAAGAGTCGTCCGCGCGCGAACGGCCTGCCGAGCTTGTCGAGTGCGTCGGAGACGAACCACAGCGCGCGCAAGGCATCCAGCGCCTGCAGGTAGCCGAAGTCGTAGGGGATCGACTTGTCGTACTGTCCGCTCTGGAGGTAGTCGACGCCGATGGTGACGACATCATACTGGCGGGTCAGGAACTTGGGGTCGGCCGTGCCGCGGTGGCCCGTGCCGCACCAGTTGTGCAGCGACAGCATCAGACCCGTCGACGCCTTGACCCCGTCGAGCGTCCCTCCGGGATAGGTCAGGTAGACCTTCACCTGGCGTGGTCCGGGAACGTACGGAGACTCTTGCGCCGGGATCATCACCGTGCCGTCAGCGGGGGGCAGTGCCGGCCAAGCGTCGGCGAGTGCGAGGGAAGATCCGACGAGAAGAGAGGCGATCCCAAGGGCAAGAGAGCATTGCGTCAATCCTAGCATTCCATCTCCAAGAGAACGTGCCTCTCGGCACTGTGTGTCCACTTACACTAAGTCCCAACCTCGGTTGCCCGTATCCTCAGACCGTTCGACGGCGGTTCTGGATCGTCCTGCTATCCCCAGCCGGGGTCGTCGGGATAGACGTTGTCATACTTCACGGCCGATCGCGGCTCGGCCATCATGCTCTCGACGGCGCCTCGCCAGGTCTTGTAGTGGTCGGTTTCCTTGTGCCTGGCCGGGTCGGCGGGAGTGCGGTAGACCTCCACGAGCACGAAACGCGTCGAGTCGTCCTGTTGCTGCAGCACGTCGAAGCGGGCGATGCCGGGCTCCTTGACGCTATTGGACGCGTTGGCGAGGCTCGCCTGCTTGAACGCCTCGACGCAGTCCGGCTTGACGCGCACGTGAACGCAAACGATGAACATGCCAAAGCCTCCTACGTTGCGGGGGCGGGTCTTCGGACCCGGTCCGCCGTGTACGGTCGGCGCTTCCAGGGGGCGCAAAGATACCACTTGGGGTCGGATCAATACAGGCCGAAGGGGCCGGGGGGCTGTACGGGGATCCCGCACTTTCAAGGTGGTCCGCTCCTGCTCCGAGGCGCGAGCGCCCTCCGGCCACAACCGGCTCGGATGGTACTCTGTTCCAGTTGGTACAAATTACCAGGTCTCTTCGCCGCAAGAACTTATTGAATCTGGCGGATCGCCGCGCCTA
>JAFGLZ010000034.1 GCA_016927755.1 Phycisphaerae bacterium
AGCTTCGACGCAAGCAGTTCCTTGTAGGCGTCCAGTCCCTCGTAGCAGCGCGATGCATCAACGTTGAGCGCCTCGCGCCCGCCCTTGAGCCGGTCGGCGAAGGCGTCGTGCAGCGCCACGACCTTGATGTTCGCATGTTCTTGGCATAGCTTGCCGAACCAGACGCCCCGTCCCCCGGTGCCGATGATCCCGAGCTCGATCTTCGAGTTGGCCTCGGTGCCGGCGACCGACTCGGCCTTGACGATGGTGAAACTCGCCGTCGCGGCGGCCGCTGATTTCAAGAACGTCCGTCTTGCCATGCCCTGGCGCGTCTCCTCGCTCATTCGCTGTCCCCTTAACAGAAAGCCGGGTTGATGGTTCACCTGGTAATGATGCGCTGTATACACGCCCGAAGCGCCGGTCGCAAGACGCTTGCCGCAACGCGGCCGCGTCTGCGCGAAACGTCCCACTCCCCCGGCCTCTCCGCACGCCGTCACTTACCGCCGAAGGTGATCGCCGTCAGAAGCATGTCCCCGTAGCGCTTCCACAGGGCCTCGGCGTCCGGCGCACGCCTGAATCCCGGCAGTTCGACCGTCACGATCGCGACGCCCCGCGTCCCGCCCACGTACGACCCCAGCGATCCGGGCTGCCCGCCCAGCCTCCGCACCGGCAGACCCGACGCCGCCGACATGGCCTCGGCCAGGCCGCGACCGGGCCCGTCGTAGTCGATGCAGGCCAGCGGCTGGTGAATGCTGACGATCCGGTCCGGGGCGTATCCCACGATGAGATCGAAGACCGCCCGGCTCTCCGGCTCCGATAGCGGCGAGGGCCCGTTCTGCGGCCGGTTGGCCCAGTTCTGGGCCGGGAAGTTCCTGTTGAGGTCCACGCGCCGCATGTTGCACCGCGTGCCGCATGCCATGCCGTCGGGATTGGCGACCGCCAGGAGGATGATTCGGCGGCCCTCCAACAACTCGGGATGTCGGCGCAGATGCTCCGCCAGCCGATGGACTAGCGGCGTACCGGCCGGTTCCGTCCCGTGGATGGTGGCCATGATGAGCACGACGTCGTCGCCCGTGCCGAAGATCTCGCACGTGATCAGGCGGCCCTCGACCGACCGTCCCACCATTACCTGCTGGTGAGACGGCTCCGGCGCGACAGTCTCTCGGAACTCGAGCCCCTCCTTCGGCGCGGTTCTGCACCCGGCCAGTGGGGCCAGACAGACCACCACGAGGGCCGTTCGGCCAAGGCGCGACCGCCTCATGGCAGTCTCACAGACGACGCCCAACTCACCCATGTCTTCTGCCATCCGTTGCCGTCCTCATCCACGCAGCGCAGTTCCAGGAAATCATACCAGGGCCGAGACCGAGCGTCCTGCCGGTTCCCGCGCGATCGGCAGTCGGTTATGCTCTTCGCCTGCAGCGCCGAATCAGGCGAGGGAGCATCTCATGGTAAAGCACAAGAAGAAGGTCAAGGTCGTGGTGATCGGGGCGGGCAGCGCCAGCTTTGGGCGCGGCGTGTTGGCGGACTTGTTCGGCCAGCCGGCGATGTCGAAGCTCGATCTCCGCGTCGTACTCGTGGACATCGATCGGGTCGCGCTTGACCGCATGGCGCGGCTCGCCGAGCTGATCAGGGAGCACTACGGCTCGAAGGCCGTCATCGAGTCGACGACGCAGCGGACCAAGGCCCTCAAGGGCGCGGACTACGTCATCATCTCCGTCTCCGTCAAGCGAATGGAGCTCTGGGAGCAGGACTTCCGCGTGCCGCTGGCCTATGGGTTCAAGCACCCCTTGGGCGAGAACGGCGGGCCCGGCGCGATGTTCCACACGCTCCGAAGCCTGGAGCTGGTCCTGCCGATCTGCCGCGATGTCGTCCGAATCTGCCCTCGCGCCCACGTGCTCAACTTCACGAATCCCGAGAGCCGCGTGCTCCTGGGCATCACGTTGCTGACGAAGGCCCGCGCCGTCGGCCTGTGCCACGGCCAGATGTCGGCGCGAAACCGCATCGCCGAGATCCTCGAGCGACCGCTGTCGAGCGTCGACGCCGTCGCCGGCGGCATCAACCACTTCTTCTGGTTTACGCGGATCGCCGACGCCAAGACGGGCAAGGACCTCTACCCCTTGCTCCGGAAACGGATCGCTCGAAAGCCCTCGCTCGTCCCGCCGCTCGTGCGGAAGATGGTCGACATCTTCGGCTGCTTCACGTATCCCAGCGACGACCACATCGGCGAGTACCTGGCCTTCGCGCACGAGTTCACCGGCCTGAAGTGGCACTACGGCCGGGAGTGCCACCGCGCCGGACACAAGACCGTCCCCTGGGACTGGACCGACGAGCTGACGGCCTACATCGAGGGCCGAAAGCGCCCGGACGACGCCCTCGTGACCACGACCGAGGAGCTGGCCGTCCCGATCATCGCCGCGATCTCGCTGAACAAGCGGACGTGGCTCCCGGCCGTCAACGTGGTCAACGCGGGCGGACTGGTCGAGAACCTGCAGCGCCACGCCATCGTGGAAGTCCCCGCTGTCGCCGACGGCCGAGGTATTCGTCCGCAGGGGATCGGCTCGATTCCGGAAGCTCTGGCGGCGTTCTGCCGGACGCAGGCGTCGATCCAGAAGCTCATCATCGAAGCCTACCGCGCCCGAAGCCGAAACCTGCTCCTCCAGGCCCTCCTGCTGGAGCCGGTCGTGGACCGCGTCGATAGCGCCGAGCGACTGCTTGACGACATGCTGAACTTGCAGAAAGAGTATCTACCGAAGTTTGCCTGATGGGTCGCGCTTGATCTGCCGCGGTTGTAGCACGGGCGTCTCGCCCGTGATGCGTGACGGCCTCAAGTAGGGTCCGCCGTGCGGACCACGGGCGGGTGGCCTATCGCTTCAGCGGTGGGGGAAACGAATTCGTTCAGGATCCACGTTCCTCTCCGCCCGAGCGATGGCCGTACGCGTCACGTACCCGAGAGGAGAAAGCGACGTATGTCCGCACACAATATGGAGGAGATGACCCCCGCCGAACTGACCGCCGTGATCCGTCGCAGGCCCGTCTTCATCCTGACCACGGGTATCCTCGAATGGCACGGCGATCACCTGCCGCTCGGCCTCGACGCCCTCAAGATGCGGGGTATCGCCGAGCGCCTGGCCGAGCGGACCGAGGCGATTCTGTTGCCACAGAATTGGTTCGGCGTCGTCGGCTACGACGAAATGACCGGCACGATCACCTTCAGCAAGGACCTGGTCAAGCGCATCGCCTCCGAGTTTTTCGAGAACCTCGAGAAGATGGGCGCGAGGCTCATCGTCTTCCTGACCGGCCATTATGGCCCGTATCAGGTCGAGACGATTACCGAGGCGGCACAGGAGTACATGGCCAGGAGTTCAATACGCATCATCGCTCAGCCCGAGTACGAGGGCGTCGACTGGAGCCAGTGCGAGGCCTCGCCCGACCACGCGGACAAGTACGAGACGTCGCTGGCGATGGCGCTGTTCCCGCACCTCGTTCGGATGGAGCACTTCCGACAGGAAATCGAGATTCCCTACGAGTACGCCTACCGCGACAATCCCTGGGGGTTCAGATCGCCCCAGGGCACGTGGCGCTACTCATGTGATCTCCGCGAGGAAGCATCCGCCGAGTTGGGCGAGCAGATCATCGGGCTGATCGTCGACCATCTGTCCATGCGAATTGACGATGAGCTGGCACGGTGTCGTTGACGCGGAATCCCGAGTTGCCCGCCGCCAAGTGAGGACCGCTACTGATAGCACGCCGCCGGCTCGGGCAACTCGCGCCTGATTTCGTCCAACCGATACCCGAATCCCGGCCCCTGGATCGTCGACAGATCCACCTTGCCCCCGCGCCGCTTGTAGACGCCCGGATGAACCTTCTCCTCCGGCACGCTCGCTTCCGGATAGAACTGCATGCTGTTGGTCTCGACGCCCATGATCGTCCCGGCATGAGCAGCCAACAGGCAGTGGGGGATCTGGGCCAGCATCGGGTTCGTCAGGTCCTGCACCATCAGCGTCATGCCGTGGGCCTTGGCCCAGCAGAGGCTGAGCAGGGCGCCGGTCTGCGTCTTGCACGTCTTGAGCGCCACGCCCGTCCAGCCTAGCGTCCGCCCGAGTCTGATGAGGTGCCAGTCGTGGGCGCTTTCGTCCATGAAAAGCGGCTTTCGGGCCGAGACGCTGTGAACGTCGATCTGGTGCTCCTCCAACTCATACGGGAACGGCTGCTCGACGTAGAGGATCATGCCGTAGACCCGCGGGTGCTCGGCCACGAGCCGGTCGAGGATCTCGTTGACGTAGGCCGGGTCGGTTACCGTGCAGTTGAAATCGGTCGTCAGCCACAAGGCGCCGCCGTCAATGGCGATTCGTCCTACCGTGACCAGCCGGTCGTAGTCCCAGGCCGCGTCGTTGCCGCGAAGTTTGACTTTTAGGCACGTCAGTCCGTCTCGCTTGATCCAGTCCGGCAGCAGCACGGGATAGCCATCGTCCGGCTCGGTGCCGTCGCGCTCGGAGGCGTCCAACAGGTCCTTACCGCCCACCAGGTGCCAGGCGGACATCTGGTTTGGTCGTGGCATCACGAGGAAGTCGGCCGGGTACATGCCCGTGAACGAGGTCCTAGCCCCGTCGGCCGGCGTCAGGTAGCTCGACAGATCCTTGTTCATGAAGTCGCGGTTGTATGTCTCGTAGACGGGGATCTTGTTGACCACGCCGTACGCGTCGTGCAGGGCGATATCGAACGCCGAGCAGCATACCAGCGCCGCCAGCCAGGGCATCGGCTCGGCGCCCCCTCGCGAGCGGTTGAACTCGTCGAGCAGCTTGGGCAGGGCCTCCTCGATGAAGGCGTGGCCGATCTCCATCGGATGCCCGACGACGTCGAACCCCGCCCACGCCTCGGCCAGCTTCATGCTGAAGTCCTTGAGGGCCTGATGCCGCTCCTCGTAGCTGATCTGGCTGGGCCAGACCCACTGGACGCTCAACGGCGTCTCGCCCCAGCCCTCGTCCACGCGTCCCGCCGCGCCGGCAACGTGCATGCCCACGCGGGCGCAAGTCACGTATGTCAGCGTCTCCGGCCCGAACTTCAGCGGCACGCGCGTCTCGACGGGCAGGAACGTCAGCGACGTGGCCTTGGGTGAGATATTCGTACGCTTGCTCATTGGGTGCTCCTGATCGCCGCGCTTGGTCCGACGTGACGCTTATGGTAATGAAGACGGCTCGAGGTGGCCACCCGTCGAAGCCGAGCGGCCTTGGATCGTGTCAAGTCATCCGCCTGCTCAACTTGGGGAGTCGTGGATATGCATCGCACAACGAGATCCGTCGTCATCGTGTCGTCTCTGTTGGTCGCCGTCGCATCCGTGCCGTCCCACGCCGCCAACAAGGAGGACCGCGTCGAGTGGTTCCGCGATCTGGGCTTCGGCCTGTTCATCCACTGGAGCCTCGACAGCCAAATCGGCTCTGTCATCAGCCACTCACTCGTCGGCGCCTCGGAGGATTACGTCAAACGCTTCATCGAGGAACTGCCCAAGACGTTCAACCCGAAACGCTACGACCCCGACAACTGGGCCGTCCTGGCCAAGCTCGCCGGCGCCAAGTACGTCGTCTTCACGACGAAGCATCACTCGGGCTTCTGCATGTACGACACGGCCACGACCGACTTCGACATCATGAACACGCCGTATGGCAAGGACGTCACCGCCTCGCTGGTCAAGTCGCTGCGCAAGCACGGCCTGGCGGTCGGATTCTACTTCTCGCCCGATGACTTCTACTTTCTCCACAAGCAGGGCACTACGATCAGGCGACGGGGGCCGGACGTCGCCCCCAAGGACAATCCAGACCTGATGAAGTATGACCTCGCCCAACTCCGCGAGCTGCTCACCAACTACGGCCCCATCGACGTTATGTTCATCGACGGGCCCGCCGAGAGGCTCCGGGATCTATGCTGGGAGCTCCAGCCGAACATCGTCGTGACCCGCGGGGCGATGGAGACGCCCGAGCAATTCGTTCCCGGCGTGCCACTGAAGGGCGCCTGGGAGACGTGCATGACGATGGGCACGCAGTGGCAGTTCAAGCCGACGAATGAGACGTACAAGTCGGGCACGGAGCTCATCAACACCCTCGTCGAAACCCGGGCCAAAGGAGGCAACCTGCTGCTCAACGTCGGACCGGAGCCGGACGGCGAACTGCCTTTCGAGCAGGACCGATGGCTCCGCGAGCTGGCCCTGTGGATGTTCGTTAACGGCGAGGCGATACACGGGGTCCGCCCCTGGGCGGTAACGAACGAAGGCAACGTCTGGTTCACGAAGAAGACCGACGAGGAGATCGTCTACGCCGTCGTGACCCGGACGGACTGGAAGTGGGGCAAGGCCAGGACCATCGACCTCCGATCGGTCAAGATTGCCGAGGGCTCGGCGGTGAGCGTCCTCGGTCAGACGGGCGAGGTGCTCGAATACGACCCCAAGGCAAAACCCCTTACGACGTGGCGGCAGGACGATCAGGGCCTGCACGTCACGGCGACGCGGGCCCAGCGGCTCTACAACGATCGAAAGTGGCCCAACCCCGTCGTCCTGAAGATTACGCGCGCCAAGCCCGGGCTCGTCCCGCCCAAGGTCGTAACGGGTGGGGCGAAGTGGGATCACAAGGCACGGGCGGCGACGTTCTCTCTGATCGTCAAGGACCTTGGCGGGGCGGCGTCCCTGGAAGTGGGCGTGCAGTACCGGCTCTTGCCCGATCACACGCAACCCACCGCCAAGGCCGATCCGTGGAAGGACGGCGGATGGCGGCGATGCACCGCAACCGGCCCCTGCGAAACCAAAGTGAAGGACTTGCTGCCGGACAAGCAGTATGAGTACCGGGGTGCGGCGCGGCATCCGTTGATCGCGGTTCACGGAGAGTCCAAACGCCTCTCCACGCCAGGGCGGTAGCGCCCTGGTCGGTCCAAGAGTCTCATCTTGGGTCATGGGTCCGCGGAGGAGGACGACTCCGGCTGAGGGAGGCACGCGTCAGCCGGATGCATCGTTCCAGATCGGCGCTGCGTTCCGCGGACCCCTGCCTCGTCCCATTTCAGAGGCCGCGTCAGGATTCCGTGCGGGCCTCTTCGAGTAGCGACAGCAGGTTCTTGCCCTCGATTCGCTCGCGATCGGCCTTCTTCAGGAACGGCATCTTGGCGAACAGGCCGATCGTCTGCGGAAACGTCAGGTGATCCAGACTCGGACTGAAGTCCGAGCCCCACACGAGCCGCTTGACGCCGAAGTCCTTGACGAGCGCCTCGACGTACGGCCAGGCGTTCTCGTGCGGATAGTCCCAGTGCGGGTCGGTCGTCGCGTAGAACCCGCTGAGCTTGACGCGCGGGCCGGCGTACTTGGCCAGCCCGAGCACGTCGGCGAGGGCCTTTCGGGCAGCGGCGTCCGTCAACGGCTTGCTGGTCGCGCCGGGTAGCCCGAGGTGCGACATGACGATCCGCAGCTTGCCGTGCTTGTCGAGGATCGGCAGCCACCCGCCCCAGTCCTTGCCGCGCGAGTTGACGCTGACTAGCCAGTGGTGCTCGACGAGCCACCGCCAGGTCTCGTCGGGAACCTTCTTGAGGGCGGCGACCTTCTCGTCGCCGAAGATGTAGAAGCTCAACCCGACGAAGCCTTGCTGGCGCCGCTCCTCGAGGCTCGCCACGGTGATGGCGTCGGATGGCTCGACATAGGCGGTCGGATGAACCCACTTGTGATCGCCGACGACCCTGGCAAGGAAGGCGTTGTTTCCGGCCGCGTACGGCGCGCCGGCCCAGCCGACGACCAGGGCCGCGGTAACGCCGTGATCCTTCATCAGCGACTGATAGCAGGCGACCTCGTCGATGTTCACCCCGGGACGAGCGGTAAACGATCCGCTACGAAAGCTTGTCTCGAACAGGTGGATGTGAGCGTCGGCACGATCTGGCATCGGTGTCTTCCTCCCTGACGAAGGGGTTTGACTACCTCAGGGTAGTGTGGGGCATCTGACCCATCTACCCGGGCATCGGCAAGCGAGTTCTCATGATCTCCAGATACACCTTGGATGCAAGCTCGAGCTGATCGATCTCGAGCCATTCATCCTTCGTGTGTGCCTGGGCCACGCTGCCGGGACCGAGGACGACCGCGGCGATGCCCGCTTGGCCAAAGCTGCTCGCCTCCGTGCCGTACTTGGCCCCGACGGGGTCCGAGGGCAACCCGAGTCGATCCAGCGCGCCGCGGACGTATGAAGACCACGCCTCGTTCGTCTCCGGATCGAGCGCGGGGACGATGAACGCCTCGTCCTGACGGACCTTCAGGTCGGCGTTGGTCCGGCGGAGCTCGTCCAAGACCTTCTCGACCGTCGGCAGGACCTGCCCGGCCTCCTCACCCGGCACGGTGCGTCGGTCCAGGTCGATCTCGCAGTGATCCGGGATGATATTGACCTGCGTCCCGCCGCGGATGACGTTGATGCTGCACTGCGCCAGTCCGGTGAGCGGATGGCTTGCCTCGAGCTTGGCGATGTATCGCGACTCGATCGCGCGGACCACCTCGACCATCATCGAGATCGCCGACCGCCCGGCGCTCGGTTCGGAGGAATGCGCGCTGACGCCCTCCGTGTGAATCCGCCAGCGCATCACGCCGTTGTGCGCCGTTACGGGCCGGAGGTCGGTCGGCTCGCCGATGACGACCCCCGTGGGCGTCCAGCCCAATCTAGGAAGGTCATGCGACACGAAGTGCATCGCGCCGGTCATCCCGACCTCTTCGTCGACCGAAAAGAGGATCGCGAGGTTGTTGGGTTGGTCTGCCGACTCGGTATAGTCCATGAGCGACCACAGGGCCGCGGCGCCGGTGGCCTTCGTGTCGCACGCCCCTCGCCCGTGGATCCGGCCGTCGCGGATTTCGCCCCCGAACGGATCGACCGTCATCCCCTCGACCGCGACCGTGTCCATGTGGCTGACGAAGAGCAGCCAAGGGTAGGCCGCATCCGACTCGTGCATGATCAGCAGATTGTCGAGGTCACCGGGCACGGGCAGGCGTCGTGTTTCCAGGCCCGCGCGACCGGCGACGGCCTCCAGGTAGCCGGCCAATTCCCCCTCGGTTCCCGCCTCGCCCGACGCGCGGGCATTGACCGTCTTGATCGCGATCATGTCCCTGAGGAGATCGACGAGGCTGTCAGGCCTGCTTCGGATTGCGCTCATCGTGACCGTTCGATTCCCGTTTGCGATTCAGGGCATCTAGGGAGATGCGCCCTTATGAGCCTGCAGGATGCGAGTTCGCCAAGGGTCTCATGTCGGCTGCCCCGGAAGCAGTGCTCCGCCCGCATTGGGGCATCTGGCTTCAGATTCCAGTCTCCAGACCCCGAACCTGGGACCCCAACCCCTGATCCCTATTCGGCGACTCTCTGGATCTTCGGAAAGTAGAGCCACAGGTGTCCGAGGTCGTCGTCCTCGCCGAAGACGATCTGTCCATCGCGGCCCGTAACGGCGTCGGCGAACTCGTAGCCGTAGCGACGCCGCTCGAGCGTGGACAGAGCCACGCCGAGGTCGCGGACCTGCTCCTTGGCCGGGTCATAGCAGAACATCCGGGAGATCTCGTCGCCGCAAAAACCGAAGACCCGCCCGTCCAGCGTCACGGCCATCGTGGTCACGGGCGCCAGGCGCGTCTGGCCGAGAGGATCGCTAAACTCGTTCGGCCCGTCGAGCATGTACAGCCGGCCCTCCGCGTCGGCGGTGTAGAGCTTCCCGTTGGCGGCTTCGCGGGCCCAGGTGAAGCGCTTGGCGTCCCACGGCACCTTGGGTAGCTTGACGGCCTTGCGCTTGAGCGTCCCCGCCTTCGGATCGAATCGCCAGAGCGTGTTGCCTTCGTCAATCCCGTAAACGCTGCCTTTCGGGCCGACGCCGAGCCGACCGACGCCTTTGACCTCGCCGACGATCTCGATCTTCGGCTCGACGAAGTCCACCGTGAACAGGTGGTTCTGCGTCGTGCCGATCACCTTCTTCCGCGACCGGCTGGCCACGGCGTGAACGATCCGCTCGCCTTTGAAGGGCCGGCCCAGATCGGTCAGCGGCTCGCGGGTAAACCCCCATTCCTGCAGCAGGTCGAACGGCAGCGGCTGCAGCCTGCGCGTCAGAATCCGCCCGCCCTTCGGCCCGTTCACGCAGGCGACGAAGATCGACTTCCCGCAGCACATCGCGGCGCACTGATTGGCATCTTCCACGACGCCCATGTCGAACACGCACCCCGTCACGCCGTGGAACATGCCGACGAACAGGTGCGCTTGACGTCCGCTCGTGCCGCCGTAGATGACGCCGTCGTCCGTGACGTCTAGGGCCGTGACGCGGCTTTCGTCCGCGGCGATCGGCATCGTCACGCCCGGAAAGCATAGCGGGAAGGCGACCATCGTGCCTTCCTTCATAAACGTGCCGTGGACGATCTCGTCGATGAGGGCCTTGGCCTCGGGGCCTTCCTTGTCGTACCGCTGTCGCTTCTTGGTCGTTTCGATTGCCATGGCTCACCCCCACATCCGAATCGGCAGGTGCGCGTCGGGTTTCTTGCGATCGTCCGGCAGCGTCAGCTTGAAGATGCCGACCGGTTTCGGTCCGACGTGGCCGAAGAACAGATCGCCGTTGTGGTCGATCATGCCGCGAGACACGTACTGAGCGAACTGGTCGGGTCGTTCGAGCACCGCGACCTCCGTTCGCTTGAGCGTCTCGGGGTCGAGCCGCCAGATGACGCCCTCCTGCTCCTTGCGGGCGTCGGGCATCGGGTTGTATTTGGCGTCGCGCCATCGGGACGCGCCGAAGTAGAGCTGGCCGTCCGCGGCGAAGACGAGGCCGCCGCAGTGGTCCAGGAACGTGTTGATGGGGATCGTCATGTCGCGATCCTGCGTCGTCGGGCCGAGGTCCTCGACGTGGCCCCACTCGCCGACGTCCGGCCAGATCCGCATGAGCCGCGGATGGGCGATCCACGTGCCCGCATAGACGCAATCGCCCGAGGGCCACGCCGCCACATCGTAGAAGACGCTGTGCCAGCCGGTCTGATAGGCCGGATGGTGCGGCAGCACGTAGGGCGACGTCTCCAGACGGTCCTTGTCCGGATCGTACCGGATGAGTCGCCCGTAGTCGCTCGTGGTCCAGACACGGTGCTTCTTGTCCATGAAGAGGGCCTGGGCGTTGACCGAGCCGATCCGCCCGATGTCACGCCGCGTCCGCTTCTTGACGTCGTAGATGATGAAGTGGTCACGCGGGTAGCTGAGGGCGTAAAGCAGGCCGCGGTCCTCGTCGTGCAGCAGGCAGCGGCACCCCTCCTTGGGGATGAGCGTGTCCCACCAGAGAACCTCGTCCTTCTTGGTGTCGAACGCCAGCAGCGCCGCGCCGCGGAAGCATCGCTCCGCGTCGTGCCACGAATGCCACGGAGAGTAGGCCGGCTGGTCGATCGGCGGGCCGGACAGGTGCGTGGCCATGAACATCACGCCGTCGGACATCGAGGGTGCGAAGCTGTAGTGGATCTTGCACTGCGTGGCCCGGCCGGAATCGAACGGGTCGTCGACCATCTGGTCCAGCGAGAAGAGGTAGTCGAGCGAGTCCGTCTTCTCGTTGTAGCGGACCACCTTGACGACCCCTCCCGGCACGCCCTCGGCGCAGGCGGCGGCGTAGATCCGCCCGTCCGGCCCGGTCGAGAGCGACCAGCACGAGTCCGAGTCGGGATGCTCGGTGAACGGGTACCACGAGACCTTGTACCCCTCGGCACATTGCTCCTTCATCAGTCGGATCCTTCAAAGCTCCTGAAATAGGACGCCATCGACCCCCACGAACGGCGGCCGGCGGCGACGCACCATTGTAGCGCAGGCATCCCGCCCGCGGCTAGTCCCACAGCGCAGGCTTCCTGCCCGCGGCGAGCCCTGTAACTCAGGCATCCTGCCTGCAAGTGGGCCTCGTTGGGCAGGCCCACAGATCGGGGCGCATGCTACTGGTTAGGACACTCCCGCTCAAGCGGTTCAGTGCGAAACGAATGCTGGCGAGATTCGCCGATCGGCTCGACCGGCGTCGGGGCCCGGGACCAGTTCTCTTTCGCAAGGATGGCATCCTGTCCGAGGCGTTTCCGGCAGCGGTTCAGGCAGAGCAGGAGGAGCACGTGGAAGATCAATCGTACGATGAAGTCGAGTCGATAGACCGGCCACAACAAGAAGTTCATTCCGCCCGGATTGCCGGACAGTGACATGAGCAGAGTGAGCCCCGAGTAAGCCAGACCGAAGCAGAAATGGAGGATCCCCGCGCCGATGCAGTAGTATGGCATGCGTCGTAGCGCCGGCGTTGAGAAGAGCGCGTCCAGGCGAATGAGATACCGGATCGTGATGATGAGCCAGCCCAGGTACGTGGCCGACATGACTAATCCTAGAGGGGTGATCAGCCAGGGAGGCGGCGATCGCCAGACCCACATTGGAATGCTCAACATGACGAAGACGATATACCCGAAGCGGGTGATCTGTCTGCCCCGGCGACCCGGCGTCTCCGGAGTCTCGCGGGGGCTGGGAGCGGCTAGCAGCAGGAGGCTCGCGACGCTTAGGATTGCCGCGAGCATCCCCAGGACATAGAGGGAGGACATCGCCCCAATCAACCCGGTCGACCAGAGCACCATATGGAGCAGGGCGAAGATGATACCCCAGCAGGCCAGCGCCGCTCCCAGGCGCATCCGCGAGACCCAGGTTGGCTCGGCGAATTGCAGGCTGTCCCCGCGGAGGCTGGCGCTGACGACCACGCCGCATTCGGGACAGCGGTGGTTGCGCGCAAGCCCTCGCAGGTTGTAGCCGCAGGAGACGCACGGCACGTCGCGATCGATGGACTCGAATCGCTGCCCGCTCTCTGGTTGGACGCTCTCGGCCTTCACGCAGCCATTCCCTCCTCACCCCGACGGGGTCGTCATCGCGCATGCTTGGCGTTGAACATGATAGCGGAGTCATGGTCGGTTGTCTGTTCGTCGGGCCGCTGGCGATACTGGGATGGCTTGTCATTCTGGCGGCGCGGGGCTAACGTTCACGCCGGTACGTGGAATCGAGGAATCTCGTTTACCAAAGACGCTCGAGGACCTGACATGACGGCATCTCGAACTTGTGGCATCGGTCTACTCATCTGCATGGGCGTCGGTCAAGCCAGCGTAGCAGCCGAGCCGGCCGCCAAGCCGATCCGCTACACCGGCAAGATGGAGATCGTCGTCCATCGCGGCGCGAACCACCTCGCCCCGGAGAACACGATGGCCTCGGCCCGAAAGGCCGTCGAGCTGGGGTGTCAGTACGTCGAGGTCGACGTCCGCACCAGCGCCGACGGCGTGATGTACATCATGCACGACCCGAACGTCGCCCGGACGACCGACGGCGAGGGCTTCCTCCGCAAGATGACCAGCGACCAGATCGACAAGCTCGACGCGGGGAGCTGGTTCAGGCCCGAGTTCAAGGGCGAGCGCGTCCCGCGCCTGCGGACGCTGCTCGAGTGGATCCGCGGCAAGGCCAAGGTCTACTTCGACGTCAAGGACGCCGACCTCCAGAAGCTGCTGGCGATGGTCCGCGAGCTGAAGATGCAGGACGACGTCTTCTTCTGGTTCGGCAACCGGATAGAGGCCGTCAAGTTCCGCCGGATCGACAAGGACATGCCGCTCAAGATCAACGTCAAGGACCTCAAGGAGCTCCGCCTGGCCAAGACCTACTGGCACGCCCAGATCGTCGAGACGAGCATCGACGTCGCCACGCCCGAGTTCGTCAAAGCCGCGAATGATCTGGGCATCAAGGTCATGATCCTCTACACCGGCAGCGACCGCGACGTCTTCCGCCGGATCGTCCGTAGCGGCGCCCAGATGGTCAACCTCGACCGACCAATGATCTTCATTGAAGTCTGGCGCCAGGAGCAGCAGCGGCCTGGCGGCAAGAAGCCGTCTGAGTGACCAGAGCGAGTGCCCAATCCCTTGCGAAGTCCGGGCGAAACAAGGGGTGGGGAACCGGTGCGCACGGCGACTCGCCTGACGCCATCTTCTCCACACGCCGACCCAAGGTCGTCCCGGAGGGACGATATGATAATAGCCCAGCGATTCATCGCTGGGGATCCCGGCACGAAGCCGCGGCGACAGTCCCGTAGGGACGGCTGAATCCCCGCGTCTTCAGTCGTCCCTACGGGACTCCTCGTATTCTCGTGCCGTGGCCGAACCCAGGACTGAAGATCCTGGGCTACTATCAGCGCGTCCCTCCGGGACGCCAGGCGTGCGTGATGTCGCACTTTAAATCGCCTTCCGCCGATTACGGTGCTTCTCGCTCCACTTCGATTTCACCGGTCACCCGCAGCCAGTTCAGTTCCGCTTGCGCGGTGGCGTCGCGAAAGGCCTCGCGACAGTGCGCCAGTAGGTCCCACAATACGGATGCCAAGCCCAACAAGAGCAGGAAGAAGATCGTGGCCAAGGAACTCGTGGCGAACGGGACGGCGGAAAATGGCCCGGTTGCGCGAGCGATCACGGTGATGATGCCGACCAGCGCTGCCAGCAACGCGATTCGCTGGCCCATCCGGCACGTGTCTTGGATCCGAACGTCAGATTTCTTGAGTCGCAAGAAGCGCCGCTGCCGCCACGGCGGTTGCCGCTCCAGGCGATCCGCGAGATGCACGACATGAATGAGGAGCAAATAGATCAGTGCCGCAAGCCCGAGCACGGTCGCAACAAGGATCACGCCATACACCCATCGCGGCCAAAGCCCCGAACCCCACGAAAGCGCGGCAAGTAGCGCCACCATGCCGACTGCTGTTCGGCAACCTGTCCGCACTTTCTCAACCGAGGAACCCGGAGTACCGCGCGGATCGGGCGTCGTGAAGAGCCACGCGCCGACGAGAAAGACCCCGGCCGTCGCGAGCAGCCATGCATAACCCAGGAACATCAGCACGGCTCTGGACGGAAAGACCGACATCAGGCCCAGGACCAAGAGACCGACCGGTGCGAAGACCAATCCGCCGATCAGAGCGCGGAATCCGACATGCATCATTCGGACGCCCCTGGCCAATCGGCCGACCCACTGCGGATCGCCGTACTCCAGAGAATCCCCGCGAACGCTGCGCCGAACCTCCGTCCCGCACTCCGGACACCGTCCGTCTACACGAAGCGTCCGCAGGTCGTACCCGCACGAAACGCACCGCGCGTCTCTGCCGAGAATCTCGTCACGGCAGGGCTGCAGAGGCTCGGGATCGAGTGCTGCCAACAGATCTCCTCCGGATCCTCAGGCGGTCTCATCTGCCGGCGGCGTCGCTTCGGAAGAGACGCCGGGGCTTCCTGACGGTGCCGGCATCTCGTCGATCCGATCCCAATTCCTCTCCGCCTCCGCAGCGGCTTCCCGAAATACCCTCCTGCAGCGTCGCAGCGATTCCTCGATCGCCGAGGCGACCAGCAGGAACGCCAACCCCGCCAGCCCGCCAAGGCAACTGGCGGCGCTTATCAGCCCCATCGAGCCCCCGCCGAATGGCGGCGCTCCCGGTGTCGGAGCCGCCGTCCGGACCGCCATGACCGTGATCGCGGTAATCATCAAGGAGAATACCAGCACGATGAGCACGACGAACGCGATCAGCCGCCGCCGGCCGCGCTTGGCCGTTTTGATGATCTCCTCGGACGGCACCCGGCTGCCCATGTGCTCGATCATCTTGAAGAAGAGCCATGCCCAGACAGCGAAAGCGACCGACTGAGACAGGCTCGCGACCGCCGCGTACACCGGATGGTTGATCGGCAGCTTCGTGGCGAGCCACGCCCCTAGAAGGGCCAGCAGCGCGATCCGACAACCCGTCCGCGTCCGTCGGACCTCCGGTTGCACGACCTCGCGCGGCCCCGGTGTCGTCAGCCACCAGATCCCGATGATCATCGCGGCGAACCCCGCCAGTGACCACGCCACGACCCCGCCCAGCAACACAACGACGGCGGTATCGCCGGGCCCGATCGGCCCGAAAAGGGCCAGCCCCGCGCCGACGCCAATGACGGCAGCGATAATCAGCAGCACTAGGGCGATGAACCCCCGATAGGCGTACGTCGCGCCCCGGGCGATCCGGGCGACCCAGTTCGGGTCGCTGACCGCCAGCAGATCGCCACGCAGGCTCCGCGCGATCGGCGTGCCGCACTCCGGGCACCGGCCGGACGGTCGCAGCCCGCGCAGGTTGTACCCGCATGAGGCACAGTGAATGTCTGCGTCAAGTGCGCCATCCGAGATCACGGGTGCAACGCGGGGAATCGCCTGCGTCATGATCAGTCCCTTCTCCGGTCGGCGATCGAGATTGTTGCGACTTGGGATCAGCGTGTCCAGCCGTAACGCAGGCTTCCAGCCTGCAGCGTAGCACGGGCATCTTGCCCGTGGGGCTACATGGGCAAGATGCCCATGCCACGATAACGACCTCAGTAGTATCGCAGAGAACACCCGCTCTGCTGACAATCGAAGGCGGCCTCAAGCCGCCGCGCTACGAAGCCCCGCCGTTGACTTGCCCCCCACCCTCCGCCATAGTTGAACTCATGATCCGATTGTCCGACGAAGAGTTCGAGGAACTGGTCGACCAGGCCGTCGAATCGTTGCCGGAAGAGTTCGATCGCTACCTGGAGAACGTCCTGATCGAGGTAGAGGATCTGCCCGACCGGCGGACGCTTCGCGATCTGGAGCTCGAACACCGAGGGATGTTGCTCGGCCTGTACCACGGCGTGCCGCTCACCGAGCGGAGCGTCGAGCACTCGGGTCGCCTTCCCGATCGAATCACCATCTACAAGCTCAACGTCGAGGCCTGCTGCCGCTCTCGCGAGGAGATCGTCGAGCAGGTCCGTACGACCGTCCTCCACGAGATCGGCCACCACTTCGGAATGGACGAGGACGACCTCGAGGCACAGGGGTACTGACCATGACGCGCTGCCCGAAATGCAAGACGCCCACTACCCGAGTCGAGTACGAGGGGGCCAATGTCCGGATCTGCGGTGAGTGTGGGGGATACTGGGTGACCCAGCTCGCCCTTAAGGCCATCGCCAACCGAAGGGACGTCCAGTTCTCCGAGGCCGTCAAACAGCGGTTCATCGAGCTGGCCGACGCCAGCAATTCCACCGAGACCCTCGTCTGCATGACCTGCGGCAAGCACATGATCAAGGAGCGGTTCAAGGACTGGGACGACATCATCGTGGACCACTGTCCCAAGTGCCGCGGCATCTGGCTCGACCCCGGCGAGCTCGAGAAGATCCAGATCTACTGGGAGTACTTCCAGGACCATCCCGAGAAGAGCAATCTCGACGCCATCGCCCGGCGCGAATTGCTGCTGAATCACATGCAGCAACAAACGCGAGACATCAAGGAGGCCGCCCAGGATGCCCACAACATCGCTCGGAGACGCGGCTTCGTCCCGCGCGAGACCTTCAGCTCGGTCATGAGGACGCTCTTCGGCGGCGGAAGCGCTGGGTAGACACGACGAAGCGCGACGCCTCGCTATTCCGGCTTGCGCGACTCAGACCCCGTCCGACCCGCCATTTCCGCAACCATCGCGTATAGCGCCGACATCTGCATCACCGCGCTAGCGGGCAGGATCTTGACGTCATAGCCCGGCACGGCGACGGCTGCGTCGCCGACCTGCCACCCCAGATCGAGCCAGAGCAGCCCGGGCTTGCCCTCCAGCGCCTTCGGCAACCCGTACGGATACGCCAGGATCACCTTGCACCCCTCCCTGAGCGTTTCGATGACCTTGTCCACGGGCATGGCCAAGTAGCAGAACGCCACCGCGGCGTCTCCCGCCTTGGCATGAGGCACGATGCCCGTGACGTAATCGCCGGGGTACATGTCGATCGGCATCTGAGTCTCGTCATGGAGGCCGATGATCAGCGCCGGGCAGTGCCCCTGTGCCATGGCGACTACGCGGTGATCATTCTTGCGGGCCTGGGCCATCCACTCACCCGCCTGGGCCAACTGCGACGTCTGCTTGCGGAGGATCTCCAGGTACCGCCGGATCGCGTCAAGGTACGCCTTGCCCACCTGTCCGGCCGGCAGGGGGGGCACCGTGCGATCGAGGTGGAAGAGTGGGAACTGGTTCGCCTGGGGGCCGGAGGCGATCTTGATCGCGGCGTTCCGCTCGCGACTGCCCGGCAGGGCAATGGATTCCCACATCGTCGGCATCTTGCCGCCACGCGTGCAGGCGGCCACGACCTCGCCGATGAAGACCCAACCTCGAACCAGTTCGATCACGGGGCGGTAGGGGGCCAGCGGCGGCAATCGGTCCCGAGGAAACAGACCCGTTCCGACGTTCGGACCCCCGAGACAGGCCAGACGCCGCCCGCCGCCCAGAATGGCTCCATCGGGTGTCTGATAGTCGGATACCATCGATTCCGGGCCGAGCACGTAGAGGTCCGCCTTGCCTTTGATCGCGGCCTGCAGCGCGGCGGCCGTCTTCACCTCGGCCAGCCCCGGATGCGGCAACGCGAAGACGGCGACGTCCTTTTCGGTCGACTTGGACGCGTCCCGCTCTACGCGCATCGGCCCGCCCGCACGTCCGGTCAACTCGGCCGCCCACCAGGTCTCGACCGGCGGGGCGTAGAGTTCGCCACCGGCCAGGAGCTTGGCCGCCGCCCGCTCGGCAAGCTGGGTCAGTCGGGGCAAATCGCGACTGACGGCCTCGATCTCGGCGCCGATCCCGTCCAGGTAGCGCGCTGCGGGAGGGGTTTCGGCGAGCAGCAGATCAGGTCCGGAAACCGCAGCGATGAAAAGTAGGAACGATCGTTTCATGCGAGTCTCCGCAAGACAGTCCAGATCGTTCGTAATCGATGTCGGCTGGCCTTTCAACTCGGTCGCGTCCCTGACGCCCCTGTTGCGTCCGCCGGAGTCCCTGTAGGATAGTGCCGCGTCAACTCCCTCGGGTACACGTTTTCGGAGATCCAACGATGAAGAGACCCGTCCGAAGACCTCGAATCGGCATCGCCGCCATGGTCGTCGTCCTCGCCGCCTCGTGGCTGCACGCCGACGTCCGCGAGCTGTGGGACCTGGAGGCGATCCGCAAGGATCCGCTCGACGTGAAAGTCATCAAGGAGGAGCCGGGCCTGGACCTGGCCTTCCCGCACCGCAAGCTACACCTGACCTACCTCTCGCAGAAGTGGCAGGGGCAGGACGTCCGCATCGAGGCCTTCGTCGTGATTCCCCTGAAACCGAAGGACCAGCCGTCCGACAAGATCCCGGCCGTCCTCTCGCTCCACGGCCACGGCGGGGCCGGCTCGATGGGCGACGCCGTCGGCAAGGCCAAGGAATTCAAGGGCGTCGGCATGTCGATCAGTGGCCCCGGTCAAGGGCTCTCCACCGGGCGGCGCGACGCCACTGCCCACTGGATCGACGCCGACAAGGACGTCCGAAACTCGTTCATGTATCAGTACCCCTATGCCGCGATGCGGGCCATTACCTACCTCACCCAGCTCAAGCAGGTCGACCCGAAGCGGATCGGCGTCATGGGCGGGTCCATGGGGGCGATGTGCACCCTGATCGTCAACGGGGTGGATTCGCGGGTCGCCGCCGCCGTGCCGGTCTCCGGCTGCGGCTCGCACGAGCCGGAGATGGCCGCCGGCAAGACATGGTTCAGCCGCCTCATCCTCGACGCCCTCGACGTCAAGATGGACAACCCCGGCCTGCAGGCGTACCTGAAGAACCTCGACGAGATAAACTACGCCCCATACCAGCACGGCCCGTGCTTCCTCGTCTGCGGGGCGCAGGACGAACCCTTCCCCATTACCTGCATGGCCAGGACCTTCGCCAAGATGCCCGATTCCTGCCGCATGTTCCTGGTCTACGACCACAACCATGGCGGATTTACCAAGCCCGACGACAAGTTCACCATGTACGACAATCGCGCCCAATGGGGGCGCCGCGTCTTCGGCTCCTTGAACTGGTGGCTCCACCACTACCTCGACGCCCCCAAGCCCGGCCAGCCGCGTTCGCCGGTCCCCAAGACGCCGAAGCTTTCACTGAAGGTCGGCAAGGAGAACGAGGTGGCCTTCACGCTGGACGTCGATACCGCACTGCCTGTGCAGCGCGTCCTGCTGTGCTGGAGCTTGGACGGTTCGTACACGTTCCACAAGGCCGTCATGACCAAGACGTCGGGGTCCGCGTACGGGCTCTCCGTCGTCCTGCACCAGGCCGAGCGCGACGTGCTCTGTGCCTATGTCGAGGTGGAGTACCCCGACGATTTCTTCCTGAGCTGTATGCCGCACTTCGGCCCGAAGTTCGACGTCAAGGTCCGCCGGACCGAGTTTCCCCTCGAGCTCTACCGTCGCGAAATGTCGGCCGAGCAGGCCATGGCCGCGTTCAAGAAGGAGATCGACGATGCCTCCAAGCCGCTGGGCGAGCGGCTATGGAAACAGCACGCCATGGGCAAGTACCTTCGGAGCGTCAAGGAGTACGACCGGGCGATCCAGGCCTTCGACGACCTCATCAAGCGGGGCGAGGGCAAGACCAAGGACACCCTCGTGCCCACCGCGCTATACTGGAAGGCGCTCGTGCTGAATGACCTCGGGCGGTACAAGGAGGCGATCGCCTGTCTGGAAAGGGCCATCGAGCTCTACCCCAAGTGCGACGACCTCTCCGGCGATGAGATCCCCCGGGCCAAGAAGCTGCTGAACGAGGCCCGATATGCCCAGCGAAAGCAGCCGTGAAACCTGACCGAAGGTCATGAACCAAGCGGCTTTGGCGGGGCGACCGCTTCGTGCGTCTCATTCCGTATGCTTGACACGTTGGAGCCGGTCGCTAAAATAACCGACAAGTACAACTGGCGTTAAGCCGGTTGGACCGCACATAGCGAGGTTGCACCCGCTTAGTCGGGGCCGTAGCTCAATTGGTTAGAGTATCGGACTGTCGATCCGAGGGTTGCGGGTTCGAGTCCCGTCGGCCTCGCTTCTGAAGACCAAACACCGCCCAGCATCATCACGTTGGGCGGTGTTTTCTTTTTATATCCCAAGCACTTATGTTCTGTCTCGCCCGGGGTGATGGCTTGCGGTCCAGAGCGGGTTCGGCCAGGGTCCTCCCCCCGCGACTTGGCCCCGGCCCTGCATGGGGCCACTGGGGGGGATCATACGCCGAGACGAACTCGCGAAACGCCGCTCGCGTACCGATACAGATGACATCGGGTTTGTGGTTTCCGTGACCGTGAGCGAGGAACCGAGACGGTGTCCTGGTGGCCCCTTCAGAAGGATGGCCGTAGCGTGCTCAGCATCCGCGAGGTCAAGCTGCTCGGCCTGTTTCGCGGGCTGAGCGAACGAGCACAACTGGGACTGGTCCGCGGACTGCAGGACTACGTGACAAACCCGTACCCCACCGTCGCCATCGGCAAGCAGCCTCCGGGGCGCTCCGACGTCATCGATGAGATCGTCGAGATGCTGCCCGAGTTCTCCAGCCAATTCCTGCTGGGGCTGGCCGGCCGCATGAACGACCTGCTGGAATCCCCCCGGGCAAACGCCGGGAGGTCCGTCCGGACGCTCGAGCTGCCCGACTCGTCCCGGAGCGCCTGAGGACCGCGCCGCGCACTTAATCCTCCATCCCCGCCCGTTTGCGGAACTGCTTCTTGAGCGAGTGACGCCTCTTCCGTGCAAGGATCTTGTTCTTGGCGCTGCGGGGCTTGGCGGTCGGGATGCGGGGTCGGCGTCGTCGGAAGAGCGCTTCGAGTCGGCGGCGGAGCTGGGCCAGCGCGATCCGCTTGTTGACGTACTGGGTCCGCTCTCGCTGGCAGGTGACGACGATACCCGTCGGGCGATGGCGTAATCGAACGGCCGTGGACCGCCGGTTCACGTTCTGTCCGCCGGGCCCGCTCGCGCGGAACGTCTCCACGTCGCACTCGGCGAGGAGAACGTCATCCGACTTGGGGATCGTGCCGAAGGCCATCGAGCGATTCCCGTTCCACCCCTGCGGTTCGCATGGGGTTCCCGCTGACCCAGTCTAAGCGACCGTCGCGCACACACCAAGCGATCGGATACCGCATACCCCAGGTTCGGGCTCACCCTATTCTCCCATTCAGACCTGCCCTCGACCGCGATGCGCAGTATGATCTAGGCGACCTGAGGCAAGGCCAGGACCCGCGAGAATGGCGAATCGGTCGCACCACAACGCCGGGCACATCGGCATGAACCTGCTGAGAAAGCAGCGCCGGGCGCACCATTCGCTGGCCGGTATCGACGCGACGCCGCCGGCCTCGACCACGCACCATGTCCTGATCCGCGACTGCCGTGACCTGCTCAAGGCCCTGCCGGACGAGTCCGTCCAGCTCATCGTCTGCGATCCGCCGTACAACATCCAAATGGCCCACTGGGACCGGCACGGCGATTACATCGACTGGGCGTCGCAGTGGCTCACCCAGGCCGAGCGAGTGCTGGCCCCTACGGGCAGCATCGCCATCTTCGGCGGATTGCAGTACCAGGGCGAGGCGGGCTCGGGCGACCTGATCGCGATCCTCTCACACTTGCGCGAACATAGCGCGATGCGCCTGGCGAACCTGATCGTCTGGAACTACGCCAACGGCATGAGCGCCCAACGGTTCTTCGCTAACCGGCATGAGGAAATCGCCTGGTTCGCCAAGTCGAGGGCCTACTACTTCGACCTCGACGCCGTCCGCGAGCCCTATGACGCTCGGACCAAGCGGACGTACCTCAAGGACAAGCGGCTCCGACCCGAGAGCGTCGAGAAGGGGCGCAACCCGACAAACGTCTGGCGGATCCCCCGCCTCAACGCCAACTCGCGCGAGCGCGTTGGGCACCCGACGCAGAAGCCGCTCGCAGTCATCCGCAGACTCGTCCGCGCCCTGTCGTATCCCGGCTCGACGGTTCTGGATTTCTTTGCCGGCAGCGGCGTCACCGCGCGCGTGGCCATCGAGGAGCGCCGCCACAGCATCGTTGTGGATATCGATCCGCAACTGCACGCCTATCTCGACGCGCAAGTCGCCAACATGCTCGACGAGTGCGGCGATGATCGTCCCGCCTTCGAGGTTCGTCGGGACGTGCTCCCGGATGTACCGTCCGGGCGATGAGGTCAGCGACCGACGCGAACCGTTTCGTCGCGGGTGCGGCCCTGAGGGGATGTCGTGGGCATCTCGATCTGTTTGCCGGCCAGGGGCGGGCTGGCCGAATACACTTCCGTGACGTGCATCGCGCCGATGCCTCCGAGCACCGTCCGCCGGATGCCGCTAAACGTCCCTTTGACCTGATAAGCGACGGGCTCCGTCGTGATCACCGATGCGGCGATGGGCGAGCCCGGCCCCAGTTCGCGAGGATCCCGCGGTAGCCCCCCCGCGCCGAACAACATGGCGTCCGATCGCGTCGGCAGTAGTGAGAACGTCGGTAGGGCACACGGGTGCCCCTGTGAGTCCACCCAGGCGACAACCTTCGCCGACCGGGTTCGGGCGAACTTGTCGGCCACCCGTGCCGGTAGCGACGCGGCTCCCTTGCCGAACGACAGGCGGCCCAAAAGCATCGTCCGAACAAGGCTGGCGGCCACGCTCAGCGTCGACGGCCTCCACGCCCCTGTAACGGCCTCGACGTCGATCACGCCGACGCGGCTGACGCGGACGTAGGCGTTGTACCGGAACAGCTCCTTGGCGTTCATCCGGTCGACGTACGGGCCGCTCTCCACGTATTCTCGAAACCGCCCGCGCAGCGACCACGCCCGCGGATCCTCCGTTACCACGGCCACGCCCACTCTCGGATCCGTCGCGAGGTTCGTCCGCGTCTTCCACGTGAACAGCTCGGCGAAGATCAGCGTCCGCTCGTCCGCCGCGTCGAGCGAGACGATCGGCACGACGTTGGGCTTGCCGGCCGCGTCCCGCGTGGCGAGAAACTTGGGCACGAACTCTCCGTGGAAAGCTTGAGCCAAGGCGTCATCGACGAGCGTAACAGCGGAAGTCGTCTTCATGAGGGTTGCATCTTCCCTTATGCGAGTGTGATGTCGCCCACTTCTTCGTCCTTCGCGCTAGCGCGCGTCGGCCCCGACCATCGGACCATCTCGATGCCCTCATCGCGGACCACGCCCGCGAGGCGCTCCATCGTCGCCGGCGCGAGCAGCGGCTCTGCGGCCAGGTCAAAACTGCGGCCGAGCATCTCGTACTTCGACGTGCAAAGGTTCGAGAACGCCAACAGGTCGTAGCGCTCCAGCGTCCCGACGCGCGTCCGGAGGTGTTCGGCGATGCCTCGGAGGTTCTCCTCGTCATCGGTGCATCCCGGGATGACGGGCGTGCGGACCCAGACCGGCAGACCCGCCGCGACGACGCGATCGAGGTTGCCCAGAACCTTGTCCAGCGGCACGCCGGTCAGACGCTCGTGATCCTCCGGACGGATTAGCTTCAGATCGAACAGCACCAGGTCGACCAGCGGCAGCACCGCCTCCAGCCAATCCCCCCGGGCGAAGCCAGACGTATCGAGGGCGACATGCAGGTCCTCGTCTTGGCATCGGGGCAGGAACGCCGTCAAGAAGGCGTGCTGCATCAGCGGCTCGCCGCCCGAGAGCGTCACGCCGCCCCCGGAGGTCTCATAGAACGTGCGGTCCTTCAGAACCTCGACGATCAACGCGTCTGCGTCGTATTCCTTGCCTACCCGCTCCAGCGCCCCCGTCGGACAGGCGTCGACGCACCGGCCGCACGCCCGGCAAACCGCCCGGTCGATGCGAACACCGTCCTCGCCGATTCGGATCGCGCCCCGCTCGCACGTCGCGGCGCAGTCGCCGCAGGCCATGCAGATCGCGCGCTGCCACAGCACCTGGGGTTCCGCGTCGATGCCCTCCGGGTTGTGGCACCACGTGCAGGT
Source organism: Phycisphaerae bacterium (assembly GCA_016927755.1). Lineage (GTDB taxonomy): Bacteria > Planctomycetota > Phycisphaerae > UBA1845 > JAFGLZ01 > JAFGLZ01. Next base: position 24,728 of record JAFGLZ010000034.1, read on the forward strand.
CAGCGGGCAGCCCTTGAAGAAGAGCGTCGTCCGAATGCCCGGACCGTCCTCCGTGCTGAATCGTTGGATGTTGAATAGCGTGCAGGACGGCGTCGTCATCTCGGGGCGATCATCCTCCATGCGACACGCGCGCAATGATCTCGTCCTGAATCTCCTTGCCCAGCGTCACGAAGTAGGCGTTGTACCCCGTCACGCGGACGAGTAGATTCCGGTACTCGGCCGGGTTGGCTTGGGCCTGCCGAAGCGTCTCGGCGTCGATGACGTTGATCTGCAGGGCGGTCCCGCCCTCGCTGGCGTACGCCCTCAGAAACGCCGCCAGCTTCTCAATGTGCTCCTCGTCCCGCAACAGCGACGGCGAGAGCGTGATCGTGTGACTGTCGCCGTTCGGCGCGGTCTCGAGACCGAGCTTGCCGGTCGAACGTGTGTTGGCCGTCGGGCCCAGACGATCGCAACCCGTCACCGGACACGACCCGTTGCTCAGGTACGTCCCGCGCTTCCGCCCGTCGGGCGTCGCCGCCGTCTTCGGGGCGTAGGCCACCCAGTAGTTCCACGAGAGGTATCCGCCCCGGTAGCGCTTGCCGGTCGCCGGGGTCACCTTTCGCGCCACCCGCTCCGTCCAGAACGTCGAGACCTCCCGGGCGATCGCATCGGCCCGGTCGTCGTCGTTGCCGTACTTCGGGGCCTTGGTCGCCAGCAGGCGACGCAGCTTCTCGTGGCCCTCGTAGTTCGCCTCCATGGCGCCGGCCAGTTCCGGCATCGTGACGCGCCGATCCTCGAACACGAGCTTCCGCACCGCCAGCAGCGAGTCAACCGCCGTCGCCAGCCCGATGCCTTCCACCGTCAGGTAGTTGTGCTCGGCCCCCCCGGCCGTGACGTCCTTGCCCCCCGCTGAGCAGCCGTCGACCAACAAAGACAGGAACGGCGTCGGCGCAAAGCGGGCCCGGATCGCGTCCGCCTGGTTGTTCACGTCGATGATCCAGTCGATGAGGTGCCCGAGCTGTGTCCTGAACGCGGCGTGGAACTCCTCGAAGCTCGTGAAGTCGGCGGCCTGTCCCGTCCTCGGCCCGATCTGCCGGCCCGTCGCCTGGTCTCGTCCGTCGAACATGGCGAGCTCCACCGCCTTGGCCAGGTTCAGGTTCACGTCTACCGTGCCCGAGCGGTCGTTGCCCTGGAGCGTGTTCTCGAGGCAGCCCACCGGGGCGTAGTCCCACAGGTGCTCCTTGGGCAGGCCCTGCCAGGCAAGACCCCTCATCGACTTCTCGTCGAAGTTCAGCAGGAACGGCGAGCCCTGCGCGTGGGCGATCAGCTCCGCAACCCGCTTCAGCAGATCCGGCGGCGTGGCCGTATGCAGTCGCACGTTCGGCTTCGGCTCGAGCAGGTTCATCTGGCCGATCACGTCCAGCAGCACCCAGGTCAGCGGGTTGGCGGCGTCCTTGCCGTCCGCGTCGATGCCCCCCAGCGTAATGAGCTGGCCGAACGATGAGTTGATCCCCTGATTGTTGCCGACCCGTCCCTGATAGTCGTAGGCGTAGTTGTGCTTGATCCACCAGCACTGGATCAGCTCACGGGCCTGCGCCTCGCTCAGCCGACCCTCGTCCAGGTCTCGCTGGTAGTACGGATACAGGTACTGATCGATCCGCCCCGGCGAGAGGCCCGGCCCGGGGTAGCTCTCGGCCGCCATGATCAGCATGTGCAGGAACCACAGCCCCTGAAGCGCCTCCTGAAGCGTCGTCGGCGGCGCCCACGGGACCTTCCGGCAGATCCGGGCGATCTCCCGAAGCTCCGCGGCCCGATCGAGGTCGCTCGTTTCGTCCGCCAATCGTTCAGCCAGATCGGCATACCGACCCGCGAAAGCATGCGCCGCGTGCGCGACTCGGATCAAACCGCGCCGGAACGCGTTGGCTTGCTTGTCGTCCGAACCGTCGATGTGGCCCTGGATCTCCTCGACGAGCCCACGCAGCCCCACGCGAAGCGCCTTGGCATAGTTGGGGATCAGGTGCCCCGGAATCGCCCCGCAGTTGCCCACCCCCAACGCGTCCAGGTCTCGGACACCGTCGAGAAACCTGCGCTCCATCTCGTCGTATTGGCGGGTCTCGTCTCGGCTCAGCGTCAGCGAGAGCGCGGTGTTGAACTGCCCGCCGACGACTAGCTCGCCGTCGAGGATCTGAACCGGTAGATGCTTCTCGATGACCTCGGCGAAGAACTCCGCTCGTCGCAGTGCATTCGGATTGCCGTAGAGATGGTCGGGCACCGGAACCGTCTTGGCACACGCGGCCAGGGAATCTTCATAGGCGGCTAGGAAGGGGATCATCTCCGGAACAATGGTCCAACTATGGGGGCACCATACGCGGTCCCAGTCGGCCCCGGTCCCGAACGGCATGACCTCGTTTCGGAAGTGATCGCGCTCTCGGAAAGAGAAGTACTCGTCGCGAAGCCGCTTGACCCGATCGGATAGCTCAATCGACGGACGCCAGAGGCTGCCTGATCCCGCCTGGACGGTGCACGTATCGGTCACGGCCTGGTACCCTCTGTCGCCCGGACGTCCGAAGCCTCTGGCTGGGGTGTGATCCTAGTGGGCCTTGCTCGGAGGTCCCGCGTTCTGCTATGCCCGCCTGACTTCAACGTACCGATGTGGGGCAGGGGAGTCAATTCGTCGTTCGGGCGTTGATGAGCAAGCGGGCGGTTCTTCGGCGAACCGAAGCTCCACGGCCAGACCTGACGAAGGTGTTGTCCAGTGCATGCTGTTGCTCAGACCCACGCGGCGTCGGCCGTGGGACAACCCCTGACAGGCAATGCACTCCCTCGGTGCCGCCAAGGCCGGTAGAATGCGACAACCGGAAGGGGGGGACGATTGACGTGATTGAGGTCCAGTAGCTATGAATCGATATGCTTCGATCTACAAGAGACGCAATCTGTTCCTATTCGTCCCCGTTTCCCGCACAACTGTCGGATTGGGGAGAATCCACGAGCCTTGTATCGTTGTCGACGAGGGTGCCCCAGATCACCAGCTCGGAGAAGCCCTGCGCAGCGCGTTGGCCCGCTCCAGGGAGGGCATCCCCCATCCGTATCCCGAAGTTGGAGGCAGGACCATGCCCGGCCATGTGTTAGTTGAGGCTGCTGGCGTCAAATCCTACTCGACGTTCGTCAAGGGCGCGGTTAGCGCTTCGGCCCTCGACCATGGCGAGACCATCCGGCTGGTTCCGGATGAGAACCGCGGTGTGAGGAAAGGATTCGTGCCGTTGAGCGACCTTGACATGCTGCTGCTATCGACCTGCCAGGACGACGAACTTGGTGCGGCAGTGCGCGAGGTGATCTCACGGAGCACTTGAATGCGAATCCAGAGCGCGCCTGGGCATGATGAACACCTTCGAGGGATTGTGGGACACCCTACAATCGTCAACCAGATCAGGGGATGCCGTGCTCGCCTTCTTGCGGCCAATTGGCCGGACAAGAGGTCCTCAAGATCAGCGCCGCGGTCGTCGCACCTGTCCTGCTGGTCGCTTCACTCTGCAGGGCTAAGCTCCTCCGGAGGATTCCTGCCGGAGCGAACCGGTCGCACCAGATGAGGTACGCATCATGCCCAAGAGGATACGCAGGGCTTCGATCCCCTCGACGATGACCGAGTACTCCACTTCTCCGTCTCGGCTGTCTTCGATCATGTGTGCCGTGTTGGCCATCGCCGCCGCATCAGGACAGGCTGCTCCTGAGGACGTCGACGCCGATCCGGAGTTCGTGTTCTGTTGTCGCGCCGACAATGACCTGTACCGCGTCATGGGTGAGAATGGCGCCGTCTGCCCGCGCTACGCCAATGCGGCCGAGGCCGTGCGTCAGGCGCCGTCCGGCGCCGGCGTGCTGATTCTGGCGGACGGCTATCCCAAGAAGAAGACGGAGGTGGACGCCGCCCTATTCGAGGCAGCCGCCGGAAAGAAGCTCCGGTTGTACATCGAGTTCCCGGCGATGCTGCCCGGCGCAACCATCGGCAACCCCACCTATCTCAAGACCGGCCCCTACGGCGCGATCGTGGAACGGACCGTCGTGGCGTCAGACGCCTTCGGTCCCCAACTCCGCAAGATGCGGATCCTCATGATTAACGACTCCCACTATCTGCCCGTCACGGCCGACAAGCCGCACCTGGTTCTGGCACGGGTCGAAGGCTACGACACAGCCGTCTACGGCCTGCCCAAGGCAACTCATCCGATCCTCTTCGAGCATCCCCGCACCGGCGCTCTGGTGGCGACCACCAAGCTCAGCCAGTTCGTCTCGGCCCGCTACGCCCCGACCGAGGCCTGGCCGTGGGCGTGGAAGATGATCCTCGAGTGGCTACAGCCCGGTAAGCCCGCGCCGCTTCTGAAATGGACGCCGACCGTCCGTCCCATGTACTCGCCGCGCGACGCGCTGCCGGACAGCGCGCAGAGACTATCGGCTCAACGCGGCACGGAGTATTACGGCAAGTCGCGCCTCTACATCCATCCGTCGTGGCCCGCGGACACCGGGATCGATCCGCTGCCCGCCGACTGGCCGGTAGGCGATGGGACCCACGGCATCGGCGAGTGCTACATCTCCAAGCGCATCTTCAACGACGGCACGCAGGCCGTCAGCCGAACCGTTCGCGCCGACTGCAACCTGGAAGCCGCGATGGGGCTGGCCTGCGGCGCCGCGTTGCTGAACGACCCGGCATACAAGGTTACTGCCCAGAAACTCAACGATCTCGTCTTCTTCAACTCCATCCTGTGCGGCGGGCCTCGAGCCGATCCGGCCAGCCCTTCCTACGGCCTGATCGGTGGCTCCACCCAGAGTCCAGGCCTCTACTGGGGCGACGACAACGCACGGGCCCTGCTCAGTGCCATCGCCTCCGCTGCCCTGCTACGGTCTGATCGCTGGAGCGAATCCATCGTGCGAGGCGTCCTGGCCAACTTCCGGACCACCGGCCTCTACGGCTTCCGCCCTCAGAACATCGCCGAAGACAAACTGCAACAGGTCGGCTGGCGCCCGTTCTACCGGTCCCCGCACGTCGACTACTGCCCCCACATGGAGGCATGGCTCTGGCCCGTGTACCTGTGGCTCTACGAACAGAGCAAGTTCGCTCCACTGCTCGATCGAGCACGCAACGGCTCCCGCATGATGATGGCCGCCTATCCCCACTGGCGGCTTGAAGCCAACCGCGTCGAGACCGAGCGATGTCGCATGCTCCTGCCTCTGGCATGGCTCGTGCGCGTCGATGACACGCCGGAGCATCGGCAGTGGCTGGAGACGATCGCCCACTACGTCATCGACCTGCAGGACGCCTCCGGGGCGATCCCGCAGATCCCCGGTCACGTCGTCGCCTCGAACGAAGACTTCGGAACCGGCGAATGCGCCCTGACACATGCTGCGGGCGATCCGGCCACGGATGCCCTGTACGCCATCAACTTCGCCTTCGTCGGCATGCACGAAGCCGCCGCTGCCACGGGCAACCCGGCCTATGCCGAGTCCGCCGCTCGGATGGCGGATTTCTTCATTCGCACCCAGACCCGCAGCGAGAGACACCCCGAGCTTGACGGTACGTGGTACCGCAGCTTCGATTACAGGAAGTGGGACTACTGGGGCTCCGACGGCGACGCAGGCTGGGGCGTCTGGACCAACGAGATCGGCTGGACCCACAGTTGGATCACGACGGTACTCGCATTACGAGAGTTGAAGACCAGTCTGTGGGATCTTGGCAAGACCGTTCGCGTGTCCGGGCTCTTCGACACCCACCGTAAGACAATGTTGCCCGATGAGGAGCTCGCTGAACGTATGAAGATCGATCTAGCCGGACCCTGGAGCTTCCTGCCCGACCGAAAGGACGAGGGGCTGACCGCGGGTTACTTCGCGGAGGGCCTCGACGCGTCGTCCTGGCGGCAGGTCACGGTGCCCATCGCCTTCGACCAGTGTGGTCCGGACATGGACCGCTACATCGGCGTCGGATGGTTCCGGCGCGCTGTCGACGTTCCCGAGGCGATGCGAGGACGCCGCGTCACCCTCCGTTTCCAGGGCATCAACTACAACGCCACGGTCTGGGTAAACGGCAAACAGGTCGGCGAGAACCACGATGCCTTCCTCCCCTTTGAGATCTCGGTAGGCGACGTCATTCAGTACGGCCGCAATAACCTGATCGTCCTTCGGGTGGACAATATCCGGCAGCGGGCGCAGTTCCCCCTGTTTGAAGGCTGGCTCGGCCAGGGCGGGTTCCTGCGTGAGGCCGCGCTGGTCGCGAGCGACCCCCTTTCTATTGAACAGGTCGCTATCCAGGCGGAGCCCGATGCCGCCGGCGGCCGACTTTGCTTGAAGGCGTTCGTGGTCAACCATCGGTCCACATCCGCACAGGCTCGACTCCGTGTCGAAGTCGACGAAATCTCCGGCCGAAGCGTGGGGCGACTCACGTCATCCGTGGCGGAGGTCCGGCCGGGCAGTTCGAGTGAGCTCAGCATCGAGGCGGCGCTCGCCGATGCGAAACCGTGGTCACCGGGGCAGCCAAACCTCTACCGAGCCAAGGTATACCTCCTCGAGAAAGACAAACCGGTCGACGTGGCAACGACCCGATTCGGCTTTCGAAAGGTCGAGGTCAAGGACGCCAAGATCTGCCTGAACGGCAAACCGGTGCTCCTGTTGGGCTTCAACCGGCACGAGGACTCCCCGCGAACCGGGATGGCGGTGGACCTCGAGCAGGCCCGAGCCGACTTCACGGCCATGAAGCAGATCGGCTGCAACTACGTCCGTTTCTGCCACTACCCCCATCACCCCGGCGAGCTCGACCTGTGCGATGAGCTCGGGCTCCTGGTGATGATCGAGAGCTCCATGAACGAGTGGGGACATGTGGATCACCCGGATCCGGGCGGCGGCTTCAGTCTGACCCCGCAAGACGCGCCGCTCGTCGTCGAGAACGGCAAACGCACGATTCGAAAGATGGTGAAGCGCGACCGGAACCATCCGTGCGTGATCCTGTGCTCGGTGGGTAATGAATCCGCGGAGGAACGCACCGATGTCGTCGCGGGCAACAGCGAGCTCGTTGAATACGGCCGCCGGCTGGATCCGACGCGGCTGTGGACCCACGTCTCGAACTCGTTCAACAAGCCGGGCTACGAGGCGTTCTATCGGTCCGACGACGTCATCACGATCAACTGCTACCCCACCCATCACATCAAAGTGGACGATACGAGCTTGCGGGAGAAGTCCCCGCAATCGACGCGGTTCATGCAGGAGGTCACACAGAAGCTGCACCGGCTCTTTCCGGACAAGCCCATCGTCCTTGGCGAATTCGGCTACCCCGGAGGCGAGAGCGGGCCGCGGGGCGCCGAGATCCAGGCCGTCGCCACCGAAGCCGAGTTCAACGGCCTGACGGCGCCCTACGTGAGCGGCATGAGTCTGTGGTGCTACGCCCGACATCCCTGGGCAACTGGTGCCGGCTATGCCGGTAATCAGCTCATCAGTCCTTACGGCTACGTCAGTCGAGATCGCAAAACTCGCTTTCCCGCAATGACGGTCGTGGAACGGATGTACAAGCAAAGGGCCAATCAGTCCGACGCTGGCAAGTAGATCGGGGCGTAGAGGAGCATGGGGCAGGAGCGTCGAAATTCGGAGTGCGGAATTGCCGGACACCATACTGATCTCTTGACGCTGGATCGAACGCCCGGATACCTTGCCTCCCATGCCATCGTACCCGAAGCCCCAGTTCCTTCGCGGCCGGCGGATCCTGGCCCACCTCTTCGAACATGAGGGCGACGGCATGGTCTGCACCATGCCCGAGCCGTGGGAACTGGTCCGGCGTCAGGTCGACTTCGAGCCCATGCGCCTGCACATGGTGCAGGACATGGCCATGAAGACGCTGGAAGCGCTCGAGCCCGATCTGCCCGACTGCGAAGTGGTCTACGGGATTGGGGGCGGGTCGGCGGCCGATACGGCCAAGTTCGTCGCGATGAAGCGAGGTTGCCGGCTCGTCCAGGTCCCGACGATCGTCAGCGTCGACGCCCCGCTGACCGACGCCGTGGGCGTCCGGGTCGACGGGCGCGTCCGCTACATCGGCCATGTCTGGCCGGACCTCGTGGCCATCGATTACGACGTGATCCAACAGGCGCCCAAGCGGCTCAACCGGGCCGGCTGCGGAGATCTGTTGAGCATCCACACCGCTCTTCATGACTGGCTCGTCGCGGCCGAGGCAGGCCAGGCCGCCTACGACGAGGCGATCGCCGAGCAAGCCCGCGCCTGTTTGCAGCGCGTCGTCGCGGCAGCCGACGATATCGGCGCCGTCAACCAGGCCGGCATCGACACGATCGTCGATGAATACTGCCAGGAGATCCGCTTGTGCGTCGAGTTCGGCGGTTCGCGCCCCGAGGAGGGCAGCGAGCACCTGCTGGCGTACAACTACGAGTATCGCACCGGTCGGCACATGGCTCACGGCGAACTCGTCGGCACGGGTGTCTACGCCCTATCCGTCATCCAGGGAAACGATCCCGAGGGGATTCGCCAGGTGATGGACCGGTGCCGCCTCGGCTTCCGACCGGCCGACAATGGAATCACGCGGGATGAGCTCGTCGAGACGCTGCGAACGCTCAATGCGTTCCGTCAAGAGCACCCCGAGGATACGTTTTACAGCGTTTTGGACACCGTCGAGATCACCGAAGGGATGATCGAGCGAATCATGGACGGGCTGACCTAGCCCGACCCCGACGCATTGGAGGAGACGATGGGTAACCTAGCACTCAATGGCGGCACGCCGGTTCGCGTCAAGCCTTTCCCCGTTTGGCCTGAGCGATCCAGCAGGCAGATCGAGATGATGAAGGAGGTGTACGACTCCGACAAGTGGGGCGTCGGCAGCCCCTTCATCGCCGAGTTCGAGAAGCGCTTCGCCGAGTTCCACCACGCCAAGTACGGCCAAGCGATCATGAACGGCACGGCCGCTCTGTGGGTGGCCTTCAAGGCCTGCGGCGTCAGCACCGGCGACGAGGTCATCACCAGCCCCTACACCTTCATCGCCACGGGCAGCGCCGTCCTGATGGCCAACGGCGTGCCCGTCTTCGTCGACATCGACCCCGACACGTACAACATCGATCCAGCCAAGATCGAGGCGGCCATCACCGACAAGACCAAGGCCATCGCCGCCGTCCACATCGCCGGATCCCCCGCGGATATGGACGCCATCTGCGCGATCGCCAAGAAGCACGATCTGGCCGTCATCGAGGACGCCGCCCAGGCGCACGGGGCCGAGTGGAAGGGCCGTCGCGTCGGGGCGATCGGTGACGTGGGAACGTTCAGTTTTCAGTCGACCAAGAATATGTGCGCCGGCGAGGGCGGGATTTGCGTCTCCGACGACGAAGGCGTCATCGATCGCTGCCATTCCTATGCCAACTGCGGCCGGATCCGCGGCGGCAAGTGGTACGAGCATCGCGTCCTCGGCAGCAACTGCCGCATGCCGGCGATCTGCGCGGGGATCCTGCTGGCCCAGTTCGACCAGATCGAGGATCAGATGGCCCGCCGCGACCGCAACGCCCGCGTGCTGACCGAGCTGCTGAGCGGCATCGACGGCATCGAGCCGCTGGAACTGCACGCCGGCGCTACCCGCAGCGCCTGGCACCTGTACATCTTCCGGTACAAGGCTGAGGCTTTCGGCGGCGCGCCTCGCGCCAAGTTCATCGACGCGATGTGCGCCGAGGGCATCAACGTCGGCAGCGGCTACGTCCCCCTCTATCGAGAGGAGCTGTTCCAGGTCGATCCCGAGGACTATCCCTGGCTCGAAGGTCGCGACTACCGCGCCCTGAGTCTCCCCGTCTGCGAGAACGCCTGCGACAACGAGTCCGTCTGGCTCTTCCAGAGCCAACTCCTCGGCGACGAATCCGACATGCACGACATCGCCGCGGCCGTCAGGAAGATCAAGGACAGTGCGGGCGAGCTAAAGTAACAGCAAAGCAACTGAGAACAGAACGTTGGCGTCGAGGAACACTCGATCCACTAGGAGACTCCGACGGGTTTGTCGTGGTCGATCTTCGTCGGATCCAGGCCCATCTTGCGGACGAGCTTCACGGCACGGGCGTAGTCGTCAGCGTCCACCGTGTTGGATAGGAGGAACTCCGCGACTCGCTCATCGGTGTAGGATTCAACCGGCGGCAGCGCGGCATCTTCCTTGGAGCTTGAGCGCTTGCGGCGGCTCGTTTTCTGTTCCATGTTCCATTGCCTTCCTTGGTGGACACGATCTTGGCAGGAACTGGCGTTCAGCATATTGTAACAGGGGGCGCCCCGATAGGTCGATCTTCGGCTTTGTAGGTCTCTTCGATACATGCGCAGATCCTCCGGATTGCCACCTGCCCGGGTGACAGACCGACGTGCTTCACCTCCGCATCCGCAAGTGCCACAGAACCCGCACCTTGCAGTCGCATCCCCGTTTTCGATACCATAGGGACGGTTTCGACGCTAACTGGGAACACAGGTACGGTGCAATGAGGACGGTCTGGTCTGGCGCGGCGATAGCCTGCTTGGTGGTGCTTTCCGGTTGCGGCCCCGTGGTCAAGGAAGTCAACCAGGAGGGGCTGCGGGACCACTACGCCGGTAGGTACGTCGAGGCGATCGGCATGTTCAAGACCGCCCTCGAGAAGGACCCAGGACGCCCCTCCACGCTCTACTACATGGGACGGAGCTACATGTGCCTGGCCGAGGAGCGGTTCCGCGACGGAAACGCACGCATGGCCCGCCGAAACCTCGATGACGCCGTCTACGCCTTCGATCGGGCGATCGCCCAGTTCCCCAACTACGACGAGGCCATCCAGGCCAGGGCCAAGGCCCTCGCCATGCGTGGCGAGTACGACAAGTCCCTCAAGTCCGTCAAGCAGACGATGGACCTGCTCGGCCCGACGGCCAAGAACAAGATCACCCTCGCCCAGCAGTACGAGCAGGCGGGCGACTTCGACAACGCCCTGCTGACCTACCGACAGGCCGTCGCCATCGAGCCCCTTAACGCCTGGGCCCACGCCGAGTGCGGGCGGTTCTACAAACGTATTGACCGCCGAAAGGACGCCGTCGATGAGCTGACCCGCGCCTATCGGCTCAATCCGCAAGAGTCCGGCGTCGAGGCCCAGTTGAAGGTCCTCGGAGCTTGGCCACCGCAATAGCGGCCGGACCGCGGACTTCAGTTCTCAGGCCTCGGGAAGTCCTTCCCCGTCCCTCAGTGCCCGGCCGGTCGTCCGCCTTTGCGTGGATCACTGGCGCCGAGCAGCGTGTTGTCCTCCTGCCACTCGATCGCCTGCACGATGCCCGTGGTTCGACGCCCACTGATCTTGTGCCCCCTCTTCTTCAACTCCGCCGCGAGTGTGGTGTCTGGCGGTTCGCTGAAGCGGATCTCGTTTGGCATCCACTGGTGATGGATCCTGTTGGCCTCTATCGCCTCGCCCAGCGTCATGTCGTAGTCGAGTACGTTGACCAGGACGTTCAGCACCGAGCTGATGATTCTCGGGCCGCCCGACGCCCCCAGCGTCAGAATCGGCAGACCCCCCTGGTCGAGCACGATCGTCGGCGACATGCTCGACAGCGGTCGCTTGCCGGGCGCCACGGCGTTGCGGTCGCTCGTGCGCAGCCCGAAGGCGTCCGGCTTGCCGGGCTCGGCCGAGAAGTCGTCCATCTCGTCGTTCAGGACGATGCCGTAAGGCTCGGCCACCACGTACGAGCCGAAGATCGTGTTGATCGTCTCGGTCCACGCCACGACGTTGTCGTCGGCGTCGACAACGCTGAAATGGCTCGTCCCATTGTCGTCCTTGATCCGCGTGGATCCGTATTGCCTGTTCGCCAGCGTCTTCTTGTCGTCGATCTGCTCGGCGAGTGACTTGGCGTACTTCTTGCTCGTCAGGTGCTCCTGGGGGATCTGGATGTAGGCGGGGTCGCCAAGCCACCGCGATCGGTCGGCAAAGCCGTGCTTGCACGCCTCGATGAAAAGGTGCGCCGCCAGATTCGCATCGTCCATCTGGATGTCGGCCAGACGGCGCGTCTCCAGGATGTTCAGTGCCTCCGCGATGACGATGCCTCCTGACGACGGCGGCGGCATCGAGACAATCTCGAACTCGCGATACTTGAAGCGGATCGGCTTCCGCTCACGGACCCGGTAGCCGAGCAGATCCTCATACGTCAGGATGCCGCCCGTCGCTCTGACCGCCTTGACGATCGCCTCGGCGATCTGGCCGTCGTAGAAGGCCTCTGTCCCGGCATACGACAGCAGACGCAGGGCCGAGGCCAGGTCGGGTCGTTGAATGAGATCGCCCGGCTTGGGCGCCTGCCCGTTTCTCAGGAGCGTGCGGTAGAGCGCCCCACACTTCTCTTTCAACTCCTTGTTCTTCTCGAAATCCTTGATCGTTCGCGTGCAGGCGTCGACGTAGTGGCGATCGGCCTTGAACCCCCGTTCCGCCAGCGCCCTGGCCGGCTCGATCACCTGGTCCAGCCGCATCGATCCGAACTCTTCCAGGAGTTGCTCCGCACCGGCCAGAAGCCCCGGCACCGCCACGGCCAATCCCCCGGTCCGGCTCGGTGGGGGGGCGTTGGGGTCTTTCTCCCGGGCCTTGACGTACATGTCCCACGTCGCGTCGCCTGGGGCCGTTTCGCGGAAGTCCAGCGCGAACGCTTCCTTCGTCTTGCTGAGATAGATGACGGCAAAGCCCCCG
>JAFGLZ010000263.1 GCA_016927755.1 Phycisphaerae bacterium
CACATGTTCTTCGAGGGAGAGCGGATCGTCAGCTTCCGCCGCCTGATCCTCGTTGCCGAAGAGGTCAAGAATCTCAAGCAGCAGCTCGCCGGGGCCGAGGGCGCCGCGGCCCAGCAGATCAAGCAGAAGCTTGCCGGTCCGCTGGCCCAGTACGAACGAGCGCTGTCGGAGCTGCTCCCCCTGCAGCGGTCCGACTTCGAGGGCATCTTCGAGGCCTTGAACGGCCTGCCGTGCACGGTCCGCCTGCTGGATCCTCCGCTGCACGAGTTCCTCCCTCACGACGACGAGGGCCAGCGCGAAATGGCCGAGACGATGGGGGTCTCCGTCCAGCAGATCAAGGAGACCGTCGAGAGTCTGGCCGAGTTCAACCCGATGCTCGGTCACCGCGGGTGCCGCCTGGGCCTGACCTATCCCGAGGTCAGCGACATGCAGGTCCGGGCGATCATCGAAGCGGCCATCAACGTCAAGCGGAACAAGGGCATCGCCGTCCACCCGGAGATCATGATCCCGCTGGTGGGCAACGTCACCGAACTGACGATCGCCCGCGACGCGGCCGAGAAGGTCATCGCCGAGGTCTTCAAGGAGACCGGCGCGACCAAGAAGGAAATCCCGTACATGATCGGAACGATGATCGAGGTGCCACGTGCCGCGGTCACGGCCGAGCAAATCGCCGAGGTCGCCGAGTTCTTCAGCTTCGGGACGAACGACCTGACGCAGATGGGTTGCGGATTCAGCCGCGACGACGCCGGCAAGTTCCTCAAGGATTACGTCCGGATGGGCGTCTACGAGTACGACCCGTTCCAGGTGCTCGATCAGGACGGCGTGGGTCGGCTCGTGGCCATGGGCGTGGAGGGCGGTCGCTCGACTCGGAAGGATCTCAAGTGTGGCATCTGCGGCGAGCACGGCGGCGAACCCCGATCGATCGGGTTCTGCCATAAGGTCGGGCTGAACTACGTGTCCTGCTCGCCCTACCGCGTGCCCATCGCCCGTCTAGCCGCCGCTCAGGCCGCGGTGAAGGAGGCCGTGGCCAAGAAACCGTCCAAGAAACGGCCCACGGCGAAGAAAGCGACGAAGAAGGCCGCGGCCAGGAAGAAGGCTTCCAAGAAGACCGTCGTCAGGAAGGCACCGGTCAAGAAGGTTGCCAAGAAGAAGATCGCCAAGAAAGCAGCCAAGAGGGCTGTGAAGAAGATGGCCAGGAAGACTTCGAAGAAGGTCGCCAAGAGGAAGCGATCCAGATAGGTCGCCTTTGGGCCCAGATCGCCGCTCGGCCGAGCGGCCGTCTGCTCTCGAGACAAGCGGGGAACGGTTGGCGTGGCGCCGGCCGTTCCCCTTCTTCGTTTCCGCCTCGCTCGCGGGAACAGCGCGCCGCGGATCCGTGATCGCCTTCTGCTCGCTGCCCTGGCCGCTCTAGAAGACCGGTCTGCCGGTCCGAATGAACCGGTCCATCGCCGCTCGGCAGTCGTCGGCGTACGCCTTGGCGCGATGAGGGGAGTTCCTTCGCGCGCTCATACTGATCACGATGTACTTCGCGTGCTCATAGAGCAGATAGAAGAGGCGTCGCACTTGCTGCTCGTGCGTCGGGGTGATCTCCGCGCCGCCCGCCTCCGCGTAACCCCGCCAAAACGGCTCCGTCGTCAGTCCACAGTACTCCGCAACGGCTAGGTCGTTCTCCCGGTCTCCGTAGCAGGCTCGATCGAAATCGAACAGGGCGCTAAACCGGCCCTGGTCGACCAGGACATTGGCTGCCCAGAGGTCCATGTGGCACAGGCTCGCGGGGGTCGCGGCGTCAAACGCGTCCAGGTTCTCATCGAGGATCCGCATCGCCAGGAGATGGTCCGCATGCCCGTACACGCCACACGCCACACAATCGTCGAGGAGCTTACGCCACATGACGGCAAGGGCCTCAGGCCAACTTGCCTGAGGGACCATCGGCTCATGAGGACCGACGTAGCCGTGCCGATCGCCGTGCACGGCATGCAGCTTGGCGACGCAGCGGCCAAGCTCCGTCAGTATCGACCGCAACTGGTCGGGCGACAACCGCCCTGCCACCTCGCTGAGCGCCGAACCGGCGAGGCGGTTCATGATCAAGCAGTCGCGGTCGATCCTCGCTCGAGTGAAGTCGTGTGCCAGAATCTCTGGAATCGGCACGTTCGTGCGCTGCCGGATCAGACGATGAAGCTCGGGCTCTTGACGCATCATCCGGTATTCGTAGAAGAGTTGGAGGAGGTCGTCCGGCGGCGCGATCCTCAGGACGAGCTCGGCTGAATCAGCTCGAACGAGGAAGGTCTCACTGAATTTGCCGGCCCCGAAGGGTTGAGCGCTCGCTTGGCTGACGTTCAAGAGCCCACGGGCGAGATCGGCCGCCTGCCGCGAAGTGATGCGCCGATGACACATAGCGCGACCGATTATAGCGGGAACCGGAGTGCCCGGCAGGATGCGCATCCCGCGTGATCGCGCCGCCGAAGTCGCCGTCGTTGACCCCGATCGTCGCGGCCAGCTAGAATCTCGTTGTGCGTATCCTGCTAACCAATGACGACGGGATCGCCGCGCCCGGGCTGGCGGCGATGTGGCATGAAGCATCTCAACTCGGTCAGGTCACCGTCGTCGCCCCGGCGGAGGGTCAATCCGCCACGGGCCACGGGATCACGGTGGGCGAGGCCGTCATCGCGAGCCACGTCCAGGTTGACGGACGATTCCAGGGACTGAGCGTCACGGGTCGTCCGGCGGACTGCGTCAAGCTGGCCGTCCGGGAGGTACTCGACAAGCCCCCCGACCTGGTGGTGAGCGGCATCAACGCCGGGGCTAACGTGGGGATCAACATACTCTACTCGGGCACGGTGGCCGCGGCGGTCGAGGCGGCATTCTACCGTCTTCCCGCCGTCGCCGTCTCGCTGGATTTTCGCGACAAGCCCGACTACGCCCGCGCCGCGGCGATCGCGCGCGAGGTCATCACCGCCTTGCTGCGGGCCAAGCTGAAGCCGGGCTGGCTGATGAACGTGAATATCCCGGTGCTGGAGCGCGGCTCGCCTCGAGGGATTAGGGTCGCGCGTCAATCGACGCTCGTCATGCACGAACGATTCGTCAAGGCCGCCGATCCGCGAGGTCGAACGTACTTCTGGCTGACCGGCGGCTTCACCGACGACGGTGAACCGGACAGCGATCTCCGGGCAATCAACGAAGGCTACGTGGCGGTCACGCCGCTTCGCGTCGATTTGACGTGCAATGACGCCCTGGATGCGATGAGGCAATGGGAGTGGCCGACGATCGAGGGACTCTAGTCCGGTTTCTTGCATCCTCGGCCTGCCTCCTGGCCACGGCCCAGGGATGCAGTCGCGGGGACTCGTCCGACGAGCCGAACATCCCGCGCGGCTTGTTTGAAACGGCCTCCAAGAGCTTCGCAGAGGGTCGTTACGACGAGGCGGCGGCGGAACTCGAACGGGTTCTGCGCGCCTACCCGATGCGTCTCGACGCAAGGAGGCTTCGGGCCTATGCGCTGGCGGCGCTGGGCAGGTTCGACGAGGTCGACCAAGTCTTGAGGGCAACCCCCATCCCCACCACCACGGCGCCGCCCGAACCGTCTCGGTCGACCTCCGAGGACGACGCATCGGCCGACAAGCATGCCGCACCCGCCGAACAGCAGGCGGCGATCATGCTCTGGCGCCGAGCCTTCAACATCTACCGGTACTACTACCATGTCACCAGCCCCAGCCCCAAGGGCGTTTTCAGGGCCAGGACCATCCGAGACGCCTTGGAGGCCGGCGAGACGAGCGAACTCGCCATCACCGAAGCCGCCGGTCTCCGGCCGATGAAGCTAGCGGGCGTCCTGAAGCTCCTGCGACTATGGGTCCGTTGGGACGGCGTCGCCCGCGATGCCGATCTCCATCCACATCGTCAGTGGCTTCCTCTTCTCGTGGTAAGCGAGACCGATCGCCTATCCGGCGCCGTCGACGCCCTCGTTAGGCTGGAGGGACAGGCCGAGGGCGGCGTCTGGCTCCATCCCGATGACCACGGCCACTGGCTGGCCCATCCGGGCGCCGTCGACGTGGAGGCCACGCTCCTTGGGGGTCGAGAATCCGCCAGGAGCGACGCTGACGTCCTGACCGAGACCGCCGGACCGGCCGCCGGCGTCCTTCAAGGATGGGAGACCCTTGCCGATTGGCTCGCCCAGAACGTGCCCGATGCGTGCGTCACGCTGATCGCCGCCGTCCGCGCGGAACCCGATCGGCCGTTCGATCAGCGGCTCGCCCTGATCGGTCGATTGAAGGGCGATGAGTTTCACGTCGAGCAGAT
Organism: Phycisphaerae bacterium; assembly: GCA_016927755.1. Classification (GTDB taxonomy): domain Bacteria; phylum Planctomycetota; class Phycisphaerae; order UBA1845; family JAFGLZ01; genus JAFGLZ01. The sequence continues at coordinate 4,291 of JAFGLZ010000263.1, forward strand.
CGGCCTCAACGGCCCCGTGGACGCCCTGGTCTTCGGACGGGCCGAGTACCGCCGGCTGCTGCACGACAAGCGCGTCATGGCCCGCAGCGACACCGAGATCGAGTCGCTTGCGGCGGCCTACTTAGCGGCGGGCCAGCCGGCCGACGGCTTCCGCGCCGACGGCAGCCTGCAGATTTTCGCGGAGGATCGTGAGCTACTGGCCCGTCTGCTCAGCTACGTTCGATATGGGTCTGCCCTTTTTGGCCAGGCAAGAGCAGCGGCGACCGATGATGAATGATGCGATTACGCCGTCAATCCCGGCATCCGTATGAGCAGGCAAGCCGCCCACGAAGGGGATCAGCGGGACTCCATCGATAGGACTTGTTGACGCTGCTGACGAGCCCAATCCGCCAGATGCGCGTCGAGGTCGGGCTTGCTCATAGCCAAGTCGTAGTATCGAATCGCGCGATTCGCCTGGTCCAGGCGACGGTAGAGCTCGGCCAGGATGTAGCAGGCCGGCCCCTGGTTTCTCGGCGCGATTTCGCCGGCGTCGAGCGCTCTGTGGAAGCACTCCCGCGCCCGCTGCTGCCACGTCCGCTCTTGGCCGATCGACGCTCGCGCTTGCTCGATCTTGCCCACGATCAGAGGGGAAAGACCCGCGATAGGCTTGCCCGGTGGCAGGAGCAGCTCGAACAGGTCGTTCTCGCCGTGTCGGCGCCACATCATCGCCAGGACGAACTTGACGTAAGGAACCTGGTACCGCGTGAAACGCCCCTCTGCGAGCTCAGCGGCCAAACGCGTGGCAAGCTCCAGTTCTCGGTCGGCCTGGTTTGTCGTCCGGTCATCGGGGGGAAGCCATCGCTCGATGAATCCCATCACGCGCTGCAGTCGGTCCGTCCGAGGCAGGATCGAGCCGCGATCACGAGCCACCCACGAGGCCCGCAGACACAGCCACGCCATCGATTCGTCGCTCATTCCCCGCCAGCGATAGCACTGGTCGGCCAGGCGATATCGGACCGCCGCGGGGATCATCCGCTGGTCCGTCGTCGGCGTGATCGTCATGCCGGGATTCAGTTTGGGTGAGGTAAGGACTTGGTCAACGAAGCCCTTTGGGAAACGGATCTCTTGGCGGAAATCGTCCGCGACATAGCCGCTGTAGTAGCATCGCGGGCACGTGGCGATCAGGTGGAATACCGGCTGCGGCCCGGCCGATCGCGCGAAGAGATCGCGATCCACGCCAGCGGACGTGTCGACGCTGGCAAGAACGACGGCCTCGAATTGTTGGTTGCAGACCGGACAGGTCGTCTTCTGCCGCCCGAGCACGGTCGCATCGACCGGCGTCGAAAAGACGAGGAGGGCCGAGATCCCCAGGAGGGTCCCCGGTGACACCATTCGAAGCGGAGTTGTAGAGACTCGACGGCCCATCACGTTCGTCGGCGTCGAATGCCAACCGCCACGGCCAAGGCCAGCCACAAGCCGACTGAGACCGGCTCAGGTATGTAGAGGGGGGCACCTGTCTCCACGCCAGTCTGCTGCTGGCTCGTCAGGTTGCCGTACTGCTGCTTGGCCATCTCGATCAGAGGGCTTCCCTCGCCGCCGAAGAGGACCTCCATCATGGATGTGTTCAGAATCTGGGCCATCTCCTCGTCCGACAGGATCTCCCCGGACTCGAGTCTGGCCACAAGCATGTCGCGTTGCTTCAACTCGTTCTGGAGCTTCGCGCGTCCGCTGAAGACGGCCAAGGGGTTGGACACATCGGCGCCAGCGAATAGCGGGGCCGTCAGGGCGGCCAGGGCGTCAACGAAGATGTTGCCACTGAGGGAAATGGGCCCGAGATCGTAGTCGGTGCTGCCCGAGTCTGAGTACAACACGCCGTCGATCTCGAACGTACCCCGGTTCGTGACGTAAGCGTCGATGTCGTAGAAGCCGAGTAGATTGATGTCGATCTGGGCTTCGAGCGAGCCCTGGCCCTCGACCCGGATGTCCTGCGCCCCAGTATTGAGCCAGAGGTTGTATTGCACCGGCACCACGTTGTCGAGGCTGCCCGTCTGCTCGGTTGCGATCCTGAAGCGGGCCGAGGGGATGCCCCAATTCCGGATGGACGTCTCCGTGTAGAGTGACACGGGCGTGCTCGCCCCCGTGGTGGGATCGACGCCGGGACGTAGCTCGATCCCGACGATTCCCCCGTACAGGTCCACCGCACTGAGCTGGCGCGTGGTCTGAACGGTCCAGCCGTCGCCGAACACGTGGCGGCTGACGCCGATATCGCCGGTCGGCGGAGCCCAACCTGCGAACTGCAGCCCGCGAGCGGCCGTCCGCCAGAAATCATCCGCAGCCACTGGATCGGCCACCGACAGCAAGACGGCAAGCGTCGTACCCCACACGATTGGGGACAGACGGAAACGGAGCATCACGTGCCCTCCCCGGCAAAATTCCGGCCTTGGCGAGAAAAGGGGTTGAGAGCTGCCTGGCTTGGTCTGCTACCAGTGTAGCCAATTCCGCAGATTGAACCAAGCGCTGCAGCGAGCCAATTCGGGCTGGGTCGGCCAGCAGGCTCCAAGTCGCGGCGCGGGGACTCCGCGTCCAGACCCCGCACTCAACCGTTATATCGGTCGTATCCGCCTGGTTGCTTACGCCCATTACGCACAATTAACGTTATCTTAATTGTCGTCATGAGGCATCATTCCGCCCCGGAAGGCAAGACGGTTCGCGGCATGCGCCAGGCTAGAACAGCGTCGACTTGGGCTCCGCGTCGGTGGAGGTCTCCCGCGGCAATCGCAGTTGGTAGTCGCCGATGTCTCCCCGTTTCTGGAAGTAGTCCAGGGCCTCCTTGATCGTGGGAAAGACCCGGGTCGCCGTCTCCGTCACGAAGGGCGACGGCTCCCGCCGCGGCCGCCAGATGACGTAGACCTCCTTCGTGGCCTCGTGGGCGTGCTGAAGCTCGCGCTCGACGCCGCTGCTGAGACCCGGGCGACCGTCGGGCATCTCGGGGATGTAGCTGATGATCATGTCCGACTGATCGATCAGCTTGAAGTCACGGGCGTAGATCTGGCCGTCGATGTCCCCGGCGACGGCCATGAGTTCGTCGGTGGAGAAGCTCAGAGACCGGCCGTGGACCTCCACGTCGAGGAATCGCTCGCCCCGCCGATTCGCCTCGCCGGCCTCGATCAGCAGCCGCTTCTCGTCCACGTCGCCCGGGTCGAAGGTTACAAAGTGATCGGCCAGGATGCCTCGAAAGGCTTCCAGCTCGGCCAGGATGTCGGGCATGTCCATCACGTGCGTCATCGGGAAGGAGGGATAGACCTTCTTCCGCTCGGGCTCGAACATGAGGCGATACAACATCAAGGGGGTCGTGTCGTCGTAGCCCCGGCTGACCACATAGAAGCAGCCGTGCCCGCGAAGGGTCGTGGCCATGATCTCCGTTGCCAGGATCTCCTCTTCGCGCCAGACCAGCAGGTCCTTCAGGCGATGGTGGACGTCATGCTCGCGTTCGAGCCGTTCATAGAGCGCGTCGACATTGTCGACGAGCGTCACGTAGAGATCCGCCGCCAGGGCCTGGAGCTGATCGTGGTCGAAGGCGGGGAAGAGCCCGTGTTTCCAGCGGAAAGTGGCGTGCGTGTTGACGAGGAGGTTGGTCCCCCGCAAGGCCTCGGACAGGATGTCCTTGAAGACGCTACGACGGAGCGAGTTGAGTCGCCCGAGCGGGAGGTCCAGGATCCGCCCGTGGACGACGTCCGGCGCCTCGGCGTACATACGGTCGCCGACGTTGGCCAGCTCGACCGTCCGCCCGTTCTCTTCGGCGATCTCGACGACGCGTTCCAGGAAGGGCCGCTTGTCCACGCCGACCTGGCCGGTCACGACGACCCGAACGCCCCGCCTGAGCGATCGACCGAACAGATTGTCTTGATCGAGGGCCATGACGCTCCCTGGTGCTCCAACCCACGGCATGAACCCAACAACGATAGCCAACCTGTATTGAGCGGTCAAACGCCCCGCGGGGCGGCGTTCTCCGCATCTCCCCAGGCGCGCTGCTGGAGATCCGCTTGGGGATATGGTACTGTTTGGGAGGGTCTGGGTTCTTGGCCCTGCGAGAAGGCAGCTTGGGCGCCGGGGCATCCGGCGAAGCAGGACACGGCGGGCGGAACCTACCCATCCGGCGGTTCGAGAGGGATCGAGGCAACCTATCCCGCAAGCATCTAAGGAGTTGTCGCAGGCCGTGAAGCGTCCACAACTGAAGGAACTAGCATCCGGGCAATTTGATCTCCTGGTCATCGGTGGCGGCATCACCGGCGCGGCAGTGGCTCGGGACGCCGCCCTGCGAGGCCTGTCCGTCCTCCTGGTCGAGAAGGACGACTTCGCCAGCGGCACGAGCAGCAAGTCGTCCAAGCTCGTTCACGGCGGACTGAGGTACCTGGAACACGGCGATCTCCGGCTCGTGATGGAGGGGTGCCGCGAACGCCGATACCTCCTGCGAAACGCGGGACACCTCGTCCACCCGCTGCAGTTCCTGATCCCCGTCTTCAAGGACGACCAGCGCAAGCCCTGGCAGTGGCGCGCGGGGCTGTGGCTGTACGACGTCCTGGCGGCATTCCGAAACGTCGCCAGACATCGCATCCTCAAGCCTGATGAACTGCGGCAGATCGAGCCGAACCTGCCCGCGGACGATATCGTCCTCGGGGGCATGTACTACGACGCGGCGATGCAGGACGCGCGGCTCTGCGTCGACACGATCCGCTCGGCGGCGAGCGCGGGGGCTCGTTGCGCGAACTATGCGGAGGTGGTCGCGCTACGTCGTGATCAGAGCGGGCGGCTCGTCGGCGCTCGCGTTGGCGACATCCTTTCGGGGATCGAGCAGGACGTGTCGGCTCGCACGATCATCAACGCGACCGGCCCCTGGGCCGACAAGTGCGCCAGACTGAGCGATCAGGCCACCGCTCCCAGATTGCGATTATCCAAGGGCGTTCACCTGGTGACGCGTAACTTCACCGGCAGTCACGCCATCCTCTCCACCGGGCGGATCGACGGGCGGATCTTCGTGATCGTCCCGTGGCTCGACTTCACGCTGATCGGCACGACCGACACGGACTACGACGGTTCTCCGGACGACGTGGCGGCGACGCCCGACGACGTGGCCTACCTCCTCGGCGCGGCCAGGACCATCGTCCCGGGCGCGAACCTGACCGAGGCCGACGTCATCACGACGATGGCCGGTGTCCGCCCCCTGCTCGACGAGCCCGGCAAGGCGCCGAGCGATCTGTCGCGGACCCACAGCCTGGTCACGGACGCCGGCGGGCTGATCTCCGTCATCGGCGGGAAGTACACGACGCATCGAGCCATGGCGGCCGAGACGGTCGATTTGGTCGTCAAGCGTCTGGCTCGGCAGAACGGCCTGGCCCCACGCCGGGCCGCGGGGACGGCCCACGAGCCGCTCAGCGCCTGCGACGTCGAGGACTTCCCCGGGTTCGCCGCCGACGCCCTTTGCCGGCTACGGGACTCGTTGGGGTTGAGCGTGGAGGCGGCAAAGCACCTGGTGGCCACGTACGGGCTCAACGCCGACCGCGTCGTGGAGCCATGCAAGGGCGAGCCCTGGTTGGCCGAGCCCCTCGGGCCCGACACGCCGCACATCCGAGCGGAGGCCCTTTGGGCCTTCGAGCACGAGATGGCCTACGACGCGGCGGACTTCTTCTTCAGGCGGACCTCGATCGGCTACGGGAGGCAGCCCCTCGACGAGGGCGCTGACAGCTACCTCGATCGGCTTGCGACGGCTCTGGATCGGTGCGGACTCGACGCGGCTCGGGATCGCGAGGCGTTCGCGCGCCGCTGCGTCGTGGAACGCCGTCGCGCGGTCGCGGGTCTCGGACGCGAATAGGCCTCGTCGGAGACGCCGTCCCGCTCACCACTGCACGACAAACGCCTTTCGCTGTTTGAACTCCCCCAGGACGCGTGTCTCGATCACGGGCTTAAGCCCCACGGGCCCCACGACGAAATAGGCGATGCTGTCTTCCTCGATCAGGTCCTTTCCGTCGTGCCATCCCCCGCGAACCGGGCCGATCCGGGTGAACCCCCCTGCCCGCTGGACGAGCCACTGCTCGAGCGCCTCACGCTGCGGCTTGCTCGAGGCCCCGCCCGGAAGCCACTGCGGGACCACGAAGAAGTAGCGGGCGCTATTGGCGGCGTCTTCCGTCTCGGGCGAGCGGATGGGGCGCGTCGTCGCCCCGCCGTGCTCACAGCCCGCCATGGCGGTCATCACGGCCAGACCGGCGAGGAGCACTCGGGAGATCGCTTCGGTGCGGTGAGGCTTTGCGGTCGTCATCATCTATTTCTCTGTCAGTTGGATCTCTCCGGACCAGTCCGTCGGCGGTCCGAATCGCTGGAACTGCTGGCAACAGTCGATATATAGCGTCAGGCCGGCGTCATCCGGGCGACGGGCCAGCATCCGCGTGAAGTGCGTGATGCAGTCCACCCATCGGCCTTCCTGGAAGACCTTGACGCCCTGCTCGAATCTTGCGGCATATTCGAGCGTCGCGTCGGGCACGTCCCCCTTCCTTCCGAGCAACTCGTAGACGGCGACGGTCTGCTTCTTGCCGACGACCTGCAGCCCGCCCAGGTACCGCCAATCGTAGAGGTCTCTCGAAGCGGCCCGGGTGGACTCGGCGACCATGATCCGCGTGCCGAAGGCCTTGTTGGCCGACTCCAGCCGAGCGGCCAGGTTGACCGTATCGCCGATGCAGGTGTAGTCGAACTTCCGATGGCTGCCGCAATTGCCCACGACGACGGTGCCGGTAGCCAGTCCGATCCGCATTTCCAGTTGATCGAACTCCGTGGCGGCACCCTGATCGCCGCGCTTCTCGGCGATCAGGTCCGCAAGTGCCGTCAGACTGTCCAGGGCGGCCTCGCACGCCAAGTGGACGTGATCGGGCTGGGGATTGACGGCCGGGTTGAAGAAGGCAAATACGCCGTCGCCCAGGAACTTGTTGATGAAGGCCTCGTGGCGATCGAGCACTTCGCTCATGCGCTCCAGGTAGACGTTCAGCAGCGCCTGGGTCCGCTCAGCACCGAGGCGCTCGCTGATGGGCGTGAACCCCTTCAGGTCGCTGAAGTAGCAGGTGACTTCCCGCGCGTCGGCGCCGCTGAGGACTCGAGGATCCTCCGCGATTCGCCGCGCGAGCGTCGGCGAGGTGTATTGCCCGAGCCGGCTGAAGGCCAGCCGCTTCTCCCGCCCTTCCGTGAGCTGGCGATAAGCGGTGATCAACCCCCAGCTCGCCAGGACCGAGGCCAGGACCGCCGGAACGATGATCCAGGTCCGCCACTGGTAGAACAGCAGCACGGACGCGGCGATCACGACCAGGTTGAGGCCGATCGCGGTCGTCAGCAGGCTGACGATGGGGCCCTGCCACGTCGCGATCACGCTGGTGAGCATCAGCCCGCAGGCGACGATCAGCAGCAGGCCGAGCCATTTCGGGGCGCGCCGGACGATCTGGCCCGTGTAGAGCGTGTGGAACAGGTTGGCGTGCGCGACGACACCGGGAGCCCGATCGAACACGGGCGTGCTCACGAAGTCGGCCACGGCGGTGGCGGTGTATCCCACGAAGCACACCTTACCGTCGGCCAAGGGACGAAGCTCCGCGATCCGCTCTTGGACCCGACGCGCCAGGGCAGCCGCCCTCTCCAACTCGTGGACGATCTGACGAATCCGGCCGAATTCACGACGTTCTTCCTCGCTCTCGGGCGTAAGCCCCTTGATCTGATCGCTGGCGGCGCGGATGACCCCGACGGCGTTTTCCTCGATCGTCGCCGTCTGCTTGTCCGCGGCGGCCAGGAGCTTCTCGAGGTCGGCTCGTTGGGGATCATCCTGGGGTGCTAAGGCGAGGCGGCGCCGGGCGCGGTCCCGGTCTTGGGCGGTCTTAACGTACCTCTCGAAAGTGGCCTCGGCGCCGCCGGTCGTCGTGAACCTGACGGCGGCGGCAAGGGCTCTCCGGCGCTGATCCTCCGCGGCCGCACGGTTGATGGGGATCTCCAGCACGCGTCCCACGGCGACGTGGTCGAAAGCGGTCTCCCAGCGTCCTTGCCCGCCATACCAGTTCAGCAGGAAGCCCTTCTCCTCGTCCAACGGCAGGACGACGTCGCGGCGCTTGGAGTCCCCCGGCCACTGCGCGTCGCGTAAGACCAGCCGATCGGACTCGGTCATTTCGATCCGGTCGGGCGCGACGTCCACCAGGTCGCAGAACGCCGCGAAGGCCAACTGGCGGATCATCCGTCCGCGGAAGCACGCGACGAGGGGGACCTCGCGCAGGACGCCATCGACGCTGGTCGTCTCGAACGTCACGAACCCGCTATCCTTGGCGGCGGTGCCAAGCTCCGACAACGGCGGCGTGACCGTGCTTGCCTTCGAGAAGAGGCCTTGCCGCTCGGGCGGGATCGCCACCGTCCGTTTCATCGCGCTGCGAATGGCGGTCTCGGTGTCATAGGCGGCTTGGATGTCCAAGACGTCGAGCGGATCCCTGGGGACGCCGCGCAGGATGCGATCGACGAATTGATCGCGTTCGAGGTTTCGGTTCTGTTCGAGCGCGTCCTTGGCCAGAGAAGCGGCGGCCTGACGCTTCAACCCCGGCAGGACGCGGTCGATGGCTTCCCGATCCAGCCCCGTGCGTAAGGCCAGCACGTCGGCGGTCGAGTCGAACCTCTGCCGCAGCAGGTGGGCCAGGTGCATCCGCTCGCCGATCTCCCGCAGCGTCTCCGTTGTCATGCCGAAGCCGGCATGCTCCTCGATCGCCTGGCCGATCAGTCTCTGCGTCGACCAGTCCGGATGCTTCTCGAGCGTCTGTCGGAACCACCGCCTCGCCTGCGTCTGGGCGTCGTTGTCGACGGCCGGGTCGAAGAACATGGCGAGATACACGTTGCCGGCTCGGGCGATCGAGGCGGCCAGCTCCGAGTCGTCGAAGATGGGCTCTTGTCCGGATTCGGCATGGAAGCGCGTGGCAAGCTCCTCCTCGGATCTCGCATAGGGCAGCGCCTGCCTGGGGCGTTGGCGCTCGGCGAAAACGAGATCCATCACGATGGAGCGAGCACCCAACTCGTGCAACGTATCGACGAGTTGGGCGTGGAGGCGCCGGGGCCAGGGCCAGCCGTGGATCCGCTTGAGCGCGTCGTCGTTGATGTCCACGTGGAGAATGAGGTCCGAGGTCCGCATCCGGTTGCAGTGGCGGAAACGCCAGTCCAACCCGATGAACTCGAAGCGGTCGAACGCGCCCGTCAGGTGCAGGGCGGCGACGACAGCCGTCGCCGCCAGCCCGATCACCAGGCCCCAACCTCGCTGTCGAATCTGACGAATGGCCTTCACGACGACCAGAGTCACATGGGATCCCCGGCACGTCAAGGGCGAGGCCGCCGTCCCATAAGACCGCGGGACTCCTTCCGTCGAGCGTCACATCGCGTGACAGGACAGCCAACACCGCCCTGCCACTGACCTTATAGCACTACAACCCCCGGCCTTACGTCCGTCAAAAAAGCCCAAACCGGTCGTTGACTCTCACCTTTTGACGCCTACTATTCAGTGACTTCGGGGGATACAGGAACACGCCTCGGAATAGCCTCGTTGTATTCCGGTAGGTCTCTGACTGGGGACTGAGACAGCTACTGTCGGGCTCACTGTGTAGACGATTTGTGCTCGGCGCAAAGACGCGCCCAGGGGCCAATCCGCTTGCCTCGCGATGAAGGTCCATCGACCCGAAAAAGCGGACGAACTGAGGGGGAATAACATGTGGAGCATGACCTTGAGAATCCTTAGTGCCGGACTGTTGCTGACGTGCCTAACCGGCGCGGCCAATGCCGCAATCGTGGGGCGCCCGGTCTCGCTGGACATCACGATCACGCAGGGCGGCTCGACCATCGTCGATGCCATGAACGTCGTGATCCCCGGCACCGACATCCTCGACGGGACGAACTACATCGCCATCGGCGACATCGGCGGGCTGAGCACGGCGTATTTGTCGGTGTGGATGCAGGACGAGACGGCCGACGAGAGCCTGATGAGCTTCTACGTCCGCGCGGGAGATCCGTCCTCGGCCCTGACGCCAGGCACGCTGCCGCTTTTCGACCTGACCGGCTCTGGGATGATCGACGTGCACATCAGCAATCTGCAGTTCGAGGTGGGTGGCACGGCGAACAACGTCAACGTGGCGGAGTTCGGCTCGCCCATCGGCGACTACATGTCGGCCATGTACATGATGAATTCCTCGGGCTGGTACTACGAGCTGCCGGGGGTCGAGCCGGTCGTGATCGGTTCGAAGCTGACGCATCAGGTGCCCTACTCCGACTTCAAGGACGGTGACTCGAGCCACTATCAGTTCGACGACGGATCGGGCACGAACGTCGATGTCGCCTGGCGGAACATATACAGCCCGGTCGACACGGACTACGTGATCATTCAATCCGATTCGCCCTACGCGTCGATGATGGATGCGTCGGGCGGGGCGGTCTTCGAGATGGGTCTGAGCGCGTTCGCCTGGGGGAACGGGCAGGTGCCCGAGCCCGGGACGGTCGGCCTGCTGATGCTGGGCGGGATGGCTTTCCTTCGACGGCGACACGCCTAAACGAACCTACTATTCCCCCAAAGGGCCGGACCGGTTTGACGAAACCGGTTCGGCTTTTTTTTCTTGCGCGCCGGTGCTCATCGCGGCGGACGCCCGTCTGGCGCGATCGCGTGCAACCCCACCAGTCACGCCGTCACGCCCAGGCAGACGTGTTTTGCGGAGACGTAGTCTTCGATGCCTTCGATGCCGCCTTCGCGGCCGAAGCCGCTGGCCTTCATGCCGCCGAAGGGACACTGGGCGGTGGCGGGGGTGAAGTCGTTGATGCCGACCATGCCGAACTCGAGGCGCTCGGCCATGTTGACGGCGGTGTTGATGTCGTTGGTCAGGACGTACGACGCCAGGCCGTAGGGCGTATCGTTCGCCTGGCGGATCGCGTCGTCGACGCCGGTGAACTCCAGGATCGGTAGGATCGGGCTGAAGGGCTCGGTCCGCATGATCCGCATGTCGCGCGTCAGCCCGGTGACGACGGCGGGCTCGAAGAAGAAGCCGCGCTCGAACCGCTCGCTACGACGCCCGCCGCAGAGGACGGCGGCGCCCTTGCTCTGCGCGTCCTCGATGAGTCCGATCGTCTTGTCGACGGCGGCCTGCTCGAACATCGGGCCGATCTCGACGCCGTCGTCCAGCCCGTTGCCGAGCTTGAGCGTCTTGGCGAACCGGACCACTGCCTCGGTAAACTCTTCGCGCCGATCGGGATGGACGTAGAACCGTGACGCGCTGATGCACACCTGGCCGTTGTTGCGGAACTTGGCCGTGACGGCGGTCCTGGCTGCCTGCTCGACGTCGACGTCGGGGAAGATGATGAACGGGGCGTGGCCGCCCAGCTCGAGCGAGATCTTCTTGACCTGATCGGCCGCCTTGCGCATGAGCTCCTGACCGACCTCGTTGCTGCCGGTAAAGCCGATCTTCCGAACGCGCGGATCGGCTAGCAGGACGTCGGCGATTTCGCCGGCCGGGCCCGTGACCAGGTTCGCCACGCCCGGCGGCAAACCCGCTTCATCGAGGCAGCGGAAGACCTCCATCAGGCAGAGCGGCGTCTGCGAGGCGGGTCGCGTGACGTTCGTGCAGCCGGCGGCGATGGCGGGGGCGATCTTTCGAACCGGCAGCAGGATCGGGAAGTTCCACGGCGCGATCGCGGCGCAGATGCCGACGGGGTGATGGATGACGAAGTGTCGCTTCGTGGGCACGTGGTGGGGCACGATGCGCCCGTACAGCCGCTTGGCCTCCTCGGCATACCACTCGAAGAAGGCGGCGGTGGCGAGGGTCTCGCCCTTGCTCTCGGCGAGCGGCTTGCCCTGCTCGATCGTCATGAGTCGGGCGATGCGGTCGGCCCGTTGACGCATGAGGTCGGCGGTCGCCTTCAGGATATCGGCGCGCTCGTAGGCCGTCCGCCCGGACCAGCCGGGCAGTGCTCGCTCGGCGGCGTCGATCGCGCGACGCGCGTCGGCGGCGCCGCCGCAGGCGACCTCGGCGCAGGGCTCCTCGGTGGCGGGGTTGATGACGGCGAGCTTGCCCTTGCCCTCAGCGCCGCACCACTGCCCGTCGATATACATTCGCGTCTGGCAGTCCGTCATCATCGGTTCTGTCACTCCTTGCACCGGTCGGCTCAGCGATCGGCGGTATAGAGATGATGGTCGACGATGTACCGGCGCACCGGCTCCGGCACCATCCAACGAACACTCAGGCCGCTCGCGACGCGACGGCGGATCTCGGTCGCGCTGACGTCGATTCGCGGGGCACCAACGAAGCTGCCGCGCAGGCGGTCGATCTGCTCGGGGTTGAGCGCGACGCCCAGTGACGTCAGGTCGGGCGATTCGCACCCGGGGCGCGGGGCGACGACGAATCGGCACGCGTCGACCAACTCCGCGACGCGGTACCAACCGGCCAGCTCCTGGAGCGTGTCGGATCCGATGAGCCAGACGATCTCGGCGTCGCCGCCGAGTTGTCGTCGGTACTCGGCGACGGTGTCGATCGTGTAGCTCGGCCCCGATCGCTTCGTCTCGCAGTCGGAGACCTCGAAGCCCTGCTCGGCGTCGACGGCGGCCTTGGTCATTGCCAGGCGATGCGCGGCCTCGGTCAGCCTGCCGACCGGCTTGTGCGGCGGATGCGCCGAGGGGATCAGGATCAGCCGATCCAGCTCGAGTCGCTCGCGGACCGCGCGGGCCACGAGCAGGTGCCCCACGTGAATGGGATCGAACGTACCTCCATAGAGACCGACGCGCGTTGCCATGGTCGAATCGTATCGGTGGCGCGCCGACCGGTCAACGCGGGGGGATTGTGTGGCGCGCTTGATCGCCTCTCGCCGATATGGGACAGTGGCCGACGGCGTGCTTCGCGCGACGGCCACGCCGAGGAACGACGAGTGATTCCGATCAAGGACAACATTCCGTCCAGGACCACGCCGGTGGTTAACTACGCCATTATCGGGATCTGCGGCGCGGCGTTCCTGTTCCAGCTTGCCGGGGCGGAGCAGGGGCAGATCATGGTCGAGCGGTACGGGATGGTTCCGGCTCGGCTGACGGACCCGGACAAGGCGTACGTCGTCCCTCAGCAGATCCTGGAGCGCGAGGGCCGGCTCGTCTTTCGGCGGGAGGTGCCGCGCCCGCTGGCCGAGCCGCCCTTCAACGTATACCTGACGTTGGTCACGTGCATGTTCCTGCACGGCGGCTGGATGCACCTGCTGGGCAACATGCTGTTCCTGTACATCTTCGGCGACAACGTCGAGGACCGGCTGGGACACCTGGGCTACCTGGGGTTCTACCTCGGGTCGGGGATCCTCGCGGGGCTGTCGCACTGGGCGACGGCACCGAACGCGCTCGTGCCGACGATCGGAGCGAGCGGGGCGATCGCCGGGGTGATGGGCGGGTACTTCCTTCTGTATCCGCACGCGCGGGTGCTGACGGTCGTGTGGGTGTTCTTCTTCCTGGAGTTCATCGTGCTGCCGGCGTGGCTGATGCTGGGTCTGTGGTTCGTGATCCAGCTCTTCCAGGGGACGCTGGCGCAGGCGACGCCCGGTGCGGGCGGGGTGGCGTGGTGGGCGCACATCGGCGGGTTCGCCGTCGGGGCTGGCGTGATGTACGTGCTCCGGGCCCTGCGATGGGTCCGCCGACCGCCGGCGCCGATGTTTCCGACGACGACTCGCTTCAGTGTGTTTCCCGGGCGACGTCCGTGGTAGTGCGGGCATCTGTAAAGCCTTTGTTTTCATATCCTTGCGGTTCTCCTTCGACGTTGCCGTGATTCCAAGCCAAGATGTGGGCGGTACGAAATGACGTATTATAATGCACCAGAATGCACCGGAATGCCGCACTTTCTGGTGTCTGTGGCTTTGCCGGGACACGTCGGGCGGCGGACGTGGGGTGGCGATGTCCCAGAATGTCCCACAATGTCCCACAATGCGCGGGAATGCGCGGAAATGCGCTGATTTGCCGGCGTTCGTCGACCAGGGCCGTGGGGCCGGGTTCGGTTGTGGACGAGGAGCGGGCGGTGGGCGGTGTCTCGGAATGTCTCGGAATGTCCCACAATGCGCCGGCATGCAGCGGAATCCCGCGGTTTTCGGGGTCGGGGAGAGGCGGGGCGGAGGTGGACGATGTCCCGAAATGTCTCGGAATGTCCCGGAATGCGGCGGGTGTGGGGCGACGAGGTTGGGTCATTGGGCATCGCGACTGCGTCCGGTTTGGCTTGGGGACGGGGCGTCCCGGGCCGGAGGCGTCGGTGGTGTGGTGACTCGTCAGGTCGGTTGTTGCCCGCATGGCATCCTCGGACCGCGCGGCGTCGGCGTTTGACCACTCTTGTCGGGAAAAGGGGGTCGGTGTTTGGTTTGGTGGGGGATGTGGGCGCGCATCGATGGCGGGGGGAAGACAAATGGGTATCTTCGTGCGGGGCGGGGAGCGGTCACGGGCGAGACGGCTACGCCGAAATCATCGTCACGGGCAAGATGCCCGTGCTACTTGGGTCACGGGCGAGACACACGTGCTACTTGGGTCACGGGCAAGATGCCCGTGCTACTACTGAGCCTTTGACGGGGACAGAGATTGGCGCTCTATCTGCATATCGCGGTTGACACCGCGCAGACGGGTCTGTAATAGGCAAACTGCATTCTTGACCGGAGGGATGTCTGATATGAGCGACGTACCCCCAGACCTCGCCCGCGAACTGGCCGACCGCCTCAAGGATCTCGACCCAGACCTGCCGCAGATGGTCGAGAAGGTGCTTGCCGAAGGCGACGCGAACCAGAGCGCGCGAACTCGATCGTTCGACATCAGCCCTGACACCGCCATCAACTTGGCCCAATTGCTGGTCGAGACGCTCGCGCTGGCGGTCGCCGCCTACATCGCCTTCCGGAAGCAGGGCGCTAAGCCCGATCGCCAGGCGGTCAAGCGAACGATCCGAATCGAGATCGGCAAGGGCCGGCACCTGCCCGACCCCAAGGTGCAGGAGCGCGTCATCGAGGAGGCGCTCGGGCTCATCGAGGAGAAGCGCCCGCAGTAGCCCGGTGCGACGGACCCCGACGCGAGGGGAACGAGGATATGCCCACACGTTTGATCGTCAGAGAGACAGAGGGCAACGTCCAGGTGCTCCTCCATCGGCCGGACGATGTCGCGGCACAGGCCGCGGGGCAGCCGAGTCCGTTTGGCTCGCCGCTGACCGACAAGCACCTCGAAGACCTCCAGTGGTATTTGGAGAGATACCTCCAGGCGCCGTACGCCGTCTATGAGTCCCGCGGGCAGGAGATCCACGACGCTATCCCCCAGTGGGGCGAGGCCCTCTTCGAGGCGCTCTTTGGCCTCGGCAAGCCCGGGCGTGACGCATACAAGGCCGTCGGCGACGCGGACTGCGAGCTGCTCGTTCAGTCGAACTCGCCCGCGTTCCTGGGTCTGCCCTGGGAGATTCTCAAGGAGCCGTCGGGCGACGGGGCCTCGCTGCTGGCCTTCCGGCTGGCGGGCATCACGCGGACGCTGCACAACACGCAGCCGGCGGCCGAGGCGACGCCGGGTGAGGAGCTGCGCGTCCTGATGGTCATCGCCCGCCCCGAGGGGACCAAGGACGTCAACTATCAGATGGTGGCCCGCCCCCTGCTGGAGCGGCTCGAGGCCGTCTCCGGTAAGGTGCGACTCGATGTGCTCCGACCGCCGACGATCGACGCGCTCAGGCGCCGACTCGCTGAAGCGAGCGAGGCCAAGCAGCCCTATCACATCCTTCACTTCGACGGCCACGGCACGTTCGGTCTCGCGGGCCAGGGCGCCCAGCTCAACCGGATACAGTACCAGGCACCCCAGGGCTACCTGGTCTTCGAGAACGACACGGGCCAGGCCGACGCGATCTCCGCCGACGACTTCGCCCGCGTCATGCGCAAGGCCCAAACGCCCCTGCTCGTGCTGAACGCGTGCCGCTCCGGGCAGGTTGCCGCGGGCGAGGGGCCGGAGGCGGCGGTGGCCACGCGTCTCCTTCAACAGGGGGTCGGGGCGGTGGTGGCCATGGGCTACAGCGTCTATGCGGTGGCCGCCGCCGAGTTCATGGCCGCCTTCTACGAGGAGCTTTTCCGCGGCGCCGGGGTCACTCGGGCCGTTGCCGAGGGGCGCGCGCAGCTCCGACGAAACAGCCTGCGGCCCAGCCCCAAGGGCCCGCTGCCGCTCGAGGATTGGATGGTGCCCGTTCACTATGCGGTGAGGGACGTCTCATTCCCTCACCTGCGTCGCGAGGCGAAGGGCGAGACCGACGTCGCCCGGTCGCTGGCCGAGATCGCCCGCACCGCCGAGTCGGGCGAGCAGGAAGGATCGGGACTCGGCGCCGAGGAGGGCGGGTCGCTGGCCGCTCGGGGGAAGTTCTTCGGGCGGGACGACGAGTTCCTCCTCCTCGAACGCGCGCTGCGGACGCAGCACGTCGCCCTTATCCACGGCGTCGGCGGGACGGGGAAGACCGAGCTTGCCAAGGCCTTTGCCCGATGGCTGGCGATCTCCGGCGGCGCTGCGGCGGTGCGGTTCACGTCGTTCGAGCCCGGGCTGCCGAGCTTCGGGCTTGACGGCGTTCTGACGCAGATCGGGCTGGGGCTCTTCGGGCCCAACTTCGTTCGGATCCCGACGGTCGAGGCACGGCGCGCGGTGTTCCTGAGGGCGCTCCGCGAGCACCCGATCTTCCTTGTCTGGGACAACTTCGAGACCGCCTGCAGCCTGCCCGACCCGCAGGGCACGACGAGGCCGCTGGACGACGATCAACAGCGCGAGCTGCGGGGCTTCTTGGGAGAGATCGTCCGGGACGCGGCCGGGGGCGTCATCATCACCAGCCGGTCGCCGGAGACGTGGCTGAGCGAGGAGATCTACCGCATCGAACTACTGGGTCTCGGCGAGCAGGACGCCGCGGCGTACGCCGATCATCTGCTGGGCGCGTATCCCCAGGCGCAGGCCCGCCGGCAGGATCGGGCCTAC
>JAFGLZ010000264.1 GCA_016927755.1 Phycisphaerae bacterium
AAGGGGGGGGGGGGGGGGGGGGGGTGGGGGGGGGGGGGGGGTCTTCGGGCGGGGAGGGCCAGGAGGGCGGTGAGGAGGAGGGCGGCGAGGCTGATGATGGCGCCGATGCGGAGCGTCGTCGGGCGGTAGACCATTTCGACCGTGCTGAGCCCAGCGGGGACTCGGACGCCGCGGAATGCGCCGTTGACCTGGTAGATGGTTGCGTCCTTGCCGCTGACGGTGGCGAGCCAGCCGGGGTAGTAGGTATCGCTGAGGACGAGCAGTCCGGGGGAGCGGCTGTGCACCTTCATGGCGAGGCGGTTCGGGTGGTAGTCGGTGATCTGGACGGTGTGTTGGACGTGGCCTGGGGTCAGGTTGGCGAGCTCGGCTTCTTTGGCGCGGGGGTCGAGGGTGAGCGCGGCGGCGAGGGGATCGAGTTGGCCGAACAGGAGGGCGCCGATGAGCTCGTCCCAACTGTCGAGGGGGCGGACGCCTCCGACGACGACGGCGCGGGGTAAGGGCTTTGGGAGTTGGGTTACGTCGAAGCGGGTGGGGACATCACCCTCGAGGAGGCCGGTGATGTCCTGAAAGCGAACGATCCTGGCGCAGTTGACGAGTTCGCGCAGCCGGGACTTCGCCTCTTCCGGCACGGACGGTACGGCCAGGAGTCCGATCACTCGGTGAGCGTCGTAAGACCAGAAGTTGCCTCCGCCGTGTATGGCGTAGGTACCGACGAGGAGCGGCCAGCCGCCCTGGTGCCGGAGGAGGGTGCCGTCGGGGCGCATGGTGGTCAGGCGCTTGAGGGGTTCATCGATCAGGCGTGGGGGTCCTTCTCTCATGAGAAACTGGTTTGAGACGAGCAGATCGGCGAAGGCGAGGGCGATGAGGAGTCCGGCGGCGAGGGTGCGCCGTCGGTCGCTGAGGAAGAGCTTACGCAGCAGGAGCGCGGCGACGAGTCCGACGATGGGCAGCTTGATGGCGTCGCGGATGAGGATGCTCCAGGGGATGAGGTTGGCGTCTTCCGGCGGGACGGCACCGAGGTTGAAGCCGGCGGTGAGCACGTTTGTGCCGAGCCGGCCGACGTTGGTCAGGCAGAGGGCGATGAACAGGGCGACGGCGGCGAAGACGATCAGCGGGCCCCAGTCGGAGAGCGATCGGCGCCAGCCGTTGGGACGGCTTGCGATTGTGGATCGGCGGCGGTCGAGGGCATCGAGGCCGATACCGGCGAGGCAGGCGAGTGCGAGGACGACGCACATCAGGCATTTGGCTGGCCATCGGAACCGATGCAGCAGCGTGACGGTATGCCAGAGCGCGCCGAACACGGGCGTGTACTTTCCGAGGGCGTAGAGGAAGAAGAGGATGAGCAGGGCGAGCAGGAATGGGGTGCGCGATCGGAGGAGCGGGTCGCCGTTGTCTTGGGGCGAGGGCGGCGTCGCTCTACCGGACAGGCGAGCGAAGAGGAGGGTCAGGAAGATCGCAACGGGGACGATACCGACGTAGAAGGCGCCGAGCCAGTAGACCTCGCAGCTCGGGGCCCAGTAGGCGCCGGCGTGCTCGGGCGCGCCGTAGAGCGACGGGACGAGCAGGGTGAAGACGGCCATGGGGTGGATGGAGGCCTTGTTTGGCTCCGGGTCGACTTGCGTTCGGTAGGAGAGGTTGGATGCTTGCCAGGTTGGGAGGAGCTGGATCATGGCCAGGCCCGCGGCCAGGGCGCCGATGACGAGGAGGCCGGCGAAGGGGGCGATCAGGCGTCGCCAGGTCCGATGGGCATGCCAGTCGTAGACTGCGACGAAGAGGGCGTAGAGGGCGAGGCTTGCGAGCGTGAAGAGGGAGGCCTCGGGGTAGCCGGCCAGGAGTTGGAGGGCCAGGGCGACCGCGGCCAGGAGCAGCGCCGGTCGTCGTCGGAGGCGGAGCCAGCGGGCGAAGAACAATAGGACGAACGGGTACCACGCGGTGGCGTGGAGGCCGGCGGGGAATTCGTAGCGGGTGACGGTGAAGCTGTTGAAGGCGAAGACGACGCCGGCCAGGAGCGAGCCGGCGGGCGAGACGCGCCAGGCGCGGCAGAGGGCGTAAGCGCCGAGGCCGGCGAGCAGGACGTGTAGTGCGGTGAGGATGACGGTGGCCAGTCCGGTCGGCGCGATCAGGTAGAGCAGGTTGGGGGGGTAGAGGACGGCGCGTTGCATGTCGGCGAGGAACGGCTCGCCGCAGCCGCAGTAGGGGTTCCACAGCGGCAGCTCGCCGGACGAGAGCATCTCTCGATAGAAGGGGTAGCCG
Source organism: Phycisphaerae bacterium (assembly GCA_016927755.1). Classification (GTDB taxonomy): domain Bacteria; phylum Planctomycetota; class Phycisphaerae; order UBA1845; family JAFGLZ01; genus JAFGLZ01. The sequence goes on from JAFGLZ010000264.1 coordinate 2,254, forward strand.
GGGTAGTAGAGGAAGTAGAGGTCGCGCGAGACGAGGACCTTTCCGGTGAGCATGAGGGGTGCGAAGAAGGCGAGGGTCATGGCGACGAGGGCGAGGATCTCGACGGGGCGTCTTGGTTTGGGGTTGGGGTGGGCGGCGGTCATGGGACAACACTTTACCTCTGTGGGGTGGGGGGGAACAGGGGAGGGCTAGGCCTTGGCGACGTGTTGGACGATGAGGGAGATCGCGCTGAAGTCTTCGTCGACGCGGCCGGTGACGACGACGGGGTGGTCGCAGAAGAGGAGGTTGGCGAAGCGGCGGTATTGTCTGGGGAAGAGGACGGCCTCGTAGAGGGCGGTTTCGTCCTCGAGGCTGACGAATTCCATTTCCTCGCTGGCGGCGGTGGTGATGGTCTTCGCGGAGATGGGCCAACTGAGGACGCTGACAGTTTTTCCGACGAGGTCGGGGAGTGCGTCGGCTTTGATCCAATTCTTGTCTTGCTGGTTGGGCGTGAAGACCTCGAGGGGGTGGGCGGTGGCGAGGAATCCGAGCAGGTCGTATTCGAGCTCGAGGGTCTTGCGGGCGTTGTACGCGCGGAGGGTCGGCGAGGGCATTGCGTCGAGTAGTGCGGGGTGGGTGAGGTTCAGGGACGGGGCGGGCGTCTTGTTTCGGGTTCGGCGGGCGAGGGGTTGGTGGAGCTTGAGCTCCCACAGGAGGGTGGGGCGATTCTTGTCGGGCTCGATGCGGTCGAATGCGCCGCTGAGGATGAGGCGTTTGGCGTCGGCGTGGTGGAGGCCGGTCCGGGCGAGGAGGTCCTGGAGGCTCGCGTAGGGGCCGGCGGCGTCGCGCTGATCGAGGATTTCCTGTTGGGCGGCGAGGGTCAGGCCTTTGATCTCGGCCAGGCCGGTGACGATTCGTCCGTCTTGGGCGATGAACTTCTGTCGGCTGAGATTGACGTTTGGTCGGAGGATGTCGATGCCGATTCGCCGGGCCTCGCCGGCGTAGCCTTGGGTGCTGTAGTAGCCGCCGTGGTTGGCCATGACGGCGGCCATGAAGGCGGCGGGGTGGTGGGCCTTCAGGTAGGCGGATTGGTAGGAGACCATGGTGTAGCTGGCCGAGTGGGGCTTGCAGAAGGAGTAGCCGCTGAAGGCCATGATCATCTGGAAGACCTCGTCGATGGCGGGATCGGAGACGCCTTTGGCGCGTGCGCCGTCGACGAACCGGCGGTAGTAGTGGGCCAGCTCGAGCTCCTTGTCCTTTTTGGACATGATCTTTCGGAGGCGGTCGGCGTCCTCGCAGGAGAAGCCGGCCATGGCCATGGCGACGCGGGAGACGTCTTCCTGATAGATCATGATGCCGTAGGTCTCGGCGAGGATGTCGGCCAGGAGCGGGTGGATGGGTTCGTAGGGCAGGCCGTGGACGCGTTCGACGTAGCGTCGGGTGTAGGCGTTGGCGGCGGGTCGGATGATGGAGGTATTGATGACGAGGTGCTCGAAGTCGCCGCGGCCGGTCTTGATTTGGAGTTGGCGCATGGCGGGGCTTTCGCAGTAGAAGACGCCCATGGTCTGGCCGCTGGCGAGGAGGCGTTGTGTTTTGGGATCGGCGACGGGGTCCCATCGCCATTCGTCGAGGTGGACGCCTTCGGCATGTAGGTTTGCGACGGCGTCACGGATGACGGCGAGGGAGCGGTTGCCGAGCAGGTCGATCTTGACGAGTCCGAGGTCCTCGACGCCGTCTTTCTCCCAGTGGACGATGTTGACGCCTTTTGCGGCGGGCTGGACGGGGACGCGCCGCCAGATGTCGCCGGGCGTGAGGATGACGCCTCCGCAGTGGGTGCTGAGCTGTCGGGGTTTTCCGATGAGGCGCGCGGCGAGGCGGATGACGTCGGGCCAGGGGGGGTCGAGCTCGACGCCGGTCATTCGGGGCGCGTTTCGGATGATTTCGTTGAGGGCGTGTTCGTCGTCGGTTTGCCAGCACCACGGCAGTTTGTGGGTGACGGCGGTGATCTCGCGTTCGGGCAGGCCGAAGACGCGGGCGGTTTCTCGGAGGGCCATTCGGGGGCGGAAGCAGTTGTGGTTGGCGACCATGGCGGCGCGGTCGTTGCCGTATCGGGCCAGGACCCAGTCGAGCACTTCGTCGCGTTCGTCCCAGGGGAAGTCGACGTCGATGTCCGGGGGGTCTTTTCGGCCGGGGTTGAGGAATCGCTCGAACATGAGGTTGTGCCGGATGGGGTCGACGTTGGTGATGCCCAGCGAGTACGAGACGATGCTTGCGGCGGCGGATCCGCGTCCGCAGATTCTGGGGGATCGTTGGACGATTTCGTCGACGACGAGGAAGTAACCGGCGAAGCCCTTTTGCTCGATGAGATCGAGCTCGCGTTCGATGCGGGCGACGACGGTTTCGGAGAGTTCGCCGTAGCGGCGGCGGGCGCCCTCGTAGGTCTTGCAGCGGAGGAGCTCGATCTCGGACATGCCGGGCGGGCAGGGGAACTCGGGGAAGAGGACCTTACTGAAGTCGGCGTCGAAGCGGAGCGAGTCGATCAGGCGCCGGGCGCCGTCGACGGCTTGGGGCAGGGCGGCGTAGCGGGGTTGGACTGTCTCGGGCGGCTCGAACAGGGCTCGCGGGTCGGCGAGGTCTTCCTCGCGGAGGGAGCTGAGTCGTTGTTTGAGCTCGATGGCTCGCATGAGGCGGTGCAGCTCGTAGTCGTGGCGGTCGAAGAAGATCGCGGGGGGCGCGATCGCCCAGGGCAGGTGTCGGACTTGGGGCGGGGGGCGTTTGAGGTTGTGGGCGATGCGGAAGTAGACGGCGTCGTGACCGTCGAGGCGCGCGATGATTCGGAGCGAGTCGGTGACGACGGCCAGGCCGGCGGCGAGGTCGCTGAGCGTCCGTTCGAGGTTGAAGTCTTCGTGGCAGTGTCGTTGGGTGAGGATTCGGCATAGGCGCGCGTAGCCGTTTTCGTTGAGCGGATAGAGCAGGGCGTTTTGGCGCGTGACGGGGTCGGTGACGTCGGCGGCGACGACCGGTCGGACATCGTGGCGTTTGGCGGCGGCGAGGAACGCCGGCAGGCCGTAGAGGGCGTCGCGGTCGGCGAGGGCGACGGCGCGGTAGCCGAGCTTGGCGGCCTTAGTGACGACGTCGCGCGGGTTGCGCGTTCCCCAGAGGAGGGAGAAGTCGCTTTGGGCGTTGAGTAGGGTGCGTGTCATGGGAGAATGCAGACCGCTTCCGTATAGAGTCAGGGTGGCCCACCGCTTCAGCGGTGGGGGACACGAATTCGCTTTTCCGATCACTACCACACGATTGGCCAGCCGCCGTCCCAATCCATCGTCAGCATGGCTCGGTCATCCATTTCGTAATAGCGATAGCTGCTGTAGGCCCAATCCTCCGCTCGATCGACGAGACCGCGTGTGATAGGGTTCTTGTGACAGTAGTCCAGCTTCTCTATCAACGTATCGCGACAGTTGATGTTGAAGTCATGCCCTCGCGTGTTCCAGATCATTTGACGTCCCGAGGCGCAACGTGCCCAGTGATTAAGCGGTTGGGACCACAATTGTCCGTGGTCTTGCCAATAGGTTCGCAGGCACTGCTTGGCGTGAAACCCGACATGCTGCTTGAAGGCATTAAGCAACTTGGAAACGGCAACGGGTTCGTCGCTGTCCTTGGGGTGGGGGAATATCAACACATGAACGTGTTCGGGCATGATGACGTAGCCGATCAGGCAGATACCGAACTTTTGCTGCAGGAGGCGCATACCGTCGACGACTACCTGCTTGATGGCATCATGGTGAAAGAACCCGAGGCGGCGAAAACAAGATATCGTCCAGAAATGGATGTGACCGGGTTCGTCATGGCGTCTTAGTTGTGAGGGCATGATCTGGACTCCGGGAATTCGCGTTCCCCACCGCTGAAGCGATGGGGCACCCGCGCACCCGTATTGGATTCCTGGAATTCGCGTTCCCCACCGCTGAAGCGATGGGGCACCCGCGCACCCGTATTGGATTCCTGGAATTCGAGTTCCCCACCGCTGAAGCGATGGGGCACCCGCGCACCCGTATTGGATTCCTGGAATTCGAGTTCCCCACCGCTGAAGCGATGGGCCACCCGCGCACCCGTATTGGATTCCTGGAATTCGAGTTCCCCACCGCTGAAGCGATGGGGCACCCGTCACGAATTCGCTTTACTACCGCGCGGTGTGACGGCTCGCCGCGGTATGCGGCGGGGTCGATGGCGTTTTCTCCGAAGCGGTCTCGGATTCGGTCGATGGCGGTGAGCAGGGCGGGGCGGTCGCGTTTCAGGTCGAAGAGGTAGAGTTGTCCGGAGGGGTAGGTCAGGTCGTCGAGGCGGAGCGCGACGGATCGGAGCCGGACGCGGCGCTGGTATGCGGCGCGGAAGAGCCGCTCGATTTGGTCGAAGAGGACGAAGTCGTTGAGCGTGGACTCGCGGAATCGTCCGGTCCTCCGGACGCGTTGGCCATCGGCGTAGGTGATCGACAGGGTAGCTCGTTTCGTGCCGAGGGCCATGTTTCGGAGTCGCCGCGCGCCGCGCGAGCAGACCCGCCACAGGCCGGCGAGGAGCGCGTCGTCGTCGTTGGTCTGGCCGGGGAAGACGAAGAGCTCGGTGACGTTCGGCGCGGGGCGGTCGATGGCTTGGACGGGGGTATCGTCCTGGCCTTGCGCGGCCTTGAAGAGCGATCGGCCGGGGGGGCCGAAGGCGGCGGTCAGGGCGTCGGCGCCGAGCTCGACGATCTCGGCGATGATACGGAGGTTGAGTTCGAGGAGTTCTTGGAGGAGGTCGTCGTCGACGCCGGGCAGGTGTCCGACGGGGAGTGGCGCGAGGAACTCGCGTTCGCCGCCGAGCATGACCTCGCAGAGGCCCGTGGGTCTGATGACTCGGGTGGCGACCTTGCTGACGAGCTTGTTTCGGGCGACGCCGAGGCTGGGGTCGAGTCGGTAGTTATCGAGGAGGCCGCGGCGGAGCGAGGCGGCGGCGTCGAGCGCGGCGCCCCAGAGGCGTTCGGTGCCGTTGAGGTCGATGAAGACGTGTCCGGGTCCGGCGGGCTCGACGGCGGGTGAGTAGCGGTTGGCCTCGTTGAGGACGGCGCCCATCGCGCGGTCGTAAACGTCGGGGGTGGGGTCGAGGACGACGAGGTCCCGGCAGCGGCGCTTGGCGTGTTCGAGCAGCATGCCTCGTCCGAGCCCGGCGATCATCGCCTGGCGGGAGACGTCGAGCAGGGTGCGGCGCGTTTGTCCCGGGGTGGCGACGGCCAGGGGGCAGCCCCTGAGTTTCGGGTCGAGGGCCTCGGCCACGGCGGTGTAGAAGCCGATGATGTTGACATGGACGATGGTCATGACGGGTTGATCATCTCCATCAACCGTTTGGCGTTTTGGGCGGCTTGGCCTCGCCAGTGGTTGTTGAAGAACACGAGCATACGGGAGGCCTTTTCGGCCATGGCGGCGAGGCGGCCGAGCCACTCGTGGAGCTCGTCGTCGTTGTAGAGGTAGTCGTATCGGGACTGGTTGTCGCCGTCCCACCATTTTTCGGCGTTTCGGCCGTGCATGCGGACGTAGGCGAGGGGCGCGGTGACCTCCTCGACCGGGGGGGGCAGCTTGGGCAGGCGGGGCTCGTCCACGCTGACCAGCGAGAGGTTGAACTTCCGCAGTCCGTCGAAGACACGGCGGTGGAACCATTCGCTGTTTCGGAACTCGACGGCCAGGGGCAGCCCGGCCAGGCGGTCGGTCAGTCGGGCGAGGTATTCGCGGTTGTCGCGCGTGTAGTGGAACGAGTAGGGAAACTGCAGCAGGACGGCCTCGAGCTTGCCTGCTTGCTCGAGGGGGCGGATGCCGTGGCGAAACTGGTCGGCGACGGCCTGGAACCGGTCGGGGGAGACCTCGTGGGTCATTTCGCGGAACGCTTTAACGGCGAAGCCGAGTTTGCCCTGTGAGGTCTGGAGCATTCGTTCGAGCATGGCGGGTTCGGGCTGGCGGTAGAAGGAGAAGTTGAGCTCGACGGTGGGGAACATTTGGGTGTAGAGGCGGAGGTATTCCGATTGGGGGGTTCCCTCGGGATAGATCGGTCCGACCCAGTCGCGATAGGAGTAGCCGGAGGTGCCGATGAGGATGTCGCATTTTGGGGTCATGGTCACCCCATCTTTCGCATGATGCCGATGACCTTTCCGATGATCTCGACGTTGGTGTTTTTGGGGTCGAGGACGAGGTCGGCGTAGTCGGGATTTTCGGCGTGTAGGACGATTTTGGGGCCCTTACGGAGGAAGCGTTTCAGGGTGGCTTCTTCGTCGACCATGACCACGGCGATCTGGTTGTGCTCGGCCTCGGGCTGCTTTCGGACCACGGCGAGGTCGCCGTCGTGGATTCCGACGCCGGTCATGCTGTCGCCGCGGACCCGTAGGGCGAAGACGTTTTGTCCGGAGAAGAGGTCGCTGTCGAGTGTGACGTAGCCTTCGAGGTTCTCCACGGCGGTAATGGGACGGCCCGCGGCGACGGTGCCGACCAGGGGCACGCGCAGGCCTCGCTGCTCGCGGGGGCGTTGGAGATTGCGTCCGGTCTTTCCGGGCGGGACGACGATTCCTCGTGCTCGTCCCTTGAGCAATCGGATGTAGCCTTTTTTCTCGATGAGCTTGAGGTGTTGTGCGGCCGCGTTGGGGGACGAGAAGCCGAAGTGTTCGGCGATCTCGCGGACGGTGGGGACGGAGCCGTCACGTCGTCGGTCGAGGATGAAGTCGAGCACGTTACGTTGTCTTGGGGTCAGGGTTGGCATAACACGTCGACACATAGAAACGTCGAAAAGTCAAAAAGTCGACACGTCGAAAAGTCAGAACTTCGACACGAGACAAATCGACCAACACGTCGGCTTTGCGATCTTGTGTTGCACTCCTGTTAGGCCTATGACTCTTCGATCCTTCGCTCTCTTATAGAGAGCGGTGATCGGGTGACCTTGGGGGTTACTTGGCCATGATGTATTATACTGTACATATGTACAGTGTCAACCGAGGTGGTTGGGATTTTCGCTGGTCGGAGGGTGCGGGTGGTCGGCGGCGTGGCTGCTTGTGTACGTGGCCCATGTCGTTACCATAGAATCGCGCGAAACAGGCGGCCGAACGGCGGCAACGTGGAGGAGCCGGTGATGAAGATTCTTGCGATTCAGGGCAGTCCGCGACCGGAAGGTCACACTCAGGCTGTTCTCGACATCGTGCTGGACGCGGCCGCGCAGGCGGGCGCATCGACGGAGGTGATTCAGCTTTCGGAGTATCACGATCTGTCGGGCTGCATCGAGTGTTTCGCGTGTCAGCAGACGCCTGACGCTCCGGGGTGCGTGGTGGAGGACGACATGCAGGACGTTCTGCACCGGCTTCTGGGCGCGGACGTGATCGTCCTGGCCACTCCGGTGTTCTGCTGGTCGCCGTCGTGGTACCTGAAGATGATGATGGACCGGTGTTATTGTCTGTTCAAGTTTCGGGGGCCGAATCAGGTCGAGTGTCTGCTCGAGGGCAAGAAGCTGGCGGCGGTCATCTCGTCGGGCGGGCCGGAGGGCGACGGCGCGGACCTGGTCATCCAGACGTGCAGTCGGTTGGCGGAGTTCAGCAAGACGGAGTGGTTGGGGGCGTTTCTGGCGGCGAGCGTCAAGGACGTCGAGAGCATTCGCGCGGACGGCGAGTTGATCGAGCGGGCCAGGGCGTTTGGTCGCAAGCTGGCGTCGTGATTTCGGGCGCGTGTGTTGACGGTCGGTTCAGTTGCGCGCGGGGCTCACGAGCGGGCTCGTGCCATTTTCGGCGCGTGAGTTTCGCGTTGCATTCGAGGAGGCGTTGCTGAGCATGAGATGGGCGGGTGGCCCATGGCTTCAGCCGTGGGGGACGCGAATGTCCGATCGAATTCGCGTCCCCCACCTCTGAAGAGGTGGGCCACCCAAGGTTCTCTGGCTGTCCAAACATCCTTGCAGGCAGCTTAGTTTGGTGGGAATGGCCTGGCTGTGCGGACCCATGCCACCCGCGACGAGACTGTCTAACCGAAGAAGGCACGAGGCTGGCCGCGATTGTTTTGGTTTCGAGAGCCTATCCATGCAGTTCGTTTCCCACGGCATTGATTTGGTCGAGTGCGAGCGGATCGCCCAGATGATGGGTCAGTATCCGGACAAGTTCCTGGCCCGCATTTTGACCGACGCGGAGCGTGCGTACGTGGAGACGAAGCGGCATCCGGTTCCGCACGTGGCGGGTCGATTCGCGGCGAAGGAGGCGATCCTCAAGGTGCTGGGCACGGGGTGGCGGGGTCAGATTTCCTGGCGCGACATGGAGGTTCTGAACGACAAGGCCGGCGGACCGCGTGTGACGTTGACGGGCGAGTGCGCTCGGATCGCCGAGAGGCTGGGCATTGCGCGGATCGTGTTGTCGATCACGCACACGCAGAACTACGCGGCGGCCAGCGCGATCGGGTTGGTGGGCGACGGAGAGTCTTCTTCCTGACGTGGCTGGGTTCCGGCGCCGGGGCGTCGCGCGCGACGGCGCGGAGCATTGCGCGAAACCCACGCTTTGCGTGTTCGGCTTTTCCCCATAACATTCTCATACGCGAAGGGACGTTGCTGACGTCTCTAGGCGTTGCCGTGCGAGCCTCGGTGGTTTCGAGAAGGAAGGAGACGACGCGATGACCCGACGAGAGCGCCTGGAGGCGACGCTTGCCGGCAGGGAGTTGGACCGGCCAGCGGTTTCGATGTGGCAGCATTTCTATGACCTGGAGCAGACGCAGGACGGGCTCGTGCAGGCGATGCTCGATTATCAGCGTCGGTTCGACTGGGATTTCATGAAGGTGAATCCTCGGGCGTGCTATCACGTTCAGGACTGGGGCAACCGGTACGACTTTAGCCGGGCGCCGGACGCGGGTCCAAAGCTCGTCGAGCATCGGATCAAGAAGCCAGGGGACTGGTCGGAGCTGCACGTACTGAATCCGAGCGAGGGGGTGTTGGGTGAGCACATCGGGGCGATCGGGATGATCCGCCAGCAGCTCGACGCGGACGTTCCGATGATCATGACGGTCTTCACGCCGTTGTCGCTGGCGGACGAGCTGTCGGGCAAGGATCGCAGCGCCAAGGAGCTCTTCGCCGCACCGGACGAGCTGCACGTCGGTTTGGAGCGGATCACGGAGACGTTCGAGCACTTGGTGGACCTGGCATTCGCGGCGGGGGTGGACGGGATCTTCTTCGCCACGACGCTCTGGGGGACTACGAGCAAACTGACGACGGCGCAGTACGACGAGTTCAGCCGGCCTTACGACGAGCGGATCATGAAGCGGATCAAGGGGAAGGGCTGGCTGAACGTTCTTCACGTCTGCAAGTCGAACAACATGCTGTTTCATTTGCAGGATCTGGAGCCGGATCTGTTTCATTGGGACGCGACGGACCCGACGAATGCGACGATCGGGCAGGGGCTGGAGGAGTTGGACGCGCCGGTGATCGGTGGGATCGACGGGAACCGGCTGGCCGAGGAGGGCGCTGGCGCGTGGGTCGACGAGGCGTTGCGGGCGCATGCGGAGGCGACGGGCAAGCGTCGTTGGGTCGTGGGCGCGGGCTGCACGGTGCCGTCGGAGATATCGCACGAGGCGTTGGCGTACGTTCGGGCGAAGGTGGAGTCATTGTAGGGTCGGCGCGGCGTGGAGGCGTCCGGCGAGGCGGCGGCGAGATGGTATCATGATGTTTGGGGGTCGTGCCTGGAATCGATGACGTTGCCGCTGGGGCACGTGGCCGGGGAGGCGGGCATGGACAGGATTTGGTCGGACCTGATACAGCCTCCCGAGATCATGTACGGGACGCGTCGGTGGAAGTTTCCGCCGGCGGAGGCCGGGCACTGGCGGGAGGTGTTGCGCCTTCCCGAGCGGGGGACGATCTGCGAGGTGGGGTGCGGTCCGGGCGGGCTGCTGACGCGGATCGCGGAGACGTCGCTCGCGCCGAGCCGCATCATCGGTATTGACATGGACAGGGGGCAGCTCGAGTTCGCCGGGAGGCGCCTGGCGGAGCTTGGCTTGAGCGAGGTGGAGTTGCTGGCGGGCGACGCCTGTTCGATGCCGTTGCCGGACCACTGCGTCGACGCGCTGACGAGCCACGCGTTGATCGAGCATCTCCCGGACACGGGCGCGTTCTTTCGCGAGTGCAAGCGTGTGCTTAGGCCGGGCGGGACGCTGTCGGTCGCGTGCGCGGGCGGTCGATATTCGGTGGACAACCGTCACCCGGACGCGCCGAAGGAGCTGACGGACGAGATCCACCAACTCGAGCGGATCATGCAGCCGTGGGACGACGCGTTGAACCAGGCGTACTTCGTCTGGCAGGGCGGGCCGTTTATTGCGTATCCGGGCATCGTTCGCTCGTGGGGGCTGGATGAGTTTCGGGTGGACTCTTGGTCGAAGACGATCTGCTGGGACGATCACCGGTTGAGCGAGGAAGACCGGTTGATATTCGTGAGGCTCTTTCGGTCGGTTCCTCCGGAGATGCCTCCGACGGAGGCGAGGATCCGGGAGGCGCTGGCAAAGGTCGGGGCCGGGGCGCCCGCGACGCCGTATTTGACGGAGCGGGAGCGATGCCGCTTGCGTGAGCTGTACGACGAGCGGGAGCGGTTGGCGTTGGAGGAGGTCCGCAAGGCGGGGTCGGGCCCGTTCTTCGCGACGACGGTGGCGTTGGTTGCTTCGGGGATCGTGCGGTAGCTTTCGGGGCGGGGGTTCCATCCGAGAGGCTGCTCGTGAGCGCACGGCGAGAGGGTGGCTAATGTGTGGGAGAGGGCATCGACGCCAAGCGTCTGCCACGAGGTCTCTGTGGCAGGCATGCCGCATGAGCGCTATCCCCTATCTTGCGTGATTACGGGAGCGACGAATCCGACGCCGTTGCCGACGAGGCGTTCGTGACGCCGGTCGCGGGACTGCCGGGCCGCGGGAGGGGGACAGCGACGCTACCGCAGCCCCATGACTCGGTTGATTTCTTCCAGCGTTGTGACGCCGTTGGCGGCCTTTCGGATTCCGTCGGCGGCGATGGTGGCCATTCCTTGGCCTACGGCGATGGTGCGGAGCTCGTCGACGGATGCGCCTCGGTTTAGGGCGGCGGCGATCTCCGGGGTGACCTCGAGGGCTTCGGCGATGACGTCGCGGCCGGCGAAGCCGAGTTGTCCGCATTTGGCGCAGCCGCGGGGCTCGCGGAAGCCCTTGTCGAGGGACGACCAGTCCAGGCCGCCCGTTCTGGCGTACTGCTCGGCTCGGCGCATCAGGTTCGGGTCCGGCAAGGTGGCGACGCTGCAGTGCGGGCAGAGGGTTCGAACGAGCCTTTGGGCGACGATGAGCTTGGTGGTGTCGGTGATGAGGAACGGCTCGCTACCCATGTCGAGCATTCGGACGAGCGCGCCGGCGGCTTCGGTCGTGTGGAGCGTTGACATGACCAGGTGACCGGTGAGCGTGGCGGCTTGGGCGAGCCACAGGACTTTGGGATCGCGGAGCGCGCCGACCATGATGACGTCGGGATCGCTTCGGAGCATGGCGTTCATCGCGACGGGAAAGGTCATTCCGGCGGCCTCGTCGACCTGGGTCTGGATCATCCAGGGGAAGAGGAACTCGACGGGGTCTTCGACGGTCATGACTTTGATCTCGGGTTTGGCCACGTGGCACAGGCAGGCGTAGAGGGTCGTGGTCTTGCCGCAGCCGGTGGGGCCGGTGACGATGATCAGCCCCCAGGGGGCCTCGACCCACCGCCGCAGTTTGTCCTTGACGGGCTGGGAGAAGTTGATGCGGTCGAGCGAGGGTGCGACCAGCGACCGGTCAAGGAGGCGCGCCGTGAGCGACTCGCCCAGGGCAGAGGGCAGGAAGTTCGCGCGGAGGTCGATGAGATCGCCGCCCGGCTCGGTGCGGAGCATGATCCGTCCGTCCTGTGGCTTTTCCTTGGCGGTGCGATCGCAGCCGGCCATGGTCTTGAGCTGTTCGATGAGGGGGGCGAGGAGCCGGCGGTCGAGATCGGCTACGTGATGCAGGACGCCATCGACGCGGTATCGGAGGGCGACAACGGCCTCTTCGCTCTTCTCGGGCAGGTGCGGGGCGAGGTGAAGGTCGCTGGCGCGCATGGCCCGGCCTAGACAGATCATGAGGCGGGCGGCGCGTTCGGTCTGGCTCAGGGACGGGTCGGGCTCGACGGGTTGGTTCAGCTCCTCGAGGCGGAGGCGGACCTGCCGGATGAAAGGGTCGATGTCGGCGGTGAGCTCGATTCGGGGTCCTTGGCCGGTGACGAAGCGATCGATGTCCTCGCGTCGGAATCGCCATTGCCGGCCGACCTTGGTGCCTTTGAGCTTTCCGGATCGGAGCCATCGGTAGAAGGTTGGGCGGGTGGTTTTGAGTAGGGCGATGGCGTGGTCCATGGTGAGGAGCTCGGCACCGGGGTCCTTGCCGTTGGGCTTGGGCGCATGCGAGGTCTTCGATGCGTCGCCGGTGGACTTGCGGGTGGACATGTGGGACGCCGCTCTGTGTTTGGTCTTCTTGGCCATTGGCGGGCCTCCTTACGCTGATGTATCATAACATATCACAGCATTCATGATACGTCAAAATACAATGAGGTATTTTGGGCCTTCACGACCACGTCTTAAGTATAAGATCAGTTATTACAAACACTTACGGTCGCATGGCGTTTTGTTTCTGTTTTTTCGTGCATTACTCGGTCGGGTGCGGGCTGGGTTGTGGCCGGAGGGCGGCGAGATATGGGGCTCTGGGGTGCGGGGGGCGTCGATCATGCGCGCGCCGACGGGTCGTGAGGGCGGGCATTATCGCGCCAACGAGGGTTTCAGGCAGGTCGCGATCGATGCAGGGCGGGGCGAGGGACGATGATGCGTTGGGCGGGTGGGATGCCCGCGTGGCGTTCGGAAACGCCCAGGCCTGGGGGCCTTCCGTCGGGAGGCCGGGAAGCGAGTTTCGGGCGGAAGGCGTCGTCAGTTCTATTTTGGGGGATGGTCATGAATCCGAAGCGGTCCCGTGGCGTCGTTGCATCTTGCTTCTTCGTGTTGAGCGTCTCTTGCGGTGCGGTATCGGTTCAGGCGGCGTTGGTGAGCATCGCCGGGCAGTGGAATTCGGCGGCGGGTCCCGTGACGATCGAGCATGCCTCGAACTACAGCGGGCAGCCGCTGGCCATCAAGGGCTATTGGATTCACAAGCGGAACAAGGCCATCATCACCGGGGGGACGTATGACCCGGTGCAGCGTAAGGCCGTGGCTCAGTATTACCTGCCGTGGAAGAACATGTACGGGAAGGTTACGTGGATGTTGGCGGAGGACGGGAAGGCCCTGTTCGGGCAGTATCAGCAGCCGGACAGCCAGGGCGTGTTTCATCTGTATCGCGGACCGGTGCCATCGTCGGGCTCGAAGACGTCATCGGGCGGGGCGAAGCTGTACAACGTTGCCGGGCAATGGACGTCGTCGTGGGGGACGGTGACGATTGAGCATGGGAAGCTCAGCAGCGGCCAGGCGGTGAAGGTGACGGGCTACTGGACTCAGAACGGCAAGACGATGGGGGCGTTCACGAGCGGCAGTTACGACGCGAACAAGCGGATCGTGGAGGCGGCGTTCAAGAACGCCAAGGGGGGCACGGGCAAGGTTCGCTGGACGCTGTCGACCGACGGGAACACGCTATCGGGTCTTCTGACGATGACGGGTCGGAGCGATACGGGCAAGTGGGACCTGCAGCGCGCCAAGCGGGTGGCGGCGGCGGTGGCGACGGCCGGGGGGAGCGGCGGCGTGTCGGGGACTTGGGACTCGTCTTTCGGGACCGTCTACCTGAAGCACGGTCCGCTGCAGGGCACTCGACCGGTGAACGTGACGGGCTATTGGACTCAGAACAACAGCCGGATGGGCTCGTTCACGCAGGGCATCTACTACCCGGACAAGGGCATCGTCGACGCGGCGTACCAGAATGCCCGCGGGGCGAAGGGCAACGTCCGCTGGCGGGTCTCGCGCGACGGGAGATCGATGAGCGGCGAGATCGTGGTTGCCGGACGGGCGGATCGGGGGACGTGGAACATGACGCGCAAGTGACACTCTCCGGGCGAGGCGATAGGATGCCGCAAGAAGGGAGCTTGCGGCATCATGTCAAGAGAAGCGATCGGCTGGACTCCATCGTCCATTACGGGATTCGTCGGCGGGGCTGAGTCGCCGCGGTGGCGTCGCGCGGCGGGGATCGCGCTCGTGGCAGCGGTCGCCGCGGGTGCGTCGACGTTGGCGGGTGACGCGACGGGCGGGAAGGGCGGCGCCAAGGACCGACCCACCCGGCCGAACCTGCTGACGGATCGGGCGCTCGAGCGGACGGGGTTTCAGGAGGCGGCGCCTTACGGCGAGCGGTATGACCTGCGGACCGACTTCGTGATGGCCTACGGCGTTCACGGGGACATCGCGGCGCGGCTGAAGCGATGGATGGAGGCGGGGTACGTTCCGCAGGTGATGACGGGCGTGGCCTGGGGCGGCTATCAGGACTATCTCGACGGGAAGGTGGACGGGCGGAAGCATTGGGACGAGGGGCAGGTTGACGCGCGGGGCAATCCGATCATGCACGGCGCGAAGACGCCGTACATGGTGCCGGCGGTGTCGTTCAGCGACTATCTGGAGGAGGGGGTCCAGCGCGCGATCGACGGGGGGGCGGTGGCGATTCACCTCGAGGAGCCGGAGTTCTGGGCGCGCGGGGGGTACAGCGAAGCGTTCAAGCGCGAGTGGCGGATCTACTACAACGAGCCATGGCGGCGGCCTGACGAGAGCGTCGACGCTCAGTATCGGGCGAGCAAGCTGAAGTACTATCTGTATCAGCGGGCGCTCGATCGGCTGTGCTCTTCGATGAAGGAGTACGCGCTGGCCAAGCACGGGCGGTGCGTACGGTTTTACGTGCCGACGCACAGTCTGATCAACTACACGCAGTGGCGGATCGTGAGTCCGGAGGCGTCGTTGATCGATCTGCCGGGGGTGGACGGATACATCGCGCAGGTGTGGACGGGCACGGCCCGGACGCCCAACACATACGCTGGCAAGACGAAGGAGCGGACGTTCGAGACGGGGTTCCTCGAGTACGGGATCATGCAGGAGCTGGTGCGGGGGACGGGTCGGCGGATGTGGTTCCTGGCCGATCCGGTCGAGGACAACCCGCGGCACGACTGGGACGACTATCGGCGGAACTACCTGTGCACGCTCGTGGCGCAGCTACTGCACCCGGGCGTGCATCATTACGAGGTGTGTCCCTGGCCGAACCGGGTGTTCAACGGCCAGTTTCCGCACGGGGCGAAGGACCCGAAGCCGATTCCGCCGGACTACGCGACGATTTTGGGGATCGTGTTCAACCAGCTTCGCGACATGGCGCAGGCGGAGGCGGCGTGGGGCGAGACGACGGAGGGGGTGGGCGTCTTGCTTGCCGACTCGGGCATGTTCCAGCGGACGGACCCGGCATTCAGCGAGGGCGTGGCCAAGGACGGGTCGGACGCGACTCGGGCGACGCGGCAGGAGGTGTTGATCTGGTCGGGCTTCTACGGGTTGGCGCTGCCGCCGCTGAAGCGGGGCGTTCCGATCCGGCCGGTGCAGCTCGACAACGTGGCGCGGTTCCCGGGGTATCTGAAGGACTACAAGGTCCTGCTGCTGAGTTATGAGCTGATGAAGCCGCCGGTGCCGGGGATCCATCTGGCGCTGGCGCAGTGGGTGCAGGCGGGCGGGGCGTTGGTTTACGTCGGGGCGGACACGGACCCGTTCAACGGCGTGCGGGAGTGGTGGAACACGTCGGGGCAGGACTACGGCGCGCCGAGTGAGCATCTATTCGAGTCGCTGGGGCTGGCGCGGAAATGCGCGGAGGGCGCGCATGCGTGCGGCAAGGGGCTGGTGATCGTCGAGCGGAAGCATCCGGCCTACTTCACGCGTTCGGCGGAGGGCGCGGCGCGATTGGTGGGGCTGGTCAGGCAGGCGGTCGAGCGTACGGGGGGGAAGCTCGTCGAGCGGAATCACCTGTTGCTGCGGCGTGGGCCGTACGTTTTGGCGGCGTGTTTGGACGAGTCGGTGAGCGGGGAGCCGCTGAAGCTGACGGGTCGGTTCGTGAATCTGTTCGACGCGAGCTTGAGCGTGCTGACGGAGGTCACGGTTGGGCCGAACGGGCAGGCGTTCTTGCTGGATTTGGACAAGGTTCAGGGCGATCCGCCGATGGTTCTGGCCAGCGCGGGGCGGATCGAGAGTTGGAGGGCGGTGGATCGGTCGCTGGAGTATACGACGAGTGCGATTGGGGACGTTGAGGTGGTTACGCGGTTGCTGTTGGCGGGGCAGCCTAAGTCGGTGATGGTGGATGGGAAGGCTTGGGGGGATGTGGTTTGGGATGGGGGGAGTGGGACGGTGTTGATTCGGCATGGGGTGGGGGCGAAACTCGTCAGAGTTGAAGCGCGTTGGTAGGCGGGTTCTGCTTGTACCCGTATTCGCGGCGACAAGGGGCGGAGCAGGTATGAATGCGATTGATCCTACTGCTGCCGAAATCATGACTGCTCTCCGGTCCTCTGGCTATCTGATGGAGCAGGAAGTTGCGAGCTTGCTTGAATCGCTCGGCTATCATGTGAGAACCAACTCCCCGTATCGGGATCCTGATGAGGGCAAGTCCAGAGAACTCGACGTGGTTGCGCTGCGGCGGATAGCGAGAAACGACGATGCCAAAGTGGATGCATTTGCCCACGTAATCTGCGAATGCAAGAACAACTCGTATCCGCTTCTGTTCATAGGGAGGCCGAAAGCGCCGATCGATGCACGCCACAATCCCTCGGAGCACCTTTTTCCATACCCAGTCTACGAAGAGCGGGTCGATGACAAAACCTGGCGCGAGGTCCCCGCTTTCAGGCACTTGGGCCTTGACGAGTACCACTACTACTTCACTCAAGATACGAAAGCTGTTCAGTTCTGCAAACTCCTGCACGACAAGAAGCAGCTTAAGGCCGAACACGCAGGGTTATATGAGTCCATTTTCCTGCCATTGATCAAGGGCGTGAATTGGGAGCAGGAACAGGTCTCAGGTAGGCGTATCGCAGACTGGAAGAGCATCGATCTGTTCTTTCCGACTGTGGTCGTCAGGGGGCCGCTTTACTATGTGGACGCCGGTGCGGAAGTCCCGGAACCGGTTCGCGTCACGCATGTGTCCTGTTTCCGTGAAGTGGCCTCGCGCTCAGTGAGTGGTCAATACCTCATAGAAGTCGTGGAGCAGTGCGAGTTAGCTCGTTTTGTCGACGGGCCGCTTTCACATCTCTTCAAGGAAGTTGCCAGGCTTGTTGAGGAGGCACCAGACCGGATTAGGACTCAACGAGAGTAGCCGGCTTGACTCTCTTCGCCGTGGAGATGGCGTCTCGGGTCTCGGGTGGGACGGCTGAAGGGAGGTGATCGGTGCTCTCTGTGGGGGATTGCAGGGCATCATCTGATGAAGGGTGCTTCTCGTTGCGACCACGGGGCCGCCTGCGTCTTCGGTTGTCTCAGGCGAATCTGATGTGAGCGCTTCGGCGGAGCTGAGGAGTCTTGCTGGTAGTTGACGGCGGACCCGTGCCACCCAGAATGGGGGTGGAGGCGGTCGTGGGAGCGCGCTGTGTTGGGCTGTTGCTGGGCCCATCCGGGAGTGGATCATCTGGGAGTTGTTGCTGGTGGCGTTGAGGGCGTGGGCGATTGGGGGCGTCTTTGGTAGGGTTGGCGTATGCGTCGGTGGGATGGGACGGTTCGCAAGACGCGCGAGGCGTTTGAGGATCCGGGGCATGCGCATGAGCTGACGTTTACGTGCTTCCAGGGGCTACCGCTTCTGAGCAAGGATCGGACGCGGCAGTGGTTCATCTCGGCGCTGCAGGAGGCCAGGAAGAAGTTCGATCTGGAGCTTTGGGCCTACGTGATCATGCCGGAGCATGCACATGTGCTGCTTCTGCCGCGGCGCGACGACTATCGCGTGGGCAAGATCCTCAAGGCGGTCAAGCAGCCGGTCGCGCAGCGGGCGGTCCATCATCTGAAGGAGCACGCGCCGGAGTGGTTGAGTCGGCTGAGGATCTTCCGTTCCGATGGGCGGGTCGTCCATCGGTTCTGGCAGCAGGGCGGGGGGTATGATCGGAATATCCGCAAGGCCGGGACGGCCTGGAAGTCCGTCAGGTACATTCACGGCAATCCGGTGCGTCGGGGGCTGGTCGCCCGCGCGGAGGACTGGCCTTGGTCGAGTGCGGGATGGTATACGGGCCGTGAGCGCGTGAAGCTGGCGATGGATGCGCGACCTCCTGATCCGCCTCCGAGATGAAGGTTGTCGCGCGGACGAGTGATCACATGCATCGGGCGATGGCTGCTTCCGGTGCGAGCCACGGGGCCGCCTGCGTTCTTTGTTGTCTCAAGCTGGTTCGGCGTACAGGCCTTGGATTGGTTTGGGGCGCTTCTTGACAATCCACGGCGGACCCATGCCACCCACGGCGCTGACTTGCGGTTCGCTGCACGCATTTGGTGCGAGGCACGGGGCCGCCTGCGTTCTTTGTTGTCTCAAGCTGGTTCGGTGTACAGGCCTTGGATTGGTTTGGGGCGCTTCTTGACAATCCACGGCGGACCCATGCCACCCGCGGCCTTTCCTTCCAGACTAACTCCTCCTTATCGGCGCGGCGAACCGGCACATCAGCCATGCTGCGATTGTCAGGAATGAGATGAGCGGCACGCCGTAGGGGAGGCAGCAGGGGGTGGGGGTTGGCGTTGGGGCGGGGATGGGGGTGAGGAGGACGGCTCGGACGTCCGCGCCTCGGAATCCGGTGGCGATGACGACGCCGCTATCGTTGATGGCCTCGGCGGAGGTGAGGGTCCAGTTGGGGTCGGCGAGGAGGTCGTTGAGGTCTCGCATGCCGTTGGTGGCGTCCCAGATGAAGGCGTGGGCGGCACCGCTGGTGATATCTGCCTGGCCGACGACCACGCCTTGACTGTTGATGTCGCTGGCGGCGCTGAGGTTTCCGCCGAAGGTGCCGAGATCGGTCAGGCCGGCGGCGGCGGTCCAGAGGAAGGCGTGGTCGAAGAAGGCGGCGGTCTTGGATTGGCCGACGATGGCGCCGGACTCGTTGATGGCGTGGGCCATGCCGGAGATGCCGCCGAGGGTGCCGAGGTCGGTGATCGTTCCTCCGCTCCAGAGGGCGATATGCGTTTCGCCACCGGGGACGGCGGACATGCCGGCGATCTGACCGGCGTCGTTGATGTCACCGGCGACGCTGCCGGCCCCGCCCGGCAGGACGCCGAGGTCGGTCATGGCGCCGGCTTGCCAGAGGAAGGCGTGGTAGTTGTACGCGCCGACGGCTGGCAGGGATTGTCCGACGACCTGCCCGGTGGAGTTGATGCCTCTCGGGTGGGTGTCGTTGCCGCCGAGGGAGCCGAGGTTGGTGAAGACGCCGCCGGCGTAGAGGAAGCCCGTCACGGCCCCGGGCGGGGTGACTGAGGCGCCGACGATTTGGGCGCTGTCGTTGATGGCGGCGCCAACGGTCATCTGTTCGCCCATCGTGCCGATGTCGGCGCGGTATCCGTTGCTGTAGAAGACGGTCCGGGTTTCGCCGGAGGTGGCGGTGTTGCAGGTGGCGATGGCCTGTCCGGAGGCGTTCAGGTCGGCGCCGGCCGATCCGGTTCCGCCGCCGATGGGACCGATCTCGATAAGCGTGTATTCCTGTGCCTCGGCGCGGGGCTGAGCCGGGAGCCACAGGGCGATGAGTATGGCGGGAATGGCCATCCCGTGGGACAGCCGCCTGGTTGCCGAATCCTTGGCTCGAGCGGGGAACGTCGCCTTCGCATTGTCGTCCATGACCTGATCTCCAGGGCTGATGTGAGAGTTACCGGCGATAGGGCACCGGGTCGGGCACGACCCGACCGGGGCCATGATGATTGATTCTGGCGACGAGGTCAGAACAAGTCAACGGGTCGGGGCGGGTGGCCCTTTCCAAGATCCAGGCCTAAGCGGCCCGCAACAATGAATGAACAGTGTGCTTCTTGAAGACCTTCGATGCACGGTTCATGGCTTCAGCCGTCGGGGACACGATTCCCGGCCCGAATTCGTGTCCCCCACCGCAGAAGCGATGGGGCACCCGTTCTTGGCGATCTGTTCAAAGATCCTTGCAGGCAGCTTAGAAGGTGGCGTCAAACCGCCGCATGCAAAGGCGCGTTGATGCGCGCTACTCGGCGATGATTTCCATTGCGCTGACGGTCGGGGTCTTGTCCTTGTTCGTACCGGCACCGCTTGGGGTCAATTCGATGGCGATACGTGCGTCTTTGCCGACGGATACGTTCTTGCACTCCTTGATTACGGGGCGGTTTCGACCGCCGGCTTGTTGGGCGACGTCGAAGGCTTGGAGGACGGGCTTGTCCTGGATCTTGACGTCGAAGAGGCGCTGGCCGGGCTTGGCGTCGTCGGTCTCGGCGAAGTGGAGGCGGACGGTGTAGGTGCCGGGGACTTTGGGCTGCTCGAACGCCAGGGGCATGAAGGTTTCGCATCGGCGCGGTCGCTGGCCGCCGTGTCGGATGAGCTCGGCGCGTGGGGCCTTGAGGGGGTCCTCGTGTGGCCAGTCGAAGGCGATTGTCGGGTCGATGCGCTCGAGGATGGGCTCTTCGAACCACTGGTTGCTGTAGGTCGCGGTCAGCCCGCCGGGCTTGCCGTCGGCGGTGTAGAGGGCGGCGCTCGGCACGATGGCCTTGGGTGTTGATGGGCCGGACCAGAAGAGCTGAGCGAGGGCCGGGCCCCTAGCGGCGGTGTAGACCATCTCGATGGGCACGCGTTGTCCGGCCTTCATCGGCAGCGTGGCGCTGGACTCGGTGGGCTTGCCCGTGCCTTTGTGGTTGATGAGGACCTTGTCGCCCGTCGAGAGCGTGGCTTGCTGATCGGATCGGATGGTGAAGGTGTAGGCGCCATCGGCGGGTGAGGCGACAAAGCCGCGCCATTGGACGCAGAATCCGTCGGGCTGGACGCTGAGGAAGTCGGGCGAGCCCAGCGCGCCGGGGCCGGTGCCGAGGACGTTCAGGTAGAGTTCGCTCGGTTTGAGTCCCGCATCCTGGAGGACTTGGAGGGGGACGGCGAGCTCGACGGTCATGGTCTTGTCGTCGGTGGCGGCGGCGCTTTTCCACGGGCCGTTCCACTTTCGGTCGAGGGCTCGCAGGGGGTCGTAGGCGTCGTAGTCCCAGACGCCGTCGAACCGCGCGCCGGAGGCGGACACGCCGAGGTGGACGCATTTCTTTCGCGAGCGGTCGCTGAGGTAGACCTCCCAGGAATCGTCTTCCCAGACGCGGGCGTCCTGGCCGGTGCACTGTTGGGCCCACTGGTTTTTGCCGTCCTTGGGGGGCTCGGCTCGGCACTGGATCGCGACATAGAGGTTGTCGTTGTCGTGGCGGAGGTAGAGGTTGGCCTTGCGGCGCATTC
This sequence comes from Phycisphaerae bacterium, assembly GCA_016927755.1. GTDB lineage: Bacteria > Planctomycetota > Phycisphaerae > UBA1845 > JAFGLZ01 > JAFGLZ01. The sequence goes on from JAFGLZ010000264.1 coordinate 23,631, forward strand.
CGTAGGTAAACGTGAGCGGGATCGGGGCGTGGGCGCCGCCGGCGATGAGGCTCGGGTCGAGCTTTCCGTCGACGGTCATGGGCTTGTCGCACTTGGGCGCGACGATGGGTCGGACGCCGAGCAGGTCGACGGTGATTCGTCCGGGGTTGCGGACTCCGGAGGCGTAGAGCCAGGGTTTGTCGAGTCCGGCGAGGTCGTCCTCGCGGGGATGGACGTAGAACTCGGCCTTATCCGAGGAGACATTGACCTTGATAGGCACGGCGCCACGGAGGATCGGTCGGGGGATGCTGAGCCATCGCGTGCCGTCGGGGTCGAGGCGGTCGCCGGGCGCGCCGAAGTTGATTCGGGCGCGTGACAGCCCGGCCTCGACGGATTGGCCGGCGAAGACGAACCAGGCGTCGGGCTTGGCCTCGGCCACGGGGGCGAGCGCCAGGGACGTCTGGAAGTTGTAGCTACAGGGGCATCCGCTGCTCGTCTCGGGCACGATGGCCAAGCCCGCGGCGGCGATCATGTTGATGGAGCATCCGACGCGGATGCCGCCGAAGGTGGTCGTGCCGTCGGTCTTGAAGTCATAGAACCCCGCGACGGCGGATCGGAAGAAGAGCATCGTTTGGCAGCCGGCGACGCCGCCGCAGCCGTAGGATTGGATGTACTCCCAAGGGACTTCCCGGCCTGTGGTGGCGTCGGCGGTCATGCGCTGCTCGCCCGTGCGGAGGCGGTAGGCGTTGGGTTGGGCGATGAGCCAATCGCCGAGGATGAGCGGCGGTCGTTCGGGCGCGACGGCCTTTTGCCAGAGGTTCTTACCGGTTGCGGCGTCGTAGGCGGCGTTGGCGTAGACGGCGACGACGCCTCGCGCGAACTGGACGCCCTCGGTGGGGACCTTGGGGACGCCTTCCTGTCGCCAGATTTCCTTACCGTCGGTCAGGTTCAGGGCCACCAGCTCTCGGGCCAGGGGCTTGAAGATGCCGCGTCGGCGGGCCTTTTCGTCCGGGGGTTGAAGGTCGAGGCAATAGAGGCGTCCGTCGCCGAAGGCGATGGTGGTGGCGGGGACGCGGTATCTCGGCTGCCATTGCCAGCGGAGCGAGCCGGTGCGTTTGTCGAGGGCGAAGATGACCGAGTTTCGCGAGCAGCATCCGAGCAGGAGGTCGCCGGCGACCTCGACGTAGGACCACTCGAACGGTTCCTTGGAGACGGGCTCGGGCATGGCGAAGGTGGCGGCGAGTTGGCCCGTAGCCTGGTCGATGCGGTAGCAGGCCGAGCCGATCGTGACGTAGAGCATGTCGTCGTCGGCGACGATGTTGGCGGCGCCCCACATGGCGCCGCGTTTTCCGACGCCGCGCATCGGGCGGGCCCAGAGCTCGCGTCCGTTATAGGCGTCGTATGCGATGAGGTCGTGCTCGCCGGTGACGAAGACGCGTCCGGCGACCGAGAGCGGGGGTGAGCTGCCGTAATGGCGGTCCATCATTCGGTCGGGGCCGGGGCCGCCGAACCAGAGCAGCTCGAGCGGGGCGGTGAGCCGGCTTTCCTGGCCGATGCCGCTGCGGCCGCCGTCTGCCCATTGGTGTCGCCACTCGCCTGCGCCGGGGAGGGGGCCTCGGACGATCATCGGGTGTCCTTTGCCGTCGTTGACGATTTCCTTTGCGGGCGCTCCGGTTTGGGCGATCAGGGCCTGGGCGCTGGAGGCGTCCTGGGCTATCAGGACGCCACCGCACGGGCGCAGGATGCGGTAGAGCTCGCGCCCGGAGAGGTCGCCGGGCTTGCCGGCGATGACGACGATGTCGGCGAAGTAGGGCGCTAGTGGCAGTTGGGTCACGTCGTCGACGCTCACGATCGCCACGCGGGGGCCGTAGAGGTCGGTTTGCATGAGCTTGCTTCGGGCCTCAGCCGCTTGATTCTCGCCTTGGACGGCTTGGACGACGTGAAGTTTGCTGTTCATGGCGAGGGCGGCGGCGAGGGCGGGATCGGTCGAGCCGGCGATGAGTGCGTATCCCGATCGCTTGCCGGACTGCTTGAGGATCTTTTTGGCGGAGGTCGTTGCTTGGTTCGGGATGGTCAGCCGCCAGTCGGGTGAGTCGTCGACGGTTCGTGGTCCGCCGCCGACGGGGCCGAAACAGGCGACGATGCCCTGGTCGGTGGAGACGACGACGCTTCCTCGGGCGACGGCCAGGCCGCGGACGGGGCCGGGGATGTCGCGGGTTTGATACCACTTGTTCTGGCCGGTCCTAGCGTCGAGGGCGGTGACCATGGCCTTGCCGCCGATGAGGAGGAGGTTACCAGCCAGGGCCATGCTGTAGACGCGCGGGTGCGGCGCGGTCCACTTGACGGCCTTGGCGGGGGGCTTTTTGGCTCGCAGGGCGGCCAGGTCGTACGCGGCGGCCTCGCCGTTGCCGACGGCAAAGAGCGTATCGCCAGCGACGAGGACGCGGTGTTTGCCCTCGAGGACGAAGACGGGCTGGTTGGTTTTGACGTCGTAGGCGACCATGCCGTCCTTGGGTAGGTAGGGGCACTCACCGACGTAGGACTCGCTGGTTCCTCGGATCTCGCGCGTGGGGTTGAAGTACAGTCCGGCGCCGGTGGTCAGCCAGCAGCCGCCTCGCTTGGCGTCGTACCAGTTTCGATGCGGCCAGCAGTAGAGGAACTTGCCTGAGTGGCGGTCGAAGGCGGCGGGGCAGCTCCGGCCTGTGGGCACGAGGAGGACGTCATCGGAGACGGCCAGGTAGCCTTGGGGGGCGACGCCGGAGAAGCCGGTTGCGCCGGGGTGGGGGAGTTCGACGTATTGGACGCCGGTGGAGTCGTTTCTCCAGCGGACCTTGCCGGTCTTGGCGTCGAGGGCGTAGACGTAGATGCCCTCGGTGGGCCACATTCCGGCGACGGTGTAGACGAGGTCGTCGCAGACGATCACGCCGCTTCGGAGGGGCCATCGGGAGACCATTCGGCCGTTGCCGATGAGGAGGTCGTCGGCGGGGGCTGCTCGGAATCGCCAAACGAGGTTTCCTTTCTCGGCGTCGAGGCAGTAGACGCAGCCGTCGTCGGAGGCCACGTAGATTCTGCCGTCGGCGACGGCCGGGGCGAATCGGAGTGGTCCTCCGGTGGTGAAGCGCCAGAGGACCCTTCCCGAGGCGATGTTCAAGGCGCGGACGGTGTCGTCGGCGGACGAGCAGAAGAAAACGCGTCCGTCGGCGACGACGGGTTGCGGGGCGTAGTCGAAGTCCAGGCGGGTGGCCTCCTTGCCGGGCTCGGTCCACGCGGGTCTGGGGGTGTGGGCGGGTTGAAAGACCCATTGGCCGCGGAGCGGCAGCTTGAGCGTCTCGGTGGAGATGCTTGATCGGGCGGGATCGCCCTTATGCTGGGGCCAGTCCTTGGCCTGGGTTTGCGCGACGAGGAGGAACTGCGTTAGCAGAGAAACCAGGGCGATTCTCATGGTCGTCCTTTCCATTGTGGGGTGAGATGCCGGGCATCGAGTCGCCGGGCTGACGCGTAGGGTCCGGGATTCGTCGGCCAGCGTCAATGGCGAAGGGTGGTTCGGACCGGCGGGCTGGGCTCGGCGAGGCGGCGCATCCGGTGCCGAGGGGCGTCTCACGTTCGTGCGGGCGGCTGATGTTCAAGCGGCGTGTTTGCCGATACTTGGCTAGGGACCGGGATTGGGCCCGAGGTGGCGGATGGTCGTCATCGGTTTTTGCGGAATCGGCTGCAGGCCCTTGACATAGAGGGACCTTGCAGCAAGGATACACGAGAGTTCGTAGAGTAAGAAGGACCGGCGGTGGCTTGCGGAGGAGTTTCCGGCGCCGTCGGCGGACCCGGGAGGCATCCGGGTCGGTTTGCGGAACGTATCAGGCATTGTCCCCTCGTTGCGAGAGTTTCAGACCATTTCGGTCGTACCCACCTCGTGGTTCGTCGAGCATGCCTGCATGTGTCCTGCAAATCCTGCGCGCCGAGTGAGTAAGAAGGAGCCTGTTCATGGCTACCGGTAGAGTGAAGTGGTTCAACGACAGCAAGGGATTCGGTTTCATCGAGGTCGACGACGGCACGGACGCATTCGTCCACCACAGCGAGATTCAGGGAACCGGGTACAAGAGCCTGGCTGAAGGGGAGACGGTGGAGTTCGAGATCACGCAGGGGGAGAAAGGCCCCAAGGCGGTCAACGTGCGGAAGGTATAGCCCCGCACATCAGGTTTGGCGACAATGGCCGCGTCGTCCGGTGGACGGCGCGGTTTTTTTGTCGCCTGTGTGCCGAAGGAGTCGCGTGATGAATGGTCGATGGATGCTCGTGCTGTCGGGCCTGGTGGCGAATGAAGTTCCTACCCGTCCGAAGGGTGGATTCACAGGAGTCAAGATCCGATGAGCAAGGAGCAAGAAGAGTCTGGCTTCGATCGTCGTCGGTTGTTGAAATCCGCGGCGGCACTGGGAGTGGCGGGGAATCTCCCGACGATGGTGTTGCCGGCATCCGGCGCCGAGCGTAGGGCCACCTCAAGTCGCGCTCGCGGCCAAGTCGTCGCCGTCTACTGCCCGCTCTGGCACCGCTACGATCACATGGACTCATGGCACGGTTACGGTTGGTGCGAGTGGGAGTTGGTCAAGGGCGCTATCCCTCGGTTCCCGGGCCACTACCAGCCTTTGCGCCCTTCGTGGGGCTTTTTTGACGAGTCGGACCCCAAGTGGTCGCGGCGGGAGATCGACCTTGCGGCCGATCACGGCATCGACGTGTTTTTGTTCGACTGGTACTGGTACTCGGGGGTGCGCCTCATGGAGGAAGCCCTCGAGAACGGCTTTCTGAAGGCGCCGAACCGCAACCGGCTGAAGTTCGCCCTGATGTGGGCCAACCACGACTGGAGCGACTACTTTCCCGCCCCGTACGACAAGCCTTGGAACTCCTGGCTGCCGTCGCGCCACAGCCCAGCGGATCTGGCCCGGGTCATCGACTATTGCATCCACCACTACTTCCGACAACCCAACTACTGGACCGTGGAAGGTCGGCTGTTCTTCAGCATCTTTGCCCCCGGGCGTTTCATCAATCAACTGGGCGGCGCAGCCAACACGAGGTCGCTTCTGGCGGCGATCGACGGCAAGCTCGGGCAGGCCGGGCTGCCGCCGGTTCACTGGAACGCGATGACGGGAGACCCGAGACTCGTGGCCCAACTCCAGGAAGCGGGGTTCCGCTCGACCACCACCTACAACGTCGTTTACGCGTCGAAGACATCTGCCAACCTTACCCAAGAGTACGACGACCTCATCACGTCGCACGTCCATGCTTGGAAGGGCATGGCGCAGACGTCACTCCCGTACTGTCCGGTCGTGACGATGGGCTGGGACGTCACTCCGCGGTGCGAACGCAACGTCAAGTTTCCCTTCGCCAAGACGAATTACCCGTACACTCACGTGGTCGTCGGGAACACGCCGGAGCGCTTCGGGCGTCTCTGCAAGTTGGCCGCCGACTTCGTCGCGGGGGACGCCAAGCGTCCGCCGGCCGTGTTCGTGAACGCGTGGAACGAGTGGACGGAAGGCTCGTACCTTCTGCCGGAGGAGAAGCACGGCATCGCGTATCTGCAGGCGCTAAAGCGAGCGTGGGGTGGCTGATCCTTCAAGTGGGCCAGTAGGCTGGGGTCACGCACCCGCGTGGGGCCGTTACAAACATCTCCAAGAAGCATAATCGCCCGAGCGGCATACCCGTGGCATATTTGACTTGAGGCGAGGCCCGGCTCACTGAGGGCGGCGGGTCGTTCGTGCCGCCCGCCCGGAGGAGTCCGGAGCTTGCGTCGTTTGCGAGCAGCCACGATGAGATGCCCGAGGTGCCTTTCGGAGATGGAAAAGGTCTTCCACAAGGGAGTCGAAGTCGATCGGTGCACGCAGTGCAAGGGCATCTGGTTCGATCGGATGGAGCATGAGCTGCTCAGAGCCACGGAGGGCTCCGAAATCATCGACACGGGCGACCCGGCGATGGGGCGGAGATACGCCAAGGTGCCGCGGCCGGGCTGCCCCGTTTGCGGCGTGCTGATGGTCCGGATGGCGGAAGGCGATCACTTCGACGTGTGGTACGACGGGTGCCCCGTCTGTCGGGGCGTGTTTTTCGACGCCGGGGAGTTCACGAGCTTCAAGGGTCAGGCTCGGGTCTGAGCGCCTGGTCCGGGAGTCTCGGGCGGATAAGGTCTTTCACTTTCTGCCAACGGCGCAGGCGAATTCCCGGTGGCGATCGACGCCGTTGATGACGCGGACGTCCGCGAATCCCGCGGAAGCCAGGAGGTTTTGGACGTCATCCTCTTCGTAGAGGCGGAGTCCGTGTCGGACGAACTCGCGATCCTCGAGGTACTTCCTCAAGGTGAAACAGATGGCGAGCACACCGCGTTCCTCGAGCACGCGATGGAGTTCGGAGAAGGCCTGGCCGACGTCGGACATGCAGACGATCGGCGAGCGTCGATCGTGGGCTCGCGCGTGTGGAGGATCATACCATTTCCGGGGCGTGTTGGTGGGAGGAGGATGGTCGGGTTCGTGAGCCGCGTGGGGCGTCCGGTCGCGCGCTGGCATGTGTTGGGGCCGCGCTTTTCTTGTATTCCCGAGACGGGCGTGGCATGATAGGGTCCGCGAAGCACATCCAATTCAGGGCGAGTCCGCCGATGCCGCGGAAGTGGAAGGAGATGACCATGAAGATCAGTCTCGAAGGTTCCCAGGTGAAGTTCATCCCCGAGACGGACCACGAGAAGGAGAACCTGGACGCGCTCTGGAAGCTCGTTGTCCGATGCGATGAGGACAGCAAGGTGCTCTGTCCGGTCGGTCAGTACCTGCCCCACGAAGACGAGGCCGCCAGCTTCATCGTTCAGGATCAGTAGTCACGCCGGCACGCGATTTCTAGCGGCGACGACGACCGACAGCCAGGAGCGCGAGGGCCAGCAACGGCGCGGCGAGTGATTCTCCGCCGGCGCTCGAGCACTTGAAGACAGCCGTTACCTGCCGATCGGCGTTCATCAGGATCGTCGTCGGGTTGTTGGAATCGACGATTGCGTGGTTCGCGTCGCCTGGGAAGTTCGGGTCGTAGACGTCCCAGTGCGAGAAGATTCGGTCGTCTATCGGCTCGCCCGTGAGCGTGACGATCGTGCCGTCGGGGTACTCAGGCTGGTTGGCGTCGGGCGGATCGGGGGACACCTGGACGCTGCCCCAGGGCTCGTTGATGAAGCCCAGATCCAGTCGATACGGAAACGACACGTCGAATGACATCGTCGGACCGCTTGCCGAGACGTTCGTGACGTTCATTCCCAGCGGCGCACCGTTGTAGGCGAGGTTACTCGGGGTGGTCATGTTGGTGAAGCTCGTCACGTTACCGGCGCGGAAGTAGTCGGAGTCCTGCCCGCTGTTGAGATTGAGCTCGAGGTGTTGGGTGCCGCCGGCCTCTTCGAGGTCGACCTTGTAGTGCGTCTGGTCGTCGTTGTTGGGACGGCTTTCGTCCACGTGCCAGACCAGCAGGCCGCGGGACGAGCCCGGCAGGGAGGAGTCGAAGCCGGCGCCTTGACGGTTCTCGATGAGGAAGTACTCGTTCTCGGCGAACGGCCCTTGGAGCTTGTAGACCGACGGGGTGGTGACGACCTGGTCGAGCGAATAGGCGCCCGGCCCCGAGATGACGGTGGGCACGACCAGGCCGAGCAGCGTCTTGCACCATGCGCTCGGGAGTGCGGGGCTCGTTCCGTCATTGCCGTTCCAGCTCCCGCCTGCCATCAGACAGAATCGTCCCGCGCCGCGACTGTCTCCGCCGTAGTCGTAGAGGTCGGGCAGCCCGAGGGAGTGTCCCATTTCGTGGCAGATGACGCCGATCCGTGTGACGCCCCAAGTGCTTGGGTTAGAGTCTCCGCCGCGCCGGGCCGGCTCGGTTTGATAGACGACCATGGTTACGCCGTCGTAGTGTGCGAATCCGAAGACCGAGAAGTGCGACCAGATGTAATCCGGGTCGTTTCCTCCGTACTCCTCGCCGCCGCCGGCATGGATGACGGTCAGGCCATCGATGGTGCCGTTGTTGTCGCCGTCCATGGTCGAGAAATCGAAATCGAAGCCGTAGTTGGGGTCCTCGAGTCTGGCCAGGGCCTCTTGAACCATTTGTCCGGGGCGGACGTCGTCGCCCTCGGCGTCGTTGGCGCCGTAGTAGGCGTATCCGTTGTCGAGGGTGACGGGGCCGACGACGGTCGATTGGACCGTCACGGCGCCGTAGGTGGCTTGGAGGTAGAAGTCCTTGACCGATCCTTGGGCGCCGTCGTCGGTGTATCCGATCTCATTGAAGAGCGCCTCGTATTGCTCCTTGGCATAGGGGATGGTCAGGTCGGCGAAGTTGACCAGGACGACAAGGTTGAGGAGGGTCCGGGTCGTCGTGAGCGCCGAGGGTGCGGGCGTCTTGGCGGCGATCTTGTCGGCCTGACGTTCATCGGCCAGGGCGGCGAGTCGGCTGGTATCGGGTTTTGCGAGGCCGAGCCGTTGGGGATCGACCCGGCCGACGGCGTGGCTCGTGGGGGCGAGCTTCGTGTCGATCTGGCGGGCATAGACCCACGTGCGATCCGCGGACCGTCGGACGACGGCGTAACCTCGTTCGTCCTCATACCAGTGCGCATGCTCGTCGCCCTTGAGGAAGAGAGTGATCGCGGTTCCGTCCGGCTGAGTCAGCGTGGCGGCGTCGGGGTTGGCCGGGACGGCGCGGAGTTCTTGGGCATACATCAACAGCGCGATGCAGACGGGGATCAGTGTCGTTGCCCGTCGTCGTCGAGTTGCCGGCGTCATTGTCCCGTCCCTTCCAGAATCGCTGCTTTCCGCCCGTTCAAGCCTCCACGTGAGGTTGGATGCACCTGGGGCAGACGGCCGTCCCGTGGGCTTGCCTAGGGCAGTCCATGTGGGGTACTTACGCTGAGAGAAGTCCCCATTGATTATCATAGCAGCAAGCAAGGCGGAAAGAGTGTCCCGTATCGCCGATGTCGAGTTGACAGGGAGCGGCCGTATCCACCATATTGTGTACGCTTAGGGCGGAATCGTGGCCGCGCTTCTGGGGAACGACCGATGGGGGAGTGTCTGAGCCTGGAAGAACTCGAGCGGCTTTCCGAGTTGCAGGCGGACTCGCCGCTTCTGGTCTCACAGCCCCACCTTCAGTCGTGCTCGGTCTGCCGGGCGCGGCTCGAGGAGGTCCGCAAGAACCTCAGTCTCTTCGAGACGTGTCTGGAGTTCGGCAGCGACTTCATCAAGACGAGCGGGGAGCGGTGGTCGGAGGGCTCCAGCGCCGACGGTGAGGCCTCGCCCGAGGCGGGCGTCGACGAGGGGGGTTCGGCGACGACGCCCGGGATCGAAGGGTATGAGCTGCTGCACGAGATCCACCGCGGCGCCCAGGGCGTCGTGTACAAGGCTGTCCAGTGTAAGACCGGCCACACGCTCGCCTTGAAGGTTCTTCTCCGCGGGCCCTACGCCACGGGTCGAGAGCAGCGCCGGTTCGAGCGTGAGATCGAGCTGGTGGCTCGGCTCGAGCATCCCAACATCGTCCGGCTATACGATCGCGGCAAGGCGAACGGTCGTCACTATTTCGCCATGGAGTTCGTCGAGGGGTTGCCGTTGCGGGACCACTGGGTCGTGGCGGGGCTGGACGTTCGGGAGACGTTGGGCTTCTTCCTGAAGATCTGCAAGGCGATCGGGTACGCGCACTCGCGGGGGATCATGCACCGCGATCTGAAGCCGAGCAACATCTTCGTCGACGAGGGCGGGGAGCCCCGCATTCTGGACTTCGGGATCGCCAAGCCGATCGGTCAGGAGACGATCGACACGCTGACGACGCAGACGGGCGGGTTCATGGGGACGCTGGCGTACGCCTCTCCCGAACAGGCCGCGTGCAATCCCGACGCGATCGACGCTCGGACGGACGTGTACGCGCTCGGGGTGATTCTCTATGAGCTCCTGACGGGTCGTAGGCCCTACCCGACGGACGAGGGCGTGCCACAGGTGCTGCGACACATCGTGGAGACCGAACCGTCTCGACCGTCGCGGTACAACGGTCTGCTGGACGACGAAGTCGACACGATCGTGCTCAAGGCGCTGGAGAAGGACCCTGATCGGCGTTACACGACGGCCAACTCGTTGGCCAACGACATCGAGCGATATCTTTCGGGTCGCCCGATCGAGGCCAAGCCTTACAGCGGTCTGTACGTTCTGAGGAAGACGCTTGCCCGGCACAAGGCCATCTCCGTGTTGTCGGCCTGTCTGCTGTTAAGCCTTGTCGTTTTCGCGGCGGTCACGACGGTCAGCGCCAGGCGTCTGGCGGTCGAACGGGATCGGGCGGTCTCGGCCGAGGAGCTGGCCAGGCGGGAGGCCGAGGCGGCGCAGCGCAGTCTTTATCTCAACAGGGTTCATCTTGCCTACAACGCGTTCCAGAGAAGCGATACGGCCCAGATGAAGGAGATGCTGCAGGCGTGCCCGAAGGAGTTTCGCGGGTGGGAGTGGTCTCGGCTCGCCTGGCTGAGCGATCGCAGCCTACTGACCTATACTGGGCACGTTGACGACGTTCGGTTCGTGAAGTTCAGCGAAGACGGGAAGTACGTTGCCAGCCTAGCCGAGACGGGCGGCGCGCGGGTCTGGGACCCGGTGACGGGCGAGACCCGCGGGGCGATCTCGAAGGTCAAAGCGACATCGGGGGGTATGCGTCTGGCGCCCAGCGGCGAACTGGTCTTCGCGTTCGACCGGGACGACTCCTTGTGCCTGTGGACGATCACGGACGAGGCGCCGCTTCTGAAGTTTGGCGGCGACCAGGTGGCGGCGCTCGCATTCTCCTCCGATTCGAGGTACTTCGCCGTCTCGGAGCGAGACGCTGTCAGCGTCTGGGACGTCTCGGTTCGACCTCCGCGCGTCTGCTTCAAGGCCGCGGACGAGGAGGTCAAGGCGTTTGAGTTCGCTCGGGACGGCGCCAAGCTCGTGGGGGCAGGCTGGGACGGTGCCGTGTTCGTCTGGCGCCTTCCGGACGGATCGCTCTTGCGAACGTTCAAGGATAGAGACGCGCGGTCCTTGGCTGTTTCGCGGGATGGAACCCGCTACGCGTCGTTTGCCTCGGGCACCGTAAACGTCTGGGATCTCGATGCGGCCAAGCGGCTCTTCACGCTTGACGCCGATCTGCCGGGCGATTCCCGGGCCGACTTCTCACAGGACGGGAAACGCGTATGGATGAGATACCGCGGTGGACTGATCGCCAAGGCGTGGGACGTTCGGTCGGGCAGGCTGCTGGCCGAGAGGGTGAACCCGCGCGCCGATTTCACGTATCCCAGTCAGGAGTGGGGCTATCTGGCCAACGTGCCCGACGGGACGCTGCAGATCGTGAGCGCAGCCACTGATGAAGTCATGGCAATTCTGCACGGGCATACGGGGTTCATCCGCGACGTGTGCGCCTCGCCGGACGGAACGCGCCTGGTTACGGCAAGCGACGACGACACGTGCAAGGTCTGGGATCCGCGTGACATTGGCGATGCGCGGACTTGGGTGCATGACGTTGCACTGGAGGGGGTCGCGCTCTCGCCGGATGGGGGGCTCGTCGCGGCGTGCGGCCACGGACGTAGCGTGGACCTTTGGAGATCGGACGTCATCGGTGAGCCGGTGCTGACGCTCCGTGGTCACCGGGACCGTGTGAGCAGTGTCGCCTTCAGTCCGGACGGCACGCGGCTCGTTTCCGCCTGCGCGGGCGACGACGCGAACGATCATACGGCTCGCGTGTGGGAGGTTGCATCCGGCAGGCAATTGAGGGTTCTCGAGGGGCATACCGGGGGCGTTTCTTGCGCGGCATTCTCCCGGGACGGTCGCCGAATCGTCACCGGCAGTTGGGATCACACGGTGAGGGTATGGGATGCGGGCACCGGCGAGACGTTACACACTCTCACCCATCCCGATGAGGTATGGGACCTCGACCTCTCGAACGACGGTCTGTGGATCGTGGCCGGGGGGAAGACGGGCGTGCTCTGTCTGTGGGAGTATCGGACGGGGCGGTTGGTCAGGTCGCTGGCGGGCCACACGGACGCGGTCGACGCCGTGGCCTTTTCGCCCGACAGCTCGCATTTGGTCTCCGGGGACAACGACGGCCACCTGATTTGCTGGAACGTCGCGGACGGACAGCGCGTCTGGCTTACTCGGACGCGGCTGCACAAGATCTACTGCGCTCTCTACACGCCGGACGGCAGGCGGATCATCACGGGAAGCCACAAGAAGATCAGCGTCCTGGAGGCGGACACGGGGCGGCTGGTCTTGAGTTGGGACGCCCATGACGGACCGATCCTGGCGATGGACATGAGCGTCGACGGGCGGGCGCTCGTCTCCGTCGGCGGCAGCGCGCTGAAGCTCTGGCCTGCGTTGGCGCTGGAGTGACGCTCCTGCTTCTCATCGCGGTCGGGCGATCAGGGTGACGACGTCGAGCAGGTTGACGTCCACGTCTTTCTTGGCCAGCGCGCATAGTGAGGTCAGCCTGGGCAGCCAGCGGAGCGGGGGGCCCATGACCGCGGCGATCTTCTCGGCCATGTAGCCGATGTTGGCGGCCACGGGGCGGTGTGAGACGTGCTCGACGCTCAGCCCACAGCGCTCGACCATTCGGATCAAGCCGGTCTTGCTGAAGAAGGTCAGGTGCTCCGGCGGGGTCATGAGGTGCCAGGCGCGACCGGTCATCCGGCAGACGAGGCTGTCCGTGTCGCCGGTGGTCAGGAGGATAATGCCGCGCCGGGTGAGAAGGGTCCGTACGGTTTCGAGCACATCCGCGGGGTCTGGCACGTGCTCGACCACGTCGAGCATGCAGATGACGTCCTTGGGGTTGAGGGACGGCGCGCGTGAGCGCAGGTCTCCGGCGTGGGCTTCCACGTTCAGACGATCTCTGACGACGGCGGTGGCTTCGGCGGAGACGTCGACTCCGCAGCACTCGTACGCCTCACGGGCGACTGACAGGAATGCGCCGGTCCCGCAGCCGACGTCGAGCAGCGTCCTGGCTCGTGGGGCATACCGTCTGATGAGGGCCAGGCGGCGGCGTGCGTTGGCGACGGCGGCGCGCCAGGCGGCGGCTTCTTCTTCTTGCGCATGCTGGGCGAGGTACTCGGTGAAGTACTCCTGGCGGTAGATCTCTCGGAGACGATCGTCGGTCGGTGGGTTTGCCACGAACCAGGAGCCGCAGGCTCGGCAGGCGCGAATGCGCCAGCCGTTCTTGGTGAAGCGCCGGCTCCAGCGATCGCTCCGACAGGCCGGGCAGTGGGAGATCATTCGGTGCTGGTGGTCGTGGTGCGTCATCGCTTCTTTGGGCCGTAGCGGGCGAACTCCTGGATTTGCTGGGCCAGTCCCATGAGGATTCGCGCCTCGGTGACCGTGAGCTGGGCTCGGCTCAGGGCGGCGCGGATGGCCGAGAGCAAGTGCTCGGGATGCTCCGGCCTGAGATAGCCGAGCTCCACGAGGCCGTCGCGGAGCTTGTTCATCATACGGGCCATGGTCTCGCCATCGGCGAGGTCCGGTCTTCCTCGTCGGAGGAGTTTGGGGGGCACGGGTCGGTATCCTCCGGGAATTCCCGCGGCGAGGTAGAGCTCGTAGGCGCAGACCATCACGGCGCTAGCGAGGTTGAGGCTGCTGTAGTCGTTTTGGCTGGGGATTCGGACGGTCGCGTCGCAGGCCAGCAGCTCTCCTCGTTCCAGGCCATGGTCCTCGGGGCCGAAGACCAGGGCGATTCGTTGGCCCTCGGTTAGGCGCTGGACGGTTGTTGCCGCCAGGGTTCTCGGGTCCATCTCGATGGCGCGGCGATAGCGTCCTTCTCGGCAAGTGGCTCCGACGGTCCAGTGGACGTCATTCAGGGCGGATTCGAGCGTGTCGACGACGCGCACGGAGGAGAGCATGGCCTCGGCACAGGCGGCTCGTTGTCTGGCCCGGCGGTCCGTCGGGTCGGCCTTCGGGCTAACGAGGACCAGATCCGACAGGCCCATGTTGGCCATCGCCCGGGCCGTTGCGCCGATGTTTCCGGCGATCTTCGGTCGGACGAGGACGATTCGAGCGTCATCGAGCAACGAGGGCATAGCGATCCATTGTAGCAGGAGGGGCGGCGGGGGGCTGCCGGCCGCCATCGCGTCGCGGCAAAGACGGAAATGGGTGGTTGAAAGTGCGCAGGGTGGACGCTATAAGCAAGTCGTCACCGAGGGCGCGCCTACAACGCAACGAAACCACGAATGCGCGACTATCTTTACAACGTCTGGTCGGCGTTCAGCTCGATCCTGATCGGTCTGGGCGTCACGCTGAAGTACTGTTTCGCCAAGACGATCACGGTGCAGTATCCGAACGTGGCGCCGACGGTCAAGCCTCGATCACGTGGGATTCACTGGCTCGAGCTCGAGCGGTGCATCGCGTGCGGGGCGTGCACGAAGATTTGTCCGGTGGAGTGCATCGCCGTCGAGCGGACGAAACCGCGGAAGGTCGACAAGGCGCTGAATGTGGCGGTCGGTGGCGCGCTGACGCGGTACGAGATCGACTACGGCAAGTGCCTGATGTGCGCGATGTGCGTGGATGCGTGCCCGACGTCGTGTCTGCACATGGGCGACAACCACGATCTATCGTGCTATCGTCGCGAGGATTGCGTGGGCGACTTCGTGGCCCTGGCCCGCGACGGACGGCAGACGCCCGAGCCGCTGTGGATAGCTGGGCCGCAATTGCCCATGTGGGCTGAGGCTCGTAGGCAGGCCTGGGCCGACCGGGCGGAGCCGCATCGCGAGGCGATGTTGCGAACGCTCGAGGGCGTTGAGCCGCCGCCCAAGGAAGGCAAGGCCGAGAAGACCCCGGCCAAGAGGCAAGAGGACTGATCGCCCGATGCTCGCCGTCGAGACCAATGTTCATACCGTCAGCGGCCTGCTGATCTTCGCGACAGCGGGCGGGTTGATCGTCTTCGGCGCGCTGATGTTGGGCCTGCTGATCCGGCCGAAGGCGCCAAATCAGGAAAAGGGCGAGACTTACGAATGCGGTGAGAAGACGATCGGGCCGAGCTGGGTCCAGTTCGACCTACGTTTTTACGTCGTAGCGTTGGTCTTTCTGGTCTTTGACGTCGAGATCGCGTTGTTCTACCCGTGGGCGGTTATCTACAAGGGCGCCGGCGTGGCGGCCTTGTGGGACATGCTTTTCTTCTTCGGGGTGCTGGTGGTCGGATTTCTGTACCTCTGGCGCTATGGCTACCTGGATTGGGTCCGGGCCGTCAGCCATGGACGTATGGGTGACGAACGGGAGCGGATCCCTGGTCCGCCGCCGACCTCGCCGGAGGAGTAGCGGGCGAGCCCGCCCTCGATGAGATCGCGGCCCGGCGGCAGCCAAGCGTAAGTCTTTTCACGAGAAGCTGTTATGGGTCTAATAGAGAACCGATTCGAGCCGGGGCTGATGATGACCTCCGTGGACTGGGCCATCAACTGGGCCCGGCGGTGCAGCATCTGGCCGGTGACGTTCGGGCTGGCGTGTTGCGCGATCGAGATGATGGCCACGGGCGCCAGCCGGTACGACATCGACCGGTTCGGGGCGGGCGCGTTTCGACCCAGCCCACGGCAGGCGGACCTGATGATCGTGGCGGGCACGGTGACGTACAAGATGTCCAGTCGGATCCGCCGGTTGTGGAACCAGATGCCCGATCCGAAATACGTCTTGGCGATGGGTGCGTGCACGATCGGGGGCGGGCCCTACTGCAAGTACGGGTACCACGTGGTCAAGGGCGTGGATCTGGTCATTCCCGTGGACGTATACGTTCCCGGGTGTCCGCCTCGGCCCGAGTCGTTGCTGGAAGGGCTGATGCGGCTCCAGGAGAAGATCGCCCATCAGACGATGGCCAAGGCGCCGGCGACGGCCTAGCCATGCGGCGAAGGGATCGATGAGTCCGGAAGAGATCAACCGCATCCTGATCGAGCGTTTCGGCGACCGGGTCCGTCCGGGGGGGCTGGATACGGCGCACCCGCACGCGACGGTTGAGGGCTCGGGGTGGCGCGAGGTGGCGGCATTTCTTCGTGACGACGAACGGCTGGGGTTCTCTTGGCTGCGGTGCATCAGCAGCGTGGACCTGGTGGATGAGGGCAAACTGGCGGCCGTTTACGATCTGCACGCGATGGATCGCCCGGCGGGTTTCTCGCCGGAATCGGCCGCTCGGCTGAGCCCGGTGGCGGGGAAGCCGTGGAGGGAGCGGCACACGTTCGCCGTGAAGGTCGTCGTTTCCCGCGAGCGGCCGCATATTCCGTCGGTGGCGGACATCTGGCCGGCGGCGGAGTGGCACGAGCGGGAGGCCTACGACATGATGGGTATTGTCTTCGACGGCCACCCGAACTTGGCGCGGATTCTGTGCCCGGACGATTGGGTCGGGCATCCTTTGCGGAAGGACTACGAGTTCCCGACGTCGTATGAGGGTATTCCGGACCCGGCCGGTGAGGCGGCGGCGAGCAAGGCGACGGAGGAATAGCCGCGATTGGGATCGGCGGCGCGGATGACGGCAAGCACATGACCCGCAGCGAGTGGACGACAGCTCCGGACCTGATGATGGATCGCGATCGCGATGACGAGGAGTGGTCGCGCGCCGCGACCGAGGAGCTCGACGTCGCCAGCGAGGAGCTGTTCATCAACATGGGCCCGCAGCATCCGAGCACGCACGGCGTGTTGCGGATCATCCTGAAGGCGGACGGGGAGCTGATCCTCGAGGCGGTGCCCGTGATCGGCTATTTGCACCGCTGCGCCGAGAAGATCGGCGAGCGCGTCACCGCGCAGCAGTACATCCCCTATACGGATCGGTTTGACTACCTGGCCGCGATGATCAACAACTGCGCGTATGCCATGCCGATCGAGCGGCTGGCGGGCATCGAGGTGCCTGAGCGGGGTCGGTACATTCGGACGATCATGTCGGAGCTGAACCGGATTGCCTCGCACCTGGTCAGCTTCGGGGCGTACGGCTTGGACTTGGGCGCGTTCACGCCGTTCCTGTATGCATTCCGCGAGCGTGAATACATCGTCGACCTTTTCGAGGAGGCGTGCGGGGCGCGGCTGACGTATAGCTACATCGGGGTCGGCGGACCGCGGTGGGACCTGCCCGAGGGATGGGTGGACAGGTGCCGCCGGTTCTTGGACTACTTCGAGCCGAAGATCGACGAGTACAACGATCTGCTGAGCTTCAATCACATTTTCATCAAGCGGACGGCCCAGGTCGGCGTGATCTCGGGGGACGACGCGGTTCGGTGGGGGCTGAGCGGCCCGTGTCTGCGGGGCAGCGGGGTGAAGTGGGACCTCCGCCGGAGCGCGCCGTACGACATTTACGACCGGTTCGACTTCGAGGTACCCGTCGGCGTGGACGGCGGGCACGACGACGTGCCGCGTGGGGTGGTCGTGGGGGACAGTTGGAGCCGGTACTTCGTCCGCATCCTGGAGATGCGGCAGTCGGTTCGGATCATCCGGCAGGCTTTGGATCAGATGCCCGAGGGCGACATTCAGGGCAAGGCGCCGAGGCAGCTCAAGCTGCCAGCGGGGGAGATCTACCACGAAGTGGAAGGCGCCCGCGGGCAGTTGGGGTTCTACATCGTCACCGACGGCGAGACGATTCCGAAGCGGGTCAAGGTACGGGGGCCGTGCTTCTGCAACTTGTCGATCGTGCACCATGTGTGCAGGAACGTGCTGCTGGCGGACGTGCCGGCGATTGTCGGGTCGATTGACGTGGTGATGGGCGAGGTGGATCGGTAGAAGGGGATGTGAATTCGAGTTCCCCACCGCTGAAGCGATGGGGCACCCAGCGAAGCGACGGGTGGCGCGGAAGGGGAGGACGGAGCGCATTTTGGTCTGAGCATGATGCACGTACCGTGGCGTGACAACCCGATTCAGGACTACGTTGCGATGCGGCGTCGGGCGATCCACCTGGCGCTGTTCGGGGCGGTGGGCGCGTTCATCGGCGCGGCGATCGGCGCGGGGCTGGCGATCAGGGCGCTGGACGGGCACCCGGCGGCGATGCTGATCCTGATCGTGCTTCCGATTCTGGCGGGTGGGGCGTTGTTGGGCGTGGCGGCGGCGATTCGATGGGCGGAGGTGATCGGGCGGCTCGCGGCCCGGTTCAGCGGGCTCGTGCTGTTGGGCGCGACGGTCGGGTTCATCGTGCTGGCGTGGATGCACGCGGGGCTGTTTCGGTTCGTCGAGTCGATCCCCGAGGCGCCGTCGCCGGGCAGTTGGTTTGGCGCGGGTCTGAGCACCGACGCCATCCGCGAGGCGCTGCCCGGCGTGGTGCGATGGATGCCGGTGGCGTACTTCCTCTGGCCGCTGCAGTTCACGGTCGTCCGCGACCTGTTGATCGTGATCGGCTTCATGATCTTCGTCTCGATCGTGGCGATCTACTGTATCTGGTGGGAGCGGAAGGTCAGCGGGCATATCCAGTCGCGTCTGGGCCCGATGCGGACGGGGATGTGGCACGGCTGGGCGCAGTCGCCGGCGGACGGGCTGAAGCTATTGGGCAAGGAGGATCTGATCCCCGACGGGGCGGACAGGCCGCTGTTCCGGTTGGCGCCGTACTTGGCGCTGGCGCCGGTCTTCGCGGCGTTCATGGCGTTGCCGTTCGGGACGTGGTGGGTCTTCCGCGACTTCGACGTGGGGCTGCTGTTCATCCTGGCGATGGTGGGGATCGAGGTGGTGGCGGTGATTCTCGCGGGGTGGGCGAGCAACAACAAGTGGAGCGTCTTCGGGGCGATGCGGGAGGCGTGCCAGATGGTCTCGTACGAGATCCCGATGGGCATGAGCCTTCTGATTCCCGTGATGACGGCCGGGACGATGCAGCTCACGAAGCTGGGCGAGATGCAGTCGCACGGCTGGTTCAGTTGGCTGGCGTTCGCGAATCCGTTTTGCTTCGTGTCGATGTTCACGTATTTCGTGGCGTCGCTGGCGAGCCTGAAGCGTGCGCCGTTCGACCTGCCGGAGGGCGAGAGCGAGCTTGTCGCGGGGTTTATGACGGAATACAGCGGGTTCCGCTGGTGCGTGTTCTTCTTCGCCGAGTACACGTCGATGTTCGTGGTGGCCGGGCTGATGACGATCCTGTTCCTGGGCGCGTGGAACTCGCCACTGCCGTCGTCGTGGGGCGTGTGGTTCGGCGACGGTTTGATCGGCTCGGCGATCCGGGGCGTGCTGTTCAGCGGGCCGCTGTGGTTCGTGGGCAAGTGCGTCTGGATGATCTATGTGCAGATGTGGCTGCGGTGGACGCTGCCTCGGATCCGGATCGACCAGGTGATGTACGCGTGCGTGCAGGTGCTACTGCCGCTGACGATGGTGCTTCTGCTGGGCAACGCCCTGTGGGAGCTGTACAACGTTCCGGCCTACCCGTGGTTCGAGCGGGTCGCGGACCTCGTGGGGATCGTGGTGGCCTTGGTGGGGGCGTTTTTGACGCTCGGGTTCCTGGTGATTGTCCTGTATGGGCGGCGGAACCGTTGGACGTTGGTGGGCGAGTTGGCGGTTGATCATTTGCCTGGGGCGTAGAGGTATGCGTGGCAGGGAGCGCATTTGCCTGGGGATTGTGGTAGCGACATGAACCGGGTGGCCCACCTCTGCAGTGGGACGCACGAATTCGAGTACCCCACCGCTGAAGCGATGGGGCACCCAACTGCGTTTTGGATCACGGGCAAGATGCCCGTGCTACGGAGGCTTGGTCGGAGATGACACCCCTCAGCGGAACGACGGGGGTGACGAGTTGAGATGGATAGCGACGTGAAGATTGGTTTGAGATACATCTCGGCTGCGATCCTGATGCTGGTTTGCGTGGGCGCGCCGGCGATGGCCGGCGGATCGGCACCGGCGAGGGACGCGGTCGTCACGCGGATCGAGTCGGGGGGCGCGCTCGAGGCGACGATGTTCTACAGCTTCGCGGCGGTGGGTCTGATCTCGGCGATCGGGGTTGTGATCAGCCGGAACATCGTTCGCACGGCGGTCTGCTTGCTGTTCACGTTGGGCGCGATGGCGGGGTTCTACTTCCTGCTGGCGGCGAACTTCGTGGGGGCGGTTCAGCTCATCGTTTACGCGGGCGGGACGCTGGTGCTGATCATCTTCGGCGTGATGCTGACGGGGCGGTCGATGGCGGCGCGGTTCCGGGCGCCGTGGTACGAGGTGGTCGCCGGTGTGGTCATTTGCGGCGTGCTGCTGGTCGGGCTGGTGACGGTGCTGACGCAGGCGCCGTGGGACAGGACGGCCGAGGCGATGGAGCAGGGCCCGACGATCGATCAGGTCGGGACAGAGCTGCTGACGACGTATCTCGTGCCGTTCGAGGTGGTCAGCGTGTTGCTGTTGGTGGCGATGATCGGCGCGGCCTATCTGGCCCGGCCTGAGAGGAGATAAGGATGCTCGCCGCGATCGGCCTGACACACTATCTCGTCCTGGCGGCGGCCATCTTCTGTCTGGGCGTTTTGACGATGGTCACGAAGCGCAACGCGATCGGGATCCTGATCGGGGTGGAGCTGGTGCTGAACTCGGCGAATCTGAATCTGGTGGCGTTTAACCGGTATCAGGCGGGGGGGGGCGTGGACCGGGTTTTGATGGACGGTCAGATTTTCGCGGTGTTCGTGATCGTGCTGGCTGCTGCGGA